>NZ_JBVHFW010000010.1:0-265720 GCF_055562135.1 Actinoplanes sp. NPDC021490
CGCCGCACGATCCAGCGCGACCTCGAAGACACCCTCTCCGAGCAGATCCTGTTCAACGAACTGCGCCCCGGCCAGATCGTCGTCGTGGACTGCGAAGGCGACCCCGGCCACCCGGCCTCGCGGCTGCGGTTCAGCGCGGCCAGCCCGATCCCCGAGACGGAAAGCGAGGTGACCGGCGCGTGACCATCGAAGCTCCGCCCCGCGTCCTGCACTTCACCGGCCCCGCCCCCACGGGCCGGCTCGACCGGCCCGATGACCTGCGCACCGGCCAGGTGCTCCGGCTGCTCACCCGTCAGCTGTTCGCCTATCCGGCCGGTCCCGGCGCCGTCCGGCCGGTCGCCGACGCCGCCGTGGAACTGCCCACGGCCGCCAACGGCGACATCGCCGACCGGGGACGCACGATCCGGATCCGCTTGCGCCCGGGCGTCCGGTGGGACGCCCAGGCCGCCCGCGAGATCACCGCGGCCGACTTCGTCCGGGGGATCAAACGCACCGCGCACCCGGACGCCCGGCCGGTCCGGCCGGTCTTCGCCGCGATGATCGAAGGGATGGCGGAGTACTACGCGGCCTACGACGACGCCTTCGGCCATTGGGAACCGCACGCGCCGGCCCTCGCCCAGTTCCAGCGGCACACACCGGTTCCCGGCCTGCGGGCGGCCGACGACAAGACGCTGATCGTCCGGCTGACGGCGGCCCACGACGGGGTGCTCGACCTGCTCGCCACCGGGTACTCGGCGGCTGCCCCCCGCGAGTACGACTACTACGTGCCGGACAGCCCCGAGCTCTACCGCTGCTGCCCGTCGGCCGGCCCGTACCGGATCGTGCGGCAGCTGTCCCCGGGCGGCGACTTCGCCCTGGAACCGAACCCCCGATGGGATCCGCAGACCGACCCGGTCCGCCGGCGGCCGACCGGCCGCATCGAGCTTTCGCTGCGACCCGGGGCCGAGACGGGCGGGCCGGCCGCCGCCTGGTTCGGCGTGCTCGGCTGGGATCCGATGCCCCCGCCGGCCGGCGCATGGTCCGGCGCGACCCCCGAGGTCGTGTACAGCCTGCAGCCGGTCCGGGGGCAGGTGCTGCCGGCCGGCCGGATCGACCGGTCCGGGCTGCCGGAGGCGCTACTCGCTTGCGGAGCCACTGCCGCGGCCCCGGCCGGCCCCACGGGGACCACCGGGGACGGGGCCGCGCTGCGGCTGGCCGTCTTCGTCCCCGGCGGTCCCCGGCTGGCGCCTCTGCTCGAAGCGCTGATCGCCGGCGGCCGCGCCCAGGGCGTCGAACTGAGCGAGGCCGCCGGCGAAACGTCGGCCGATGTGGTGCTGCGCGAACGGGTGTCGCAGTGGCCGGTCGAGTTGCCGGGAACCGAACGCCCGGGCCCGCACGAGGTGCCGCTGGCCACCGCGGTGTGGCCCGGTGTGGTCGCCGACGCCCGTACGGGAGGCACGGCCCGCTGGTCCTGAGTCCTGTCCGAGATTCCGAAGGCCCCGGCACGGGTGTGCCGGGGCCTTCCGCTCGATCACCGTGCTCAGAGACCGAACAGGGCGCGCCTGAGCACCGGCTTGGCCGTCTCCTGGAAATCCAGTTCGGGGTCCAGTTCGCGTACGGTGCCCTCCACCACGAGCAGGGACAGCAGCGGAAAGACCAGTTCGGGTGAGGCCGCGACACCGTGCCGGCGTTGCAGGTCGAACAGTTCACCGGCGAAAGCGATCAAGCTGAACTGCTTCGCCGACAGGCGGTGGCTGCGGGCCACGAGGTCGGTCACCCCCGCGTTGAAGGCGGGCACGTCCGCGTCGGCGGCCAGCCCGATCGCGCTCTGCAGCACGATGGCCGCGCACTTGTCGCCCCGGCCCGCCGACATGTTGAGGAAGAAGTCGGCGAACAGCCGGCGCATCCGGTCCGACAGCTGCACGCTGAACCCCGCGTCGAGCACGATCACCTGGCCGCCCCGGGTGAAGTACAGGTTGCCCGGGTGCAGGTCACAGTGCACGAAGCCGTTGATGAACAGCATCTCGTAGACCACCGCCATGGTGGTGGCCGCGAACGTGCGCCGCATGTTGGGCGGGCAGGCCGCGCTGGTGCCGACCGACAGCGACGGCACGAAATCCATCACGATGGCCCCGTCGCGGCTCAGATCCTCGTGCACCCGGGGCACCCGCACCCGGGCCACCGCGCCCAGATCGGCCCGCAACCTCTCCAGGTCGGCGCCCTCCCGCAGGAAGTCGAGCTGCCCGATCACCGAATCGCACAGGTGCGCGACGACCTCCTTGACCGGTACGCCGTGGAACAGCGGAAGCCGGGCCACCACCCGGGCGCCGCGTCGCAGCAGCTCGAGGTCGGTGGCCATGCGCGAACCGATCCGCGGCCGGCGCAGTTTGATCGCGACCGGGCTGCCGTCGTGCCGGGTGGCCGCGTAGACGCACGCCACGCTGCCGCTGGCCACCGGCCGGTAGTCCACGGTGGCGAACAAGGTGTCCAGCTCGCCGCCGAAGACCTCGCGCAGGGCCGCCTCGCTCTGCTGGGGGCTCAGCGCCGGCACGTTGTCCTGCAACGCCGACAGCTCGTCGCACAGTCGCGGCGGTATCACGTCACGCCGGGTGCCGAGAACCTGAGCCGACTTGACGAAGGTCGGGCCGAGCCGGGCCACCGTGCGGGTGATCTCCCGCGAGAACCGTTGCCTTCCCCGCTCGCGGCCGTGCCGCAGCGTGACGCCGGCCGCCTGGAGCAGTCCGCTCGCGAGGGACGCGGCGGCCACCGTGGCCACGGTGACGGCCCGGCCGGCCAGGGCCGGTGCGGAGGGGCCGGGCGCCGGCCCGGCGAGGACATCCGGCGAGCGGTGGGGGAGCACAGAAGCCATGGGCAATGCCTTTCTGCGGTCGGCGCGGGTCGGCGGTCAAGTCGAGGACAGTCCCGGGACGTCCAGCGCCCGGAGCCGGACGTTGGCCGCGTCGAAATACCACAGGCGTAGGCCGTCCCAGGTCAGGCTGGTCGGCCGGCCGTCGACGTGGATCTGCAGAACGGTGCGCCCGGACCGGGTGTCGAAGACGGTGATGCTCTCGCCGAGCAGATCGCTCCAGGCGACGTACCGGTCGGTGACCGTCATCCCGGTCACGCCCAGCGGAGCCGGAACGCTGGCGATGACGTGCGGCCCGGAACCGGCGTACAGGCGCAGTTCGTCCGGATAGCCCAGCCAGAGGCCGGCCGGGCTGTTCTCCATCGCGGTGATCGGTTCGCCGGTGCGCGGATTCGCCATCTCGCCGACCACCTCGCCCGAGCCGGTGTCGCACATGCGCAACCGGTGGTCCGGACCGGTGGCACAGAGCAGGTGGCCACCGAGCACGGTGAGGCCGGAACGCAGGTCGGGGCAGGCGATGACCGGTTCAAGGGCGGTCGGCGCGAACGGGTCGACCGGAACCAGGCACGCGCGGGCCGGGTCGGCGTACCAGAGAAGCTGGCCCGACCAGGTCAGGCCGGCGACCGTTCCGGCGTCCACCGAGATGTCGCGCACCGACGCGGCGGTGAAGACGATCATGTCGTGTCGCCACGGCCGAGCCGGCAGTCCAGGCGCCAGCGGGTCACGTCCCGGAAGTGCACGTCGTCCGGCCGCAGCACGCGTGCCTCGACCGTCTCGCCGCCGGTGACCGGCGTGTGCCGCAGCGGCCAGACCCAGACCGCCCAGTTGCAGCCCGGGTACGAGGGCATGTTGGTCAGGGTGATGCCCGGGGTCAGCGTGGCGGTGAAGTAGCCCGCGATCGCGTGCAGTGTGCCCGCGCGCTCCACCGCCAGCCGCACCGTCCGCCCGTTCTTGACGAAGTGCTGCCCGGCCGCGCTGTCGGAAAGGGGTTGCGGGGGGCCGAGAACCACCGGCTCGCGGCTGAAGAAGTGCAACTGGGCCGCCGGCTCGACCATTTCCCGTACGGCGTCCAGCCGCATGTCGAGGAAGCCGGCGCGCCAGATCCCCCAGCCTTCCTCGTCGAGCTGGACCGGCGCCAGCCAGGTGACCAGGCGCTCCGGCACCACCGCGCCGCCGGGCCGCAGATTGCGCCGGGCGAAGGTCTGCAGGATGCGGGTCATGTCTTCCTCGGGACCCAGGTTGCCGATCAGCTCACACACGACCACGTCGGCCTTGACCGGCAGTCTGACCTGCCGGGCGTCGCCCGCGACCACGGTGACCCGGCCGGTCCAGCCGTTGTCCTCGACCAGCCGGGCGGCGACCGGAACCATCTCGGGGTCGGCCTCCACCGCATAGACGTGGCCCGCACCGTGCCGCAGGGCCAGGGCGGTCAGGGCCAGCGTGCCGGCGCCGACGTCGGCCACCACCGCTCCCGGCTGAACGGTCGCGGCCAGCGCTTTGTCGTAGGCCTCGAGCCGTGGCCGATCCCCGAGCATGGCCTGATGCATGAGCAGATGGCGTTGATCCACGATGGTCCCCCTACGCGGGCGGGCGGCAACCTCACACTAATAAAACATATAGCGGATGGAAAGACCCCGGCCTGCGGTCACAGGGACCGGTGGTCGTACAGGAGCTCGCGGGCGAAGGCGTGCACGGTGCCGAGCATCCGGTACTGCGGGCCGTCCTGGCGATGCCAGACCTCCAGCAGTGACTTGTCGACCAGGCGCTCCAGCAACAGCCGGATGTCGGACGAGGACCGGCCGAACAAGCCTCCGACCCGGGCTGCGGTGGCCAGGCAGAACTCCCGCGGCACGGCGCCCAGGGCGGCGAAACAGCGCTGTTCGGCCGGGTCGAGCAGATCCAGATTGCGGCTCACTGCAGCATGCAGCGACCGGTGATGCGACGGTCCTCCGCGCCTCAGCGGATGGATGGCGTGCAGCGGATCGTGCAGATCGTCCAGCAGGCTTTCCAGGTTGCCGGTGCGCAAGCAGGCGGCGGCCAGCTCGATGGCCAGCGGCAGGCCGTCCATCGCCTGGCAGACGGCACTGACCAGCTTCTCGTTGGACGCGGTCATCGTGAACCCGGGACAGACCTGGGCGGCCCGGCGGGCGAACAGTTCCACTGCGGGCGACTGCGGTTCGTCGGCCTCGGAGGAGCCCACCGCCAGTGGCCGTACGGGATAGACCGCCTCGCTCGCCAGCCCCAGCAGCTCGCGCGTGGTGACCAGGATGTGCAGCCGGGGCGCGTTGCGCAGCAGTTCGTCGGCCAGGTCGGCGATCTCGTCGGTCACCAGCTCGGCGTTGTCCAGCACCAGCAACGTCTGGCTGTCCTGCAGCCGGTCCAGCAGGGCGCGGCGAGTGTCCGCCGGAGGGCGCTCGGTGGCCGCGCCGGTGAAGGTGCGCAGCACGGTCCCGGGCAGTTCGGCGTGGCAGCGAACGTTGGTGAGATCGGCCACCGCGACGCCGTCGGCGAAGGACGCCTGCAGCTCCGCGGCCACGTGCAGCGCCAGCGCGGTCTTGCCGACGCCGGCCGGCCCGGTCAAGGTGACCAGGCGGTAGCGGCGCATCAGCCCGGCGGCGAAGTCGAGGTCGTCCTCGCGGCCGAGCAGAGGCTCCACCCGGGGCCGGGGGCCGCGCCAGGGCGCCCGCGACACGGTGGCCACGCCACTCGGCGCCTCGGCCTCGAGCACCTCCCGGTACGCCGCGGACAGCTCCGGCCCGGGGTCGATGCCCAGCTCGGTGCGCAGGCGGGAGCTGACGCCGAAGAACCGGTCCATGGCGTCGGCGCGCATCCCGCCCCGGGCCAGCACCTGCAGGGCCCGTGCCTGGATCCGTTCGTTCAGCGGCTCGGCCCGGGCCAGCCGCTCGGCCAGCGGAACCAGGTGCTGGGGCTGGTTGGTCTCCAGGCCCAGCGCCAGGCAGTCCAGCGCGGTGCTGACGAACTCCTGTCGTAGCGACACCAGGTCTTCCGGATGCGCCAGGCCCTGGAGGTCGGTCAGCTCCGGGTCGCGCCAGAGCCGGATGGCCCGGCCCAGCGCCGAGAACGCCTGGTCGAGCTCGCCGGCCCGGCGCAGGGCGTCGGCGCGCGCGGTGAGCGAGCGGAACTTGGCCAGATCCAATTGATCGTCATTCACGATCAGCCGATATCCGCCTGGCACCGATGCGATCACATTGGTCCGGTTACGACGCGGTACGCCCGGCTCGAGAATATGACGGAGTCGGGCGATATAAGTATGAATAAGTGCATGGGCCTTGGCCGGTGGCTTGGCGGGCCACACCGACTCCACGATCTCGGCCAGGCGAACGTGCCGATCGGCATGCAGTCCCAGCAGCGCCAGGACAGCCCGCTGTTTCGGCGGGCCGAGCTCCACGTCTCCGTCCTCCGCGGAGACCCACACCGGGCCGAGAACCTGAATGTAAAGCACGGTCTCGTCCTTCCCAGCCTTCTACATAGGACTTCCGGCCGCGTCTCGATTGCGCCCTATGCTAGGGGAAGAACTAACATACTTAAAGTAGTCAATGAGTAGCGTTGCGCGACGTTGGTATGCCGGACACGTCAAGATGCCGTCAAGGAGGTCACCCCACCATGGTGACGGATCGATGGTGACGTGGCAGGGGAGAGGCATAGTGATGTCCAGGGTTGCCGGGGCGGCGGAGATCCACACGGTCGGCATCGCCGGGCGGGGAAGAATGGGCACCATGTTGGCACGATGTTTCGCCGCGGCCGGCCTGCGCGTGCTGATCAGTGGCCGGCAGCTCCCGCCCGCCGGCAGCGCCACGGAACACGACCCGGACGGCCGGATCCGGCAGGCCACGATCCGCGACGTCGTGGCCGGCGCCGACGTCCTTCTGCTGGCCCTGCCGTTCTCGGCGGCCGTCGAGATGGCCCGGGCCGGGCGGCTCGGGCCCGGCCGCGACCGGCCGCTGATCGACGCGACGAACCCCTGCTTCGACGACGCCGCCCAGGTGCCCCCGGGCCGATCCGGGGGAGCGGTGCTGGCCGGCCTGCTGAGCGACTGGCGAACGGCCAAGGCCTTCAACACGGTGCCGGCCGCGATGCTGGCCGAACCGACACTCGGGGCGCGGCCGGTGACCATCCCGGTGGCCGGCGACGACCCCGGCGCGAAGCACGTCGCCACCGAGCTGGCCCAGCTGCTCGGTTTCGAGCCGGCCGACGCCGGCGGGATGGCTCAGGCGGGCGCGCTCGAGTCACTGGCGGGGCTGCTCAGTTCGATCAGCACCCGGCACGGACTGGCCGGCCGGGTCGGCTTTCAGCTCGCGCGGGCGGCCGCCGGAAGTGGCATGGACCGCTCGCGCGAAGGATTCTCGCCGAGCCCGATCAGATAGAGGCAACGGGGCAGCGCGGCCGGCGGCCCGGTGACGCTGACCGCCCCACTGACCAGTGCCTCCACCGGCTGGACCTTGCCGCTGCCCAGGTCGAAGAAGGTCGTGGCGTCGGTGGAGATGTGCAGGGTGGCGTCCGGATCGGGCCCCGGCGCGGTGCGCGCCACGCCGCCGGTCACCGTGACGTGGAAGATCTCGCCCTCGATGTCGAACTCGTAGGACTCGTCGGCGGTGGCCCGGGACGAGTCGACCAGCGCCTCGATGGCCAGCGCGGCCCAGGTCGGGCGGGTGATCACGCCGTGCATGGTGCCGGGGCGCTCGGTCAGCATGGTCAGGCCGAAACGGGCCAGCACGAGCACCGTGTCCCGCAGCCGTTCACCGAGCTCGGTCAGGGCGTAGCCGGCGGTGCGCCGCTCGGGGTCGAGCGGCCGGATGATCCCCATCTCGGTGAGGAACACCAGGCGATCGGCGAGCAGGTTGCTGCCGATGCCGGGCAGCGCCTCGAGCAGATCGCGGTAGCGTCGCGGCCGCACCAGCAGCTCACGGATGATCAGCAGAGTCCAGCGCTCGCCGACCACGTCCAGCGCGAACGCGAGCCCGCACTGCTGGTCGTAGGTCCGCCGATCTCGTTGTCCCTTCACGGCCGCTCCTCGATGAGCCCATCTGTTTAGTAACAGATAGTACCTCGGGCAGGCGTGGGCAGCCGACAGGGTGCAACAGGCGGCCGTGAGAGCGCTCGACGGGGCCGTCCGGTGTGCTCGTCGGATGAAAAATCATCTACCAAGCGTCGATGTCTCGATCACTCTAGACCGGCCCGCCGGGCGCCTTCGTCTTCCAGATTGCGGTTGTCGCCCGCTCCACCCGGCCGGCGCGCCCGGTGGCCATAGGCTCGGCCGGTGCGGCTGACTGCTCCCGTCCACGAGGACGCCCTGATCGACGCCCTGCCCAAGGTCGAACTCCACGTGCATCTGGAGGGCTCGGTGCGGCCCGCCACCTTGCTGCGGATCGCCCGGCGGCACGGCCTGGACCTCGGGGCGGCCGACGAGCAGGCGCTCGCCCGCTGGTTCGAATACCGCGACTTCCACCATTTCACCGAGGTCTTCGAGCAGTCCACCGCGGCGCTGCGGGAGCCGGAGGATCTGGCCGCGATCACGGTCGACCTGGGCCGGGCCGCGCACGCGCAGCAGGTGCGCTATCTCGAGGTCACCTTCACCCCCGGGATGCACGAGCGGGCCCGCGGCATCCCGTTCGACGAACAACTGGACGCGGTCGGCGCGGCGGCCACCCTGATCCGGCGGGAGAACGGCGTGCGGATGCGGTTCATCGTGGACCACGTCCGTGGGGAGTCGCCGGCGGAATGCCTGCGCACCGCCGAGTGGGCCGTCGCGGGCCGGGACCGCGGGGTGGTCGCGCTCGGGCTGGGCGGATTCGAGCCGGGCCGTCCCAGCTCGCTGTTCGCCGAGGCGATCGGTCACGCCCGCTCGCATGGTGTGCCGTTCGTGCCCCACGCCGGCGAGGCGGTGGGCCAGGAAGGCATCTGGGACGCGCTGACTTTCGAACCGCCGCGGATCGGGCACGGTGTCCGCGCGTCCGAGGACCCGCTGTTGCTGGACGCGCTGCGCGACCGCGGCGTCCTTCTCGAGTTGTGCCCGACGAGCAACCTGCGTACCGGCGTGGTGGCCCGGGCCGACGAGCACCCGCTGCGCCGGATGTGGGACGCCGGTTTGCTGGTGTGCCTGAACTCCGACGACCCGGCCATGTTCCAGACCGACGTGGCCGCCGAATACCGCTTTGCCGCGCAGTGGCACGGATTCACTGCCGGGGAGCTGGCCGCCATGACGCTCGACGCGATCGACGCCACGCTGCTGCCCGCGCCGGAACGCGCCGGTTTGCGGGCCGAGGTGATCGCCGACCTCGACGCGCTCGGCGTGCGTCCGGCTCAGCGCATGTCGTCCAGCGCGAGAATGTGATTCGGCTCAGCGCTTGTTGTCGTTCAGCGCGCGACGCAGCGCGAGAATGTGATCCGGCGTGGAGCCGCAGCAGCCGCCGGCCACGGACAGATCCCACGTGTCGCGGCAGTCCTGCAGATGCCGGGCGAACCGGTCCGTGCCGACGCCCACGGGCACATGCCGGTCGACCGCCTCGGCCTCGGCCAGGCCACTGCGGTCCTCCAGATTCGGGTAGGCGCCCATCGCTCCCGAATACCGGCGGCGCACGCCGGCCAGCGCCCGGCTGGTGGCCTCCGGAGGGGTGCAGTTGACCAGCACGACTTCCGCCCCGGCGGCCTGGGCGGCCACGGCCGCCTCGCCGGTGTCCTCCCCGGACAGCAGCCGGCCGTCCGGCCGGCAGACGAAGCTTGTCCAGGCCCGCATCCCGCGCCCGGTCACCGCCGCCGTGGCCAGCGACGCCTCGCGGACGGTGTTCATGGTCTCGACGAGCACGAGTTCGACGCGCTCCCGGCGGAACTGCTCGGCCTGCCAGTCGTGCTCCTGCCGCAGGACGGCGTCGCCGGGCACCAGGTCGGGCCGATAGCAGTCCTCAACCGGGGCGAGCGACCCGGCGACCTGGATCGCCCGGTCCCCGGCAGCCTCCCGGGCGACCCGCAGGGCGATCCCGATCAGCTCCGCGGCCGTGGCCGGATCGGCGCCGGCCTCACGAGCGGCCCGGCGGGTGCATCGGAACGTGACGGCGGTCAGCACGTCGGCGCCGGCGTCGGCATAGGCCTCGTGCACCTGCCGCAGCAGCGCCCGGCCCGCGTCGTCGAACAGCACACCGGCCGACCACCACGGCGCCCGCACCGATCGTCCGGCCCGCTGCAGCTCCGTGGCGACGCCGCCGTCGAGCACCGTGGTGTCGCGTCTCAACGCCTCTCCCGTCGTCGCCCGTACCGGCACCGCGATCGTCACACGCCGGCGGGCGGACGCGGTCCGGCCGGCGGGAACTGAGCAAGCTGAGACACAGCGTGGCGCGGACAGCATGCGACGCTGCCAGACGAACGGGGGTCGCTCTCATCCACTGTGGAGGCTTGCCAGTGACTGCTCCCATCCTTCCCCAGCCGGCGACTTCGGTGGACCGGCCGGCCGCGGCGACCGGCACGGCTGTCGCGCACCGCGGCCGCGTCGTCGCCTTCTCCGCGGCCGCGGGCATCCTGCTGGCCGTTCTCTGGTCCTACGAGTTCGTGGACTCCGTGATCGGTCAGAATGTCGCGGCCGGCCTGCTGGGCCACGATCCCGGCGCCGGCGGTCTCGGTGGCGCGGTGCCGGGCCTGTTCTTCGCGCTCGTCTCCGGTCTGGCCGGCACCTTCACGGCCTGCAACATCGCGATGGTGGCCGCGCTCGGCCCGATGGCCGGTGCGGCCGGGAGCCGTTCCGTGAGCGCCTGGACGTTCCTCCGGCCGGTTGCCTTGCTGACGGCCGGCATGGTGGCGGTCTCCGCGGCCTACGGCTTCGTCGGAGTGTTGCTCGGCGACCGCCTTCCGCAGTTGTCCACGGCGACGGCCGGAGGCATGCCGGTCCGGTTGCTCCAGGCCTCGGTGGTCTTCGGTGTCATCGGGCTGGCGCTGCTGATACTCGGGCTGTGCGCGCTCGGTGTCCTCCCGGACCCGTTCGCCGGACGGCCTTCGGCGCGGGTGCTGGTCCTCGGCGTGCTCATCGGATGCTTCCTCATCGGCCGCCCCTACCCGTTGTTCAACAAGCTGTTCCACTGGGCGGCCGACAACGGCAACCCGCTGTACGGCGCGGCCGCGTTCGTCCTGCAGTCGATCGGCAACATCCTGCTCGTGTCCGCGATCTTCGTGCTCGTCAACCTGGCCACCCGCGGCGGCCTCGTCCGGCTGCTGGCCTCGAATCCGCGCCGGGCGGCGCTGGTCACCGGCAGCCTGCTGGTCGTCCTGGCCGTGTTCAGCATCGTGTACTGGGATGTGCGCGTGCCCGCCATGTTCGGATACGGCTGGTTCCCGGTCATGTTCTACAACTGATCAGGAGCGGACGAACCGTTCGAGCACCTGGACCAGCATCCGGATCTCGTCCCGGGTGGTGTAGCGGACGATCCCCGCGCGAACCGCCCGCGGGTCGTGCGGGGCGACGGCTCGCAACGCCATCTCGGCCGAGAAGGCGCCGTGCCGGACGTGCACGCCGGCCTCTCCGAGCGCGTGCGCCACTTCCTCGGCCGGCCGCCCCGGCACCTGAAAAGTCACGACCGGGATGCTGGGGGTGTCGGGCGGCGGGCCGAGAACCCGGACTCCGTCGACCATCCGGAGTTCGTCGGTCAGCAGCCGGCGCAACCGCCGGCCGTGTCCGAACACCGCTTGCCGATCCCAGCCCAGCAGGACTTCGGCGGCCACCCCGGCGCCGAGCACCGCCTCAATGTTGACGGTGCCCAGCTGCAGCCCGGCCGAGGTCGAGGACGGCAGCTCGGGCAGGCTCGTCCGCGGCAGTTGGTCGCCGGTCCACAGCACGCCGCCGTGCGGGCCGTACCACTTGTCGGACGAGGTGACGAAGGCGTCGCACTGCCAGAGATCGACCTCGACGTCGCGGTGGGCGACCGCCTGGACCCCGTCGACGAAGGTGCGCACCCCGGCCGTACGCGCGGCCGTGCAGATCGCGGCGATGTCCGGCGCGCTGCCCAGGGCGTTGGACGCGGCGGTGACCGCGATCCACCGGGTGCGGGGGGTGATCATCGAAGCGACCGAGGCCGCTTCCAGCTCACCGGCGGGGGAGAGGGCGGCCATCCGGACCGTGGCCCGGGTCTGGCCGGCCAGCGCCATCCAGGGCGCGACGTTGGAGTTGTGATCGAGCGGAGTGCAGATGATCTCGTCGCCCGGACGGATCTGGGCGGCCAGCGACCGTACGAACAGCACAGTCAGCGTCGTCATGTTGCTGCCGAAGTTGACCGTCCCCCCGGTCGCGCCGATGAGCCGGCGGATCCGGTCGCCGGCCCATTCGACGATCATGCGGTTGCGCCGGCCGTTCAGCGTGCCCGGACCGGCGTCGCTGAAGTCGGCGTCGGCCAGGTAATGGCGCATCGCTGTCGAGACTCCACGATGCACCAGGGTGCCGCCCGGGCCGTCCAGTTGCGCGACGGAAGGCCGTAAGCCGGGGAACTGTTCGGCGATCGGCAGCGAGAGCATCTGCTCCAGCGACACCGGAACGAGGTCAGGTTTCATGGGATCAGCTGGACGGCAACCCCGGGTGACCTGGCACCCGCGCGGGCAACGGCATCTCGATCTCCGTATCGGTCGGCCGTGGCATGCCGAACGTCGTCAGTGCCCCGTCGACATATCAGACTCAACTGCTGCCGATAACGATAAATTCGGACTTGTTGTGAAGAACGCATCATAGCACCCCGTTGCTCCTACCGAGGTACATAAATTACTCGTCGGTTGGGCCCGTCCGCTGTCCCGGAACGACCGGTTACGAGGGGTGTGCACCGACGCGATCGGCCGCCGCCCACCACGATCGGTTGTCCCGATACCAGGCCACGGTGTCGTGCAGCCCGGCCTCGAAATCACGCTCCGGCACGAAGCCGAGCTCGGAGCGGATCTTCCTGGTCTGCACCGAATATCGGCGGTCGTGTCCCTTGCGGTCGGTCACGAAGCGGATCAGATCCCGGCTCGCGCCGCACTCCCGCCGCAGCAGCTCGGCCAGGGCCAGGTTCGGCAGTTCGCGGACACCGCCGACGTTGTAGATCTGACCCGGCTGCCCCTTGGTGCGGACCAGTTCGAGGGCGCGCACGTGATCGTCCACATGCAGCCACTCCCGCACCTGGCGGCCGTCGCCGTACAGCGGGGCGGGCAGTCCCTGCAAGAAGCTGGTGATGAACCGCGGAATGAACTTCTCGGGATGCTGGTACGGCCCGTAGTTGTTGGCGCTGCGGGTCACGCGGACGTCCAGCCCGTACGTGCGATGCGAGGCCAGCGCGAGCAGGTCGGCGGCCGCCTTCGACGCGGAGTACGGCGAACTCGGGTCCAGCGGGTGCGTCTCCGGCCACGATCCGTGGGTGATGGAGCCGTACACCTCGTCGGTGGAGACGTGCAGGAACAGCAACGAGCCGTGGTCGTGGCGAACGGCGGCCTCGAGCAGGGTGTGGGTGCCGAGCGTGTTCGTGCGCACGAAGTCGGCGCCCCCGGTGATCGAGCGGTCCACATGCGACTCGGCGGCGAAGTGGACGATCTGATCGTGGTCGCGCACCAGGTCGTCGACGAGCGGGCCGTCGCAGACGTCACCGCGTACGAAGGTCAGGCGCGGATGATCCCGTACGGGGAGAAGGTTGGCCGGATTGCCGGCGTAGGTGAGCCGGTCCAGCACGGTGACCCGCACGTCCGCGCCGGACGCCAGCAGCGTACGCACGTAGTGGGAGCCGATGAAGCCCGCTCCACCGGTCACCAGGATGCGCATCGCCACGGCCGTTTCCGCACGAGTTCAGCGTAGGCACCCGGCGCGGTGCGGATACTTCGTTGCTTGCTCTTTCGGCGTGGAAGGGCCGGAGGATCGCGCCTCCGGCCCCGCCGGAATTTCGGGCGTCAGCCGGCCTGCTGCATGATCTGGATCAGATTGCCGCAGGTGTCGTCGAGAACCGCCGTCGTGACCGGGCCCATGTCGGTGGGCTCCTGGACGAAGTGGACACCGAGCTTGGTCAGCCGCTCGTGCTCGGCCTTGACGTCGTCGACGGAGAAGGACGTGTAGGGGATGCCGTCGGCCACCAGTGCCTTCTTGTAGGACTGGGCGGCCGGGTGCGCGTCCGGCTCGAGCACCAGCTCGACGCCGTCCGGGTGGTCGGGGGAGACCACGGTGAGCCACTTGTGCTCGCCGAGAGGGATGTTGTGCTTCTCCTTGAAACCAAGGATCTCCGTGTAGAACTTCAGGGCCCTGTCCTGGTCGTCAACCAACACGCTGGCCAGCTCGATTCTCATGTTCACTCACTCCCGCTCGCACCGGCGCCCGGACGGCTGCCGGCATGCTTTCCAGCCTTCTTGAGCCACCGCTCGATCGATTCGAGCGGTGTGGTGTTGATGTGGTGGAACTTGTATCGGCCCTCGCGTCTGGTTTCGACCAGACCTGTGGCTTCGAGAACGTCGAGGTGCTGCGAGATCGCCTGCCGAGTCGAGGCGAGCTCGTGCTTGGTGGCCAGGCGCGAGCAGATCTCGAAGAGTGTCTGCCCGTCACGGTCGTTCAGCTCGTCGAGGATCGTGCGGCGCGTCGGGTCGGCCAAGGCCTTGAAGACGTCATCCACAACAGTACGTTATGCAAGTTGGCGCTTGCCTGTCAAATCACACCGCCGCCGGTCCCCTCGATGGTGGTCCTAGGTGGATGCGGGCCGGGCGATCTCGTCGATGTACCGGTTCAAGGTCGCCACGTAGTCGGTGATGAGGTTTCCGGCCGCGCTCAGCGCCTCGGGGGAGTGGCCGGCCAGCATCGCGTCGATGCGGGCGGTCAGCGGGGCGAAGAACTGGTTGAGCATGTCGTCGACGCCCTCGGTCACGCGCAGGGTGACGATGCGCCGGTCCGTGCTGTCGCGGGTGCGAGTGACATGCCCGGCCTTCTCGAGGCGGTTCAGCAGCGACGAGGTCGCGCCCGGGGTGAGGCCGACGCGCTGGCTCAGGCCGGCCTGGGTCAGGGGCGTCCCGCGGTCCTCGGCCGACAGGATCTCCACCAGCGCCTGGGCGTCGGTGGTGTGCAGGCCCGTACGGAGGCCGAAGTGCCGGGAGAGCTCGGCGAATGCCGTTCCGTGCCCTCGTAGCGCGGCGAGCAGCCGATCGCGTGCTTCGTCGGTCTCAGTCAACGCCTGTTCTCCCGCATGTTTCGTGACGCCACCGGCCGGAAAACGGTACCACCACCAAATAGTTTGACGGTGGAACCTTCACGCGGTAAAACTATTGGCGGCAAGCCGGCCGACCACGAGGGAGCACGAATGACCACGGATGCACCACGAGCCTTGATCTCCGGTGCGAGCATTGCCGGTCTCACCACGGCGTACTGGCTGGCGAAGGCCGGATGGGGCGTCGAGGTCGTCGAGAGGTTCGACGCCTTCCGGGGCGGAGGGCAGAACGTCGACATCCGGGGCGCCGCCCGCGATGTTCTCGCCGCGATGAACCTCGAGGAGGCCGTACGCCGCCGGAGCACCACCGAGGAAGGCACCTCGGTGGTCGACGCCGGCGGGCGGGCCGTGGCCCGATTTCCGGTCGAGGACCCCGACGGCCCGACCGCCGAGCTCGAGATCCTGCGGGGCGACCTGGCCGAGATCATCCTGGAGGCCCGGCCGGCCGGCGTCGCGGTGCGCTACGGCGACCGGATCGACCGGGTGGACGATCGCGGCACCCACGTGGAGGTGACGTTCCGCTCCGGCGCCACCGGGTCGTACGACCTGCTGGTGGTGGCCGAGGGGGTCCGCTCGGCGACGCGTGACCTGTTGTTCCCGTCCGCCGTGACGCGACGCGAGCTCGGCGTCAACATGGTGTACGGAACCATCCCGCGGGTGGCCGACGACGACCGGTGGTGGCGGTGGTTCTCGGCCCCGGGCGGCCGGCAGATCACGTTGCGGCCCGACGACAAGGGCACCACCCGGGCGACGCTGGCCTTCACCAGCCGGGGCCGCAACCTCGCCGATGTCCCGCTCGACCGGGCCCGGGCCGAGCTGCGTGACGCCTTCCACGACGCGGGCTGGCAGGCCCGGCGGGTCCTGGACGGCTTCGCCGGCTCCGGCGACGTCTACATCGACTACCTCACGCAGATCAAGATGCCCGCCTGGTCGCGCGGCCGGGTCTGCGTCACCGGGGACGCCGCCTGGTGCGTGACTCCGCTGGGTGGCGGCGGGACCTCCCTGGCCATGGTCGGCGGCTACGTGCTGGCCGCCTATCTGAGCCAGGCGGCCGGCGCCGACCTGGGGGCGGCGCTGCGGCGGTACGAGCAATGGATGCGACCGCTGATCGACGACGCCCAGAAGCTGCCGCCCGGCACGCCCGGGCTCTTCTATCCCCGATCCGCCGCCGGTGCCGCGGCCCTGCGCCTGGCCGCCCGCATCGGCAGCACCCGGGCGTTGCGCTCCCTGACCGCCCGGATCGGCCACGTCGCGCGGACCGGGCAGTCCCTGCCCGCCATGGCGTCCTAGGGGCTGTCGACCAGGCGATCGGGCTGCCAGCGACGCTCGATGGTGACCGTGGTGCCGGTGTCCGCCGGGACGACCCGGACGTCGCCGTACGCGCTCATCAGCGTGGCGCCGCGCCCCCGGTCGCGCGACGCCGGCCGGGCCCGCCACCCGCCGAAGTCACGGACGACGACCCGTACGGTGCCGTCGTGGATCCGCATCTGCACCTCGACCTCGGGCCGGGTCGGTTGCTGGGCGTGCTCGACCGCGTTGTTGACCGCCTCGGTCGCGGCGACCTGCAGGTCGTACAGCAGATCCGTGTCGATCTTGTAGTCGCTCAGCGTGGCCCGCAGATCGCTGCGCATCGCGCCCGCGGCCGACGCCGTCAGCGGGTAGACCCAGGTGACGTCCAGGTCGGGCACGTCGGCTTCCGCCGGAGTCCGGGGCGCCCGGCGCCGGCGCAGCACGACCGCCGCGATGTCGTCGGGCTGGGGTTGCGGCACCCCGGCCAGCACCGAGTCGAGGACCGCGGTGGCCGACGTGCCGGCCGCGTACGCCTCGTGAAGGCGCTGCCGCACCCGGTCCAGCCCCAGGTCCGTCGAGCCCGGCGGGCCCTCGACCAGACCGTCGGTGTAGAGCAGCATCTGACCGCCGGGCGGCAGGGAACCCTCGTTCTGCCGGTACGCCGCCCGGCCCCGGCCCAGCGGCGGCCCGACGGTTCCCGGCAGCGGGCCGGTGCCGCTTGACGAGGCGGAACACACCGGGACGGGATGGCCGGCGCTGCACCACGCGAAGTCGCCCGTTCCCGGGTTCAGCCGCAGCACGAACAGGGTGGCCGGCCGCGGCGTCCCGGCCCGGCCGGCCAGCTCGGCCACCCGCGCCATGATCGTCGCGGGGGAGGAGTCCTCGGCCGCGTACGCGCGGACCGCGCTGAGCAACTGACCGGTGGTGACCGCCGCGCCCAGCCCGTGCCCGGCCACGTCACCGAGGCTGATCACCGTGTCGCCGCCGGGCAGCTCGACGACGTCGTACCAGTCACCGCCGGGCTCCGCGGCGGCCGGCCGGTAGGCCGCCTGCAAATCCCAGCCGGCCGGCACGGGCAGATCCGCCGGCCGGGTGCTCTGCTGCAGGGTCAGCACCAACTGCCGGTCGTGGCCGGGTTGCCAGCCGGTCCGGGCCAGCGCGGCGAGCATGGCGGCCATCGGCGCGAGCAGGGCCTGTTCCCGGTCGCCGATCCGGCGCGCCGGGTCGACCAGCACGACGAGGGCGCCGATCGACTCACCCTCGCGGCCCCGGATCGCGGCCCGCACGCTCCCGGCCGGGCCGGCCGACGCGCCGTCCGGGCCCGAAGTGAACCGCAGCTCGGGCGCCGACGTGCCGTCCGGGCCCGCGGTGAACCGCAGCTCGGGCCGGCCGTCGCCGCCGGACACGACAACCTCGGCCGCGATGCCGTCGAGCAGGACCCGCGCCTGTTCGGTGACGCTCCGGAAGGCCTCCTCGAGGGCGCGGCCGGAGGCGATCACCGCGGCCGTGCCGACCGGCGCGGCCGGCGTCCGCGTGTGCGCGGCGCGCACCCGGGCCAGCCGCAGGGTGTTGCCGACTCGCGCGACCAGTTCGGCCGCGGTGAACGGCTTGACCACGTAGTCGTCGGCGCCGGCCTCCAAGCCGTCCACGCCGGACTCGTCGCCGGCCCGGGCGGACAACATGATCACCGGCAGCGCCCGGGTCGCCTCGTCGCCGCGCAGGGCCCGCACCAGGGCGAACCCGTCCACCCGGGGCATCATCACGTCGGTCAGCAGCAGGTCCGGCGGATTGCGGTCGATCGCTTCCAGCGCCGCCTGCCCGTCCGCCGCCAGTTCCACCTGCCAGCCCTCGCCGGTGAGGAGCCGCTGGAGGTAGGCGCGCATGTCGCTGTTGTCGTCGGCGACGAGGATCCGGGCGGTGTCGGCCGGGGGCGGCCCGGCCGGGGTCACGGGTTCGTCGAGCCAGCCGACGGCCTCCCGGGCGGCCGCCTGGGCGGTGACCATCTCGGGCAGCGGTTCGGCCGCCGCCGCCTCGACCAGCGGCACGGTGACGGTGAACGTGGTGCCCGCCCCCGGGGTGCTGTCCACCGTCACGTCGCCGCCCTGCAGCCGGGCCAGCTCGCGGACCAGCGCCAGGCCGATTCCGCTGCCCTCGTGACTGCGGGACTGCACATCGCGTACGCGGTGGAAACGGTCGAACAGTTGGGGGAGGTCGTCGGCGGCGATCCCGATCCCGGTGTCCGAGACCCTCAGCCGTACGGTGCCGGCCTCGGCTTCCAGCCGCACCGCGATCTCGCCGACGAAGGTGAACTTGAGCGCGTTCGACAGCAGGTTGCTGACGATCTTGTCCCAGTTCAGCGGGTCGATGGCCACGGTCCGGGGCAGCGGCGGGCAGTCCACCGTCAGGCGCAGGCCGGCGCGCTCGATCGCCGCCCGGAAGACGCCGGCCAGGTCGGTGGTGTAGCGGGCCAGGTCGACCGGTCGCGGCCGGTGCTCGGCCCGCCCGGCTTCCAGGCTGGAGAAGGCGAGCAGGTTGTTGACCAGCGAGAGGAGCCGGTGGGCGCTGCGCTGGGCGAGTTCCACCCGGTCCCGCTGGTCCGGACCGAGCGGTTCGGCCGCGTCGGCGAGGGCGTCGGCCAGCGGACCCATCATCAGAGTCAGCGGCGTACGGAACTCGTGGCTGACGTTGGTGAAGAAGTCGGTCTTGACCCGGTCCAGCTCGGCCAGCGCCGCCGCGCGGTCGCGTTCCTCCTGGTAGGCCTGCGCGTTGCGGACCGCCACCGCGACCTGCTGGGCGAGCAGCTGGAGGAACGAGCGGTACGTCTCGTCCAGGCCACGGCTGGGGCTGACCCCGGCCAGCAGCACCCCCAGCGGCTGGGACCGCTCGGCCGACGGCAGCGGGAGGGAGACCGCGGTGCGGACCGGGTCGTCCCACGCGCCGCCGGTCACGACCAGCCGGTCGGCGACGTCGGCGATCTCCAGAACCTCGCCCGCGGCGGCCTCGTGCAGGCGCCAGCTGTCGCCGGACGGGCCCACGAGCGGCGGCACCGCATCGGTGCCGTCCACGCCGACTGTTGCGGCGCGCCGCAGAACCGCGCCGTCGCGCAGGTAGATGGCCGCGAACGGCACGTCGGTCCGGTGCTCGCCGATCACCGCGCAGAGCTGCGCGCAGACCTGCTCGAGGTCGGCCGCCCGCCCACCGGCCGGCACCGCGAGGTCGCGCAGCAGGCGGAGGCGTCGTTCGCCGACCACCTGCTCGGTGACCTCGCTGCAGACGGTGAGGATGCCCGTGGTGGCGCCGTCGTCGTCGCGGGCCGGGGCGTGCGAGACGCTGAAGTACGCCTCCTCGCGGTAGCCGGCCCGGTTCAGCGCCAGCTGCAGCGCCGGCACCCAGCTGGCCACGCCGGTGGTGCGGGCCGCGACGATCAGCGGTTCGAGCACGTCCCAGCTCTCGGCCAGGGTGACCCGGACGTCGATGCCGAGCGCGTCCGGGTGCCGGTCGCCGATCAACGCGGAGTAGGCGTCGTTGTAGAGCTGGGTGTAGTCGGGGCCCCACAGCAGCAACATCGGGTAGCGGGAGGACAACACGATCCGTACGGCGGCCCGCATGCTCTGCGACCAGCTCTCCACCGGGCCGAGGTCGGTGGCGGACCAGTCGAGCTCGCGCATCAACCGTCCCGTGGCCCCACCGCCGGCGAAGAGGTCGTCTGTCACGAGGCCACGCTACCCACGGAAGTCCGCGATCATTCCGGCAGGTTCCGCATCCTGGCTGCTCAACGGGCTCAGAGACACGAACCCGGGTCTTCGCCGTCGCCGATGACCGCCACCAGCATGTGGCGGAACGTCCGCACCTGCTCGGCGGCGAAACCGGCCAGGACCTCCGCTTCGACGGCGGCGCAGGCCTCACCGACCTGGGCGCAGAGGGCCGTGCCGGCGGCGGTGATGACGGGGATGCGAATGCGGCGGTCCCGGGGGTGGTGATGACGCTCGACGAGCCCGTTGCGCTCGAGCCGGTCCAGTTGGCTCGTCAGCGTGGTCTTGTCCAGGCCGAGCGCTTTCCCCAGGTCGGCCTGGGTGAGGTTGGCGGTGGTGATGAGGGCCCCGAGAATGATGTATTCGCGCATCTGCAGCCCGAACTTCTCGGCCTGCTCGCTGGTCACGCCGCGCAGGTGCTGCGCGGCCCGGTGCAGCAGCCAGGTGAGGTCGGAGTCGGCCGACGGGCGCAGCTCGGAATCCGCGTTGCCTTCTCGCGCGGCGGACGTCACGGACGTCGGGCTGGTCATGGCTGAACTTTACGTCGCGGTTCGAACGATCAAGGAGTGGCGTCGAGACCCTCCAGGTCGTCGGTCAGGCGGCGGGCCGCCCGCACGATCACCTCGCGCAGATACTGGTGGGCGGGATCGGCGTCGTACATCGGGTGCCACCACATCGCCTCGATCAGCGGCGCCGCGTCGAACGGGGGTGGCAGGGCGCGGATGCCGGCGTTGAGCGGCAGCAGGCCGACCAGCCGGCGCTGCAGCAGTCCGACGCGGTCCGTCCCGGCGACCAGGCTGGGCACGGTCAGGAAGTTCTCGGTCACGACCTGGATCTGCGGTTCGATGCCGAGCATGCGCATCTGCCGTCCGGCCGGGGTGGAGGAGGTCGGGCTGTGATAGGTGACGACCCAGGGCAGCGACTCGAGTTGCGCCATGGTCAGCGTCGCGCCGACCGCGGTGTTGTCCGCCGACACCACGCACACCCAGTCGTCGCTGTAGAGGTCGCGGTGCGACAGGTCGCTGACGAAGCCGTGGGGCATCACCAGCAGGTCGATGCTGGTCAGCACCTCCTCGGCCCGGTCGACCCGCTCGGGGGTGTTGCTGAGGTAGCGCAGCCGGCTGCGCGGCGCCTCCCCGGCGAGGATCTGCGCCACCGTGTCGCCCAGGACCGTCACCATGTAGTCGCTCACCAGCAGCGAGAACTCGCGAGTGGCCGAGGCCGGGTCGAAGTCGGGCTGCACGGAGAAGACCCGCTCGACCCCGGACAGGGCGATGCGCGCACGATCCTTGAGCTGGACGGCCAGGGGAGTGAGCCGGTACTCGTTGCCCACCCGGGTGAGCAGCTGATCGCCGAAGTGCCGGCGCAGCCGGGCCAGCGAGGCCGACAGGGCCGGCTGGCTCAGTCCCATCTGTGCCGCGGCCCGGGTGACACTGCGCTGCTGCAACAAGGCGTCGAGCGCCACGAGCAGGTTGAGGTCGAGGCCGGCGAAGCTCACGACCTCAGGCTAGTGAAGGCCGGAGAACGCGGGGGCGGCGCGTATCCATGGCGTTGATGACCCACATCAGTAATCTCGTCTTCCCCGGACCGTCATCTCTGCCGGACCGTAGGGGCCATGCCAGAACTGGACCGGGCCGACCCGGCCGGCGCGGTCGCCGCCGCCGCCAAGAGGTGCTCGAACTGGGGCCGCTGGGGCGACGACGACGTGCTGGGGACGCTCAACTTCCTCGATGAGGCCAAGCGCCGCGAGGGCGCCGCGCTCGTGCGCCGCGGCGTCAGTTTCTCGCTGGCGCAGTCGTTCGACGCCAACGGACCGCAGAAGGGCTGGCGGCGGCGCACCAACCCGGTGCACACCATGCTCGACACCGGTCTGGACGCCGAGCGCGGGCAGGGCTTCCCGCACGGGCTCGGCGGCGCCGACGACGTCGTGTTTATGCCGCTGCAGGCCTCCACCCAATGGGACGGGCTGGGCCACATCTTCGACCACGGCACCGCCTGGAACGGGCGCCGGGCCGGCGACGTGGTGACCAGCGAGGGCGACCAGGTCACCGGCATCGAGCACGCGGCCGCCCCGATCGCCGGTCGCGGCGTGCTGCTCGACGCGGGCCGCGTGCTCGGCACGGACGGCGAACTGCCCGACGGGTACGCGATCACCACGGCCGATCTGGAGGCGGTGATCGCCGCTCACGGCGCGCCGGTCGGGCGCGGCGACCTGGTCTGCGTGCGCACCGGGCGGCTGTCCCGGGCCCGGCGCGAGGGCTGGGGCGACTACGCCGGCGGTGACTCGCCCGGCCTGTCGTTCACCACCGCGGACTGGCTGCACGACACCGAGATCGCCGGCATCGCCACCGACACCTGGGGCTTCGAGGTCCGGCCGAACGAGTTCGACGTCGCCTTCCAGCCGCTGCACCAGGTCTGCATCCCGCACATCGGCCTGTTCCTCGGCGAGATGTGGGACCTCGACGCCCTGGCCGCCGACTGCGCCGCCGACGGCCGGTACGACTTCTGGCTCACCGCCGCCCCGCTGCCCGTGACCGGGGCGGTCGGCGCCCCGGTCAATCCGATCGCCGTGAAGTGAAAGGGGCCCTCACATGCCTGCCGTGAACACTGTCCTGGTGGTCGGCAGCGGACTCGCCGGGACCGCCACCGCCATCCGGCTCGCCACCGGCGGCGTGGCCGTCGACCTGGTCGAGATCAAGCCCGACATCGCCACCGTCGGCTCCGGGATCACCCTGCAGGGCAACGCTTTGCGGGAGTTGCGGGCCCTCGGCGTCTGGGACCGGGTGCGCGAGCACGGGTACGCCTTCGACGTCACCGGCATCCGCGCGCCCGATCCGCGGGGCACGGTCGTCGCCGAGATCCCCGACGCGCGGACCGGCGGCCCGGACCTGCCCGCCGTGCTCGGCATGCCCCGGCCCGACCTGGCCCGCATCCTCGTCGAGCGGGCCGCCGAGACCGGCGTGAAGGTGCGCTTCGGCACCACCTGCACGACCCTGTCGCCCGATCCGACCGGCGTCGACGTGGCCTTCGCCGACGGTTCGGCCGGCCGCTACGACCTGGTGGTCGGGGCCGACGGCATCCGGTCGTGGACCCGGCGCATGCTCGGCATCCAGCTCGAGACCCGGGCCACCGGCATGGGCATCTGGCGCGCCTTCGGCCCCCGCCCGGCCGCGGTAACCCGCACCGACCTCTACTACGGCGGTCCCAGCTTCATCGCCGGCTACTGCCCGACCGGCGAGGACAGCCTGTACGCGTACGTCGTGGAAGCCGCTCAGGACCGCTCCACCCTCGGCCCGGAGGAGCAGCTGGCCACCATGAAGCAGCTGGCCGCGGCCTATCACGGGCCCTGGGACGAGATCCGGGAGCGCCTCGACGACCCGGGCACCGTCAACTACACCTGGTTCGAGACGCACATGCTGCCCGCGCCGTGGAACCGCGGCCGGGTCGTGCTGATCGGCGACGCCGCCCACTCCTGCCCGCCCACCCTGGCCCAGGGCGGCGCCCAGGCGCTCGAGGACGCCGCGGTGCTCACCGAGCTGCTGGTCGGCCGGGACACCCTCGACCAGGGCCTGTGGGACGACTTCCACGCCCGCCGCGCCGACCGGGCCCGCACCGTGGTCGACGCCTCCAACCAGCTGGGCCAGTGGCTGCTCGACCACGAGCGGGGCGACGTGCCCGGTCTCATGCGCAGCATCGCCACGCTCGTCAGCCGTCCGTCCTGAAGGAAGCTCCCATGCGACTGATCACGCACCTGCGGCACGTCGACCTGGCCGTGCCCGACTACGCCGCCCAGCTCAAGTTCTATCGAGACACCTGGGGACTCAAGCCCGAGCACACCGACTCCGGTCTGACCTTCCTGGCCGCCGAGGGCAGCCCCGAGCAGTACGTGGTCCGGCTGCGCGAGGCCCAGGACAAGCGGATCGACCTGATCGCGTTCGGCGCGGCCACCGCGGCCGACGTCGACGCGCTGGCCGCACGGGTGGCCGCCGACGGCGTGGAACTGGTCACCGAACCGGGCACGCTGCAGACCCCCGGCGGCGGGTACGGCTTCCGGTTCTTCGACAACGAGGGCCGTACGGTGGAAATCTCCTCCGACGTCGAGGTGCGCCGGCATCGCACGATCGAGGAGGGCGAGTCCATCCCCGTACGGCTGTCGCATGTCGTCATCAACTCGGCCGACCCCGAGGGCACCCGCGCCTTCTACGAAAAGCACCTGGCCTTCGCCCTGTCCGACACCCTGATGCACCCGCGGATGGGCGAGATGATGTGGTTCATGCGGGTCAACGCCTGGCACCACAGCATGGCCATCGCCCGCGGACCGCACCCGTCGCTGCACCACGCCAGCTTCGAACTGCGCGGGCTGGACGAATACATGCGCGGCACCGGACGGGTGCTGCGCGCGGGCGTCGAGAAGATCTGGGGCCCGGGCCGGCACCTGGCCGGCAACAACACCTTCAGCTACTTCCTCGACCCCAGCGGGAACACCATGGAATACACCACCGAGCTGGAGCAGATCGACGAGGACAGCTGGCACCCGCACCTCTACGACTTCTCCGATCCCGGGGTCAGCGACCAGTGGGGCACGGCCAACGCGATGAACGAGTTCGTCGCGACGAGGTCGTTCAACGACCCCGACAAGGGTCTGTTCCAGGCCCCGCCGGTCTGATGCGCTTCGCCACCTACGACGCCGGCGCCGGGGCGCGCGCGGCCGTCGTCTCCGAGGCCGGTCTGCATCCGCTGCCGCCGGGCACGTCCGTGCTCGACCTCGTGCGTGCGGGGCTGCCCGCCGCGCTGACCGCCGGGGAGCAGGCACTCCGCGAACCGGCGATCCCCCTGCCGGGCGTACGGCTGCTGGCTCCTTTCGAGCCGCCGACCGTCCGCGACTTCGTCGCCTTCGAGGAACACGTCGAAGGTGTGGTCGCGTCGGTCGGGGACGGCGCGGGTGTCGTGCCGCAGTGGTACGAGGCGCCGACGTTCTACTTCACCAACCCGTACGCCATTGTCGGCCCCTACGACGACGTGCCGGTGCCACCCGGATCGCAGCGCTTCGACTTCGAACTCGAGGTGGCCGCCGTGATCGGCCTCGACGGCGCCTCGCTGTCCCCGGCCGAGGCGGCCGGGCACATCTTCGGCTACACCGTCCTCAACGACTGGTCGGCCCGCGACCTGCAGTCCCGCGAGATGAAGGTGAGCCTCGGCCCGGCCAAGGGCAAGGACTCCGCCACCACGCTGGGCCCGTGGCTGGTCACCGCCGACGAGCTGGCCGGTTACCAGGACGACGACGGTTTCCTGGCCCTGGACATGCGGGTGTCGGTCAACGGCGTCGAAACCGGCCAGGACCTGCTGTCCAACATGGGCTGGCCGTTTCCCGAGCTGTTGTCCTACGCCTCCCGCGGGACCACGGTGCGGGCCGGCGACGTGCTCGGCTCGGGCACCTGCGGCAACGGCGGCTGCCTGGCCGAGTGGTGGGGCCGTCGCGGCCGCCTCGACCCGCCGCCGTTGCAGCCGGGGGACGTCGTCGAGATGAGCGTCGAGGGCATCGGCGCCATCCGCAACCGGGTCGTCGCCGGTATCTCCCTGCCGCCCGTCCGGGCCGCCCGCCCGCGTCCCCGCCTCCGAAAGGTCTGAGCCGTGTTCGAGTACTTCCCGCAGGGCCCGTACACCTACAACCTGGCGGTGGTGGCCACCCTCAACTCGGGCGGGCTCATCGACGAGGTGGACCGCGCGTGCCGGCCGATCCGCGAGGCCGCCGCCCACGGCGAGGACGCGGGCACCCCCGCCTTCCTGCGCGCCTGGACGGCTTTGACCGACCAGCTGGCCGGGCAGGCCGAAGAGGCGGAAAAGGCCGGGCACTCCCGTACGGCCGGGCAGTTGTACTTCCGGGCCAGCAACTACCTTGCCCAGGCCGAACGGATGCTCGCCCACTCCGACCCGCACCGCATTCCGGCCTACAAGCGGCTGCTGGACCTGACCGGCAAGGCCTTCGAGCTGCACAGCCCGGCGGTGCAGCGGGTGGCTATCCCGTACGAGGGAACGACTTTGCCGGCCTATTTCAGCCCGGCCCCGGTGGACGGTCCGGCGCCGGTGGTCGTCCTGGTCAACGGGCTCGACTCGACCAAGGAACACCAGTACACCTCCCGGCACTGGGAGGAGCTGGCCGCCCGGGGCATCTCCTGCCTGATGCTCGACCAGCCCGGCACCGGCGAGGCCCTGCGGCTGCAGGGCCTGACGGCGCGCATCGACGCCGAGGCCTGGGCCGGCGCCGCCGTCGACTGGCTGGAGACCCGCCCCGAGGTCGACGCGGCCCGGATCGGCATCACCGGCTGGTCGCTCGGCGGCTACTACGCGCCGCGCGCCGCCGCGTTCGAGAAGCGGTTCGCGCTCTGCGTCGCCTGGGGCGCCAACCACAACTGGGGCGCGGTGCAGCGGCGCCGGCTCGAGCGCGAGGGGGAGCGGCCGGTTCCGCACTACTGGGAGCACGTGCTGTGGGTCTGGGGCCACACCGACCTGACGGAGTTCATCGAGTTCGCCGACGACGTCCACCTCGACGGCGTCGTCGAGAACATCACCGTGCCGTTCCTCATCGCGCACGGCGCCAACGACCGGCAGATCCCGCTGGCGTACGCGCACCGCTCCTACGACCAGGCCGTCAACTCGCCCAAGCGGCAGCTGCGCGTCTTCACCCCCGAGGAGGGCGCCACCGAGCACATCGGCCTCGACCATCTGCCGTACGTCAGCACCTTCATCGCCGACTGGGTGGCCGACACCTTCGCCGCCGGCCCCCGGCGCTAATCGGAGCCGCGAAGCTCGGCGTAGGCGACGATGTTGTCGATGTAGTGGCCGGTCCGGTTGTCGAAGTCGCCACCACAGGTGATCAGGCGCAGCCCGGCGTGGTCGATCGGTCCGTAGACGGCGTCGGCCGGGAACCGGTCCTTGGCGTAGCGGTCGACGCGGGTGACGGCGAAGACGGCGGTGACGCCGTCCTGCCGGGTCACTTCCACCTGGTCGCCGGGGCGCAGCGTGGAAAGCCGGGCGAACGTGCCGTCGGCCCCGTGGTAGTTGACGTGCCCGGCGAGGACGGCCGGTCCGAGCGAGCCGGGGGTCGGCGCTCCGGTGTACCAGCCGACGGTGTGCGCGTCGGCCGGCACCTGCATGGAGCCGTCCGGGTTCTGGCCCAGGCCGGTCACGGCCTCGTCGACGCGGAGCGCGGGAATCCGTACCCGAGTGGGCGCGGAGGTGGGCAGAAGCTCGCCCCGGGTCAGCACGTCGTGGACCGAGGGCGGCGCCGCGGCCGGACCGGAGGGCGACGCGGCCGGCGGTGCGGTCCGGGGTGGCTCGGCGGCCGGCTGGTCGTGGCGGCCCACGGCGATCGCCGCCGCACCGGCGATCGCCAGAACCGCGGCGGCCACCAGGGCGGATCTGCGGTGCCGGGTCATCGCTGGGCGCGGCTCAGCACATACGAGCGGCGACGGGTGACCACGACCATGGCCAGGGCCGCGAGCAGGGCCAGCCCGCCGGTGCCGTACCAGACAGCGGCCCGGTCGCGGGTGCTGCCGTCACCGGTCGCCACCCCGCCGACCGGCACCGAACCCACGGCCGCGCCCGACACCATGCCGCAGGTGGACGGGTCGGTGGCCTCCTCGGGGATGCCGCTCAGCCCGGCCGACTTGGCCAGGGTCGATTCGCCGAGCCCGCCGAGGTCGTACTTTTCGTTGCCGTTGGCGTCGACGCCGTGCTGGACGATGTGCAGGTCCTTGAGGTGCTCGATGGTGCCCTCGGGCAGGTCGGCCGACGCGATGGTCCGGTCGTACCTCAGGTTGCCCTTCGCGTCGGCGGTGGGCATCCGGTCGACCGCGAGGCCGCTGGCCTTGGACGTGTCGCCCTTGGTGGTCAGCGAGACGAAGATGTCGCCGTAGACCGGCATGCCCTCCTCGGTGCTGACGTAGCCGTTGCCGTTGGCGTCGGCCGACATGTCGGGGCAGTGGAAGTCCATGCCGGTGGCCGAGCCGTGCAGGTGCTGGGCGTGCGGCGAATTCGGCACCAGACCGGTCGAGCGGATGCTGATCTTGAGGTCGCCCTTGTCGGTGGCGGTGAGCGTGGCGTTGCCGCTCGCCCCGGAGTTGTTCAGCTCGAGCAGCTTGACCTGCACACTTTCGTCGGCGAGGGCGGCGGCCGGGGTGGCCAGCAGCAGCCCGGCCACGGCCGGGACAGCGAACAGCATGCGGCGGAATCTCATGGGTCTCCTTCGCGGAGCATGGTCAGCGGGCAGAGGCGAACAAATTCACAAGCTGCTTCTGTACGGGTTGAGCGGGCGCCC
The DNA here is from genome assembly GCF_055562135.1 of Actinoplanes sp. NPDC021490. Lineage (NCBI taxonomy): Bacteria > Bacillati > Actinomycetota > Actinomycetes > Micromonosporales > Micromonosporaceae > Actinoplanes > Actinoplanes sp. NPDC021490. The sequence continues at coordinate 28,402 of NZ_JBVHFW010000010.1, forward strand.
AGTCCGCGGCGGCGGTCGTCCAGCGCAGCAGGTAGGACCGGTCGTTCGAGGTGGCGACCAGCACCCGGCGTTCGCGCAGGGTGGTGCCGGAGTCCGGCCGCCAGGTGTACTCCCAGTCGGCGCCGCCGCGTTTGAGCAGCAGGACGCCCATGCTGATCCGCTGGTATCCGGGCAGGCCGCCGTCCTTCTCGCGGGCCCGCCAGTAGGCCAGTGGCTGCTGGGTCCGCACCGGCGACTGGGTCACCTTGAAGGCCCGCCGCCCGGCCGGGTCCCCGAAGCAGACGTCGTTGCCGCTGGTCGACCGCTGCCACCCGGCGGGCAGGGCGAGCGCGAACCCGGCCGGGTCACGCGACCAGATCCAGCCCGCCGGCAGCCCGGCCGGCACGTAGGTGGTCGCGGCGGTGACCGGCCGCCGGTCGGCGTCGAGGCCGCACAGGTCGCCGGACTCCTCGGCCGGCGCCACGCCGGGCCCGGCCGATTCGACGGCGGCCGGTCGGACCGGTCCGGACTGATGCGAGCGGGCGGCGTAGGCCCCGCCCCCGGTGACCAGCAGCGCCAGCGAGAGACCCCCGACCGCGACAGCCCGGCGGCTGCGTTGCCGCGGGGTGACCGTGGCCACGCCCCGGGCGACCGGGGCGAAGGCGGCGCCGTCGGCGGCCGGGCGGATACGGGCGAGTTTTTCCAGCCACGCCGTGGTCTGCTCCGCGTCCGGCCGGCTCTCCGGGTTCTTGTCCAGCAGGGCCAGCAGCAGCGGGGTCAGGGCCCCGGCCCGGCGGGGCGGGTCGGGCGCGTCGTTCAGCAGCGCCTGCAGGGACGCCTCGACGGTGTCCCGGGCGAACGGCGGCCGGCCCTCGACCGCGGTGTAGAGGGTTGCGCCCAGCGACCACAGGTCGGCCGGTGTGCCGGTCTCCTTCGAGCGCAGCCGCTCGGGGGCCACGTAGTTCGGCGAGCCCAGCAGCGGGTCGGGCCCACCGGAGTCCCGGTCGCCGATGATGGCCAGGCCGAAGTCGGTGAGCACGATCCGGCCGTCGGCGGCGAGCAGGACGTTGCCCGGCTTCACGTCGCGGTGCAGGACACCGGCGGCGTGCGCGCTGCGCAGGGCGGAGAGCACCCGGAGGCCCAGCCGGGCGACCTGAAGCGGGGACAGCGGTCCGTCGTCCCGGACCACCTCCTGCAGCGAGCGGGACCGGACGTACTCCATGACCAGCCAGGAGCGGTTCTGCTGCCAGACGACGTCGAAGACGGTGATCACGCCGGGGTGGTCGAGGCGGGCGGCCGCCCGCGCCTCCCGCATGGTCTGGGTGGCCAGCAGGGCGGTCGACGGAACGGTGATCTCCTTGACCGCCACCACGCGCTGAAGCAACTCGTCCTGCGCTCGCCAGACCCGGCCCATCCCACCCGAGCCGACCAGTTCGAGCAGCCGGTACCGGCCGCCTACCAGCTCGTTCATCGCCTGCTCCGATCCCGTCGTCTGCGGGGGATTCGGAGCGGATGATGTTGCGGATGGGTCGCCTGAAATTCAGCCGGCGGGGACCCGCGTTCGCGCCCCGGTGGTCGTGCCCGGCCGCCACCAGTTCCAGCGTCCGAGCAGCGACATCGTCGCCGGCAGAAGCAGGCCCCGGACCACCGTGACGTCCAGCAGGACCGCCACGGCCATCCCGACGCCGATCTCCTTCACCGCGATCAGGTCGCCGAGCACGAAGCCGAGGAAGACGATGCCGATCGCCAGGGCGGCCGTGGTGACCACCGGACCGGCGGCGGTGATCCCGGTCAGGACGGCGCGGTCGTTGGCGGCGGCGTCGGTGGCCGTCCGCCTGTCCCACGCCTCCTTGATCCGGGCCAGCAGGAACACCTCGTAGTCCATGGACAAGCCGAAGGCGAAGACGAACAGCAGTAGCGGGGTGGTCAGGTCGAGCGCACCCCAGGGTTCGAACCCCAGCACGCCCGCGCCCCACCCCCATTGGAAGACCGCGACCAGCACGCCCATGGTCGCCAGCAGCGTCAGCAGGTTCATCGCGATGGCCTTGAGCGGCACGACCACGGAACGGGTGAGGGCGAACAGCAGCGCCCCGGTGGCCACCACGATGATCGCCAAGGCGACCGGCAGGCGCCCGGCCACCGACTGCTTGGCGTCGGTCAGCTCGGCCGCGGGCCCGGCCACCAGCACCGGGGCGGGCCCGGCGAGCGCCCGCAGATCGGCCACCAGCGCCTGAGCCTGCCGGCTGTCCTCGGCGCCGCTGGGCACCACGTCGGCCACGCTCACCCCGGCGGGCAGCTCCGACCGCACGAAGACGTCGGACACCCCCGGCAGCCGTTCCATGGCGTCGAACAGCTCCTGGACGTCGGGCCGGTCCGGAGCGGCCTCGACTACGACAGTCAGCGGCCGTTTGGGCGGATCGGCGAACTTCTTCCGCGCCGCCTCGTACATCTGGCGGGCCTCGCTGCTCTTCGGCAGCACGCGGACGTCGGAGTTGGCGAACTCGACGAAGAACAGCGGAGCGCTCAGCGCCAGCAGGCCGGCCGTCGCGGTCAGCGCCACCGCCGCCGGCCGGCGCTGGGCGAACCCGGCCAGACGGGACAGCAGGCCGGTGCCGCGCTGCCGCCGGTCCGGGATGCGCCGGTGGGCGGTCGCGATCAGCGCGGGCACAAGCGTCAGCCCGGCCGCCGTGGCCAGAACGACGACCAGCGCCCCGCCCATCGCCATCGCGGCCAGCAGCGGATCGCCGAAGGCGAACAGCCCGACCAGGGCCGCGGTGACCGCCGAACCCGACACCAGCACCGCCCGGCCGGCGGTGACCACCGTACGTTCGACCAGCTCGGCCAGGGGCGCGCGCGGATCGGCGGCCCTCTCCTCCTGGAAGCGGGCGATCATCAGAAGGCTGTAGTCGACCGCCAGCCCGATGCCGAGCAGGGTGACCACGTTCACCGCGTACTCGCTGACCGGCAGCAACCGGGCCAGTCCGGTCAGCGTCAGCAGGGTGGCGGTGACCGCCCCCAGGGCGGCCGCCAGCGGCAGCAGGCCGACCACCAGGCCACCGAGCAGCAGAACCAGCAGAAGGCCCACGCAGACCAGGGCGACCGATTCGCCGACGGCGGCATCCCGTACGGCCTGATCGCCGAATTCCTGTTCGGCCAGCAACTCGCCGCCGATGAGGATCTCCGGGGCGTCGATGCGGCGCAGGGCGGCGCTCACCTGGTCGGCCACCCGCAACGCCTCGTCGTCGCTGAGGCCCGGCTTCAACTCCACCGTGATAAGGGAACTGCGGTTGTCGGTGGAGATCCGTCGCGTCCCCGTGGTGTACGAGTCGTCGACCTCGGCCACCCCGGAAATCTCCCGGATCTCGTACGCGATCTTGGTGACGCTGTTGATCAGCGCGATGGCGCCGACATCGCGCCCGGAGATGACCGCGACCACCCGTTCACCCTCGGGCGACAGGGCGTCCAGGCGCTCCTGCGCGACAGTGGACGGAGCACCGGCGGGCCGGGTGGCGACCGGCTGCGTGTGATCGTAGACGGCGCCCCCGAACACCGCCCCGGCCACCGCGACCGCCACCCACACGGCGATGACAACGAACCGCCGGGCATACATCGCCCGGCCGAGCCCAGCCGGCATGACGGCCTCCTGACCGGCGCCGGAGGGGCAGCCGAGGCACATGCAATCATCGCCGCCCGGCGCGGCGCAACCGCAGCCGCCACAAAGGTCCACTCGAGGCCCGCGAGCCCGCGGTCACTGCTCGTGGTCGTAGACGACAGTGCGGACGTCGCGGGCGCACAGCGCTTGAACGATCAGCGGCTCGATACGGTCCCACGTCCCGCCGGCCAGACCGCAGCCGATCCGCGGCATGTGCACTGAGGCATCCAGTCGCAGGGCATGCTCGGCCACGGCGTCCAAGCCGAGGCGCACCGCCTCATACCGAATCGGGGGGCCGGTGCTCGCCGGCTCCCAGCCGCCTTCGACACGGATACCCTGCCGACCCACGATGCCGTGCTGGCCGACGATGTTTGCTACCCAGGTATCGGGCTCTACTTGAACCAGTTGAACGGCACCCAGCCCGAAGTCGTTGTTCGCCCGGGTGCTGTACCACGAGCGAAAGGCATTCTCGGGCTGACGCCAACGACGCGAGATGGCCACGACAAAGCCCTTTCCCCACGCGCCGATGTCATTGGACACATGCGCAATGATCTTATTGTCGGCGCCCTCGGGGCTGGTGGCATCGCCCGAAACGAACGTCAGTGGCATCACGGCGCGATCGTATAGCGCGCCGAAGACCGCCGAGAAAGAATTTCCGGCTGACTGGAAGCACTGATCTGCCGGCTGTGCCATGCGGTTGTCATGGTCGACGCGGGCGTCGGCCTCCGGGAAGAAACTGGCACGGGAGCGGTGGTCACGGCGGGCCGGCCGACGATAATTGTCCAATGGAGACTGTGGTGCACCCCGAGTCCGGATTGACCAAGGCCAGATGGACGGATCAGGACCTCGACGCGATGTCGTGGCACGCCTGTCAGATCCATGCCCTCGCCGTCACCGACGACGAGGGTCCGCCCGACGACCTGACCCCGGACGAATTCCTGGAGCAGGACGACCTCGACGACACCGCGCCGCCGGGACTGGCACTGCACTTCGACCTCGACTACATCGTGCGCCGGGTCGAGCCGTCGGCGCCCGGGCGCGGCTACGAGTTCTGGGTCGCGCCGGCCACGCTGATCTTCGGCAGCGTGATGGGGCTCAGCGGCGATCTGCGTTCCATCGGCCTGCCACTGGAGACGAGAAGCCTGCGCCGGTCAGGGCCGGCGATCCCGCGCCACGAGGCCAGATGGCACCTGGAGGGCCGGGACTTCGACCTGACGTTTCATGCCTGGGACTTCGGGCTCCACATCCGTCAGGCCCCTCGCTGCGGCCGGCGGGTGTTGCGCAGAGCCGACCGCGGAGGGATCAGCTTCGACACACAAACCTTCGCCTGACGGCAAGGCGAAGCATCCGTCCGAGCGTGCGCGAGCGACTCGCCGGCATCAACCTACTGCTGTTCGCCGCGATCGAAGGCGTCGCGTCTACCTGGACCGGTTCCAAGAAGCAGCCAGTTCCGGACGACCGCCGCTGCGCTGGCCTGCCGGCGCCGACGCGGTGGACGCCTTGGAGCAGAAGGCGAAGTCCCTGCTCGAACAGGCCGGAGCCCATCGGGAACGCAGGCAGCGCTGGACGCGTCTCTCGAGGCCTGGGTGCACAACCTCAAGAAGGCGGCCGAACAGCCGGCCGGCCGTGACCCTTCCGGGGACCTGGGCGATTCAGTGTTCGATGTGGCCGAAGAAGAGGCTGGCGGGCGAGTCGAGTTCGGGTGAGGTGAAGAAATCCCGGATGGCGCCGATGAATTCGCCGCGGCTGATTCGGCCGTCGTCGTCGGTGTCCAGTTCCAGGAAGACGTTCAGCGCTTCGAGGTCCGACACACCCCACGCCTCCAGGAACACTTTGTACTCCGGCTTGCTGATGGCGTCGTCCGCGTCGGTGTCCATCACGTCGAAGATCGCCTGGGGGACCACCTCGGCCATGGTGAACCCGCTCCTGTCGGCGCCCGCGGCCTTGTTCGCCGCCACGAATTGCGCTTTCGACAGACGGTCGACGCCGTTCACGTGCCGCAGCAGCTCTGACCAGTACTTCTGATAGGCGGCTCGCAGCGCGTGGGCCCGGCTGTCCTCCGCCACGATGCCGTATCCGTTCAGGTAGCGACTGATCAGGCGCTCATAGTCGCTCCAGTCGACGAGGCCGTCCCGGTCGGTGTCGCTCGCCTCGAACAGATGCCCCAGCTTCACGGCGATCGGATCATCAGTGCCATCGGTCATCTGTTCAGGCCCTCCGGATGCATGGTTTGTTAGCAAAATACCGCAGCTTCGCCCACCCTGTCCGACAGCGCCGAATGCCGCTGCCTCAGCCGGAATCGCGGGTGGACGAAGCTAGTGCCCGGTGTCGACGCCGGCGATGGGCGACGACGGCGAGACTGATCCAGATCAGCGCCGCCGCGGCGCCCTTGCTCGCCCGTTCGATCGCCGGCCGCGCTTCACCGAGTGCGGCGTCGCCGGTCCAGATGATCAGCAGCGGCAGGAAGGGCCAGTACGTCCGTAAGCCCGGCAGGCGGCTCGCCTTGGTGCGGATCGCTGCGTTCAGTGCGCCGACGCCGGCCACCAGGAGCAGAACCGGCAACACGTAGTGCCCGATCCAGGCGAAAGCGCTCATGCTTCCAGACTAGAGATCCGGGCATCTGGGCCTGCCCGGTGTCGATGGGGAAGCCGGCGAAGTCCTACCTCAGCGTGTTGAGGATCAGGCCGGCCAGGATATCGGGGTTGATGGGCTTCTCCAGATAGGGCGCGTCCGGCCGGACGAGTCCGGAGCCCACGGCGATGTAATGCGGGACGCCGCTGACGAAGATGATGCTGATGTGCGGGAACTCGCCGGCGACCCGGTGCGCGAGGCTGCCGGTGAGGTCGCCGGGCAGGGAGAGGTCGGCCAGCAGCACCTGGATGGCGCCGGCCCGCTCCCGGCAGACCCGCAGGGCCTCGTCGGCGTCCGAGGCTGTCAAGGCTTCGAAGCCGCGTGACCCGAGGGTGTGGGACAGCAGTTCCAGCATGTCGGGATCGTCGTCGACAGCCAGGACAACCGGCTTCGCCGATGCCGACATGAGCCCTCCGTTCTCCGCTCTCCCCACCATAGCCGGACATATCGCTCGTCGAGGCGTTTCGGGCGCGTTTGTCAGTCGAGGGCGGGGTCCTGCGGCCTTCCCCAGAGGTAGCCCTGCCCGAAGTTCACGCCGAGCTGCCGGAGCGCGTCCCGTTCGGCGGCCGTCTCGACGCCCTCGGCGAGCAGGGTGGCGCCGATCTCGTCGGCGAAGCCGGCCATCGACCGGGCCAGGGCCCGGCGTACCGGGTCCTCGTGGACGCCGCGGACCAGGGAGATGTCGAGCTTGATGGTGTCGGGCCGCAGTTGCAGGATGTGGTTGAGGCTGGCGAACCCGGCGCCCGCGTCGTCGATCACGAGCTCGATGCCGGCCGCGCGTAACGGCTGCAGGTGGGCGTTGAGCTCCGCGTAGTTGCCGACGGGGGTGTGTTCGGTGAGCTCCACCCCGATCCGGCGGCCGGCGTACGGCAGGAGAAGGTCGCGGGCGGCCGAAGTGCTGACCGCCTCGGGGGAGAGGTTGACTCCCAGCCACATGTCGGCGGGCAGCTGGTCCCGCAGCGACAGGGCGCGTTGCAGGGCGAGCAGTTCCAGGTCGATGCCGAGGCCGCAGACCGCGGCGGCGGCGAACGCCCGGTCGGGGGTGGCGAAGGTCGTCGGCTCGAAGCGGGACAGCGCCTCGAACGCGACCGTGGCGCCGTCGGCCAGCCGGACGATCGGTTGCACCACAGCCCGTACGGCATGAGAGCGGAGGATGTCACGGACGACGGTCTCGGTCTGCTGGGTCTCCCGGCGGGTCTGGGCGGCGGCGCTGCCCAGGTGGTCGCCGACGATGTCGGCCAGCAGGCTCATGTAGCGGGCGGCGTTGACGTCGAGGTCGGGGCCGGCGCTGCGGCTCAGGCAGCACAGCATGCCCGCGACGTTGCCGTCGGCGTCGCGCCACGGCGCCCCGACGTAGGAGCCGATGCCGAGTTCCCGGGTCACCGCGAGCTCCCGGGTGACCTGATGCCGGCGGGCGTCGGTGATCACCGCGGGAAGCGCGCCCGCGACGACCCGGACGCAGAACGACGCGGCCAGTTCGGTTCCCTGGCCGACGGTCACGTTCATGGCCGCGGTCATGCCGGTGGCCGACGTGATCACCTGCTGCTCACCGGTGAACGTCGAGAGCCAGGCGACCTCCATGCCCAGATGGGTGCGGGCGAGATCGAGCCACCGATCGATCTGCGGATCACCCGGGCCGACGCCGCTCTTCACGAGCGGATCGACGGCGTGCGGTGCCGTGGACATCGTCACGATCGCTGCCTTCCGCCGTGACCGGGCCTCCCGCCGGCCATACGAGAGTCAGATCGGCCACCGGCGCCGACTCTTGAGTTGTCTCGCGCGGGCAAGGCGCGGCCCTCCCCGCGCTGTGGCGCGGGGACGGCCTTGTCTGATCAGCGTTGCCGGGTGAGCAGGCCCGGGCGGTACGGCAGCAGGCCGTAGTCGCCGCCGGAGTTGGGGGAGCGGCCCTGGTAGAGCAGTTGCAGGTTGCAGGGGTCGATGGTCATGGTCTGGTCGGCGCTGACTCGGATGAGTTCGCCGTGGCTGATGTCGTTGGTCCAGGTGGCGCCGCTGTTGGCTTTGCCGGCGAAGGGGTTGCTTTCGGTGGCGGCCTGGGGTGTCCAGGTGCCGCCGAGGCTGGTGGCGGTGAAGGAGCGGAAGTAGCGGCCGTTGTTGCCGATGGCTTCGACGATCATGAGGTATTGGTTTTGGCCTTGGACCTTGTAGACCTGCGGTGCTTCGAACAGGTTGTTGGTCGAGTCGCTCATGATGGTGGTGTAGGAGGAGCCGAAGTTGCCGGGGAAGTTGCCGATGGGCATGCTGGCTCGGTAGATCTTGCCGTTGTCGCCGGCGAAGAACAGGTACATGTTGGTGCCGTCACCGATGAGGGTCTGGTCGATGGGTCCGGTGCCGGAGCCGGTGATGCTGCCGGTGAACAGTGTTTGGGCGGCGGACCAGCCGTTGGCGTTGGTCGGGTCGCTGGAGGTGCGGTAGGAGAACGCGGTCGGTCCCCATTGGTAGGCCAGCACCCAGATGCTCTTGGGCGCGAAGTAGAACAGTGAGGGCGCCACGGTTGCCGAGTTCATGGTGTTCTGGCTGGCCGAGGCGAGATCCGACCAGTTGGTGATGAGGCTGAAGTTCATCGAGCCCCACGCCGTGCCGGTGTTGTGGGTGGTGGCGTAGACGAGTTGCCGGCCGTTGTAGGGCGCGGTGGTGAAGTCCTTGAGCGACACCCAGCCCGACTTGGGGTTGGCCAGCGATCCGGTCGAGCTCCACCGGTACGACGACGGAAGCGTGCACCCGCCGGGCGTGGAGGTCCCCACCCGGGCAAGCTGCCATTGCTGGTTGGTGCCGCCCCAGTCGTCGTACTGCACCACGTTGGCGCCGTCCGTGGTGGCGGCGCCCTGCACCTCGACGGCCTTGCTGCTGTGACGCGCGATCAGGCGGACGTAGCCGTCGGCCGAGTCGGCCAGGCGGAACTGCTGGTTGGTGCCGTTGGCGTCGCTCCACTGGGTGACGGCCGCGCCGTTGGCGGTGGAGGCGCCGGAGACGTCGAGGACCTTGCCGGAGTGGCGCGATTTGACGCGGTAGTAGCCGCCGCCGGAGTCGACGAACTGCCACTGCTGCTGGGCCTGGTCGTTGCGGGTCCACTGGGTGATGCGGGCGCCGTCGGTGGTGGCCAGGTTGTAGACGTCCAGGGCCTTGCCGCTGGCCCGGTTGACCAGGACGTACGACGCGCTGGTGTCGACCGTTGCCGCCGAAGCGGCCGGGGCGGTGACGACGGAGATGGCACCGGTAGCGGTCACGGTGGCCGCGACGACCAGCGCCGAGATCAATCGGCGTCGGGGCATGAGGTTCTCCTTGCTGAAGGGGACGGGGCGATGTGATCGTTCACAACTAGGGGCGCGGCCTTCCTCGGGGAAGAAAGGGTGTCGCCGATGTTGCCAGAACGTTTCGCCGTCCTCAAGGCATAGGCCGGCGCGGATCCCGGGACCATCTAGGCCCGTTCCACGTAACAGTTTTCCGGTCAGCATCGAGTGCGGCCGGTCTGTGAACGTTCACCGACGCGCCTCAGGGCTGGAGTTTGCGCAGCACGGCCGGGATGCGGCGGACGATCTCCCGGTCGGCCTCGTCGAGGTCGTGGATCGCGTGGGCTATCCCCGCGGCCCGGGCCTGGCGGGCGCTCGCCAGCGCGTCACGGCCGGACGGGGTCAGGGTCAGCGCAACCTGACGGCGGTCCGCTTCGCTCCGGCCCGGAGTGACCAGTCCCCGGTCGGTCAGCAGGCCGACGGTGCGAGCCATCGACTGGTGCTTGACCTGCTCGAGGCGGGCCAGGCCGGCGATCGACAGCGGCCCCGAGCGGTCGAGGTGGCCGAGCACCGCGGCCTGCCCGGGCGGCATCTCGTCGTGGGCGCGGGCGCGGCGCACGAAGGCGCCGATCGCCACGCGGAGCTCTTCGGCCAGATCCAGATCACTCACGCCGGCAAACATACAGCATTGCTGTACTCTTCCGGGAAGCACAGCAATGCTGCACATCTGCCCCGAGGAGCATCGAATGAGTTACGACCCGTACGCGCTGGCCTTTCCGGCACCTGCTTTCACCGTCACCAGCACGGACTTCACCGACGGCGGGGCACTGCCCGACTCCGCCTACCAGCCGCTGAACGAGTCGCCCGAACTCTCCTGGGGTCCGCTGCCGGAGGGAACGCGCAGCCTGGTGGTGACCGCCTTCGACGCCGACGCCCCGATCCCCGGCGGTCTGTGGCACTGGGCGGTCAAGGACATCCCGGCCACGCTGAGCGGGATTCCGCACGGCGGCGGCGCCGGCACCGCGCTGGTCAACGACCTCGGCCAGACCGGCTACACCGGGGCCAACCCGCCGGCCGGCACCGGCCTCCACCGGATGTTCCTCTGCGTCACCGCGCTCGCCGTCGCATCACTGGAGGTGCCCGAGGGCGCCGGCCGGGCGCTGCTGAACATCTCGCTGATCCCGCACACTCTGGGCCGGGCGATCATCGTGGGGACCAGCGAGCCCCGCTGATCCTTACCCGGCGTCCTTCGCCGTGCCGCCTGCCAGCTGGTCTCGTGCAGCCCCTTGGCCTCGGCGATCGTGGCCAGCCGGTCGTACGCCAGGGCCCCGGGCGTGCCGGCGTCGCTGCCGACGTCGCCGATCACTCCGGTCTGCACAGCGAGGAAGTAGGCCACGAACAGCGCCCCGGCCAGATTGCCCACGAGCACCAGCGAGAAGTTCCGGGCCACGTCACCCCAGCCGAGCCGCCCGCGCATGGCGCTGATCGGAACCAGCAGCATGTTGCCGGTCAGCAGGTGCGACCCGGCGATCAGCACCAGCACCAGTCCCAGCGTGAAGGCGGCCCGGTGAACAACGTCGGCGAGCTGGCCCACCGCGCCGGATCGAGCCCGGCGGAGACGGTGATCGCCACCAGCCCGCCGAAGGCGATGTAGGCGCCGGCCAGAAAGGACCCGACCAGCACCTTGTCCCATCGCAGGTGGGCCTTCTTCTCCCCGGCCGCCACGGCCGTACGGGCTATCTCGGGTGGTTCCTTGGTGGACATCGCGATCCCCGGACGGGAGGGAACTCCGGACGTCCGGCATACCCCCCGATGCCGCGTCTAGTCATCGAGCGGCCGAGGCGATCGTGACCGCGGGGAGAGTCTCGGCCGGGCGGCCGAAGTGGTAGCCCTGCGCGAGCCGGTAGCCCAGCCGGTACAGCTCCGCGGCCTGCTCGGCGGTCTCCACGCCCTCGGCCACCGCGGACATTCCGAGACCGTCGGCGATGTCGATCAGGGCGGTGGGGATGACCGCCCGCCGTCCGGACGTGATGTCGTCGATGAAGGACTTGTCCACCTTGAGCACGGTGGCCGGCACCGTACGCAGAAGCGTCAGCGAGGAGTGCCCGGTGCCGAAGTCGTCCAGGGCGATGCCGACGCCCATGCGGCGCAGGGCCTCGAGCGTCGCCGCGGCGGGAGCGGCGTCGAAGACCGCGGTCTCGGTCACCTCGATCGTCAGGCGTGCGGCGGGCAGGCCGGTCTCGGCGAGGGCGTCGGCCACCTCGCCGACCAGCTCCGGACGCACCAGCTGCCGGGCCGAGACGTTGACGCTGACCCGCTGCGGAGCGTCCGGCCCGAGGTCGGCGTGCCATTGCGCCGCCTGCCGGCAGGCCTCCCGCAGCACCCAGGCCCCGATCTCGACGATCATGCCGTTGCGTTCCGCGACCGGGATGAAGGCGACCGGCGGGATCACTCCCCGGTCGGGGTGGTGCCAGCGGATCAGCGCCTCGACGGCGACCAGCCGGCCGTGCGGCAGGGCGACGATGGGCTGGTAGACCAGGCGCAGTTGCCCGGTGTCCAGGGCGGTGCGCAGCTCGGCTCCGATCCGCGCTTCCTCGGAGGCCAGGCGGTCCAGGTCGTCGTCGTGCCAGCGATAGGGTTCGCCGCTCGTCTTGGCCGCGTACATCGCCACGTCGGCGCGGCGCAGGGCCTCGAACGGCTCGCCGGTGTCGCGCCCACGGGCCAGGCCGAGACCGGCGCTGACGAGCAGTTCGTGCTCGCCCAGCCGGATGGGCTGCTGCAGTGCCCGCAGAATGCGGCCGACGACGGCCAGCGCCGCTTCGTCGCTGTGGCCGGGCAGCACGACGGCGAATTCGTCGCCGCCCATCCGGAACGCGGTGGCGGTGTCGCCGACCGCGCCGGCCAGGCGGTGAGCGGTCTCGACGAGCAGCCGGTCTCCCGCCTGGTGGCCCAGGTTGTCGTTGACGTGCTTGAAGTCGTTGAGGTCGAGCAGCGCGATCGAGGGGTGGGGCTGCGACGCCCAGGCCGTCCGCAGGTGCGCCTCCAGCTGCCGGCGGTTGCCCAGCCCGGTCAGCTCGTCCTGCATGGCCAGCCGCTCGAGCTGGCCGGCCTGCCGCTGGACCTGGGTGACGAAGCCGGACATGCGCAGGGCGACGAGCAGGAAGAGCACGACCGCGCCGCCGGCCAGGGCGATCCAGTCGCTGTGTTGTTCCGTCATGCCCGGCAGGAAGAGCATGCCGGGCGCGAGCAGCGAGCTGGCGGTGAGCACGGCGAGACGGCCGCGGCCCACCTGAGGCCGCCGGGAGGCGTGCCGGGCGCCCGGGGAGGCCATCGACGGATGTAATGCCGCGACGCCCCACAGCACGTACGACATCAGCCAGAGCGCGTCGATCGGGCTGCCCGCCTCGTAGGTTCCGTTCTGCGCCATGAACGTGTAGGTCACGTCGGCCACCAGCAGCAGCAGACCGGCCAGGCCGAGCAGCCGGCCGGTGAAGCCGCGCGAACCGGCCGCGGTGAACAGCCGGGCCAGGATGGCCAGCAGCAGCACGTCCGCCACCGGGTACGACGTGGCGATGACCTGCTCGAACGCCGAAGCTGCCTCGCCGGCCGCGATGGGGTGCAGGATGAACACCCAGAACACCAGCCCCAGACCGGTCGCGATGATCGCGGCGTCGATCAGCCCGGCCAGGTCGCGGCCGCCCCGGTCGCGGACCAGCAGCATCAGGCCGACGGCCAGCAGGGGATAGGTGCCCAGATAGAAGACGTCGGCCGGGGACGGGAAGGGCTCCTGGTGCAGCCCGTACTCGTAGATTTCCCAGACGACGTCGCCGATGACCGAGGCGAACTGGCCGGCCGCGAACCAGTACCACAGCGCCGGTCGGGCCGGTCGGTGCAGCCGGACACCGGCGAGCATGCACACGGCGAAGACGATGCCGATCAGGTTGTAGACCAGACTCTGCGTGAGGCTGCCCGACGGCATCAGGTAATAGCCGGTGATGATCAGGACGCCCACGCCGAGCATGAGCATCCAGAGGGAGGAGGCCACCGGGGCCTTGCCGTGCCCTCGGCTCATCGACGCGCGTCCCCCTGATGTCACTTGCCTCAGATCGACATGACGCTAGTGGAGTTGAGGATTGTCCGCCTCCGCCACACGGACATGCCCCGAGGGAGATCGCAGCCGGCCGCCCGCCCGGGGCGGTCAGGACAGGCGCCCCGTGACCGCGAAGTTGTCGAAGGCCGCCGCGGCGTTGTAGACGCGTACCCCCGAGGCGCCCGCGGTGTGCGTGCCGTCGGTGACCGTGATCCGGGGGTTGGCCATGTCGTCGACGAACACCTTCAGCGTCGTGCCCACCGCCTCGACCCGCAGGTGGTAGCGGGTGCCCGGGGTGACGGTCAGCGGCGCGGCGCCGAGCCGGGTCCAGTTGTTGTTCGCCTTGCCCAGGATGACCTGGCCGGCCGGGGTGATGCCGGCGTAGTAGCCGCGGTAGCTGTCGGTGCCGGTGGCGGGGGAGGTGGCCCGGAAGACCAGTCCGGCGTCGCCCGCGCCGGAGGTGATCGTGACGTCCGCGTCCAGGACCGCGTTCGCGTGGTTGTCGGTCAGCAGGGCCTTGCCCCCGTACGAGTGCTGGGCCCGGTATTGCCCCCCGGTGGCGCTCCACCCGCCGCCGAAGGTGCGCCAGCCGATCGCGTTGTTGTCGTCGAAGTTGTCCTTGACGAGCATCTCGACCCGCTGGATGGTGCCGTCGGGCCGGAAGTTCATCCGGTCGTAGGCCAGGTAGCGCGCGTTGCCGTCGGTCTCGTTGAGCGGCCGGCGGTGATAGAAGATGTACGACGTGCCGGTGCCCGGGATGGTCAGGACCGAGTTGTGGCCGGCGCCGCGGGCGACCGTGGCGTCCTGCGCGAGGATCTTGTCGAGGCGCTGGAACGGGCCCGTGGGCGAGTCGGCGATGGCGTACGCGACGGAGTAGTCGGGCCCGGTCCAGCCGCCCTCGGACCACATCAGGTAGTACTTGCCGTTGCGCTTGAGCATCTGCGGGCCCTCGACGTACCCGGCCGGGGTGATCTCCTTGTAGACGCTCCCGTCGGGGAAGGCGCCCAGGCTGGTCATGTCGCTGTTCAGCCGGGCGACGTTGGCGTGGCCGTGCCCGCCGTAGTAGATGTAGGCCTGACCGTCGTCGTCGATGAAGACGTCCTGGTCGATCGGCTGCGCGCCGTTCACGAACTGCCCGATCAGCGGCCGGCCGAGAGCGTCGGCATAGGGTCCCTCGGGCCGGTCCGCGACCGCGACGCCGATGCCGCCGGTCTCGTTGTTGCCCTGAATGTCGTTGGCCGCGAAGTAGAGGTAGTACTTGCCGTTCCGCTGGATCGGCGCCGGCGCCCAGACCGCGTATCGGGCCCAGGAGACGTTCGCGGTGGTCAGCACGTTCGGATGCTTGGTCCAGGTGACCAGGTCGGCGGACGAGAAGGCATCCAGGTAGGTCTGCTCGGCGTAGCTGCGCGAGGCGGTGGGGAACACCCAGTACCGGTTGTTGTAGATGGCCACGTCGGGGTCGGCGTACCGGCCCTCGACGAAGGGGTTACCCGCTTCCGCGGTCGAGTAGGCGGGCGGCGGCGCCACGACGGCGGGCGCGACAAGCAGGGCTACCAAGACTGCGGCGACTGTGTGCACGGGTCCCCCATCGATGCATGCCGATGAATGGGAAGGATTGTTCACATGGTCCGAGGCGCCGGTCAAGCACTTTGGTGAGAAGGGGTCGAACTTTTGTCTCAGAGGTCAAAAGTTGGCCCCTTGGCCGGGCCCGGCTGCAGAAACTCCACGCGGGTGGCGACCAGCAGCGGGTCCTTCAGCTCGTGAAACCGCCGGACGTGCTCGGCTTCCTCGTGCGCTTCAAAGGCAGCCCGATTCCGGTACACCTCGTAGAAGACGCGAGCCAGGGGTTCACCGTCGACGACCGAGGTCGCGTAGAGCAGCGTGCCCGGTTCCCGCTCGGTGATCTGCTGAACGGCCGCGGCCGTCAGCTCGTCGAAGCGCGCGGCCGCGGCCTCGTCCCGGCAATCGAATCGAACCACCAAGGCGAACATCGCCAACGGGCACTCCCTCGTACGTCAGATCAGGATTTCGGCGAGGGCCCGGAACGCCTCGGCCGGGAAGGCGGTGGCGTCCCCGCCGTTCAGGACCTGGATCGCCACCTCGTCGGCGCCGGCCCGGTAGTGCTTCTCGATGCCGGCGGCGACCTGTTCGGCCGTGCCCCAGGGGATGACGGCGTCGACCAGCCGGTCGCTGCCGCCACCGGCCAGATCCTCGTCGGTGAAGCCGAATCGCCGCAGGTTGTTGGTGTAGTTCGGCAGCGTCAGATAACCGGCGGTGTACTGCCGGGCGGTGGCCCGGGCCAGGGTGGCGTCGGGCTCGAGCACGACCGCGACCTCGGTGGCGAGCAGCCGGTCGGGTCCGATGGCGGCCCGGGCCTCGGCGGTGTGCTCGGCGGTGGTGAAATACGGGTGGGCGCCGGCCGAACGGTCCCGGGCGAGCTCGAGCATCCGGGGGCCGAGGGCGGCCAGGATCCGCCGGTCGGCCGCGAGCCCGGCGGCGTCGAGGGCGTCGAGGTATTCGACCATCTTCGAGTAGGGCTTGCGGTAGCCGGCGCCGTCGCCGTCGACCAGGACGGCGTGGCTGGCGCCGAGACCGAGCAGGAACCGGCCGGGGTGGGCCTGTTCCGCGTCCAGGGCGACCTTGGCCACCTCGTCCGGCGACGTGTGCCAGATGCTCGCGATGCCCGAGGCGACGCCGATGCGCTCGGTGCCGTCCAGAAGCTCCCGGTAGCGAGGTGGGAACTGTTCGTCGAAGCCGGCCGAGAACCAGATCCGGGAGTAGCCGAGGGTCTCGAGCTCGATGGCGGCGTCGATCGCGGCCCGGGGGCTCTCGGCGCCGAGGAAGAACGGTTGCCACACGCTGACGAGTCGTTGAGCCATAGCCAAACCATACGACTCGCCGCCGCGGCGGCTCACCGGTCCCACCGGCGAGCCGATGAGAGATTCGTGGACGAAATGCTGGCTTCCCGGTCCGCTGCTCCGCCGGGGCGGCTGACGCGCATGCTGGCCGCGGCGATTGCTGTGGATGCGGTGGCCTGGGCCTGGTTCGCGACCGGTCTGGTTCGTCCGACCCCGCCGATGGCGGGCTGGGCCCTGCTGCTGTGCGCCGTGCCGATCTCCGCCGTCACGTCGTGGCGGGCTGGGGCGGCGGGCCGGACGTTCTGGCGGTACGTGTCGGCGGGGATGGTCGGGCTGGGCCTGGCCTCGGTGGCCGCGGCCCGCGACTATTACAGCGGCGACCAGGTCGGTCAGCAGATCAGTGGCTCCACCGCGATGCTGTACGTCGGCGGCCTGCTGGTGATGCTGCTGGGTCTGCTGCGCATTCCCGGGGCGCAGCGGACCCGGATCGAGTGGACCCGTTTCGGGCTCGACGTGGCCACGATGGTCGTCACCGTTCTGGTCTTCGGCTGGCATCTGGTCCTGCCGCGCTGGGCCAGCTGGACCGAGGGCAGCGCCGCCGGAACGGCGTCGGTCGTGGTGGTGGGAACCGCCGCGATCATCGGGATGCTGGCCTTCGTCAAGGTCTCCTTCACCGGCACCGGCCTGATCGACCGGCGGGCCCTGCACATCCTCGCTCTGACCGGTGCGGTCGGGGCCGTCGGCGGAGCCATGGCGCCGCTGCTGGCCGAGCGGCCCTACCTCAACACCGGGCATGTGCTGCTGCCGACGACCAGCCTGCTGGTGTGCCTGGCCGCCGACCGGCAGCTGCGGGCCACCCGCGCCGGCCGGCCCCGGCCCCGGCCGGTATCGCGGCGACCGAGCGTGCTCCCGTACACGGCGGTCCTGGCCACCGGTGGACTGCTGCTGGTCAGCGCCCGGAGTGGCGCCTCCGACCTGGTGGCGGTCGCGGCCGGCTCGGTCACCGTCACCGTGCTGGTCGCGGCGAGACAGATGGTCGCCCTGCGCGACAATGCCCGGCTGCTCGGCGCCCTCGACGGCCGTCAGCGGGAGCTGGCCTACCAGGCCGGTCACGACAGTCTGACCGGCCTGGCCAACCGGGCGGTCCTGATCCGGGAGATCGACGACGCGCTCGCGGCCGGGACGCCGGGCCTGAGCGTTGCCCTGATCGACCTGGACGACTTCAAGGCCATCAACGACGATCTCGGCCACGCGGTCGGCGATGCGCTGCTGGTCTCGGTCGGCCGGCGGATAGTCGAGCAGGTGCCCGGGGCCGTGCCGGCCCGGCTGGGCGGGGACGAGTACGCGCTGCTGCTGGTCGGCGACCATCGGACGGCTCTCGCCGCGGTGGCCGCCGGTCTGCGCCGCCCGCTGCCGGCCGCCGGGCACGAGCTGGTCGTCGAGGCCAGCATCGGGCTGGCCGAGGCCCGCCCGGGCGACACTGCGAGCGAACTGATCCGGCGGGCCGACGTCGCCATGTACGAGGCGAAGGGGCAGGGCAAGGGACGGCAGGTGGTCTACGACGATGGCATGGACCAGCGCAGCGCCGAGCAGTCCCGGCTCGCGGCCGATCTGCGCAGCGCGGTCGGCACCGACCAGCTGTACCTGCTCTACCAGCCGATCGTCACCATGCCCGGCGGCGAACTGGCCGGCGTCGAGGCGCTGGCCCGCTGGAACCATCCGCAGCGCGGCCCGGTCAGCCCGGCCGTCTTCGTTCCCGCCGCGGAGCGGACCGGCTCGATCGTGCCGATCGGCGCCTGGATCCTCGAGCAGGCCTGCCGGCAGGCCGTCCGATGGCTGCACATGATGGGCGACGCCGCGCCGCGTACGGTCAGCGTGAACGTCTCGGCCCGGCAACTGCGCGAAGCCGGCTTCGCCGACGAGGTCGCCGCGATCCTGAGCCGTACGGGTCTGCCGCCGGGCATGCTGACGGTGGAGGTCACCGAGACGGCCGTGTTCGACGGGGGAGCGGCCCTGGAGGAACTCCGGAGCATCGCCGGCCTGGGCGTGAAGATCGCACTGGACGACTTCGGCACCGGCCATTCGTCGCTGGGCCTGCTGCGCAACTGCCCCGCCGACGTCTTGAAGGTCGACAAGTCCTTCGTCGACGACGTGACCGCCGGCGGCCCGCAGACGGTGGTGGCGGCCGCGCTCATCAGCATCTGCGACGGCATGCGGCTCCGCGCGGTCGCCGAAGGCGTGGAAACCGCCGAGCAGGCCGCCAAGCTGCAGGAACTCGGATACCGCTTCGCGCAGGGCTACCACTATGCCCGGCCCATGCCGGCCGCCGACATCGTCGCCTATCGGCCGAGGCGGGACGACACCGCGCCGGATCGGCGCTCGCGCCGGGCGATGTCGCCCCGCCGATAGGGCCTTACGAGAGGGTTATCGCATCCAGTTCGGCGTAGCCGGTGCCACCGGCGAAGAACGGCGAGCCCTTGGCCAGGCGGATTGTGTTCCAGCCCGCGTTGAGCGTGACCGGGGCGTTGACCGAGGCGCCGAACGAGCCCCAGGCCCCGGTCGGCGGATAGGTCACGGTCGACCAGGCGCTGCCGTTGGCGGCCAGCCCCTGAGTGGCGTTGGCGCCGGTGCCGTTGGCGTAGCGGATGTTCATCGTGTACGAGCGGGTCTGCGGCACGTTGACGAGGAAGTCGACGAACGAGGCGCTGCGCATGTCGGCCGCGCCGTCGATCTGGCCGGCGTACCCGCCGTTGGAGGCCGAGGCCGAGGAGAACCGGTTGGCGTTGACGACCGTGGCGTTCTCCGCCTCGTAGCGCTGCTGCCACGCCGGGGCCCCGGCGGCCGGGGTGACGAGCAGCTGATAGGAGTCGAGCGCGTTCATGCCGGTCACCGGCACGCTGATGCTGCCGCCGGCCACGTTGTAGGTGCCGGTGGTGACGGCGATCGGCGCGCTCTGGTTGGTCGAGCGCCCGGTCGTGCCACTGCGGGTCAGCGTCACCCGCACCTGGGCGCCCAGGGCGCCGAGCCCGTTGACCCGTACGGTGTTGTTGCCGCTGTCGCCGCCCAGCACGACGTTGACGATCTTGCGGGTGCTGTCGTACGCGGCGACGCCCTCGAGCCAGGAACCGGGAACCGTCTGCACGATGTTGCCGGCCATGTCGCCGTACCACTTGTAGGTCCAGTACGACGAGGTCGGCGCGTTGTTGTGGAGCAGGCCGTTGAGGGTGCCGGCCTCGTACCAGTAGGCGCGCTCGGCCGACCGGATGCCGTGGCGCTCGAAGACGGCCATGTAGTGCACGGCGACACTGGGGACGTCCACTTGCGACGGAGAGGCGTACTCGTTGATCGAGATGGGCCGCGGCGAGATGCCGAGCGAGCTTTCGACCGCCCGGTAGTCGGCCACGTGCGCCTGCACGTCGAGGTAGCTGTCGTTGCCCAGCTCGTGCCACACGATGACGTCGGGGACCGTGCCGGTGTTCCGGGCGTTGGTCAGGAAGTCGACCATCCAGTTGTGGTTGTAGTACGAGTGGCTCGGCCCGACGATCGGGGTGACCGTGTCGAGCGAGCGGATCAGCCGGTGCGTACGGGTCCAGCCCGCGTTGAACGAGCCCGCCGCGGCGGTGTTCCACGTCCAGTCGGGCTCGTTCCACAGTTCCCAGCCGTCCACATTGGTGGCGCCGGTGGCGTTCAGGCGGGCCTGCACCATGGTGCGCACCTTCGACTCCCAGTCCGCCCAGCTGATCCAGCGGTACGGGAAGTTCGGATAGATGTCGGGCATGCGGTAGAACTGCTGGGCCCCGGCGCTGGTCACCTTGCCGGCGATCTGCAGCCCGTCGCAGCAGGGCTGGGTCGCGCCGTTGCCGAGCTGCTGACCGCCGGGCGGCGGCTGGGTCAGGTGGTTGAGCCGCAGCGGGTACATCATGCTCAGCGGCGGCTTGGTGCCGGTGTCCACGGCGTACAGGCCGCCCGCGGCCACGTGGGTGACCGGCCGGACGACGGTGCCGACGTTGACGGTCAGGGTGTTTCCCGCCGCCTGGGCCGGTGCCGGGAGCGCGCCGGTGGCGATCAGGGTGAGGACGGTGAGGGCCGCCGCGGACGCGACGGTTCTTCGGGAACGCACAACATCACCTCGGGGGTAGGGACGGAGGGCGGGCGGCGGTGGAACCGCCCGCCCGGTTACGCCTCCCGTGGAGCCAGGGGGATCCAGACCCGCATGGCGCCGGGCCGGCGGTTGGCCCACAGGAAGTAGGGGATGGCGGTCACGGTCGCGGTCGCCGTCCGGGGCGCCGGTTCGCCGGTGCGCGGGCGATAGAGCGTCGCCTCGTCGTGCCGCGCCCGAAGCGGCACCCGGAGCGCGACCGGGGTGAGCCCGCCGCTGTGGTGGGTGACCGCCACCGGGGTGACCGGGTCGATCTCCCAGTCCTCCAGCGGGGCGGGCACGTCTTCCTGCTCCAGGCAATAGACGACCGGCCCGCGGGCGAGGGCGGCGGCGCCCCGTACGGCGTCGACGCGGGGATGGGCCTCGACCAGCCGCGGCGGCATGGGCAGGATCAGCCCGACCCGGTCGCCGGCCCGCCAGGCTCGGGTGATCCGCAGGTAGCCGTGGCGGGGCTCGAGGCGCTGGGCTTCGCCGTTGACCGTCAGGCGGGCGCCGGCGCACCAGCCGGGCACCCGCAACCCGAGTGTCCACGGCCGTCCTGTGGCCCGGCCGACGGTGAGGGTGATGTCGGCGTCCCAGGGGTAACGGGTGTCGACGCGCACGGTGTGACCGGCCGAGGTGAATTCGCCCGCCGCGTACAGGTGCAGGTCGAGCCCGGCGTCGTGGCCGGTGGCGAGATAGGCGTGCAGCGAGGCCATCAGCCGGGCCAGGTTGGGCGGGCAGCAGGCGCAGGAGTACCAGGCGAGCCGCTGCGACGGGGCGTCCTCGTGCGAGCCGTCGTGGCCGGTGCGCAGCTGCAGCGGGTTGGAGTAGAAGAAGGCGGTGCCGTCAAGGCTGGTGCTGCCCGCGATCCCGTTGTGCAGCAACCGTTCCATCTCGTCGGCGTACTTGGCGTGGCCGGTGGCGAGCAGCAGGCGCCAGGCGAGCTGGAAACTGCCGATCGCGGCGCAGGTCTCGGCGTAGGCGCGGTCGGGGGGCAGCTCGTACGGATCGCCGAAGGCCTCGTCGCGGTGCCGTGAGCCCTGCCCGCCGGTGAGGTAGGTGCGGCTGTCCAGCGCCGAGTCCCAGAGCCGGACGGCCGCGGCCAGCAGCTCGTGATCGCGGGTCTCGACGGCCACGTCGACCGCGCCGGCCAGCAGATACAGCTGCCGTACGACGTGACCGGTCACCTCGGTGGCCTCGCGCAGCGGCAGGTGGTCCTGAAAGTAGCGGGGCCCGAAGCGGCCCTCGCCGAGCACCCCGTAGCCGCGGTTGCCGAGCAGGCGGGCGGCCAGGTCGAGGTACGGCCGGTGCCCGGTGACCCGGTACAGCTCGGCCAGCGCCGTCTCGATCTGCGGGTGCCCGTCGGTCTCGGCCGAGCCGGCGTACCGCTGGACGAGCAGGTCGGCGAACCGGCGCGCGACGGTGGCGACCTGCTGCGCGGCGGCGTCACCGGGCGCGCTGCGCAGGGCGGCGACGGCGGCCTGGATCAGATGCCCGGCGGTGTACATCTCGTGGCTGTAGTGCAGTTCGGCCCACTGCCGGCCGCGGTTCGCCGGATCCTGGTAGTACGAGTCCAGATAGCCGTCCGGGTCCTGCGCCTTCTCCAGCAGCCCGGCCGTGTCGGCGACGAAGGCGGTCGCGGTGCCCGAGCGGCCCATCTCCCAGAACGCGGCCTCGAGGGTCTTGTGGACGTCGGTGTCGGCGAACCACATCCCGGCGAAGTCGCTCTCGGCGTCGCCGGTGACCCGCCGGAGGTTGGCCAGATTGCCGTACGCCTCCAGTTGCCCGGCGCAGTGCGGCAGCGTGGCCGTGGCGTTGCGTTGCTGCCAGCCACCGAGCAGGCCGTCCGGGTGCAGCCGTACGGCCGACGCGGGCAGCGGGCGCAGCACGGACAACGCCTGCCCGGTGGGTCGTACCGGGCCGTGGATCTCTGGGTCGCTCATGGTTCCTCAGTCCTTGACTGCGCCGGCGGTGACACCGGCCGCGACGTAACGCTGGGCGATGATGAGCAGCAGCGTTGCGGGGATGGAGGCGACCACGGCGGTGGCCATGATCGCGTTCCACTGCTGGTTGTTGTTGCCGATGTACTGGTAGATGCCGAGCGTGATGGGCCGGTGGTCGCCGCCGCCGTCGAGCGTGGTGGCGAAGACGAAGTCCGACCACGCCCAGAGGAACGCGAAGAGGCTGACCGTGACGACGGCGTTGCGGCTGACCGGCAGGATGACCGAGACGAACGTGCGCCACTTCGACGCGCCGTCGATCATCGCGGCGTTGATCAGCTCGTCGGGGATGCCGGACATGAACGCGGTGAAGATCAGCACGCCGAACGGCACGGCGATGGTCGAGTCGGCCAGGATCAGCCCGGGCAACGTGTTGAGCACGCCCATCCGCAGATAGATGGCGTAGAAGCCCATCGCCATGATGATTCCCGGGATCATCTGGGCGATCAGCAGCACGAAGCCGAGGACGCCGCCGCCGGCCGGTCGCAGCTTGGCCAGCGCGTAACCGGCGGGCGCGGACAGCAACAGCGTGAGCAGGACCGTGCCGATCCCGACGACCAGGCTGGTGCCGAGGTAGGGCAGCTGCTGGTCGAGGACGGCCCGGTAGCCCTCGAGGGTGCCGTTCACGGGGATCAGATGCGGCGGGTCGGCGCGCATGTCGGTGTCCCGGGTGAGCGACACGTTGATCATCCAGTAGATCGGGAACAGCATGATCGCCGTGAGCAGGACGCCGAGCCCGCTCTTGGCCCGCCGCCGAACCTCGCTCATCCTTGCGCCCGCTTCTGGAAGCGGATGTAGAGCAGGCCGAAGAACAACGCCATGACGATCAGCAGGTTGCCGACCGCGGCGCCGGGGCCGAACTCGGGCAGCAGGTTGCCGAAGGACAGCCGGTAGGACCAGGTCGCGAACGTCGTCGAGGCGTCGGCCGGACCACCCTTGGTCATGATCCAGATGATGTCGAAGACCTTGAGCGTGTAGACCAGCCCGAGCAGCAGGGTGATCGCCGCGACCGGGCGCAGCAGCGGGAACGTGACCCGCCAGAACCGCTGCCAGGCCGTCGCGCCGTCGATCGCGGCGGCCTCGTGCACGTCGGCCGGGATGGCCTGCAGACCGCTGTAGAGCACGACCAGGTTGAACGGAATGCCGATCCAGATGTTCGCGATGATCACGCTGGTGAGCGCCCAGTCGGGCGAGGTCAGCCAGTTCACCGGGTCGAGCCCGAGGCCGCGGGCGGCGAAGTTGACGATGCCCGAGTCGCTGTTGAGCATCCACGACCACGTCGAGGCGCTGACGATCAACGGCAGCAGCCACGGTACGAGGAACAGCGCTCGCAGCGTCGCCGACAGCCGGAAGTTCTGGGCGAAGAACACCGCGAGCGCCAGCCCGATCGCGAACTGGAAGGCGATCGAGACGAAGGTGAACACGGCCGTGTGCAGCAGCGCCGGGCCGAAGACGGGATCGGCGAACACGGTGCGGTAGTTGTCGAGCCCGCTGAACGGCGCGTCGCCGCGGACGAACGACCGCACGGTGTAATGCCGCAGGCTCAGGTCGAGGTTGCGATAGAGCGGGTACGCGTAGAACGCCACCAGATAGATGACGACCGGGGCCAGGAACGCCCACGCCGTCCAGTGGGCGCGGCCCCGCCGGACCCGGGTGGCGCGCCGGGTCCGGACGAGCGTGGAGACGTGCGTGGTCACTTGGCGGCCGCGGCGGCGGTGCCCTGGGCGTCGGTCAGCGCCTGCTTCGGCGCCTTGGAGCCGCTCAGCGCCGCCTGGAACGCCGTCCACATCGGCTGCGAGATCTTCGGATACTTGGTGCCGAGGTCGTCGCTCGTACGTCCCTTGGCCGCCTTGACCGCGTCCACCCAGACCTTCAGCTCGGCGTCGCCGGCCACCTGCTTCTGCTGTACGGCGTCGGTGGCCGCGATGTAGGACAGCGTCGTGTCGGTCGTGAGCGCGTTGTCGGCGCTGGTCAGGCAGGAGATCAGTTTCCCGGTGACCGCGTACCGGCCGGTCTCGTCCTGCACGGGCGCGGTGACGAACTCGCCGCCGGTGGGGGCCGGGGCGGTGCCTCCGGCCTTCGAGGGGATCGGGAGGATGCCGTACGGGAAACCGGTCTTCTTGGCGTTGGCCAGCTGCCAGGTGCCGTTCTCGCTGAACGCGAAGTCACCGCTCGCGAACTCCTGCCAGCTGGTGGTCTGCGTGTTGTTCAGCACCGAGTTGGGCGCGAGCCCGTTGCCGAGCCAGCCGGTCCACAGGGTCAGCGCCTCGACGGCCTGCGGCGAGTCGAGCTGGGTGAGCTGGGCGCCGCTGCCCCAGAACCAGGGCAGGAACTGGAAGCTGCCCTCCTCGGTGCCGATGGCCGAGAAGGTGATGCCCTTCTTGCCCGAGGCCTTGACCTTCTGCAGCGCGGCGGTCAGCGACGCCCAGTCCTTGACGCCGGCCGGGTCGACGCCGGCCTTGTCGAGGATCTTCTTGTTGTAGTAGAGCGCCAGCGTGTTCGCGCCGATCGGGATCCCGTACGTCTTCCCGCCGATCTGCCCCGCGGCCAGCAGGTTGGGCGAGACGGCAGAAGTGTCGATCTTGACCTCGCCGGTGGTGGTCAGCACGCCCGCGTCGGCCAGGGTGGACACCACCGGGTTGTCGACGATCAGCACGTCGGGGGAGTTGCCCTGCTGGGCGGCGAGCAGAGCCTTGCTGGTCAGGTCGGTGGTGTCGTAACCGGTGCGTTCGACGGTGACTCCGGCGTCGGTGCCGCAGCGGGTCAGCAGCTTCACCCAGTCCGAGGTGGCGTCGAACTGCGGGTACGGATCCCAGACCGTGTAGGCGCCGCCGGCGGCCGATCCGGAGTCACCGGAATCGCCGGAATCGCCGGAGGAACAGCCGGTGACCAGGCAGGCGGTCAGGGTCAGGGCGGCCGCGGCGCCCAGGTGCCGCCGGACTCGCTGCGGAGCAGTCATATCGTGATCCCTTGGGAACTAGGAAACATGAGGAAATCGATTGCCTAGAAGTTAGGGATCGGCTTGCTTGCATGTCAAGGGCAAGTTACGGTCGCATTAATCGACCCTCAGAACGCACCAGGAAACGCAGGAGGAAACGCTGAGCACCGTGGATCGGGCCGTCACGATCAGCCAGGTGGCCGCGCTGGCGGGTGTCTCCACCGGCACGGCGTCGAAGGCCCTCAACGGCCGCGGCGCGTTACGTCCGGAAACCCGGCTGCGCGTCCAGCAGGCCGCCGAGCAGCTCGGTTTCGTGGCCAACGCCGCCGCCCGCAGCCTGCAGACCGGCCGCACCTACACCGTCGGCATGATCACCACCGACAGCATCGGCCGGTTCAGCATCCCGCTGCTCATCGGCGCCGAGGACGCCCTGGGCGCCGGCCAGATGTCGGTCTTCCTGTGCGACGCCCGCGACGACCCGATCCGCGAGCAGTACTACCTGCGCACCCTGCTCAGCCGCAAGGTCGACGGCATCATCGTCACCGGCCGCCGCACCCAGGCCCGCGCGCCGATCGGGGCCGGGCTTCCGGTGCCGGTGGTCTACGCGTTCATCAGCTCGGCCGACCCGCGCGACTGCTCGGTCGTGCCCGACGAGGCCGAGGGCGCGCGGCGGGCCGTCCAGCACCTGCTGGCCATCGGGCGGCGGCGGATCGCGCACATCACCGGGCCCGAGCACCACCACTCGGCCACCGTCCGGGCCACCGCGGCGGCCGGTGCGCTGGCCGCCGGGGATCTCGCCCTGGCCGCGCCCGTCCTCTACGGGGAGTGGAGTGAGGCGTGGGGCCGGCAGGCGGCCGACATCCTGCTGTCCACCGAAGCCGACGTCGACGCGGTGTTCTGCGGCAGCGACCAGATCGCCCGCGGCGTCGCCGAGGCGATGCGCGACGCCGGCCGCGACGTCCCGCGTGACGTGGCCCTGGTCGGCTTCGACAACTGGGACGTCATGGTCGACGGCTGCCGGCCCTCGCTGACCAGCATCGACATGGACCTGGAAGGAATCGGCCGGTCCGCGGCCGAACTGCTGCTGGCCGCCATCAACGGCGAGCCGACCAGCGGCAAGCAGATGCGCCCCTGCCGGCTGGTGCCGCGCGCCTCCACCGCCGTCCAGTGACCGCTTTGTGAAACTGGGCCCGGCGCAAGCAGGCAGCCTCAGCTGCGGCTGGGCACGGTGGCGAGGCGGGTGCGAGTGGCGGCCCAGAGGGACAGCCCGACGAGCGTGAAGCCGACCGCGGTGATCGTGACAGCGGTCCAGCCACCGGCCGCCCACAAAGGCCCGGCCAGCGCGGAGCCGATCGCGCCGCCGAGGAAGTTGCTGACCACGATGGCGGTGTTCAGCCGGCTGCGGGCCGCCCCGCTGAGCGCGAACAGCCGGGTCTGCCCCAGCACGAGCGAGGTCTGCACGGCCGCGTCGAGCAGGATCACCGCCACGATCAGCACGATGATCGAGGTTCGTCCGGTCCAGGCCAGCAGCAGGGAGAACGCCAGCAGCGTGATCGCGGCCCCGTTGGCGGGCACCGACCAGCCCCGATCGTGCAGGACACCGGCCTGTCGGGCGGCGAGGGCGCCGGCCAGCCCGGCGAGTCCGACCAGACCGATCCGGGTCACCGAATAATTGAACGGCGGCGCGGTCAGCAGATAGGTCAGCGACGTCCAGAACAGCGAGAACACGGCAAACGCGGTCGCCGAGATCAGCAACGTCGGCGGTACGGCCCGATGCTCGGCGACGGTCGTGAAGACCGAGCGCAGAAGACGCGGATAGGGAATCGGCTCGCGCGGCTCCAGCCCGGGAATGATGCGGTGCAGCACGGCGGCCACGACGACGGTCGCGGCGGCGGCGAGCAGAAAGATCGAGCGCCAGCCGAGCAGGTCCGCGACCACCCCACTGACCGTGCGGGACAGCAGGATCCCGATCAGCGCGCCCGAGGCGACCGCGCCGACGACGCTGCCGCGGCGTTCCGGCTCGGCGAGTTCGCTGGCGAGCGGGGTGAGCAGCTGAGCGCCGACAGTGGTCAGCCCGAGACCGCCGAGCGCCGCGAGCAGCACTCCGTAGCCCGGCGCCGCGGCCGCGCCGAGCAGCATCACCGCCGACAGCAGCAGCATGGCCGGGATCAGTCGCCGCCGGTTGAGCACGTCGCCCAGCGGAACCAGCAGGAAGATGCCGAGGGCATAGCCGATCTGGGTGACGGTCACGAGGGAGGCCGCGGTCGTCGAGGCCACCCCGAGGGAATCGGCGATGATCTCGATCAGTGGCTGCGCCCAATAGAGGTTGCCGACGGCGAGTCCCGCGGCGATGGCGAACACCATCGTCCGGGCCGGGGTCAGACGGCGAGCAGGCGTCAGGGACATGGCTTCTTCTCTGCCGGAACGTGGGTCATGGCCTACCGAGGGTCGGGCGCCGCGCGTTCCGGCGCGTACCCGGGCGGCTGCCGCGGCGTTGCGAGCAACGGCTCGATGGCGACGACGGCGCGTTCCGCCGGTTCGCCCGCCACCACCTCGACCGACTCGTCGTAGAGCCGCAGGGGCAGGCGGGCCCCGGCGCCGTCGCGCAGCGTCACCCGGACCGTCTGATGGTCGGCCTCGACGAGCAGCCGCAGGCCGCCGCGTCGCAGCCGGAACCGCAGGCCGGTGATGTTCTCGGGCAGCCGGGGCGCCAGGGCCAGGGTGTCGCCGTGCTCGCGCAGGCCGCCGAAGCCCTCCACGATCGCCGACCAGGCCCCGGCCAGCGAGGCGAGGTGCAGCCCGTGGCCCGCGTTGGCGTGCAGGTCACGCAGGTCGACCAGCGCCGCCTCGGAGGCGTAGTCGTGAGCCAGTTCCAGATGGCCGACCTCGGCGCACATCACCGCTTGCGTGCAGGCCGACAGCGAGGAGTCCCGTACGGTGATGGGCTCGTAGTAATCGACGTTGCGCGCCTTCTGCTCGGCGGTGAACTCCTCGGGGCACCAGTGCATCGCCAGCACCAGGTCGGCCTGTTTGATCACCTGGCGGCGATAAAGCTGGAAGTACGGCGCGTGCAACATCAGCGGCTCGCCCGGGTGCTCGGGAGCGAAGTCCCACGGCGCGTACCGGGTGAACCCGGTGGACTGCTGGTGCACGCCGAGCCGGTCGTCGTAGGGCACGTGCACCGCGTCGGCGGCCGCCTGCCACGCCTGGGTCTCCTGCGGACGCACCCCGAGCCGGGCGGCCGCCTCGGGCCGGCGGGCGCAGGCGGCGATCGCCCCGCGCAGGTTGCGGGCCGCCATCAGGTTGGTGAAGAGGTTGTCGTCGGCGACCCCGCTGTACTCGTCGGGACCGGTGACACCGTCGACGTGCCAGACCCCGGCGGCGTCGTGGTGGCCGTGCGACACCCACAGGCGCGCCGTCTCGACCAGGATCTCCAGCCCGCACTCCTCGTCCAGCGAGTCGTCGCCGGTGACCTGGCGGTAGCGGTCGACCGCGCGGGCGATGACCGCGTTGAGATGCAGCGCCGCCGTGCCGGCCGGCCAGTACGCCGAGCACTCCTCGCCGTGGATCGTGCGCCACGGGAAGGCCGCACCGGCCAGGCCGAGCGTGCGGGCCCGCTGCCGGGCCTGACCGAGAATGCTGTGCCGCCAGCGCAGCGCGTCGGCGGCGGCGTGCGGGGCGACGTAGGTCAGCAGCGGCAGCACGAAACCCTCGGTGTCCCAGAAGGCGTGCCCGTCGTAGCCCGGCCCGGTCAGCCCCTTGGCCCCGATGGCCCGCCGCTCGGCCCGCGCGCCCGCCTGCAGCACATGGAAGAGGCTGAAGCGCACCGCCTGCTGCAGCACCGGGTCACCGTCGATCTCGACGTCGGCGGCGTCCCAGTAGTCGTCGAGGTAGGCGCGTTGCTCGGCGGCCAGACCGTCCCAGCCCGCGTAGCGCGCCCCGGTCAGCGCGCCGGCCACCTGGTCGCGCAACGCCTCGGGGGAGCGCGACGAACTCCACGCGTAGCCGAGGAACTTGGTGATGCGTAACCGCTGACCGGGCTGCAGGACGGTGACGACGGTGGTGCGGGCCCAGTCCTCGCGGACGTCGGTTTCCTCGTCGTAGTCGCCGGGCGCCTCGACGACATGGTCCATGCCCGCGCCCATCAGCAGCTTGCTGACCCGGGTGCGGTGCAGCAGCACGGCCCCGTGCTGCTCGGTGTCCTGGGCCACCGCGGTGAGCGGGCGGTCCAGAGCGGCCGCGACCCGGGGGTCGGAGGACTCCTGCGGCTGTTCCTCGTTGGCCACCAGGCCGGACTGCACGGTGATGCGCACCGGGTGGCCGACCGCCTCGACCTCGTAGTCGATCGCCGCCACCGCCCGCTGGGTGAAGGAGACCAGGCGGGAACTGCGGATCCGCACCCGCCGTCCGGCCGGGGACTCCCAGTCGACGACCCGGCGCAGCACCCCGTCGCGCAGGTCCAGGACGCGTTCGTGGCTGATCAGCCGGCCGTGCGCCACATGGAACGGCTCGTCGTCGACCATGAGCCGGACCAGCTTGCCGTCGGTGACGTTGACGAGGGTCTGGCCCTGCTCGGGATAGCCGTAGCCGCCCTCGGGATAGGGCAGCGGCCGCTGCTCGTAGAAGGAGTTCAGATAGGTGCCGGCGATGGCGTGCGGCTCACCCTCGTCGAGGTTGGCCCGCAGCCCGATGTGCCCGTTGGCCACGGCGAAGACGGACTCGGCCTGGGCGAGCCGGTCGATGCTCAGCGATGGCTCCCGCACCCGCCATGGCTCGACCGGGAACAGGGCATCGGCGATCATGGCACCTCCGGGTCGTCAGCACGTCAGGCCCGATCTTGCCATGGCGGGCTCAGGCCGAGCCGCGCCGGACCAGCCGGGTCGGCAGGATGAGCGACGTACGTTCCTGCCCGGCGATCAGCCCGAGCAGCATCCGGGTCATCTCCTGGCCCAGCGCCTGGATGGACTGGTGGACCGTGGTCAGCGGCGGATCGGTGCGCTCGGCGATCCCCAGGTCGTCGAAACCCACCACGGCCACGTCGCCCGGCACCGAACGGCCGGAATCGACCAGCGTGCGCAGCGCGCCCGCCGCCATGTTGTCGCTCGCCGCGAAGACGCCGTCGAGATCGGGGCAGCGCTCGAGCAGGCTTCGCATCGCCAGGGCGCCGGCGGTCTCGGTGAAGTCGCCCTCGGCCACGCCGTACGGGGTGAGGCCGGCCATGACCATCGCCTCGTGGTAGCCGCGGTAGCGGGCTTCGCCGGCCTCGCTGCCGGGCTGACCCGTGATGGTGACGATGCGGGTCCGGCCCAGGGCCAGGAGATGTTCGGTCGCCAGCCGGGCTCCGCCCAGGTTGTCCGAGTCGACGTACCACTGCGGCTCGACGTGCGGCGGTCGTCCGCCGTAGACGGCGGGCAGGCCGGCCTCGCGGACGATGTCGTTGAGCGGGTCGTCCTCGCCCATCGCCATGAGCATGATGCCGTCGACGCCGCGGGTGCGCAGCAGGTTGGTCAGCCGCGACCGCCCCCGCCCGGCGCTGGCCAGGGACAGCAGCAGGTGCAGATCGGTCTCCTCGAGCACCGCCGAGACCCCGACGATGACCTGGGCGTAGAACGGATCGGCGAACAACTCGGGATCGTCGTGGGAAACGGCGAGCGCGACGATCCCGGTCTGCTGGGTGGCCAGCGCCCGGGCCGTCCGGTTGGGCAGATAGCCCATTTCCTTGATGGCCCGCTCGACGGCCTCCCGGGTCGCCCGGCTGACGTGCGGCGCCTGGTTGATGACCCGCGACGCGGCGGACCGGGACACGCCCGCACGCTCGGCCACCTCGTCCAGAGTGGGTTGCCGTCGCGGTGCCGCTGCCGCCATGTGAATGCCTGTCTTCCTCGTCCCGGCGGCCATCCGGGTCCGCCGACCGCCGGAACAGGATATCGATGTTGGCCAAACTCTGGCGACGGCGCTGGAAGCGCTCCCGGGGAATATGCCGGATCGGGCGTCACTCCTTGACATATCCGGGGCGCATGCCGAGCATAGAATCGATATCCATGGATGATAAAGGCTGGAAGCGCTTCCAGTCCGTCCGTCCGGCTTCCCACCGAGGCCGGCGCGTTCCCCCAACGCTCTGGAGATCCACCTCATGAAACGACTCCTCCGTCCCCGCACCCTGGCCGCGGCCGTGGCGCTGGCGATCCCCGCCGTCCTGCTGGCCGCGCCCGCCGCCCACGCCGACCCGGTCAGCCAGACCAGCGGCTTCTACGTCAACCCGCAATCCAGCCCGGCGGCCTGGGTCGCGTCCAACCCCGGCGACGGCCGCGCCGCCGCGATCCGCACCCAGATCGCCCAGAAGCCGATGGCCAGCTGGTTCGGCAACTGGAGCGGCGACATCTCGCGGGCGGTCGGTTCGTACGTCGGCGCCGCCGACGC
Organism: Actinoplanes sp. NPDC021490; assembly: GCF_055562135.1. Lineage (NCBI taxonomy): Bacteria > Bacillati > Actinomycetota > Actinomycetes > Micromonosporales > Micromonosporaceae > Actinoplanes > Actinoplanes sp. NPDC021490. Next base: position 60,359 of record NZ_JBVHFW010000010.1, read on the forward strand.
GGCCGACAAGCTGCCCCTGCTGGTGGCGTACAACATTCCCGGGCGCGACGCCTGCGGCGGCCACTCCGGCGGAGGCGCGGGAAGCGTCGCCGCCTACGACTCGTGGGCCGCCTCGTTCGCCGCCGCCATCGGCAACCGCCCCGCCGTGGTGGTGCTCGAGCCCGACTCCCTGGGCGACTTCAGCTGCATGAGCCAGGCCCAGATCAACGACCGGGTCGGGATGCTGTCGCGGGCCGTCGCCCAGTTCCGGTCCAAGGCGCCCAACACGTGGGCCTATCTCGACGCCGGCAACCCCGGCTGGATCGACGCCACGACCATGGCGCAGCGCCTCAACCAGGCCGGCGTCGCCCAGGCCCGCGGGTTCGCGCTGAACGTGTCCAACTACTTCGCCACCGGGCAGAACGCCGACTACGGCAACCGCGTCGCGTCCGCGTTGCGCAACTACGGATACAGCAAGCCCTTCGTGATCGACACCAGCCGCAACGGCAACGGCTCCAACGGCGCCTGGTGCAACCCGGCCGGCCGCCGGATCGGCACACCGACCCAGCTTGGTGGGGGAGCGGAGATGCTGCTCTGGCTCAAGACCCCCGGCGAGTCCGACGGCAACTGCGGCGTCGGCCCCGGCAGCACGGCCGGCCAGTTCCTGCCCGAGGTCGCCTACAAGATGATCTACGGCTACTAGCGAGTGGCTCGCGTACGGCTGGTCGTCCCCGGCCCTGGTGGCTCGGACCGGGGACGACCAGCATTTCCCCGCTCTCGCCGGGCCGCGCCGAGGTTGACGACTTGCGGCAGGGTGTGAGGATCCCCGGCCGCGGCTTCCGGGCGAGGCCCTCTGGCAAGATCGCGGCATGACACCTTCGCCGCGCTGGCTCAGCCGCTATCAAGCCGGGCAACGGGAGCAGGTCTGGCACGAGTTGCGTCAGCTCGGAGCCGCGACGCTCGAGCCCGAACAGGCCGGGGAGGCGCAGCTGGTCTGCGACGAGATGGCGCGTCGGGCCCGGCAGAACATCGAGGCGATCGTCGACCGCTTGCGCAGCGACGGTTACCGTTTTCACGCCAACGACGATGACCAGACGCCCGTACGACCCCATGCCGCACCGACCGCGGACGCGCCGGCCTATGTCGACTGGCTGGAACAACGGTTCGGCTCCGTGCCTATGACCCTGTCGTCGTGGGTGCGCATCGTCGGGGACGTCTGGTTGGTGGGCACGCACCCGGCGTGGGCCGGTTCGGCCGGCGCCGACCCGCTCGTGATCGAGCTGGAAGGGACCCGCTATCCCGCCGGGTCGTCGCCTCGCGCCTACATCGAGGACGAGTTGGCTGACTGGAAGGAGCGGCAGGCCGAGGACCCCGGGAACGATGTGTTCGTCCTCCCCGTTGCCCCCGATCGCTTCCACAAGGACAACGTCAGCGGAGGCGAGCCGTACGGGTTCGTCCTGCCGGACGGATGCGTCGACGGGCTCTTCAGCTGGGAGACGACCATGCCGTTCGTCTCCTATCTGAACTGGGTCTTCGGCGAAGGCGGCTTCCCGTGGCCGTCCGGTGACGACAACCAGTGGCCGGTGAGGCACCGGCTCGTCCGCGACCTGCTTCCGCTGTAGCCCTATGGGAGGTCGCGAGTGCTGACCCACTGGTCGTGAGCGTCCTCCAGCCGGCGCCACAGGGTGTCGCGTTCGGCGGGGGTGACGTCGTCGAGGGTGAGCCCGAACAGGTCGGCCAGCGCAGTGAAGTAGTCGTGCGGGTTCTCGAGAAGGGTGCGGCTCTCTGCTTGTCCCACCCGGGTCAGGGTGAGGCCGCGCAGGATGTCGGCGCCGGTGGCGTCGCGGCGCTGCGCGGTCGCGGTCCGGACGAAGCCGGACTCCGGTGAGGTGGACAGATGGTGATGGTGGCTCTCGAACGCCGACATGTCGGTGGTCTGCGACCGGAAATCCATGCCGAGGAAAGCGCCCCGGGGGTCGTGGTCGAACCGCCAGCCGCCGGGTTCGGCCCGGGACGGGCTCAAGGCGTACGTGAATGGTCCTTGCCGATATTCGCCGGCCGACAGCGGCAGTGGCTCGTGCAGGCCGTCGCCCATGCCCAGGTCGACGAGCCAGTGGCCGTGCGGCGCCTCCGGTGACGGCAGTCCCGACACGGTCAGGACCAGATGGTTGCCGGTGGCTCCGGCCTGATGCGCCGCGGTTGGTTGCACCCCGCCGACGTGCCGGTCGACCTGGTATCCCAGGGAGCGCAGCAGGAGAGAGAAGGCGCCGTTGAGGTGGTAGCAGTAGCCGCCGCGGCCTCGCAGGATCCGGTCGGCCGACTCCACCGGATCGACGCTGGTCGGCCGGTCGAGCCAGATTTCCAGGCATTCGTACGGTACGCGTTCCGTGTGGGCCCGATGCAACGCGTGCAAGGCGGCGACGCTCGGGGACAGTTCCGCGGGGCTTCCCAGGCCCAGCCGATGCAGATACCGCGAAACGTCGATGGGAGAGGCCATCGGTCGAGGGTATCGATCACCGGCAAGGTCAGCGGCAGAGCACTTCCGACAGGCCGGTGATGTCGAGAACCTCCTGGACCGTGCCGTGACCGTTGACGACGGTGAAGCCGCGCTGGACCGCGGCCGCCGCCTGGTAGCCCGCCACCAGGCCGGCGACGGCGTGGGAGTCGATGAAGCGGGTCTGGTCGAGGTCGACGACCACCCGCGTGACACTCGGCCGGCGCGCCGCGTCGATCAGCGCCCGGGAGAGAGTGTCGCCGACGCTCATGTCGAAGTCGCCGGACAAGCTCACGCGCAGGACACCGGCCGGCGCCTCCCGGTGCGAGATGGTGAAGGTGGTAGTCACAACCGGAGTGTCTACCACGTGGGTATGACGACGGCGGACCGTGACCGTGACCGCCTCACCGTGGCCGGGGGAACGAAGCCCAGACGTGTTTGGCCGTGTCGGTGGCGTACCAGCACACCCGCTCGGCCACGGCCAGGCAGATCGGCAGCCCACGGCCGCCGGTGCGGATGCTCTGACGGGCGCGGGCCGGTCGTGGATGGTCGTGCACGGCGCCGTCGCTGATGTCGAGAATGTAGCAATCTTCATCGCTCAGTAGGCGGACAACGACGGGTGGTAGCCCATGGCGCAGCGCGTTGCCGGCGAGTTCGGTCGCCACGAGCCCCATCTGCTGTGCCGTCCGGTCACCCGCGCCGCCGTCGACCTGGCCGGCGAAGAACCGCAGGAGTCCATCGCGGATTCTTCTCAGGTCCGTGTCGCTCTGAATGCTCCAGGTGAGGTGCACGGAGGTCGGCGCGGGAGGGGTGAGCATCCGCAGGGACTCCATGGGCCAGGGTCATGCCCGGTAGCCGGAATCGGAAACTCCGCCACGCCCGAAGGTGACAACTTTTCGGATTGATTCGAGCATGCCGGTGGGGCGCGGACCGTCGCGATCCGCGCCCCACCGATGGCTCAGGGCAGGTCGATCGGGCGCAGGACCCGGTCGATGCCGTGGGCGATCTGCTTGTTGCCCTTGTTGATGTCGAAGCGGTTCACCCGGGGGTTGCGGTCGCTGCGGTCGGCGTCGATCAGCGCGATGCGCTTGTGCCAGTGCCCGTAGACGTCCACCTTGACCGTCGACCCGGCGGCGGTCTTGAGCTTGGCGCCGTCGGCCTTCAGCGCCGCCTTGCGGGTGATCGTGGCGCCCGGGACGACGTGGTAAAGCAGGACGGACTCGACGGTGTTGATGCCGAGCCCGGCCACGGCGGTGAAGGCCGTCTTCTCGCCGGGCAGCCGCTTGGTGTGCTGGATGTCGGCGACCAGCCGGCGGAAGGCCAGGTCGTTGGGAAGGAACGCGGTGAGCGGGGTCTTGCCGTCGGCCAGGACCTTGACCGGGCTGGCCGGCTTGGCCTTCAGGACGGCCAGGACGGCGGCGGTCAGGATGTCGTAGTCGTGGCCGTTGCGGTCGAAGCCGCTCTTGTCCGCGGTCAGCACCGCGGCCAGGGATTTGCTGCCCAGCGGCTTGGTCTTGCCATGCGCTGAGGCCGGCGCGGCGGTGAGGGCGGAGGCGACGATGGCGGCGGTCGCGACGGCGGCAGCGCGCTTGCCGGCCCGGGAAATCCTCATCTACGTACGTCCTTTCCGGATACGGAATGGTGGCTGCGGTGCCACCAACCCGTACTTCGGCCGGGGCGGGCCGGATGGATGCACCTGATCCGCGGGAGTTCCGAGCCGAGAATTTTCCGGCCCGGCTGCATCCAGCCGCTCGGGCCGCAGCGAAGGACAGGGCGTACCGAATCGACGACGATCACACAGGAGTTCGAATGCGCACTCAGCCCTTCCGCCGCGCGGCCGCCATCGGCGCGGTCTCCCTGATCAGCTTCGGTGTCGCCGCCGCACTGGGCTCCTCGCCCGCCTACGCCAAGGCGAACTCGCAGGTCACGGTGGTGCACGGCATCCCCGGGCAGGCGGTGGACGTCTACGTCAACGGCAAGAAGACCGTCCCGGACTTCCAGCCCGGCAAGGTCGCCGGCCCGCTCAGCCTGCCCGCGGGCCAGTACGACATCGCTCTGACCAAGCCCGGTGACGCCATCGGCAGCGCCCTGCTCAAGGTCGACAACGCCGAGGTGCCGGGCGGCGCCAACATCAGCCTGGTGGCGCACCTGACCGCCGACGGCAAGCCGGCGCTGACCCCGTTCGTCAACGACACGGCCAAGCTGGGGGCCGGCAAGGCCCGGCTGATCGTCCGGCACGCCGCGGCCGCACCCGCCGTGGACATCCGGGCCGGCGGCAAGCCGGTCTTCGAGGGCGTGACCAACGGCAAGGAGGGCAAGGCCGACCTGGACGCGGGCAGCGTCTCGGCCGACGTGGTGCTGGCGGGCACCGACACCCGGGTGCTCGGCCCGGCCGACCTGGACCTGAAGGAAGGCACCGCGACCATCGTGTACGCGGTCGGCTCGGCCGAGGACAAGACCCTCGACATCGTGTCGCAGTCGATCACCGGGCTGCACTCGGCGCCGGGCGGTGTGCCCAGCGGCGACGGCGGCCGGGCCGACGGCAACGGTTCGCTGCCCTGGTACGGCCTGGGCGCGGCCGGCATCCTGCTGGCCCTGTTCGGTCTCACGCGGCTGGCGACCGGACGTCGATGAGCTCGCACCGTGGCACGTCCCGGACCCGTCCGGGGCGTGCCCTGCTCGTCGTGCTGCTCGGCGGGGCCATCGCCGTCACCGCCGGGGTGGTCGCCTGTCAGTCACCGCCACCGGCGGACGACTTCGGCGCCCCGGTGGTCACCACGCCGGCCTCATCGGCGCCTGCCCCGGCGGTAGGCGTGAGCGTGCCGGTCCGTGACGGCGCGCCGCCGCGGGCCACGGCCGCCGACGTGCCCGCCCGCCTGCGCATCCCGGCCCTCGACCTCGACGCGGGGGTCGACGCCGTCGGGATCGACCCGGCGACCGGTGACTTCGCCGTCCCGCCCAGCGTGGACCAGGTCGGCTGGTACCGGTACGGGCCCGGCTTCTCGGCGGATGCCGGCTCCATCGTCATCGCCGGGCATGTCGACAGCGCGGCCGAGGGCAAGGGCGCGTTCTTCCGGCTCGGCACCCTGAAGGCCGGGGACACCGTGACGCTGGCCGGCCCCGGCGGGCGCGAGCGGGCCTTCGAGGTGATCGCCCGTGAGCGGTACCGCAAGGTGGCCATCCCGCTGGAGAAGTACTTCGCCCGGGACGGCGCCGCGCGGCTCACCCTGATCACGTGCGGCGGGCCGTTCGACACCCGGACCCGGAGCTACCGCGACAACGTGGTGATCACCGCGGCGGCCCGTTCATGACCGCGCCGCGGTCAGTCGCCGGCGTAGTCGCGCATCGCCGCAGTGACCTCCCGCAGGAACGCGACGGTGACGTCGGCCTGCTCCGGGGTCAGGCGGGCCGCGGCCTCCTCGACCCGTCGCAGCAGCGGCGCGAGAGCGTCCCGCACCTCCTCGTACGCATGGTCGGTGGCGACCACGGTCTGCCGGCGCCGGTCGGAAGGGTGCGGGGCCCGCTCGGCATGCCCGGCCGCCTGCAGCCGGTCGACCAGGGCCGTGGCCGAAGCGGACCGGATGCCCAGACGATGCCCGAGCTCGGTCGGGCCGAGCCCGTCCCGGCTGCTCAGCAGGTGGTCGAGCGCCATGGCGTCGGTGATGCCGACCCCCAGCCGGTGCGCCAGGCTGTGCGTCGCCTCGCCGTTGGCCAGCAACAAATCCCGGATCGCGATCGCCACTTCGCTGGATGTCGGCCGTTGCCGCCTGCTCACGCGAGAATCATACGACTTTCAGGTAGCAAGTTTATCTAGTTACTTGTATAACAAGATTCATGACGACTGAGCGAATCAGCCCTGTACGCGGCCCGGCGCGCTCGGTCGCCCCGCTGGAGCAGGATGACCTACGGGTGAGGATCCGTACGGTGATCGAGCAGTTCCTCGCCCGGCAGGCCGAGATCATGGCCGACGTCAGCGACGACTGCGGGCCGCTCGTCCGCTACGTGGCCGACCTCATGGAGGGCGGCAAGCGGCTGCGGCCCGCGTTCTGCTACTGGGCCTGGCGGGCCGCCGGAGCCTCCGACCGGCCGGGCATCGTGGCCGCCGCCGCCTCGCTGGAGTTCCTGCAGGCCGCCGCGCTGATCCACGACGACGTCATGGACCGCTCGGACACGCGCCGGGGCGCACCGGCGGTGCACCGGCGGTTCGCCACCCTGCACCGCGGCCACGACTGGGACAGCGACGCCGACCACTTCGGGCTGTCCGCGGCCGTGCTGGCCGGCGACCTCTGCCTGACCTGGAGCGACGAGCTCTACTCGGGCAGCGGCCTGAACCCGGCCACGCTCAGCCGGGGCCGGGGCGTCTTCAACAGCATGCGCACCCAGCTCATGGGCGGGCAGTACCTCGACCTGGTGGACCAGGCGAGCGGGGGCCGGCGTCGCCAGGGCGCCGTGGAACGGGCCCGCCGGGTCGTGCACTACAAGAGCGCCAAGTACACCGTCGAGCATCCGCTCCTGCTGGGCGGGCGGCTCGCCGGGGCGGACGACCACCTGCTGGCCCGGTTGTCGGCCTTCGGGCTGCCGCTGGGCGAGGCGTTCCAGCTGCGCGACGACATCCTCGGGGTGTTCGGTGATGCCGCCCGGACCGGTAAGCCCGCCGGGGACGACCTGCGCGAAGGCAAACGTACGGTGCTGGTCGCCCTGGCCTTCGAGCAAGCCACCCCCGTACAGGAAAAGGTGTTGAACTCGCTCTTGGGCAACCGCGCGCTCGACGCGGCCGGCATCGGCACTCTGCGCGAGGTCATCGCCGGCACCGGCGCCCTCGAACAGGTTGAGAAGCTGATCGGCGAACTGCTGGAGCACTCGCTGAGCGCGCTGGACACGGCCGTCCTCGACGAGCCCGGCGGCGCCGTCCTGCGAGCTCTGGCCGAGGCCGCCACCGACCGGAATTTCTAGGCCGCGTCTCGGATCGGAAAGGTGGCCCAGATGCGCAACCGGCCCTGAGGTCCTTCAGTTCCTGGCTGGTGTTCAGGCTCCAGGCCTCGAGTAGTTCGGCGTCGGGCGGCGGAGGCGACGTGTCTAGTTGCTGCACCGCCACTTCTGCCCATTACGTACGGGCTTCACACCGCGCCCGGCCACGGAAGGAGGTACTGCGGATACACCCATCGACGGTGACTTCCTGCTCCCGCTCGGAGCGGGTGTGCTGGACCCATGACCGTCCTCGCCGACCAGCATGTGCCCGATCAGTTTCGCCGCCGGGCCCGGCTCACCTCCGGCCTGATCGCCACGGTGATCTTCCTGACCGCGATCGCGCCGCTGGCCACCGACATGTACGTCCCCGCGTTCCCGGCCGTCGCCGCCGACCTGTCCGCGTCGGCGACGCAGGTGCAGCTGACGCTGACCACGTTCTTCGTCGGGATGGCGCTCGGGCAGCTCGTCGGAGGCCCGGTGTCGGACCAGTACGGGCGGCGCCGGCTGCTGCTGGCCTCGGTGGTGCTGATGACGATCGCGTCGGTGGTGTGCGCGCTGACCCCGTCGATCGGCATCATGATGGCGGCGCGGTTCGTGCAGGGTTTCAGCGGCGGCTGGGCGATGGTGATCGGCCGGTCCGTGATCGTCGATCTGGCCCGCGGCGCGCGGCTGGTCCGGGTGCTCAACGTGATCGCCGCCGTCGGTGGCGTCGCCCCGATCGCCGGGCCGCTGCTGGGCGCGGTCATCCTGCAGCTGTCGGGCTGGCGGGTGTCGTTCTGGGCGGTCGCCGCTCTCGGCGTGGCGATGCTGGTGGCGGTGCTGCTGGCGGTGCCCGAGTCGCTGCCGGCCGGACGGCGCCACGGTGGCGGGCTGCGCACCTTCCTCACGGCGGGACGCCAGGTGCTGGCGAACCGGCGTTACGTCGGTTATCTGCTGGTCAGCGGGTCGGCGATGGGCGCGCTGTTCGCGTACGTGGCCACGTCGGCGTTCGTGCTGCAGTCGATGAACGGCCTGTCGCCGATCGCGTACTCGGCCGACTTCGCTGCCAACGCCGCCGGCATGACCGTGGCCGCGCTGGTCGCGGCCCGGCTGGTCGGGCGGATCGCGACCCGCAAGGTCATCCTGGCCGGGCAGCTGGCCGCGTTCGCCGCGGGAGTGGCGATGCTGGCCGGCGCGCTGTGGTTCGGCACCCCACTGCTGCTGGCCATCGTCTGCTTCCTGGTTCTGATGACCGCGCAGGGTTTGATCGGGCCGAACGGCGGTGCGCTGGCCTCGGCCGAGGTGCCCGACCATCCCGGCACCGGCTCGGCGATGCTCGGCTTCGTGCAGTGGCTCGCCGCGGGCACGATCGCGCCGATCGCCGGTCTGGGCGGCGAGGACACCGCCGTGCCGATGGCTCTCCTCATGATCGGCGGGGCCGTGCTGTCGATGATCGGTCTGCTAGCAGTGGCCCGTCCCGCGTCTTCCCGCTCCCGCAAATGAGCCCAGGGCCGGGTGCCCTCGCGCTGACGGCTGTCATGCGGGCGGTGCTGAGCCCGTACGCGAGCCGGCCGTGGCTGGGTGGCCTCACGCAGAAGGCTGTCATGCGGGGGGTGCCCGTACGCGAGCCGGCTAGGGCTGGGTGATCTCGCGCAGGAAGGCTGTCATGCGGGCGATGCTGCGCAGCGCGGCCGGGCTGTCCGGGTCGTTGAGGTGGCCGTGGCTGGTGCCGGGCTCGCGCAGCACGGTCACGTCGACGCCGGCGGTGGCGAGCTCGGCGCCGAACTGCTGACCGGACGCGCGCAGGCTGTCGGCGTCGCTGTTGAGGATGAGCGTCGACGGCAAGCCGGACACGTCGTGGCCGCCGGGGAAGGCGTACGGGTCGCTCAGGGCCTCGGCGTTCGCGGTGTAGTCCGCGTTCATCCGGGCGATCTCGTCGGCCCCGAAGGCGAGATGCGGTGGCAGCTCGCGCACCTTGGCGGCCAGCTCGGCCGGCACCGGCGGCAGGGCGGCGTGCAGCACCGGGTAGGCCAGCAGCAGCGCGCAGGGCAGCGGCCCGCCGGTGTCGCGCAGGCGCAGGGCCGCGCTCGCGGCGAGGTTGCCGCCGGCGCTCGCACCGCCGAGAGCCCACATGGTGGCGGCGGAACCCGTGGCCCACAGGTAGGCCGCGGCCACTTCCTGCGAGGCGACCGGATAGGGAAATTGCGGCGAAAGCCGATAGTCCACAGTGGCCACGACGACTCCGCGCCCGGCGAGCTGGCGGGCGACCCAGTCGTTTTCGGGCATGTCGAGGTCGCCCGCGGAGAAGGCGCCGCCGTGCGCCCAGACCAGGCCCATCCACGGAGTCGCGCCGGGGGCGTAGACACGAAGCGGAAAATCGCCGTGCGGGCCGTCGATCCGGCGGTCCCGCACCGAGACCGTCATGGGCGCTCGATCGCGGCGGTCGTGCGACGGGGCACGAGCGTGGGGGAGAGCTTCATCCGCGCGGTCGGCCGGTCGCGGCTCGCGATCCGGTCGAGCAGCAGCCGGGCCGCGTTGACGCCCATCTGGTGCCCGGCCTGGTCGACGGTGGTCAGCGAGATCGGGCCGAAGGCGGCGAACATGGTGTCGTCGTAGCCGGCCAGCGAGATGTCCTCGGGCGCGGACAGCCCGGCCTCGGTGAGGGCGTCGAGCACGCCCATGGCCACGATGTCGGCGCCGGCGAAGATGGCGGTCGGGCGCACCGGGCGGGCCAGCAGCTCGTGGGCGCCGACATAGCCGCCGCGCTGGGTGTAGGTCGTGGAGGCGATGTCGATGTAGTCGCCGAGTCCGTGGGCCTGCATCGCGTGGCGGTAGCCGTCGGCGCGCTGGGCGTTGGGCATCTCCTTGAGGCGTACGGGATTGCGTTCCGCATGCTCGATGTGGGCGATGCGCCGGTGCCCGAGGGCCACGAGGTGGTCGACGACCAGGCCGGCGCCGGCGAAGTCGTCATCGGTGACGGTGTCGTAGTCGGGGGAGGTCCCGTGCCGGCCTACCACGACCGTCGGCACCGCCCGGGCGACGTCGTGCAGGTGGCGCCGGGACGAGATGGGCGCGATGAGGATGATGCCGTCCATGTTCCGGTCGATCATCGCCTCGGTGATGCGGGCCTCGCCCGGCTCGTCGTTGCAGCAGGCGGCCATCAGCACCTGATAGTCGGTGCCGCCGAGGTGTTCGGTGATGCCGTCGAGGACGTCGGCGAAGAACGGGTTGCGCATCTCGGGCAGCATCACGCCGATCGTGTACGTCTGCCCGCGCAGGCCGCGCGCCGCCGCCGACGGCCGGTAGCCGAGCTCCTCGATGGCCGCGCGCACCTTGATCTGCATCTCGGGGCTGGCCCCGTACGCGTTGCGCATGACCTTGGAGACGGCGGTGGTCGAGACCCCGGCATGCCGGGCCACGTCAACGATGGTGATGCGTCGGGATGGGGGCATGCGGGCTCCTAGGGCACGAGAAACGTTATCCACCCTAGATCAGATTCGGTGTGGCCGAGAACCAGCGTCAGTGATGGAAAACGATGACCACAGACGGTCTTGACGTGGTTGGCATCGACTCGTAGTGTCGGCGAAACATCGTGGAAAACGTTACCCACATCACGTCGACTCGCTCGACCCCCTCCCGCTCTTCCATAGCGCTCTTGAAGCCCGAGCGCGATGAAACGATTCAACCGAGTAGGTTCCCGTGACAGCTGATCTCAAGGTCCGCCCGCCCGGCCGGGCCGTCCGCTCGCCGGCGTCGCGCCGCCGCCGCGGGGTTGCTCCGCCCTGGTGGTTCATGCTTCCGGCGCTGCTGCTGTTCGCCTTCGTGGTGCTCGTGCCCAGCACCCGCGGCGTCTACTACGCCTTCACCGACTGGGACGGCCTCGACCCCGACTTCGCCGTCATCGGCCTGCGCAACTTCACCGACATGCTCGGCGACGCCGACGCGCTGCAGGCCGTCTGGCACACGCTGCTGATCGCCATCGCCATCACTGTCATCCAGAACGGCATCGGGCTGCTGCTGGCCCTCGGGGTCAACAGCATGATCAAGACCCGGAACTTCCTGCGGGTGCTGCTGTTCGCCCCGGCGGTCGTGACGCCGATCGTCACCGCCTACCTGTGGCGTAACCTGCTCGGCCCGGACGGCGCGGTCAACAGCCTGCTCGGCGCGGTGGGACTCGGCTCCTGGCAACAGGACTGGCTCGGCGACCCCGGCCTGGCGCTGTGGATGGTCGTCCTGGTCGTGGTCTGGCAGTTCGCCGGCTACTCGATGGTCATCTTCCTGGCCGGGCTCCAGTCGATCCCGCGCGAGATCTACGAGGCCGCGGCCATCGACGGCACCGGAGCCGTACGCCGCTTCTGGTCGATCGTCCGCCCGCTGCTCGCGCCGGCCATCACGATCAACCTGATGCTGTCGATCATCGGTGGCATCAAGCTGTTCGACCAGGTGTACGCGCTCACCGGCGGCGGCCCCGGCCACGCCACCGACACCATCTCGACGCTGATCTACAAGGACGCCTTCACCCTCGGCGAGTTCGGCTACAGCATCGCGCTGGCCGTCGTCCTGACGATCATCGTCGCGATCGCCTCCGCCGCCCAGTACACCGTGCTCAACCGCAACGAGAAGGCGGCGTCGTGAACCGTTACACCAGGCGCACGTTCGCCCTCGAGATGGTCATGATCGCGGTCGGCGTCGTCTTCGCCTTCCCGGTGTACGTGCTGGTCAACCTGGCCATCCGGCCACCCTCGGACACGTCGTCGCCGATCAGCCCGACGACGGACCCCACGTTCGGCAACTTCACCGGGGCCTGGCGCGAGGCCGGGCTCGGCGGCGCCCTGATCAACAGTGTGCTGGTGACCACGGTCAGCGTGTTCACCGTGCTGGCCGTCTCGGCGCTGGCCGCCTATCCGCTGGCCCGCAGCACGGCCCGATGGTCCCGCGGCACCTTTCTGCTGATCATGCTGGGCCTGATCCTGCCGTTCCAGCTGGCGTCGCTGCCGCTCTACCAGACGGTCCGCGACCTCGGCCTGCTCGGCTCGGTCTGGTCGCTCGTGCTCTTTTACGCCGGCTTGCAGGTGCCGTTCACGACCTTCCTGTACGTCGGTTTCCTGCGCGCCCTGCCCCGCGACTTCGAGGATGCCGCGTCGATCGACGGCGCCACCCCGTTCACCACGTTCCGCTACGTCGTGCTGCCCATGCTCAAACCGATCACCGTCACCGCGCTGGTGCTCAACGCGGTTGCGGTCTGGAACGACTTCTTCACGCCGCTGCTCTATCTGAGCGGCAGCGACCAGCAGACCGTGCCGGTGGCCGTGGCCGGGTTCGTCGGGCAGTTCGTCTCCGACTGGAACCTCATCTTCGCCGCCCTGCTGATCAGCATCGTGCCGGTCCTGGCGGTCTATCTCGCGCTGCAGCGCAGCATCATCAACGGCTTCGCCGGAGGACTCAAAGGATGACCCCGTACGCCCTGACGACCGAACAGCTCACCGAGCCGCTCGGCCTCGACGAACCCCGCCCGCAGTTGTCCTGGAAACTGCGCAGCACCCGCCGCGGCGCCGCCCAGAGCGCCTATCGCATCACCGCCGCCCTGCGCGAGCCCGACCTGGACGATCCCGGCCGGCTCCTCTGGGACAGCGGGCGCCGGGAAAGCGACGACACGCTGCTCGTCGCCTGGGACGGCCCGGCACTGCAGTCGGCCACCCGCTATCACTGGCGGGTCGAGACCTGGGACGAGACCGGCGCGGCGGCCGGCCACGAGCAGAGCTGGTTCGAAACCGGCCTGCTGCACCGCGACGACTGGACCGCCGTGTGGATCGGCCGCGACCCGGTCACCCTGCCGCTGGTCGACCCGCCCACCGACGAGGAGCGGACGTTCCCTGACCCCGCGGCGGCGCCGCTGTCCCTGCGCCGCACTTTCGAGGTGGCCGGGCCGCCGGTCCGCGCCCGGCTCTACGCCACCGCGCGCGGCGTCTACGAGGCGAGCTTCAACGACATCCGCGTCGGCGACCTCGAGCTGGCCCCGAGCTGGACCGAATACCGCCACCGCCTGCAGTACCAGACCTACGACGTCACCGGGCAGGTGCGCGCCGGGGTCAACCGGCTCGACGCGATCGTGGCCGACGGCTGGTGGAGCGGGCACGTCGGCTTCGACCCGAGCCGACCCGCGCGGCACTACGGCACCGCCCCGGGCTGGCTGGCCCAGCTCGTGCTCGACTTCGCCGACGGTTCCCGTCAGGTCGTCGCCACCGGCGAAGGCTGGCTGGAGGGAGTCGGCCCGATCCGCGCCGCCGACCTGCTCATGGGCGAGTTCGTCGACGGGCGCCGCGCCCCGTCCTATCGGCCCGCCGCGGTGCTCGACCGCGACCCCGGCCCCCTGGTCGCCGAGCCCGATCACCCGATCCGAATCACCGCCGACATCTCCGCCGTGGCGGTGGACGGCCGGATCGTCGACTTCGGGCAGAACCTGACCGGCCGCGTACGACTGCGCGTCCGCGGCGCCGAGCCCGGACAGCGGATCGTGGTGCGGCACGCCGAGGTGCTCGACGACGGCGAGCTCTATGTCGACAACCTGCGCCGGGCCCGGGCCACCGACACCTACGTGTGTGCCGGCGGCGACGAGGTGTTCGAGCCGCGCTTCACCTTCCACGGTTTCCGATACGCCGAGATCACCGGCTATCCAGGCGACCTGACCACCGCCGACGTGACGGCCAGGGTGCTGCATAACGACATCCCGTTCACCGGGCGGTTCGAATGCTCCGACCCGATGGTCAACCAGTTGCAGGCCAACATCGTGTGGGGCCAGCGCGGCAACTTCGTCGCCGTGCCGACCGACTGCCCGCAGCGCGACGAACGGCTCGGCTGGCTCGCCGATGCGCAGGTCTTCGCGCCCACCGCCACCCGCAACGCCGATGTGTCCGCGTTCTTTGCCCGCTGGATGCGGGATGTGGTCGACGGGCAGGACGCCGACGGCGCCTTCCGCGACGTGGCGCCGATCATGGTGCTCGATCGGGAAGGCGCCCCGGCCTGGGGCGACGCCGGGGTGATCCTTCCCTGGCTGCTGTGGCGCACGTACGGCGACCGGCGCTCGCTCGAGCGCAGCTTCGACGCGATGACGGCCTGGGTCGAGCACATCCGCCGGCACAACCCGGGCCTGCTCTGGCGGCACCGCACCGGAAACTCCTACGGCGACTGGTTGCAGGTCGACGCCGAGACCCCGCGGGACGTCCTGTCCACCGCCTACTTCGCGCACAGCACCAGGATCGTCGCCGACGCCGCGGCCATCCTGGGGCGCGACCGGGAGGCGGCCGAATACCGGGAACTGCACGCGCGGATCAAAGACGCCTTCGCCGGCGCGTACGTCGGGGAGGACGGCCGCGTCGAGGGCGGCACCCAGACGGCGTACCTGCTCGCCCTGGCCTTCGACCTCGTCCCCGCCGGGCTCGTCGCGGCGGCGGCCGGCCACCTGGCCGCCGACGTGGAGAAACGGGACAACCGGCTGACCACCGGCTTCGTCGGCGTCTCGCTGCTCGGCCCGGTGCTGACCGGGCACGGCCGGGCCGACCTGGCCTACGCCCTGCTGCACCAGGAGGAGTTCCCGTCCTGGGGCTACTCCATCCGGCACGGCGCCACCACGATCTGGGAGCGCTGGGACGGCTGGACCGAGCACGGCGGGTTCCAGTCCGCCGCGATGAACTCCTTCAACCACTACAGCCTGGGCAGCGTCGGCGACTGGCTCTACGGCCGGGTCGCCGGCATCGACCAGGCGCCCGGGTCGGTCGCGTACAAGGAACTGCTCCTGCGCCCGACGCCCGGCGGGAAGCTCACCTGGGCCCGTGCCGAGCAGGAGACCGTACGCGGCCCGGTCTCCTGCGGCTGGCAGGTGGACGGAGACCAGCTCACTGTCGTCGTCTCGGTGCCTCCGGGCAGTACCGCCGTCCTCGAGATCCCCACCCCCGACCCGGGAAGCGTCCGCCACGACGACGCCCCCGTCGCCGCCGAACCGTCCGCCCACGGCGCCACCGTGCGGCTGACCTCCGGCCGGTACACGTTCACCGCCACCTCTTATTGATCTCCAACGCGGGAGAAGACATGAAGAAAAGCCTCACGATCGCGCTCGCCGCGGTCCTGCTCACCGCGGCCTGCAGCAGCGGCACCAACGCCAATTCCGGCAGCGGCGACAGCGGCAACCAGACCCTCACGCTCGCCTCGGTCGACCAGGGCTCGATCGAGGACGTCATCAAGGCGTTCGAAGCGGCCAACCCGGGCGTGAAGGTCAACTTCACCACCAGCGGCGCCGACCAGTACCAGGCCCAGATCCGTACGCAGCTGTCGTCCGGCACGGCGCCCGACGTGATGACCGTGTGGCCGGGCAACGGCAACCCCGGCGCCACGTACGTCCTGTCCAAGCCCGGCTATCTGCTCGACCTGTCCGACCAGCCGTGGGCCGCGAAGCTGCCCGACTCGTTCAAGAGCGTCGCCCAGTACGAGGGCAAGACGTACAACGCTCTGTTCGGCCTTAACGGCATCGGCGCGGTCTACAACGACGAGGCCCTGAGCAAGTCGGGCCTCAAGGCGCCGGCCACCTGGACCGAACTGCTGAGCTTCTGCCGCGACGCCGCGGGCAAGGGCACTCCGGCCTATGCGCTCGGCATCCAGGACAACTGGGTCACCCAGCTCGTCCTCTACGGCCTGGCCGCCACCGTGGTCTTCGGTCAGGACAAGGACTTCAACACCAAGCTCGCGGCCGGGCAGACCACCTTCGCCGGCTCCGCCTGGACCCAGGCCATGGCCAAGTACCAGGAGATGAACAAGGCCGGCTGCTTCCAGAAGAACCCGCTGGGAACCAGCTACGAGGCCAGCCAGACC
This sequence comes from Actinoplanes sp. NPDC021490, assembly GCF_055562135.1. Lineage (NCBI taxonomy): Bacteria > Bacillati > Actinomycetota > Actinomycetes > Micromonosporales > Micromonosporaceae > Actinoplanes > Actinoplanes sp. NPDC021490. Next base: position 76,641 of record NZ_JBVHFW010000010.1, read on the forward strand.
CTGGCCGCCACCGGCAAGACGCTCGGCATCGTGCAGGGCAACTGGATCATCAGCCTGCTCAAGGCCAAGAACCCGTCCGGCAAGTTCACGATGACCCCGCTGCCGGCCACCGACGACCCGGCCACCTTCCTCATGCCCGCGGCCGCGGGCGCCGGTTACGGCGTGAACGCCAAGGCCAAGAACAAGGACCTGGCGCTGAAGTTCATCACCTTCGTCATGTCGCCCGAGGGCATGAAGCTGTTCAACGAGAAGCAGGGCAGCCTGCCGACCCTGCCCGACGCCGGCACCACCGTCGACCCCGGCCTCAAGCAGCTGACCACGTTCGTCCAGGAGAACCGCACCGTGCCGTTCATGGACCAGCTGTGGCCCAATGCCAAGGTGCAGCAGACCATGCTCAGCGGCCTGCAGGAGGTCTTCAGCAACCAGGCCGGCGGCGACGACGTGCTCAAGGACATGGACACCGAGTACAAGAAGGGCGAGTAGCCGCTCGTGACCGAGTTTCCCGAGGACTTTCTCTGGGGCGCCGCCACCGCGGCGCACCAGGTCGAGGGCGGCAACACCAACAACGACTGGTGGGACTTCGAACACGACCCCGCCAGTGCCGCCCGGGAATCCTCGGGCGACGGCATCGACCACTTTCACCGCTACTTCGAGGACTTCGACCTGCTGTCCTCGCTCGGGCACAACGCACACCGCCTGTCGCTGGAATGGTCCCGCATCGAACCCGCGCCGGGCGAGTTCAGCCGGGCCGCGCTGGCCCACTACCGGCGGGTGCTCATGGCGCTGCGCGACGAGGGCCTGACCGCCTTCGTCACGCTGCACCACTTCACCCTGCCGCGCTGGTTCGCGGCGCGCGGCGGCTGGCTCGCCCCGGACGCGGGCGCGGTGCTCGCCCGCTACAGCGGTCGCGTCGCCGCCGAACTGGGTGAGCTCATGCCGTTCGTCTGCACCATCAACGAACCCCAGATGGTCGCCCTGCACGGCTATCTCGAGGGCTACCACCCGCCCGGCCTCGCCAACCCGGTGCTGTGGCGCCGGGCCGGCGAGGCTTTGCTGGGCGCCCACTTCGACTGCGTCCGGGCCGTGCGCAAGGAGTCCTCCTCGCTGACCGGTCTGGCGGTGCAGCTGCCACTGCTGGCACCGGCCCGCGACGACGACGCCTGCCGGTCCCTGTACGAGCTGATCCGCTACGAGATCGTCGACCGCTACCTGGACGGGCTGGCCGGCCCCGACCGGGGCGACTGGCTCGGCGTGCAGTATTACCGCAAGCAATGGGTCGACCCGGCCTCGCCCACCTGGTTCGGGCTCCCGCCCGCGGGCACCCCGACGACCCAGATGGGCTGGGCCGTGCACCCGGACGGGCTGCGCGAGATGCTGCACCGCGCCGCCCGCACCGGCCTGCCGCTCTACGTCACCGAGAACGGCATCGCCACCGCCGACGACACCGAACGCGTCGACTACCTGCACACGCATCTGGCCGCCCTGGCCCGGGCCCGCGCCGAAGGGGTGGACGTGCGTGGCTATCTGCACTGGTCGGCCTTCGACAACTTCGAGTGGAGCGAGGGCTACCGCCCCCGGTTCGGCCTGATCGGCGTCGACCGCGACCGCGACTTCACCCGCCACCCCAAACCGAGCGCCCACGCCCTCGCCCGCGTGGCCCGCACCGGCCGCCTCGACGCCCTGCGAGAACCGGAGGTGACCGTGCCCTAGATGCGCAGCTCGGCCCCCCACCCGACTGTTCGTCACCACCGACAGAGAAGGAATCTGATGTCCCCGATCAGAAGACCCTTGACCCTCTTGACGGCAGCGTTACTGCTCACCCTCGGAGCCGCCGTGCCGGCCCAAGCCCACTCCGGAGCCGGCGGCGACGTCCGTGTCGTGCGGCTCAGCGTCGACGGCCGCTACGACTCGCCGCTCGGCCTGGACGACGTCCGTCCCACTCTGGCCTGGCAGATGAGCCAGACCGGTGACTGCCGGCAGCGCGTCTGCGCCGCCGATCGGCAGACCGCGTACGAGGTCCAGGCGGCCGCCACCGTTGCCGAGTTGCAAGCCGGGCGCCTGCTCTGGCGTACGGGAAAGGTCTCGAGCGGCAGCCAGCAGGTGCGCTTCGGCCGTGACCTGCGCTCGCGCGGCACCGTGGCCTGGCGCGTCCGGGTCTGGGACGCCCACCGCGAGCAGTCCGCCTGGTCCGCGCCGTCCACGTGGACCACCGGACTGCTCGACCCGGCCGACTGGGGCGCCGCCCGCTGGATCGACTACCCGGACCGCGCCGAGAACCAGCCGATGCCGATCTTCGCCCGCCAGTTCGCGGTGCCCCGGCACAAGAAGGTCGCCGACGCCCGGCTCTATCTGTCCGGCGCCGGCCTGCATCACGCCACCGTCAACGGCCGCGAGATCACCCGCGAGGTGCTCGCCCCCGGCAACTCGAACTACCAGCTGTCCAGCGAATACCGCACGTACGACCTGACGTCCGCGCTGCGCTCCGGGGCCAACGCCGTCGGCGTCGAGCTCGGCAACGGCCCGGCCTACGTCCGCCGCAGCGTCACCAACCCGGCCGTCGGGCGCACCTCGCCCTACTCGTGGTGGCAGAGCCAGCTCAAGGGCAACGGCACCCTCACCGCCGACACTGCCGCCGGGAGCACGGAGATTCAGGTCAGCGACGTCGCCGGCTACCACGTCGGCGGCACGGTCAACGTCGACACCGGGGGAGGGGGCGACCGGCTGGAATCCCGGACCATCACGGCGATCGGCGCCGCGAGCATCACCTTCGGCCCGGCCCTGGCCGTCCCGCACGCCGCCGGGGCGAAGGTCACCGGCTCGGGCAACAACATTGCCGCCAGCGACGCCTCGGCCGGCGCCGCCGTCACCCCGCGCTTCATCGGCCGGCTCGAGATCCGCTACCGCGACGGCAGCCGCGAGACGATCGTCACCGACCGGTCCTGGCGTACGGCGCTGGGCCCGCTGGTCACCGACGCCTGGTACTCGGGCTCCGACTACGACGCCCGCCGCGAACAGCCCGGCTGGAACACCCCGGGCGCCGACCTCGGTGCGTCCGCCACCCGCCGCGACGGCACCCCGACCGGCTGGATCCCCGCCGGGTTCGCGCCGCCGCCCAACCTGGCCACCAAGCTCGTCGCCCGTACGGCCGAACCGGTCGTCGTGCGGGAACAGTTCACGCCGGTCTCGGTGACCAACCCGGTCCCCGGAACCTGGGTCTTCGACTTCGGCCAGAACATCGTCGGATGGCCCCGCCTGAACCTGGGCCGGGTCCCGGCCGGCACGACCGTCAAGATGGCCCCGGCCGAGTCGCTCAACCCCGACGGCACGGTCAACCAGGCGTCGCTGATGGGCGGCGGCGGATCCCGCGGCACGGACCTGTTCAACACCTACACCGCCGCGGGCGGCCGCACCGAGACATGGCATCCGAACTTCAACTACTTCGGCATGCAGTGGGTGCAGGTCACCGGCCTTCCCGAGGGCTTCACCCCGGGCCGGGACCTGATCACCGGCGTACGCCTGCAGGCCGACACGCCCGTCGCCGGCACCTTCACGTCGTCGAACGCCCGGGTCAACCGCGTCCACACCATGTCGCGGTACTCGTTCGCCGCCAACATCATGAGCGTGTTCACCGACTGCCCCGGCCGCGAGAAGCTGTCCTATCCGGCGGACTACACCATGCCGATGGGCGCCATCCACCGCGACTTCCAGCTCAACGCGTTCATGCGGACGACCATGCGGCACCTGATCGAGGGTCAGTCGGTCGCCGACACCCCGATGGCGGGCAACGTCGCGCTGAAGACACCGGTCTACGACTGGGGCTACAGCGGCCGCTTCGGCGACGAAATCAACTGGGGCAACGCGATCGTGCTGGTCCCGGCGATCCTGCACCAGCTCTACGGCGACACCGCCACCATGAGCGCCGCGTACGACCGGCTCGTGCGCTTCGTCGAATACATCCAGCGGCAGAAGGTCGTGGACGGGTATTACGTGGACGCCGCCCTGGGCGACTGGGTGGGCGCCGAGACGACCTCGGGGCGCATCACCGGAACGTGGGGCTACTACCTGACGATCCAGTCGATGACGCGGATCGCCGCGCTCACCGGGCACACTGCCGACGCCTCCCGGTACGCCACGCTGGCCGAGGAGATCAAGGCGGCGTACAACCGGGCGTTCTTCGACGAGGCCCAAGCGCGCTACGCCGGTCCCGAGGGGCCGACCCAGACGGCGCAGGCCCTCGCCCTCGACGCCGGACTGGTTCCGGCCGGCAGCCGCGGCAAAGTGCTCGACACGCTGGTCGGCCTGATCTACGCGTACCACCCCAACGGCACCGGGCCGCACCTCAGCGGCGGCACCATCGGCATGGGCCCGATCGTGCGGGCGCTGATGAACGGCGACCGCGACGACGTGCTGTGGGAGGTGCTGCAGCAGAACGACCAGCCCAGCTACGGCTACTTCCTGGAGCCGACGCCGGCCAACCCCGGCGGCATGACCACCATCGGCGAGCGCTGGAACCGCGGCGACTCCAAGAACCACATGATCCTGGCCCAGATCGAGGAGTGGTTCCACGCCGGCATCGCCGGGATCCAGGCCGCCCCGGGCGCGACGGCGTACGACCGGCTGGTCTTCAAGCCCAAACCCGTGGGCGACCTGACCAAGGCGAGCGGCTCCTACGAGACCCCGGCCGGCTGGGCCCGCTCGGCGTGGACCAAGACGGGGACCCGCTTCTCGTTGTCGGTCACCGTTCCGGCCGGCACCCAGGCGGAGGTCTGGGTGCCGGCCGCCGACAAGCGGGCCGTCGCCGCCTCCGGCCGTGCCGTGTTCCAGCGTTCCGAAGGCGCGTACGTCGTCTATTCCGTCCCGTCCGGGTCGCACTCCTTCACCGTGCGTACCGGCTCCTGACCTGAACGCCGCCCGGGGCAGGAAGCCCCGGGCGGCCTGGAGGAACTCATGAGTTCGAAAATGACCCGCAGAACGATGATCGGCGGTTCGCTGTCGGCGGTCGCCGCCATGAGCCTGCCGCAGCCGGCGCAGGCCGGGGGAAGCAGATCCGACGAGGCGGCCACCCGCTACGGCCGGGTCCGCGGACGCCGCGAAGGCGGCATCGTCAAATTCCTCGGCGTCCCGTACGCCACCCCACCGCTGGGCCCGCTCCGGTTCCGGGCGCCCAAGCCGCCCGCGAAGTGGTCCGGCGTGCGTGACGCGGTGAGCTTCCCCAGCCCCGCCTATCAGGCCGTGGGCGCCGAAATGGGCCCGACCGGCAACGGCCGCATGCCGGCGCCGTCCGAGGACTGTCTCTACCTCAACATCTGGACCCCGGCCGCCGACCGCCGCCGCCGGCCGGTGATGTTCTACAACCACGGCGGCGGCTACATGATCGGCTCCGGCTCGGCCACCGGGCAGGACGGCAGCCGCCTGGCCAAGCTGTACGACGTCGTGGTGGTCGAGTCGAACCATCGGCTGGGCCTGCTCGGCTACCTGTTCCTCGACGACCTGGCCCGCGGCGACTACGCCGCCAACCAGGGCATGCTCGACGTCCTCGCCGCCCTGCGCTGGACGAGCGAGAACATCGAGAACTTCGGCGGCGACCCCGGCAACATCATGGTCTGGGGCGAGAGCGGCGGCGGAGCCAAGACCGCGGCCGTCTACACCATGCCCGCCGCCGCACGGCTGTTCCACAAGGCCTCCATCGAGAGCGCCGCGCCGCTGCGCTTCCCCACCCGCGAAGGCGCGACCGCCCGGGCCGCACGCACGCTGGAACTACTGGGCCTGACCCGGCGCGACATCCCCCGGCTGCACGACATCCCGGCCGCCCGGCTGCTCGAGATCCAGCAGGCCGAGGCGGCCAACGGCGTCGCGCCGTGGGGTGAGCCACCCGCCCTGCCCGGCTTCGGGGCCTTCGTCGACGGCGTCGTCATCCCCCGGCACCCCTTCGCCGACGGCGCCGCGCCCTTCTCGGCCGGCAAGCCGCTGATGGTCGGCACCTGCCGCGACGAGACCGTGTTCTTCAGCCTCTTCGGGCCGCCGGACATCTTCCGCATCGACGAGGCCGGTCTGCGCAGCCGGCTGAGCAGCACCTACCCGGGCGCCGAACTCGACCGGATCATCGGCACCTTCCGCCGGTCCCGCCCGGACGCGACACCGGCCCAGCTCTACTTCGCGATCACGACGGCGCCGATCGTGCGCGACGCGATCAAGATTGCCGAAGCCAAGGCGGCCCAGCACGCCGCGCCCGTGTTCATGTACCAGCTCGCCTACCCGGACCCGACCGTGGTGCCGGGCACCGACTTTCCGCTCGGCTCACCGCACGCCTCGGACATCCCGATGAAGTTCGCCAACGTCGGCGCGGACGAGGCGCCGGGCAAGCGGGCGACCGCCCGGCACATGAGCTCGCTCTGGGCCGGCTTCGCCCGGCACGGCCGGCCCACGGCGAGCGGCGTGCCGCGATGGCCCGCCTACACCCCGAGGACCCGGGCCACCATGTGGATCGATGCCGACTGCGCGGTCGTCAACGATCCCGACCGGCTGGAACGGCTCTTCTGGCCGCGTTGATCAGCGCGTGCTTCAATGCCTGGCATGGATCCCGAAAGCAAGGCTCTCGTGCTCGGCGGAGGCGGCGTCACCGGGGTCGCCTGGGAGATCGGCCTGCTGTACGGCCTGCACGAACAGGGCGTCGCCTGACCGATGCCGGGCTGTTCGTGGGGACCTCGGCCGGCTGCTCGGTGGCCGCCCAGGTGCTCTCCGGCGCACCGCTCAAGGAACTCTACGAGGCCCAGCTGGCCGGCGGTGGCTCCGAGATCGCCGCCCGGATGAGCGCGGGCGCCCTGCTGAAGTTCGTGGTGGCCGGTCTGTGGCCGGGTGACCCGGCGCGCGGGCGCGCCTGGCTCGGCCGTCAGGCGCTGCGGGCCCGTACGGTGCCCGAGGCGGAACGACGCGCCATGATCGTGCGCCGGATCGGCGACGGGTCGTGGCCGCGGACCCGCCTGCTGATCACGGCGGTGGAGGCCATGACCGGCGAGGTGCGGGTGTTCGACGCGGCCGGTGGGGCCGCCCGCACCGCCATCGGAGGCAATCCGCTGGACCCGGCCCGGCGGCGCCCCGCCGCCGAGGCGGGCCGCGCCCAAGCAGCCACCGAGGCCGACCGGCTGCGCGCGGTCTGGCTTTAGCACCGGTTCGAAGGCGGCCGCACGGCCGCCTTCGAACACCTGGTTGCCGCGATCAGCAGGCCTGGCGGTACCACGCCGTCTCGACGCTGGTGCCGGCCCCGCCCACTTGTGTGCCGCTGCCGCCGGTCGGCAGAACCACCACGGTGTCGATGGATCGGCCCCGGACGTTGCCGCAGCCGCCCCCGGCGAACGGGCTGTCGTTCCTGACCCGGGGGGGTCGGGCAGGGCGAGTGCCCGAAGGACGATCCGCAAACCCCTATGGGGGCGGGCCCTCCGCTCAGATGTCGTAGATGTCGCGCGTGATGTAGGCGGCGCACCAGGCCTCCCAGTTGCCCCACGCCCCCACACAGACCTTCGCCTGATACCAGGGGTACGAGATCCGGTAGTGCTGGGCGACGCCGTTGGCCGAGCCGTTGTTGTCGCAGTAGTCGATGGCCGCGGCCTCGGAGGGCTGGATGCGGACGCAGACGGTCCGGCCGTCGTAGCGCTCGTCGGCGACCGCGATGTCCCACGTCATGCCCGAGATCCACTGGATGTGCGCGGAGCCGTACCGGGCGACCGCGTCTTGAGCGATCTTGGTCGGGTAATTCCTGATCGACGGGGCCGCGGCGGCGGGGCCGGCCGCGCCGAGCAGCACCGCGGTCAGGGCGGCCAGGCCCAGCATCGGGCGGAGCAGACTTCTGATCATGTGTCACGTCCTTCTTGGTCGCGCGGGACATGTGCCCGCCGCGCTCCGACGCTAGGGCCGTCGGAACCGGGCTCCTAGGCTCGCCGGACAACGTCGGACAACGACCGGCAGTGACCTGCGACGGAAGTGGGCCAGTGGCTGCCATCGATGGACAATGAGGGGACAATCGGCCGCATGCCGAGATCGCAGCAGCGCCTGACCGGCACCGGCCCGGTCATCCGGTTCGCGCAGCGGCTGCGGGACGCCCGGGAGGCGGCCGGGCTCACGGTGCGGCAACTGGCCACCATCGCGGGGTACGCGCGCAGCACCCTGTCGGCCGCTGAGAGCGGCGCCCGGCTGCCCGCGTGGGCGGTGACCGAGTCGTACGTCCGGGCCTGCGGCCATCGCGACCTGTCGCGCTGGCGCGGGTGGTGGGAATCGGCGCGCGACCACGAGCCGGTCGCCGATCCGCCGCCGACGGCCGCCGCCCCGCAGCAGTTGCCGGCCGACATCCGGGGATTCGTCGGCCGCAAGAGGGAGCTCGGTCTGCTGGATGCGCCGGTGCCCGTCGTGACGATCTCAGGCCCGGCCGGGGTCGGGAAGACCTCACTCGCCGTGCACTGGGCGCATCGCCAGGCCGGGCTTTTCGGCGACGGCCGGCTCTACGTGAACCTGCGCGGTTTCTCCGGCGGCGAATCGCTGCCGCCGGACGAGGCGCTGCGCAGCCTGCTCGACGCGCTCGGTGTCGCCCCGGGTGACCTGCCGGACGGGCTCGACGCCCTCGCCGCCCGCTATCGCGGCCTGGTCGCCGGCCGGCGGCTGCTGGTGGTGCTGGACAACGCCCGCGACGCGGAGCAGGTGCGTCCCCTGCTGCCCGGCTCGGAGACCGTGCGCACGCTCATCACCAGCCGCCACCGGCTGGCTGGGCTCACTGCCACCGACGGCGCCGAACCGCTCGGCCTGACGCCGCTGAGCGCGGCCGATGGCCGGGCGATGCTGACCGCCCGCCTGCCCGGCGACGATGTGCCGGCGGCCGACCGGGTGGTGCGCTTGTGCTCGGGCCTGCCGCTGGCCTTGAGCGTTGTCGTGGCGCGGGCCCGGCAGAGCGGCCATCCGCTGTCCGTCCTGGCCGATGCGCTGGCCGACGACGAGCGGGTCCTCGATCCGCTCAGCGCGGGCGACCCGGCCACCGACATCCGGACGGTGTTCTCCTGGTCGTACGCGGCCCTGAGCGGGCCCGCCGCCCGGATGTTCCGGCTGCTGGCCCTGGGCGCCGACCCCGACCTGTCCGAGCCGGCGGCCGCCGCCCTCGCCGGGGTGGCCCGTCCGGCCGCCCGGCGTGCCCTGTCCGAACTGGTCGACGCGAGCCTGCTCGAGTCGCCGGTCCCGCACCGCTTTGTGCTGCACGACCTGCTGCGGGCGTACGCCCGGGATCTGCTCGGCGAACAGGAGGACGAGGCCGGGCGCCGGGCGGCCGAACGGCGCCTGCTCGATCACTACCTGAGCACGGCCCTGGCCGCGGACAAGCTTCTGCGCCCCAGCCGCGATCCGTTGCCGATGGCCGTCATCGTGGCAGAAGTCAGCCCGTTCGCCGGTCGTGACGAGGCCGTCGCCTGGCTGGACACCGAGCGGCAGACCCTGCTGGCCGCGGTCCGGGGCGCGGCCCGGGACGGCTTCGACGCGCACGCCTTCCAGCTGGTCTGGGCGCTCAACTCGTACCTGCGGCAGCGCGGCAACTGGGGGGAATGGACCCGCACCTGGCGGATCGCGCGGGATGCGGCCGAGCGGCTGGACGAGCCGGCGGCGCGGGGCATGGCGTTGCGCGGCCTGGCCCATGCGAGCACTGTCACCGGGCGCCCGCAGGAGGCGCTCGCCGGTCTGACCGACGCGCTCGAGCTCTATCGCAAGGCCGGCGACCTGGCCGGCGAGGCGCAGACATGTCTTCAGGCGTCCGCGGTGCACAGCGACCACGGCGAGCCGGAGACCGCGCTCGGCCACGCCCAGCGCGCGCTGACGCTGTTCGACGCGGCCGGGCACCGGCGCGGGTCCGCGTCGGCCCTGAACTCCGCCGGATGGGTCCTCACCCATCTCGGCCGGCACCGGGAGGCCGCCGAGCTCTGCCGCCGGGCCGTGGAGCAGCATCAGCAGCTGGGTGATCAGCACTACGAGGCGCTCTCTCTGGACAGCCTCGGGCGCGCCCTCAGCCACCTCGGGGAACACGCCGAGGCCATGTCCTGCCATCGGGGTTCCGTCGACCTGCACCGTACGCTGGGCGACCAGGTCCACGAGGCGGGCGGGCTGGACAGCCTCGGCGACGCCGCGACCGCGGCCGGTGACCCGCAGGCCGCCCGGGCGGCGTGGCAGCGGGCTTACGACATGCTCAGCGCGATGGAGCATCCCCAGGCCACGACCGTCTGGACGAAAATCACGTCCACACCGGCTGCGGCGCCCATCGGCCCGCTCTAGCCGCCCGTCACGCCGGAGGCCAGTGGCGCAGGGCGGCGTCGGCCACCCGCTGGAGGTCTTCGCGGGTCGCGCCGCCCGACGCCTGCACCGCCAGGCCGTTCGCGACCGTCATGAGATAGCGGGCGATCATCTCCGGGTCGGCGTCGCCGGGCAGGTCGCCCTCGCGGACGGCTCGCCGGAACCGGTCGCGCAGATGCATCTGGCCCGCGGCCCGCCACTCGGTCAGGACGTCGTGTGCGACCTGGCCGGTCTCGCCGACGGCGAGCGCTCCCTGCACGCCCAGGCAGCCGGTCGGATAGCCGGGCATCGTGTTGGCCTCGATCGAGCCGGCGAGGAAGGTGGTCGCCACCTCGCGCGCGGTGGAGGACCGCAACGCCCGGACGACGTACGAGGCCGGGCCGTCGGTGTAACGCTGCAGCACCTTGCGGAAGAGCTCCTCCTTGTTGCCGTACGCCGCATACATGCTCTTGCGCGAGATGCCCATGACCTCGGTCAGGTCGGCGAGGCTGGCGCCCTCGTAGCCCTGCTCCCAGAAGACCAGCATCGCCTTGTCGAGCGCCGCGTCGGCGTCGAATGCCCGCGGGCGACCCCGTTGCACCTTCTCCACCTCGCCATCCTACCCCTTGTGCACCGATCGGTGCAGAAGTGCTACGGTCGGATTCCGCACCGATCGGTGCCGAAATTGGGGAGGCAGAGATGCGCAGGCTGGAAGGCAAGACCGCGGTTGTCACCGGAGGCGGCACGCGAGGCATCGGCCGGGCCACCGCCGCCCGGCTGGCCGCCGAGGGCGCCCACGTGTTCATCACCGGCCGGCGTCAGGCCGAACTGGACGAAGCGGCCGAGGTCATCGGGACCGGGGTGACCGCCGTGCCGGGCGACATCACGAACCCCGGCGACCTGGACCGGCTCTATGCGACGGTCGCCGCTCGCGGCCAGGGCCTGGACGTGCTGTTCGCCAACGCGGCCACCGCCTCGTTCGGCACCATCGAGACGATCACCGTGCAGGACATCGACCAGGTCTTCGACGTCAACGTCAAGGGCACCATGCTGACGCTGCAGAAGGCGCTCCCGGTGCTGAACAAGGGCGCCTCGGTCATCATCAACGCCTCCACTGCCGCCGACCGGGGCACCCCGGGATTCGGCGCCTACGCCGCGTCGAAGGCCGCCCTGCGCGCCTTCACCCGTTCCTGGGCCAACGAGCTCAAGGGCCGCGACATCAGGGTCAACGCCATCTCGCCCGGCCCGACCGACACCTCCGGGATCACCGAGCTCGTCGGCGAGGAGAACGCGGCGCCCTTCAAGGCGAGCGAGGCGGCTCGGATCGCCATCGGCCGGATGGCGCACGCGGATGAGATCGCCGCCGCGGTGGCCTTCCTGGCCTCCTCCGACAGCAGCTTCATGCTCGGCGGCAACCTCTATGTCGACGGGGGCGAGAACCAGATCTGATCCGCCCGTCGCTCAGGCGGGGGACAGGCCGGCGTCGGCGAAGACGTGCCGGGCCAGGGCCGAACTCAGGAAGGCCACGAAGGCGTCCGCGCCCACGGTGTTGACGCCGGTGCTGGGCCGGATCGCGGTGTACCGGTCGGCCAGGCTCGTGGCCTGGGTGAAGTCGACCGCCCGCAGGTCGTCGCCGGCTGCCACCACCTCTGTGCGGTAGGCCAGGGCGGCGTCGGCCGCGCCGGACCGGACCCGGGCCAGCGCGGCCGGCGCATCCGGTTCGACGCTGGCCGGCCGCACGTCGATGGCGGCCGCGGCCAGCGCCGCCCGGCTGCCGCGGCCGCACGGGGTGGTCTCGGCGCAGAGCGCCACTTTCGCGTCGCGCAGGTCGCCGATCGCGCCGATCCGGTCGCCGGTGCGGGGCAGGGCGATGACGATCGGGTTGCGGGCCACGACGGCCGGGGCGCCGCGGTCGTGCGCGGCGGTGACCAGGCCGGCGGCGGCCTCGTCGGCCGAGACGAACACGTCGACGGGCATGCCGTGCAGGATGTGCTGGGCGTGCTCGAGGCCGGCGCCGTATTCGACGGTCACCCGCGTGCCGGGGAACGCCTCCTCGAACTTGGGAACGAGCCGGCTCAGCGTGTCGCGCAGCGGGTCGGCGGCGTGCACGACGATGGCGCCCCGGGGTGCGCCCGACGGTGGCGGGCCGGCGCTGTGCCCATGGTGGTGCGGTGTGGCGGCGGTGGCGGACGCGGGCGCCGAGGCCGGAGCGGGGGCGGCGGCCGGCCTCGGGGCCGGGCCGGAGCACGCCGGCAGGCCGAGCGCGACGGCGAGGGCCGCGAGGGTGAGGATACGAGGTGTCATCGGGCTCCGCTCGGCTCGTGCCGTCCGGCCCGGACGGGGGCCGGGCCGGACGGCGAATCACATGCTGGTCAGCAGACGCCCTTGTCCTGCCAGGCGCCCCACTCGCCGGTGGTGCCGGGCTCCTCGCCCTGCGACCAGTAGCGCGCGGTGTAGGTGCGGCCGCGGTGCGAGACGTTCATGCCGCCGGTGTAGACCGCCGACGCGGCCCAGGCCGGCCCGCACGTGGTGGGCGGGTTGGTCGGGGGGTTGGTCGGAGGAGTGGTGGGCGGGGTGCCGCCGCCGCCACCGACGTTGACGTCGACGCAGGCGTAAAAGGCCATCGCGGTGTCGAGGATGTTCCAGACGGCGAGGACCTTGTGCCGCCCGCTCGGCAGGCCGGTCAGCTGGTGGCTGAGGACCTGCGGCGGCTGGGCATTGCCGTTGGTGAACGTCTGGTGCAGCCGGCCGTCCACGTAGTACTGCCAGTTCTGCGTGCGGTGCATGGCGGTGTTGCGCCAGGTGAACGCGGCCGAGCTGCCGATCGAGGTGACGCGCCAGCCCTTGTTGTCGTCGTTGAGGACCGTGTACGCGGTGCCGCCACTACAACTCATCGAACCCTTGGGCGCCTCGACGCTCTGGGGTTCGTACTGGATGGAACCGCAGTTGGCGACCACGCCGGTGGCGCACTGGTCCTGACGGCTGGGGGGACTGGTGATCCAGCCATGGGCGCTGGCCGGGCCGGCGGGGACAATGACGGCGACAAGCGGAGCAGTGAGGACGGCGGCCGCAAGCATAGCCAGTCTTCTTCGCAGGCTCATGTCGCTCCCTTCGGGGGTACGCGGAGCATCGAGCCATTAGCGAACGTCAATACAGTTAACTTTGTCAACAGTTTCGCTGGAGCTGCGGACGACGGGCATCTGTTAACGAGAACAGAGCCGAGGGATCGACCGCCGACATTGCAACTTTCCCGGATCCGCGTCTTCATATAAAGCGAGTTCAAGCCCGGTCGTACGGTCATCGCCGCCCTTGACAGGCGAGTTGTGAACGATAACACTCTCGGGAAACGTTACGCCGACAAAGCGGAAACGCCGCGGAAACGAAGTGTCGTACGGCGCGCCGGCGTCACCATCCGCGTCGCCAACTGAGAGGCAGACCCCCGTGCCCCTGCACGTGTCCCGCCGGGACTTCACCCGCCTGGCCGCGCTCAGCGCCCTGACCACCGCCACCGGTGGCGCCGCCGTCCTCGGTACGTCGTCGGCCGCGCTCGCGGCCAACACCGCGTACGCCTTCGGCTATTTCAAGGAAACCCAGGACCAGAGCGGCGACAGCTACGCCCTGCACCTGGCGGTCAGCACCGACGGCCTGAACTGGCGCCCGCTCAACCAGAACGAGCCGGTGGCCGTCCCTGCCGCCGGCACCCAGGGCCTGCGCGACCCCTTCATCCTGCGCAAGCAGGACGGCACCTTCGTCGTCCTGGCCACCGACCTGAAGGGCCGCATCTTCACCACCAACAACCAGTACCTGCACGTCTGGGACTCCGCCGACCTACGCAGCTTCACCGGTTACCGGCGGATCCGGATGCACGGCCTGGCCACCCACACGTGGGCGCCAACCGCATTCTGGGTGGCCTCGCGCAACCAGTACGCCATCGTCTATTCCGCCGCGGCCAACGGGCAGGACGTCTTCATGGTCAACTACACCTCGGACTTCCGTACGGTCGGCGCCAACGAGGTGTACTTCAGTCCCGGCTTCGGCGTGCTCGACGCGGACATCGTGGCCGACGGTTCGGCCTTCTACATGTATTACAAAAACCTCAACGACGGTTTGCTGTACGGCGCCCGTTCGTCGACGGGCGCACCCAGCAGCTACACCAATTACACCGCCGGGCTGCGCCAGGGCAACGCCATCGAAGCCCCGTTGCTGATCCGGAACAACACCGGCTCGGGCTGGCGGCTGTGGGGCGATTCCTTCAGTCCGGTGAACAACGACTACTACGCCTGGTCGTCGTCCAACATCGGCGGCAGTTCCTGGTCGGTCCTGAGCCAGCGCGACTACACCCCGCCCCTGAACGCCAAACACGGCTCCATCGTCGGCATCACCGCGGCCGAATACGACGGGCTGGTCTCGCGCTGGAGCCTGCCCGCCTGGGTGCGCCTGAAGTCCTACAACTTCCCCGACCGCTTCGTCCGCCACGCCGACAGCATCGGCCGCATCGACGCCTACCCCTTCGACCCGTACCAGGACCAGCTGTGGCGCCAGGTTCCCGGGCTGGCCGACTCCGCCGGCGTCTCCTTCGAGTCGGTGAACTATCCCGGCCGCTATCTGCGCCACAGCAACTACGCCATCCGCCTCGACCCGAACGACAACACCGCCACCTTCCGCGCCGACGCCACCTTCACCCGGGTGGCCGGCCTGGCCGATGCGGGCTGGTCGTCGTTCCGCTCCTACAACTTCCCGGACCGCTTTCTGCGCCACGCGAACTACGTGTTGCGGATCGATCCGATCAGCACGAGCTCGCCGGTCGCCGACCGGCAGGACGCCACCTTCCGGATCAGCTGAAACAGGAGGAAACCATGACCACGAACCGATTGAGTGGCGGGATGCGCCGCGCGCTGCTGGCCGGCGCCGCCGCGGCCGCGGTCGTCGCGGCCGGTGCCGTCACCGTCAACGCGCAAGCGGCCGCCCTGCCGGCCCCGATCCAGGCAGCGGCGACGCCGACCGTCCCGCCGCCCTCGTATCCCGGGCCCGGCGCCGTCTCGGGAGCCACCGGCACCCACGACCCGGCAATGGTCAAGACGCCGGGCGGCACGTACATCGTGGCCCAGACCGGAAACAACATCGCACTGACCACGTCCACCGACCGCACGGCCTTCCGGGCCGCGGGCGCCGCGTTCCCGAACGGCGCGCCGTGGACCACGACCTACACCGGGGGCAGCCGCAACCTGTGGGCGCCAGACATCTCGTACCACAACGGCCAGTACTACCTGTACTACTCGGCCTCCACGTTCGGGTCGAACCGGTCGGCGATCTTCCTGGCGACCAGCCCCACCGGCGCCTCCGGCAGCTGGACCAACCGTGGCCTGGTCGTCGAGTCGTCCACCTCGAGCAACTACAACGCGATCGACCCCAACCTGATCGTGGACGGCTCCGGCCGATGGTGGCTGACCTTCGGCTCGTTCTGGTCGGGCATCCAGCAGGTCGCGCTGAACTCCTCGACCGGACTGCGGTCGGACTCGTCGATGCGCCTGATCGCCGGCCGCAACGGCGGAGCCATCGAGGCGCCGTTCATGTTCCGGCACGGCTCGTACTACTACCTCTGGGTGTCGTTCGACCGGTGCTGCCAGGGTGCGGCCAGCACGTACCGCATCATGGTCGGCCGTTCCACCAGCCCGACCGGGCCGTTCGTGGACCGCAACGGCACGGCGATGACCTCCGGCGGCGGCACGCAGGTGCTGGCCGGGCACGGCAGCATCCACGGCCCGGGCCACCAGGCGGTTCTGGCCGACTCCGACGCCGACGTGCTCGTCTACCACTACTACGCCGACAACGGCGCCTCCCGGCTCGGCATCAACCTGCTCGGCTACGACTCGGCCGGCTGGCCGTTCGCCTACTGATCCCGACAGGAGTGACTCGATGCGTGGATTCTCGGCTCGTGCCGTCCTGACCGGCGGGGTGGTCACTGTGCTGGCCGGCGTCGGCACCGTGGCTGTGGTCACCGACGCGTCCGCCGCCACCGTCCAGGCCGGCACCCCGTACGTCCTGGTCAACCGCAACAGCGGCAAGGCGCTGGACGTCTTCGACCTGGCCACCACCGACGGCGCCGCCATCAACCAGTACGCCCGCAACGACGGCGCCTGGCAGCAGTGGAAGTTCCTCGACTCCGGCGGCGGCTGGTACCGGGTGCAGTCGGTGCACAGCGGAAAGGTGCTCGACCTGCCGACCAGCGCCGACGGCATCCAGCTCGTGCAGAACACCGACCGCAACGACGCCCGGCAGCAGTTCCGGCTGGCCGACTCGGCGGGCGGCCAGGTACGGCTGATCAACCGCTCCAGCGGCAAGGCCCTCGACGTGTGGGAGTGGAGCACCGCCGACGGCGCCATGGTGTCGCAATACCAGGACCTCGACGGGGCCAACCAGCAGTGGCAGCTGATCGCCCTGGGCGGGGGAGCGGCCCGTACGTTCACCAACCCGATCAAACGCAACGGGCCCGACCCGTGGCTGCAGTACTACAACGGCTACTACTACCTGGCCACGACCACCTGGAACTCGACCATCACGATGCGCCGGGCCACCACGCTGGCCGGGCTGGCCACCGCCGCCGACCAGGTCATCTTCAACCTGTCCGGCCGGGCCAACGGCTGCTGCAACATGTGGGCGCCCGAGTTCCACCTGATCAACGGCCCGAACGGCAACCGCTGGTACTTCTACTACACGGCCGGGCAGAACGTGTCCGACTACAACCCGACGCAGCGGCTGCACGTGCTCGAAAGCGCCGGCACCGACCCGATGGGCCCGTACACCTTCAAGGCCGACCTGGGCAGCGACTGGCAGCTGGACGCCAGCGTGCTCAAGGTGGGCTCCGGGCTCTATCTGATGGGCACCTACGGCGGGGACGGGGCCGGGCAGTCCAACTTCATCCAGCGCCTGTCCAACCCGTGGACCCTGTCCGGCTCCCGTGTGCGGCTCAGTTCGCCGACGCTGTCGTGGGAGCGCCAGACCGGCGCGGTCAACGAGGGCCCGGAACCGCTGTATCACGACGGCCGGGTCATGGTCGTCTATTCGGCCTCGGCCTGCTGGGGTCCCGATTACAAGCTGGGCCTGCTCACGCTGACCGGCAGCGACCCGATGAACCCCGCACACTGGACCAAGAAGGCGACCCCGGTCTTCCAGCGCAGCGACGCCAACGGCGTTTTCGCGCCGGGCCACAACGGCTTCTTCAAGTCACCCGACGGCACCGAGGACTGGATCGTCTACCACGCCAACGACTCGGCCTCCGGCGGCTGCGACATGAACCGCTCGACCCGGGCCCAGAAGTTCACCTGGAACACCGACGGCACCCCGAACTTCGGCACCCCGGCCCGCCTCGGAACGGTGCTGACCGCGCCCTCCGGCGAACAGTAGAGGACCGGCAGATTCCGGGCCGGGAGCGATCGGCTCCCGGCCCGGCTGTGCGGCTGTGCGAAGGGGGTGGGGGTGCGGGGCCGGCGGATCAGCGGCGGCTGCGCAGGCCGGCGAAGAGGCTGACGCCGACCGCGGCGAGCACCACCTGAATGGCCAGCTCGACCCAGTCGACGCCGCCGGTGTCGTCGACGCCCAGAGCGGCGGCGATGAAGGTGCCGATGAGCGCGGCAACGATGCCGATCAGGATGGTGAGCCAGATCGGGATGTTCTGCTTACCCGGCACGACGAGGCGACCCAGAGCGCCGATGATCAGGCCGATGACAACAGCGGTGATGATGCCGGAAATTTCCATGGGGCCCGCTTTCCCGAGCGCAGGCCGCAGCGAAACCACGACGGCGCTTATGTGTCGGGACCGCCGACTGGCCGACACGCAGTCGTCACATACGAGCCCCGGCGTCCCTGCCGTGGCCGTGGAAGAGCCGGGCGAACTCCCGGCGGGCGTACCGGAAGCAAAGACTCACGCATGGGAGCTTTCCCCGCGGGTACGCCGCGGCCACCGATCGACGATTGCGAGGCCACAGCGATGACCGACAACGAGCCGCAGCAGAAGCCGCCGGGCCGCACCCAGCAGATGCGTCGCAAGCCCGACCACGGTGAGGACAGCTATCGCGGAAACGGCCGCCTCAGCGGGAAGCGGACCCTGATCACCGGCGGGGACAGTGGCATCGGCCGGGCCGTCGCCATCGCGTTCGCCCGCGAGGGCGCCGACGTCGCGATCTCCTATCTCAACGAGGACGAGGACGCGCGCGAGACCGCGGCCCTGGTGGAGAAGGCCGGCCGCCGGGCCGTGCTGATCCCCGGCGACCTCACCTCGCGGGAACACTGCCGGACCGTCGTCGAGCGGGCCACCGGCGAGCTCGGCGGCCTGGACGTGCTGGTCAACAACGCCGCGTTCCAGATGACCCACGAGACGGTCGAGGAGATCACCGACGAGGAGTGGCAGCACACGTTCGACACCAACATCACGGCGATGTTCCGGCTGGTGCAGGCGGCGCTGCCGCATCTGGGCGAGGGAGCGTCGATCATCAACACCAGCTCGGTGAACTACGACCAGCCCAGGCCGACGCTGCTGCCGTACGCCACCACCAAGGGCGCCATCGCCAACTTCACCGCCGGTCTCGCGCAGATGCTCGGCGGGCGGGGCATCCGCGTGAACGCGGTCGCGCCGGGCCCGATCTGGACGCCGCTGATCCCGTCGACGATGCCACCGGAACAGGTCGAGGAGTTCGGCAAGAACACCCCGCTGGGCCGCCCGGGCGAGCCGAAGGAACTGGCGCCGGTGTACGTGCTGCTGGCCTCCGACGAAGCCAGCTATGTCTCCGGCGCCATCGTCCCCGTGACCGGCGGCAAGCCGATTCTGTGATTCCGCATGGGGCGGCCGGCAAAGGGCGGCACCGGCGCTGGGTTGCGCCGGTGCCGTCTATATCCGGAGAGGTGTCTGTGGCCGGCTACTGGGCCGGCATCTCGTCCGGTGGAAGGTCGACCGAACTGCGTACCTCGGAAATGTTGCGGTACGTCGCGACCGGCATCGCCCGCAAGGCCTTTACCGCCTGCGAGTCCTTGTCGGCGCCGCGCTGCACGGCGTGCTCGACGATCGTGTCCTTGTCGGCCGGGAAGTCCAGATCGTTGAGCAGCGTCTGCACCTCGGCGAATTCGTTGGTAGCCATGACGCGCGCATACCCCGGCCTGCCCGTTCCTACCGCCTGCGCAGCGGGTGGGTCAGAGGCCGGACGGGGTGCCGGGGCTGTCGTCGGTGGAGCCCTGGCCGAAGTTGCTGCGCCGTCCGGCCACCGCGGGATCGGGTGACAGGTTGGGCTGGCCGCCCTGTTCCCCGGCCTGCGGCTCGTGTTCGGAGTCCGGGTCGTACGCGAGCGGTTTGTCCTTGGTCCGGATGTCGGTGCCGTCCTGGGCCGTCGGGTCCTGCGCGGCCTTACGCTCGGCGATGTCACCGGCGCCGACCGCGGTGGGCTCGCTGCCCTCGTCGAGGGGGTTGTTCTCGTCCACGCCCCACGGCTGGTCGCTCATGATTCCTCCTCCTGGTACGTGGCGCGGTCAGGGACGTCGTTCGGCCGAGCCGCGGCCCAGGGCGGCCCAGATCTCGGTGATCGTGTTGTAGACGACGCCGTCCGGCAGCGTGTCCAGGTCGGCCAGGATGTCGTCGGGAGCCTCGAGGGTCTCGGCGCTGCGCCGCAACGCCTCGCGGTCACCGGGCATCGCCGACAGTCCGATGTAGCGGCCGAAACGGCTCAGGTCGTTGGCCGAGTCGGCGTCGATGGCCCGCGTCGCGTCGGGCTGGTCCTCGCCCGCAGGCTCGGCCATCTTCCACTCCTCGGCCCGGCCGCCCGCGATGCCCTGCACCGTGCCCTGGACCTCGTGCTTCATCTCCTCGTCGACGCGAGGGCTGTGCTTGCTGCTACCTCGTTCCATGAATCGGTGCGTTCCCCGCCCTATCCTGCCCAAACGCCCACGCCCTAGCCGGCCGCCGTGCTCGCGTCCGCGTAACGCAGGACCGCTCCGATGCCGTGCTCCAGCGGGGCCTCGCCGGGGCCGATCAGAACCAGGTCGGCGCCCGTACCGGCGATGGCGCGGACCAGCGCGGCGTCGGCGCGAACCTTGACCGGGCCGGCCACCCCCGCCTCCCGCAGCACGTGGTCGTCGACCGACACGAGCGTCGGGTCGTCCGGCGCCGTCCACAGCTTGTCGGTCGAGGATTCGTCGTTGACCAGCAACACGGTGTCGACCTGGCCGCGCTGCAGGTGGGCCACCACGTCGACCAGGCCGGTGCTCGCGGTGCCGTCGGCCTGCTGGGCCCGATAGCGGTCCAGGACGTCACGAACGTGCCGGTCGGCGGCCTCGGCGATGGCCTGGATGGTGACGTCGTCCAGCGGGGACTCGTCGGCGCCGGCATGCCGGGAGCCGGCGTCGGTCGCGACCACCCGGTCCTGCCAGCGCTTGGGCAGGCGTCCGGTCAGCGTCTGCACGGCGCGGACGTCGCCGCCGACCACGATGACCTCGGCGCCGACCGTCTCGGCGAGGTCTGCCGCCGCGGCCGCGACGTCGCCGGCGTTGCGCTTCCAGGACTCCTCGACCGCCTGCAGGTAATGGCGGTGCGACCAGCCGCCGACGTGCACCTTGCGCAACGGGAAGGTGGCGCTGCCGGCCACTTCCCGGTGCCGGGCCACGCCGCCGGCTGACAGGGCGTCGACGTCGGCGCCGGTACGGTCGGCCAGCACCCGGACGTACGGCACCTCCCCGCCGCGCTGTTCGAGCAGGGGCAGCACGTGCGGCAGCGGTTCGAGGAAGGCCATGTCGGCGGGCGGGGGAGCGGGCAGCGTCTGCACCATGGCGACGTCGCCGTCCACGGCGAAGACGGCCAGCCCGTACCGGCCCGGCTGGGTCGGATGGTCCTCGACCGCTCTCGCCACCGCGTCGAGGGTCGAGTCGTCGGCGCCCTGCCCGGCCAGCCTCTCCCGCAGGCCGCGCCAGCGCAGGGCGACCTCATGATCGGCGTTCTCGCCGGCTCGCGTCGCATCCAGATAGACGGACACCCACGAGCCCGGACGGTCGAACAGGGGACGCAGGAAGTCGAGTTTCACGGTCGGTCACCTTTCATCGTCGCTGCGGCCGTACGGTCGCTGGCTACCCCCGATTCCGGATATCTCACCAGCCATCCGGTGGCGTTTGCCGGTGGTGCCGGGGGGAATGCGACCTCGCCGGAATGATCAACGAGAGCGTTCGGCGTGACCAGCAAGGAGGCTGCGATGAGCAACCCGCAACAGCCGGAGATCCGGCGCAGTGACGAGTCCCCGACCACCAAGCAGTGGACCCAGGACGCCAACCCGACCGACGCGCCCGGTGGCACTCACGACCGCACCGGTGACCGGCCTGTCCCGGAAGGCCAGGTCTCCCCGTACGGGCCGTCCGGCCACACCAGCGCCGACGACTCCTGATCGGGGGGCCGCAAGCAGGAAGCCCGCGGAGACCGGTCGGTCTCCGCGGGCTTGTCCGGTGCGAACGGTCAGGCGAGCACGCGCAGCGCTTCAATGCTCAGGGTCCGGCCGACGGTGCCGACCTGGATCTGCCCGGCGCGGCGGGCGCACTGCCACTTCTGCCAGCCGACGTTGGCCACGTGGGCCTGGACACAGACGGGCGTACGGGTGCTCAGCCGCATCGCCTCGAGCCGCAGCGCGCGGCCCTGGGTGCCGACGGCCAGGCTGCCGCGGGCGCCGGTGCACTGGCTGCGCTGCCAGCCCTGGTTCTGCACGTGCGCCTGGGCGCAGAGGCCACCGGCGCGGCGGGTCGAGATCGCGACGGCCTCGAGCCGCAGCGAGCGGCCCACGGTGCCGGCCAGCGCGGCCTTGCGGTTGCTGGAGCAGCGCCAGCCCTGCCAGCCGACGTTCTGCACGTGGGCGTTGACGCAGACGGCGTTGCGGTCACGCCGCATCTGCAGCCTGGCCGAGGGGGTCAGCAGCGGAGCCTCGACGGTCGCGGTCGGCGCCGGTGGGGCGGCGGGGGCCGCCGAGGCGGAGCCGCCGGACACGGGGAGGAGCATCGCGGAGACGGCCAGGCCCGCCATCGCCGCTTTTCGGAGGAAATTCGGAAACTTTGCCATGGTGGTAATAACGGACAAATGCCGTGCAGGACACGGAATCGCCCTTACGTCTCCCGTACGGACGCATAGGGCCGGTCGCGGCGGGTACGCCGGATCAATGGGGCACAAATCGATCGACCGCACGCCGGTGGGCTGATCGGCGATGGGACGCTACGGCGACGAGATCACCGCGCTGGCCGCGCCGCTGACCGGCTCCGGTGACCT
Source organism: Actinoplanes sp. NPDC021490 (assembly GCF_055562135.1). Lineage (NCBI taxonomy): Bacteria > Bacillati > Actinomycetota > Actinomycetes > Micromonosporales > Micromonosporaceae > Actinoplanes > Actinoplanes sp. NPDC021490. The sequence continues at coordinate 99,214 of NZ_JBVHFW010000010.1, forward strand.
GGACGTGCTGCTCGACCGGGTCGGGCCGGCCCGGGTGGTGATGCTGGGCGAGGCCAGCCACGGCACACACGAGTTCTATGCGTGGCGGGCGGCGATCACCCAGCGGCTGATCGAGGAGAAGGGGTTCTCGTTCGTCGCCGTCGAAGGCGACTGGCCCGACTGCGACCGCGTGAACCGCGCCCTGCGGTGCCTGCCGGACGCGCCGGCCGACCCGCGGGAGGCGCTGCTCGCGTTCGAACGGTGGCCGACCTGGATGTGGGCCAACGAGGAAGTCGTCGACTTCACCCGCTGGCTGCGCACCCGCAACGCCGGCCTCGACGAGCCCGAGCGGACCGGCTTTCACGGCCTGGACGTGTATTCGCTCTGGGAGTCGCTGCGCGAGATCCTCACCTACCTGCGCGAGCACGACCCGGACCAGGTGCCCACCGCGCTGGCCGCCTACCGCTGCTTCGAACCGTACGGGGAGGACGCGCAGGAATACGCGTGGTCGACCCGGATGGTGCCGGCCAGCTGCGAGAACGAGGTGATCGACCTGCTCGTACGCTTGCGCGGGCGGGCCGCGGCGGACGGGGCCGGCCGGTTCGGGGCGTGGCAGAACGCCGAGGTGGTCGCCGGGGCCGAACGCTACTACCGGGCCATGGTGCGCGGCGGCCGCGAATCCTGGAACGTACGGGACCGGCACATGGACGAGAGCCTCGACCGCCTTCTGCAGCACTACGGGCCCGGATCGAAGGCGGTCGTGTGGGCCCACAACACCCACGTCGGGGACGCCCGCGCCACCGACATGGCCGCGACGGAAACGGTGAACATCGGTCAGCTCGCCCGGCAACGCTACGGCCCCGATCAGGTGGTGCTGGTCGGCTTCGGCACGCATCGCGGCACCGTCGCGGCCGCCCGCGCGTGGGGTGAGCCGATGCAGGTCATGCCGGTGCCGCCGGGCCGTCCGGACTCCCTCGAAGAGGTGCTGCACACGGCCGCGCCCGAGCAGGCGCTGTTCGTGTTCCCCCGCGACGACCGCCCCGACGTGCTGACCGACGAGCTGGACCACCGGGCGATCGGCGTGGTCTACCACCCGGACCGCGAACGGTACGGCAACTACGTGCCGACCGTGCTCGGCGACCGCTACGACGCCTTCTGCTGGTTCGACCGGTCCCAGGCCGTCCGGCCGCTGCACCTGCGCACCGCCGACGTGCTCGAGCCCGCGACCTATCCCTCCGGAGCCTGAGCCGCCCGGAACCCTCGGGTGCTGTTTGAGGCCCCCCCCGGGGCGGGAAGGCCCGTCGATGTTGATGTACGCGAGGAGATGTCGACGTACGCGAGGAGATGTCGACGTACGCGAGGAGGTAGCCATGCCGGCGAAGGATGACATGCCCAGCACGCTGAAGCGGTCGCCGAAGAAGGCGCAGGAGACGTACGCCAAGACCCACGATCACGCGGTCGAGGAGTACGGCGAGGGCGAGCGGGCGCACCGGACGGCGTTCGCGTCGCTGAAGCATTCCTTCGAGAAGTCCGGGGACCACTGGGAGCCGAAGGCCAAGAAGGGCCCGAGCGACGCCAAGGCCGCCGGTGGCCGGGGCACGAAGGCGAAGACGGCCGGCGGGGTGGACGCCAACGCGAGCAAGAAGCACCTGATGGACCAGGCGAAGAAGCTCGAGATCAGCGGCCGCAGCCGGATGACCAAGGACGAGCTGGTCGACGCGATCCAGAAGGCCAACGCCAAGAGCACCCGCAAGGCCCGCGGCAAGTAGCCCGAGGTGAAAGCGGTGGGTGACCGGATCGCCGACCCGTGGGGCGAGCGCACGCCGTACGGGCCGGGGGAGAACTGGCCCGTACGGGTCGACATGCACCTGGCCGACGGGGTGCGGGAGGCGGACGTGGACCGCTGGGTGCAGTCCGCGTCGATCCTGCATTCGAACGGCGACGCGATGGACATCGCGGTCCGCGACGACCGCATCGCCGGTGTGCGGGGCCGCCCGGACGACCGGGTCAACCGTGGCCGGCTCGACCCCAAGGACCTCTACGGCTGGCAGGCCAACAACAGCGCCGACCGGCTGACCCGGCCGCTGGTGCGCGACAACGGCCGGTTGGTCGAGACGGACTGGGACACCGCGATGGACCGGATCGTCGCGCGTTCCCGGGATCTGCTGGACCGGCCGGGCGGGTGGGGTCACTTCGGCTTCTACACCAGCGGCCAGCTGTTCCTCGAGGAGTACTACACGCTCGGTGTGCTCGGGAAGGCCGGGATCGGCACTCCGCACATGGACGGCAACACCCGCTTGTGCACGGCCACCGCGGCGGCGGCGTTGAAGGCGAGCTTCGGCACGGACGGGCAGCCGGGCTCGTACACCGATGTGGATCACTGCGACGCGATCGCGTTGTGGGGGCACAACGTGGCGGAGACGCAGACCGTGCTGTGGATGCGGATGCTGGACCGCCGCCGCGGGCCCAACCCACCCGCGATGCTCGCCGTCGACCCGCGGACCACGCCGGTCGCCCGGGAGGCCGACCTCCACCTGCCGATCCGCACCGGCACCAACCAGGCCCTGCTCAACGGCCTGCTCCGCGAGATCATCCAACGCGGCTGGTACGACGAGAAGTACGTCGCCGCGCACACGATCGGCTTCGACGAGCTGTGCCGCGTCGTGGACGCGTACCCGATCGACCGGGTGGCCGGCCTCTGCGACCTCGAGCCGGCGGACGTGGAACGCGCGGCCGAACTGCTCGGCCACGCCGACCGGCTGCTGTCCACCGTGCTGCAGGGCTTCTACCAGTCCAACCAGGCCACCGCCGCGGCCTGCCAGGTCAACAACCTGCACCTGCTGCGCGGCATGATCGGCCGGCCGGGCGCCGGGATCTACCAGATGAACGGCCAGCCCACGGCGCAGAACACCAGGGAGACCGGCGCCGACGGCGACCTGCCGGGCCTGCGCAACTGGGGCAACCCCGAGCACATCCGGGAGCTGGCCCGGCTGTGGAACGTCGACGAGATGACGATTCCGCACTGGTCGCCGCCGACCCACGCGATGCAGATCTGGCGGTACGCCGAGCAGGGCTCGATCAAACTGCTGTGGATCAGCGCCACCAACCCGGCCGTGTCCCTGCCCGAGCTGAGCCGCGTCCGCCGGATCCTGGCCCGCCCGGAACTGTTCGTGGTGGTGCAGGACCTGTTCCTCACCGAGACCGCCGAGCTGGCCGACGTGGTGCTGCCCGCGGCGACGTGGGGCGAGAAGACCGGCACCTTCACCAACGTGGACCGCACCGTGCATCTGAGCGAGAAGGCCGTCGACCCGCCCGGCGAGGCCCGCGCCGACCTCGACATCTTCCTCGACTACGCGCGGCGGATGGATTTCCGCAACCTCGACGGCGGGCCGCTGATCGACTGGAGCACACCGGAGGAGGCGTACGCGGCCTGGCAGCGCTGCTCGGCCGGCCGGCCCTGTGACTACACCTCGATCAGCTACGAGAGGCTGCGCGGCGGCAGCGGCATCCAGTGGGGCGGCGAGCGGCTGTACACCGGCGGCGTGTTCAACACCGATGCGGACTACTGCGAGACGTACGGGCAGGATCTGAGCACCGGGGCCGAGTTCCCGGCGGAGCACTACCGCGCCCGGCAGCCGGGCGGGCGGGCCTTTCTGCACGCCGCCGACTACCAGAGCTCGCCCGAGGTGCCGTCCGAGGAGTATCCGCTGCTGCTCACCACCGGGCGCACCGTCCATCAGTTCCACACCCGCACCAAGACCGGGCGGGCCCCGGAGCTGAACGCGGCGGCCCCCGACGTGTGGGTCGAACTGCACCCGCATGACGCCGCCCGGCACGGCATCGCCGAGGGCGACCTGGTCGGTATCGCCTCACCGCGGGGCGCCGTGGAAGCGCGCGCCCGGCTCGGCGGCATCCGTCCCGGGGTGGTGTTCGTGCCCTTCCACTACGGCTACTTCGACGTCGACCCGGCCCGGCGACGGCCCCGGGCCGCCAACGAGATGACCGTGACCGCCTGGGACCCGGTGTCCAAGCAGCCCCTGTTCAAGGTGGCCGCGGTCCGCATCGCGAAACTCGCCGGATCGGATGGCTGATCATGCACCTGGCCCACTATCTCGGACTGCTGCACCGCGCCCAGCTCACCCTGGCCGACGCCTTTCGGCAGGTGGCCGCCGCCCACGGCGACGAGCCGGACATCGACCACCTCTGCCGGCAGCAGGCCGATCGATGCGACGACCACGCCGCCCGGCTGGAGCCGTTCGCGCGGCGCTACGCCGAAGAGGCCCCCGGCGAACCGGAGCGGCTGCACTCCGAACTGTTCCGGGGCACCCGCACCGGCGGCATCGGCCTGCTGCGCGACCTGCAGGACCTCTATCTCATGGCCGCCGAGTGCGACGTGTGCTGGATGGTCGTCGGCCAGGCCGCCCAGGGCGCCCGCGACCGCGACCTGCTCGACGTCGTGACCCGCTGTGAGGGCGAGACGGCCCTCCAGTTGGCCTGGCTGCGTTCCCGGATGAAACAGGCCGCCCCGCAGGCCCTCGTGGTGGCCGACTGACCGGCTGCGCCGGGCCGGACGGTCAGCGGCCGCCGGGCAGCTTGGCGCCGTCCTTGTCGTAGGCCGTGAAGTCGGTCAGCTCGGCCGGAGGTCGCCCCTGGGCGAAATCGAACCAGAAGATCTGCGCCTTGTCCGACGCGCCGAAACCCGTCCAGGCGGCTCGATGCGCTTCGACGACCTTGCCGGTGGCGGCATCGCGGGCGGTGATCTTCACGGCGTCGCCGACGTAGTAGCCGAACGTGGGTGTGGTGCGGCCTCGATGCACTCGTCCCGGCTGCACAGCGTGGAAGCCGGGGGCCATCCGGCCGGCGCCCGGATCGCTGCTGACGATCTCGGCGTGGAAATCGTCGATGGTGCCGGTCCTCGTGCGCCCGAGGACCAGGCTGAGCGTTCCGTCCAGGTCATCCGGGTCGGTCGTCTCGACGTACAGGATCCATTGCCGGCCGTCGAGCCGCCGGCCGGTCTCGATGACCGCGCCGAGGACTCCGGGGGCCGACGAGCTGCCGGGCGACGGCGCCGATGCCGGCGGGTCGAGCGGCGGCGCGGACGCCGACGGATCGAGCGGCGGCGCCGACGCGGGCGATCCGGCCACCGGGCCGGCGTAGGAGCCACCCAGATCCGCCAGCTGGCTGCCGCCGGCCAGCAGAGCAGCCGCCGTCAACGTGGAAACGCCGGCCACGGCGAACCGGCGCCGGCGGCGCATCCGGCCACCGGCGGCCATCACATGCGCGAGATCCACCGGTACGGGCTCGAAGTCCGGCGGCGAATGCATGGCGTCCTTGAGTTCTTCCAGCTGAGTCACAGTCCCGCCCCTGCTTCCGTTTCGGTTCGCATCGGCGGCACCAGGCCGGCCGTGATGCGCAGTTTCGCCAGAGCCCGGGAGTTGAGGCTCTTGACCGTGCCCGCGGACAAGCCGAGTTCGCGGGCCACCTCGGCCTCGGCGGCGTCGAAGAAGTGCCGCAGCACGATCACCGCCCGTTCGCGCGGTGACAGGGCCTGTATCGCGCCGATCAGCCAGCGCCGCTTGGCCACGACGTCGGCGACATCCTGCGGCGCCTGCTGTTCCGGCATGGTCTCGGTGGCGTACTCCCGCATCGGGCGGCGCCACTGATCAGTGATCAGATTGGTGAGCACCGTGCGGGCGTACGCGTAGGGATCCTGGCGGCTGACCCGGCCCCAAGCGGCGTAGACCCGCACCAGGGTCGCCTGAGCAGCCTCTTCGGCCTGATGTTGATCGCCGGTCAGCAGGTACGCCGCGCGTTGCAGACGAGGCGAACTCGCCTGCGCGAACGCGATGAACTCCTGGTCACCGCGGGCCATACGAGGCCTCTCTCCGTTTCATGAGCAGCAAGACGAGCGAACCCCACATTTGGTTGCACATAACGCGAGTGATTTGCTCGGCCGGGAGGGGTTTACCCGGGCTCCCACCGGGGGAATAGCGGGCGACGATGTCGGCGCACGGGAGTGCGCCGGCCAGGCATGAAGGAGATCCCCGTGACGGTTGTCGCTTCCCCCACCGTAAGCACCGTTGATGCGGTCGAGGAGCCGGCGACGACCGACCGGGCCAGTGAACTGATCACCGCGCTGGCCGCGCTGCCGGCGGGTCACCCGTCCCGGCCGGCGCTGCGCGACCGCACCATCGAGGCCTGGACGCCGATGGCCCGGCACCTCGCGAACCGCTACGCCGGTCGTGGCGAGCCGATCGACGACCTTTTCCAGGTGGCGGTCGTCGGTCTGATCAAGGCCGTGGACCGGTTCGAGGCCAACCGCGGGGTGGAGTTCGCCGGTTACGCCATCCCGACCATCGTCGGGGAGCTCAAGCGTCACTTCCGCGACCGCACCTGGTCGATCCGGGTGCCGCGCCGGCTTCAGGAACTGCGCCTGGCCATCACCGGCGCGAACACCGCGCTCAGCCACACGCTCGGCCGGTCCCCGACGGTGGCCGACGTCGCCGCCTACCTGAACGTGACCGAGGAAGACGTGCTGGAGGGTCTGGAGGGCGCCCGCGCCTACAACGCCACCAGCCTGTCCACGCCGGTCAGCGCCGACGGCAACACCGAACTGGGTGAGACGCTGGGCGGCGAGGACCACGAGTACGAGCTGGCCGAGACCCGGATCGCGCTGGCCCCGGCGATGGCCGCGCTGGACGAGCGCGAGCAGAAGATCGTGAGCCTGCGCTTCTACGGCAACCTGACCCAGAGCCAGATCGCCGAGCAGATCGGCATCTCGCAGATGCACGTGTCCCGGCTGCTGACCAAGGCGCTGGTCAAGATGCGCCGGCACCTGGACGCGCCGGCCTGACCCGTTGGCCTCACGTGAGGTGCGGGACGTCGAGGTGGCGATGGGTCACCGCGTACGGGAAGTACATGCGTACGGCGGTCCGGCCGTTCTGCGTGTGGGTGAGCAGCACGTCGGCGAGTTGCCGGGCGACCCACAGCCCGGTGGGATCGGCCGGGGTCGCCGGTGGGCGGTAGCCGGCCTCGTCGGGGATGACCCGGCCCCCCTCGTCGTCCACGTGAACGACGAGCGTGGCGTCCTGCTGCCATGCGCGGACCCGCACCGGGGTCCGGCCGTGCTGAACGCCGTTCGTGATCACCTCGCTGGCCGCCGCGACGACCTGCCCGGCCGCGGTCGAAACGAAGTGTGAGCTCCGCGCCCATCGCGCGAGGGCGGCGCGGCCATCCGTGATCTCGTCCAGCTGCCGTACGGTGATGTCGACGTCGGTGACCGGCGGAGGAGTCGGCATGGGCTGCTGGGCCCGTCCGCCGAGATATTCACCGGGCGCGACGTAGCCGGGATTGCCGGCGGCGCCGTCCCCGGTCCACTGCTGCGGATGGACCTTGCGGACCTCCTCGATGATCGCGGCATGCCGCCCTCCGTCGTGCCAGATGCAGGTGATCGGGCAGCCGTAGACGGCGAAGACGTCGTTGGCGATCGCTTCGTAGCTCAGGTAGGCGCCGGCCCGGTCGACCGGTGCCTCGGGTTCGGTCACGAGCGCGGGCTCGGTGACGAGATGCACCCGCTTCAGCTGCGCGTGCTGATCCCGCAGGTAGCGCAGGAACCGGGCGTACGTGAATCCGAGCCGCTGGTAGAAACGGTCCGTCGAGGCCCACCGCAGATCGTTGGCGTCGGGGCCGAGCTTCTCCCGGACGATCGCCGCGGTCTGCTCGCCGACGACCATCAGGACGCTCTCGCGGGCGGCGAGATCGCGCCGCAGTTGCGGCACCAGCACCCGTTCGATGGTGTCGGCCCGGTCGACGACGAGGGCGTAGTGCTCGAGGCGCCCTCCCCGGCAAGGGTTGGCTGGGATGGTCATCGCGAGCTCCGAACCGCAGCCGTCACTACATGGATCAGCACCCGTCACGCCGATTGAGCCAGGATCCGTCCGGGGCGGGGCCGACCGCAACCCAGCACCACGAAAGAGGCGGGCGGGGTTACCTCGTACGAGGTGATCGGCCCGTCGCGGGCAAACGGGTAGATCGGCTCAGTAACCGCGCGAAACGGTCGAACCGAATAGCGAGGCGCCGTCCAGCAGGCGCCCTAGCGACCCTGGAGACCTGGATGAACGGGCCGAGCAGCCGCCTCAACGACATGGGAGTCGGCACCAAAATCATCGTGGCCGTGGCGGTCGTGGCTGTAGTGGCCCTCGGGACCGCCGGGGTGGCGTGGATGCGGCTCGGCTCGCTCGACGACCGGATTCAGGGCCTCAAGGACGACAACATCACCCGGCTGGACGCGCTGGTCGGCGTGCAGAACGGCATGTCGGACATGTACCGGGGGCTCTTCCTCTTCCAGGGCGCGCAGACCGACGCGCAGCGCACCCAGTACGAGAACGAGGCCAAGGCCGGGGAGGCCGCCGTGGACGCGGCCGGCGACCGGTACGTGTCCGCCCCGGACCCCTCGGAGACCTGGAAGACCCAGACTGCGGCCTTCGGCGGCGCCTGGGCGCAGTACAAGGCGCTGGTCAACCTGCTGCTGTTCAAGGACCCGGCGCCGGCCGGGATCGACCTGCCGACCACGCTGGCCGACCAGTACACGCTGTGGGGCAACGCCGAGAAGACCATGAACACCGCCATGGACCAGCTCATGAAGCTCGAACGCACGCAGGCGTTGAAGGACAGCACCCAGGCGCACGACGAGGCCACCGGCGCCCGCCGGACGATCCTCCTGCTGGTGCTGGCCGGCGTGATCCTGTCCGTGGCGCTGGCCGTGGCGATCGGCCGGAGCATCTCGCGACGGCTGACCGGCGTCCGCGAAGTGCTCGACGCGGTCGCCGACGGGGACCTGACGCGGGAGGCCGCCGCCACCGGCAAGGACGAGGTGGGCGTGATGTCCGCCGCGGTCAACCGGGCCACGACCTCGATCCGGCAGACGGTCAAGGCGCTCGGCGACTCCTCGCGCCTGCTGGCCGAGTCGTCCCGGCAGCTGTCGGCGTCGTCGGAAGCCATCGCCGGCAACGCCCGGGAGACCTCGACGCAGACCGGTCTGCTGGCCTCCGCCTCCGAAGATGTCTCGCGCAGCGTGCAGACGGTGGCCGCGGGCACCGAGGAGATGGGCTCGGCAATCCGGGAGATCTCCCAGTCGGCCAACGACGCGGCCGGCGTCGCCTCCCAGGCGGTCACCGAGGCCGCCGCCACCAACGCGACGGTGGCCAAGCTCGGCGCCTCGTCGGCCGAGATCGGCAACGTCGTCCGGGTGATCACCGCGATCGCCGAGCAGACCAACCTGCTCGCGCTCAACGCCACCATCGAATCGGCGCGGGCCGGGGAGGCCGGCAAGGGCTTCGCCGTGGTCGCCAACGAGGTCAAGGAGCTGGCCCAGGAGACGGCCAAGGCCACCGGGGACATCTCCCAGCGGGTCGAGGCCATCCAGGCCGACACCGACGGCGCGGTGGCCGCGATCGGACGGATCTCGTCGATCATCGCGCAGATCAACGACTACCAGACGACCATCGCCTCGGCCGTCGAGGAGCAGACCGCCACGACCAACGAGATGAGCCGGTCGATCGGCGAAGCGTCGACCGGCTCGGCCAGCATCGCCGGCAACATCGCGGGCGTCGCCGAGGCCGCCCGGACCACTACCGCCACGGTCGCCGAGACCCAGCGCTCGGCCGAGGAGCTGTCCCGGATGTCCTCGGAACTCGAGTCGGTCGTCGCCCGCTTCCGCGTCTAGACAGCCGTGACGAGGGCGACTGCTCCAGAGATCTGCATGCCGCCCACGCTGGACCCTGACGTTGACGTCAGAGGCAAGTGCTGCGGCGCGGGTCACGCCGGGCCGCGCGTGGCCCGCTTTCCCGCCAGCAGCAGGCCGAGCAGGGCGCCGAGCACACAGAGGCCGGCCGTGATCAGGAAGATCTCCCGGTACTGCGTCTGCAGGGCGGTCCTCAGCGCCACCTCGTACGCGGCCATCCGGTCGCGGTACACGGCCGCGTCGACGCCGAACGGCAGCGGGGTGTCGAGGGTCGCGGTCAGCGATCGGAAGCGGTGCAGGCCCCACGCGGTGAGCGCGGCGACCCCGATCAGCATGCCGACCATCCGGGACACGACCGCGGCGGCCGAGGCCACACCGTGCCGGTCGGGTGGCGTCACCCGCAGCACCGCGGCCGACAGCGGCGCGATGACCAGGCCCAGGCCGAGGCCCGCGATCACGAGGTCGGTGTCGAGGCGGGGCAGGATCCCGGCGTAGCGGGCCGCGAGCACGTCGGCCGGCCAGTACGCGATCAACGCGTACCCGCAGGCCGCCGTGAGCAGGCCGATCAGCGTGACCGGACGCTCGCCCAGGCGGGTCAGCACCGCGCCCCCGAGCACGGCGCCGATCGGCAGGGCGATCAGGAACCGGGACAGCAGCAGGGTGCCGCCGAACGCGTCCCGGCCGAGCAGGGTCTGCGCGACCAGCTGGACGTCGACGAGGGTCACCATCAGGGCGGCGCCGGTGCAGAAGCTCGCGCCCAGCGCGGCCAGGAACGGCGTCATGCGTACGCCCGCCGGGTCGAACAGCTTGGTGCGGGCCCGCCTCTCCCACAGGCCGAACAGCACGAGGACGACGACGGCCGCGCCCAGGGTCGCCGGACCCCACGACGGCAGCACCGCCCGCTCGGGATCCGGGTTGTAGAGACCGATCACGAGCAGGGCCAGACCGGCGGCGAGCAGGATGCCGCCGAGCACGTCGACGCCGGGCCGGGGCGACCGGGCGGCCGGCTCGCGGGGCAGGGCGACCAGGACGGCCACGATGGCCAGCGCGGCCAACGGGATGTTGATCCAGAAGATGCCCCGCCAGCCGATCAGCGCGGTGATCGCACCGCCGTAGAGCGGCCCGAGCACGCTGCCCAGCTCCTGCGCGGCGCCGACCGCGCCGAGGGCGACCGCCCGGCGGTGCTGTTGCGTCCACAGGTCGCCGGCCAGCGCCATCGTCACCGGCAGCAGCGCGCCGCCGGCCAGCCCCTGCAGCCCGCGCCCGGCCACCAGCAGGTGGATCGACTCGCCCGAGCCCGCGGTCAGCGCCGAACCCGCGGCGAAGCCGGCCAGGCAGGCGACGATGACCGCGCGGCGGCCGAGCCGGTCGGACAGCGAGCCCAGCAGCGGCATGCCGGCCACATAGCCGAGCAGGAAGCCGGTCACGATCGGCGTGGCCCGCTCGAGCCGGTTGAGCGGGATGTGCACGTCGTTGAGGATGTCGGTCAGAACGGTGACCACGACGTACGCGTCGAGCGCCGCGAGCAGGACGGTGGCGCCGCCGACGCTGATCGCCAGGCGCCGGCGGGCCGGGGCCGGCGCGGTGGCCAGGGTGCTAGGGGGCACTGATCTTCACCGGCACGTCGAACTCCTTGAACGTCACCGTGGCCGTGCCCCCGCTCAGCGTGAAGGTGGCCTTGAGCAGACGCTTGTCGGCGTCGGCGATCCACAACTTGGCCGGGATGCGGCCGGTGACGCCGGGGATCAGGCCGGCCAGATCGGTGCCGGTCGTGGTGACCGCGACGCGCCAGGCGTCCTTGCCGTCGACCGGCTCGGACGCCTCGGTGGTCGCGCCGGTCGCCGATCCGAGCACCTTGGCGATGCCCCGGCTCGGGTCCAGAATGGCCGACGGGTCGTAGACCGTGGCCGCCACCGTGAGCGGCAGCGCCTGATATCCGCCGGTCGGGCCCTTCAGATAGATCTTGTCGCCGACGATCACGAACTCCAGCTCGACGGCCGACCCGGCCTGCTCGATCTGGGCGGTGCCCTTCGCGCTGCCTTCCTTGGTCAGCGTGCCCTCGGCGCGGCGCAGGCTGAGCCCGGCGACCTCACCGGCCGCGGTGATCAGGAACTGCGTGGTCTTGATCTCCCGCATCGCCGCGGCGGAGTCCTTCACCAGGGTGTCACCGGCCGGCCGGGTTTCGGCCGGCGCCGCGCTACCGCCGGTTTCGGTCTTGTCAGGAGTGCACGCGACCAGCGTGAAAAGAGCGGCGGACAGCGCGAGGACGGGGCGGAGTCGGAACATACGGCGAATGCTAGACGGGCCCGCAAATCGTGTCGCCGGCTCAGCGGTCCCCGGTCTCGCGCCGCCACACCGCGGGGGAGTAGCGGGCCGGGGTCAGCGCCCACTCCGCCGGGGCGAACCCGGCCGGCACGCCCGCCCGGCGCCACGTCTGCGGCGGATGCCCCGGCGGCAGCCACTCCCGGCGCCAGATGCCCAGGGCGGTGTCCAGATCGGCCAGGGCGGGGGTGAGCTCGTCGCCGACCGGTGTGCGCAGATGCTCGGCCCACAGTTTGACGCGTAGGTCGCGGACGAGCGGGCCGGTCGTGACGAAGGTCGAGGTGATCTCGCTGTCGGTGCCGACCATCGAACGGCTGAAGAAGTTGGCCGAGCCGATGCTGGCGAACACGTCGTCGACCAGCATCAGCTTGGTGTGCACGGTGAGGTTGTCGACGCGGTACATGACCACGTTGCGGCGGGCGTCGACCGGCAGCCGGGCCAGCACCCGCCACCGCAGGTCGCGGGTGATCACCGGGTGGACGGTGCTGTCGCCGCCGTCGGCCGGATCCTTGCGTCCGGAACCGATCAGGATGATCTTGACGCCGCGGCGGGCGGCGGCGCGCAACCGCCCGTACAGCTGGAACCGGGGGTCGCCGCCGGGGGCCTCGTGGAAGTACTGGTCCTCGAGATAGATGTAGCGTTCGGCCGCGCCGATCGCGGTGGTCATCGCGTGGTAGATCTCCTGGATGCCGGCCCGCACGACGTTCGCCCGGCGCAGGCGGCGCAGCCCGCGGTGGCGATAGAGACTCCACGGCCGGTAGGAGCGCACCACCTGCACCGCGGTGCCTTCGGCCGGGTGTTCCGGCTGCTCGGGCACCGGCGGCAGGTCGCGCGGCGGGTCGAGCGGGTTGAGCACGGCGCGCTCGCCGCTGGGCAGGTGGAAATACTCCGGTGGCAGGTTCTTCGCGATGAACCGCGGCGGCAGGGCGGCGGTGTTCTGCCAGCGGAACTGAAAAGTCTCCCGCACCCGTACGGCCGCCGGGCCGTGCAGGCGCGCGGCCGCGTCGTGCCAGCCCCATCGGTGGGCGCCCAGCTTGAGACGGTGGTGCGGCGAGTGGTCGAACCGGGTCGGGGACAGATCGAGACCGCCGACGTACGCGGTGAGCACGCCACCGTGACTGAAAACGACCAGCTTCTGGTGGTTGGACCCGAGCACCGGGCCGGACCAGTCGAGCAGCACCCGGTCCTCCAGCGGCGGCGTAGTGACCTCGAGCGTCGACGGCTTCCACGCCCGGATCACCCGCGCGGCCAGGGTGTTGGCCCGGAACGGCCCGACCGGCAGCCACGGGATGCCGCCGGAGAACTCGGCCGCGCTGAGCACGATCCGCACATCGGCGCCGGCCGCGGCCTTCTCGGCGAGCACGTCGGTGAAGGGCCGGTAGCCCGCCTCGCCGGGGACGCGCCCGGTCAGGTCGAGCTGCGGGTCGGCCTGGTAGCCGGCGATGTAGACGGCGTCGCCGGCTCCGAGGGCCGCCATGTGCCCGGCCAGCTCGGTGAAGTAGGTGACCCCGTCGATGATCGGCTCGAAGCGCGAGTTCTCGGCGAAGGTCGGGCACGCCTCGGTGGCCGGGGGCAGATAACGGCCGATCAGATCGGGCAGGGAGGACGCGTGCGGCATGCCGTGATTAAAGCGGGGAGCCGCCGCCCTGTCAGCTTGCCGTCCTCGCGGCAACGGTCTAGCTTGGGTTTAAACCAACTAGTTGAAAGGTTGGCCATGCTCGCTGACACGCTCTCCCGGACGTTCGCAGCGCTGGCCGATCCCACGCGCCGCGACATCGTGGCCCGCTTGTCGGTGGCCGATGCCACGGTCAACCAGCTCGCCGAGCCGTACGCGATGACTCTGCAAGCCGTCTACAAGCACTTGCGGGTGCTGGAGGAGGCGGGCGTGGTGAGCCGGCCGCCGGGACCCCAGCCGCGTTCGGTGCGCCTCGAGGCCGGATCGCTCGACCTGATGGATTCGTGGATCGAGCTGTACCGGCGCCAGGCCGAGGAGCGCTATCGGCGCCTCGACCGCGTGCTGGCCGAGATGGACGACGAGGAGGCCGGGGCATGACACACATCGAGGCGGATCCCAAGCTGCCGATCATCCGGATCGTCCGCGATTTTCGGGCCAGTCCGGCGCGGCTGCTGCGAGCCCACACCGATCCCGAGCTGTTCGCGCGCTGGATCGGCCCGGACGACATGCAGACCCGCATCGAGCACTGGGACGCCCGTACGGGCGGAAGCTTTCGGTATGTCTCGGTCCAAGGCGCCGAGGAGTACGCCTTCCGTGGCTGTTTCCACGAGATCCGGCCGGACCGTCTGGTGCAGACCTTCACCTACGAGGGCGATCCCGACGGGGTGGCGCTCAACACGCTGTGGCTGGAGGAACTCGGCCCCGGCCGGACCAGGCTTCGTACGCAGTCGCTGGTGGACAGCTTCGAGACCCGCGACGGCTGGTTGAAGAGCGGCATGGAGGTCGGTGTGCAGGACGGATATCACAAACTGGAGAGGATGCTGAGCAATGAAGCTGGCTGACCTGACCGCCGCCGAGCGGCACCGCACCATCGCGGGCACGTTCACCGACCGGGTTCACGCCGCCAAGTCGTGGGACGCCCCGACGCCGGTGCCCGGCTGGGCGGCTCGCGATGTGGTGCGCCACCTCGTGGAGTGGTTCCCCGGGTTCCTGGCCGGCGGCACCGGCATCGAGCTGCCCCGCGGGCCGGGCGTCGACGACGACCCGGTCGGTGCCTGGCAGGTGCACAGCGACGCGGTGCAGGCGATGCTGGACGATCCGGCGACGGCGGGCCGCATGTTCTCCAATCCGCACACCGGTGATCTGCCCCTGGATCAGGCCGTCGACCGCTTCTACACCACCGACGTCTTCATGCACACCTGGGACCTGGCCCGCGCCACCGGCCAGGACGACCGGCTCGACGCGGAGTACGCGGCGCTGCTGGTCACCGGGATGGAACCGATGGAGGAGCTGATCCGTTCGTCCGGCCAGTACGGTCCCCGCGTGCCCGTGCCGGACGGAGCCGACGCGCAGACCCGCCTGCTCGGCTTCATCGGCCGCGACCCGTTCTGGACCCCCTGACCGGACCGACCTGCATCGGTGAGCCGACGGTGCAGATCTAGACGGCGGCGGGGAAAACCTGGACCTCGCCGCCGTCGGCGAACAGTTCACTGCCGGTCATGAAGCTGGATCGGTCGCTTGCGAGGAACAGCGCCGCCTGCGCGATCTCGGCGGGGTCGGCCACCCGGTGCATGGCCGTGGTGGCGGCCATCTGCGCCAGGAGGGCGGCGACCTGCGTCTGGTCATCGCCGGCGATGCCGCGCAGGCCGGGAGTGTCGGTCGGGCCGGGGACCAGGACGTTGACCCGGATACGGCGGGGGGCCAGTTCGGCGGCCCAGACCCGGGCGTACTGCCGGATCGCCGCCTTGGAGGCGGAGTAGGTTCCGAATCCGGGGTTTCCGCGGCTGGCCGAGGTGGAGCCGGTCACCACAAATATCCTGGTCGCATGGCCCGGCCCCGGAAGTTCGACGAGCAGCAGGTGCTGCACTCCGCGACCGAGGCGTTCTGGACCTCCGGCTTCGCGGCGACGTCACTGGGCGACCTGATGCAGGCAACAAGCCTGGGCAAGGGCAGCCTGTACGGCGCCTTCGGCGACAAGCAGGCGTTGTTCCAGCGGGTCCTGGACGGCTATTGCACGAACATCACGGCGGCTCTGAGCAAGCACCTGAGCGGCCCGGACTCGTCGGCGGCCACCCGCCTGCGAGCTCTGTTCGACATGATGGTCGCCGCCGGTGCTCCACCCGGCCCGCAGCGCGCCTGCCTGCTCGCGAAGTCAACCGCGGAGCTGGCCGCGACCAACACCGAGGTCGCCGACCGGGCCCGGCGGACGTTCACGACGTTCGCCGGCCTCCTGCAGGCTGAGGTGGAGAGCGCCCAGGCCGCCGGCGACATCCCCGGCGACCGCGATCCTCAGCGGACGGCCCACCATCTCCTGGCCGTGCTGCGCGGCATGGAGGCACTGACCGAGGCCGGCATGGACGAGTCGGTCCTACGCGACGCCGCCGACGCCGCCCTCGCGGCGGCCGGCCTCCATCAGGCCTGACCGCCACGCCCTCTATCGGGTCGGCTGCCTTTCTGGTCGAGGTCCTTACCTCCCGCACCGGCGGGCGTCAGTCCCGGTCGAGCCGCGACCGGCGACCGATTCCACGCCGATGGAGAGGCCGCGGCGCTCGATGCGCGCCGCGGGGGATGGGCGTACGTCGATCGAGAGTGCATCTGAGAGAAAATTTCACATTTACATCTATGAATAGCGTGTGACGTTTTTTACACTCGCCCCGACGGTGATCAAGCGGAGGGGGTTCCGGTGGTTAGATGGCGCGGACTGGCTGTGGGCTTGCTGGTGCTCGGGCTCACCGGAGTGATTCCCGCACCTCCCGCGGCCGCCGCCGCGGCCTGGAGCCCCGCGCAGGATCTGGAGGGCAAGTGCGCCACGCTCCAGGTTTTCGACGGAACCACGTCGCGCGGATACGTCCAGCGCGCGTCCGTCGGCTACGGCTTCACCGCCACCGCGTCGGGTGCCGAGCCGTTCCGGTTCGAGGCCACCCAGCTCGGCCGGTACCTGTTGCGGGACTCCACCGGCAAGCCGCCCTATCAGAGCGTGCTCGGCTGGGTGTGGGCCGGTGACACGTACGGGGACCGGGCCGACTGGACGGTCAGCGTGGCCGACGGCCGGTACCGTTTCGTGTCCACCGCGACCGGCCAGCAGCTGGGCGTGTACCTCGGCGGGCTCGGCGCGGGCAACAGTGCCTCGACCGTCGCGCTCGCCCCGGCCAGTGGATGCGCCGCGATTCCCGACATCGCCACCGGCGTCAGCGGAACCCCGGCGCCCGGCGTCGACGCCAACGGCAAGCTCGTCGGATGGATCGACGCCCACGCGCACATCACCGCGGGTGAGGCCTTCGGCGGATCCCTGCACTGCGGGGACGCGTACGCGCCCGGCGGCGCCCCGGTCGCCCTCCAGGGCTGCCCGTCACACGCGACTTTGGGCTGGGGCGCCCTGCTCGAGGCGATCATCGCCGGCACCGACCCGATCGACTCGGCCGAGGACGGCTGGCCCACCTTCGGCGACTGGCCGCAGCACGACACGATGCTGCACGAGGCCTCGTACTTCCGGAGCCTGGAACGCGCCTGGCAGTCCGGGCAGCGGGTGCTCAACGTGCTGCTGGTGGCCAACCGGGTGATCTGCGGGCTGACCCTGCAGCACACCTCGTGCGACGAGATGGACCAGATCCGGGCCCAGGCCGACTATCTGCGCAAGATGCAGGACTACGTGGACGCCCGCAGCGGCGGTGCCGGCAAGGGCTGGTTCCGGCTGGCCACCACCCCGGCCCAGGTGCGCCAGATCGCCGCCCAGGGCAAGCTGGCCGTCACCATCGGCGTGGAGAACTCCGAGATCTTCGGCTGCCGCGAGGTCGGCGACGTGCCCCAGTGCACCCGGCAGCAGATCGACGCCGGCCTCGACGAGCTGGCCGGCATGGGGGTCAGCGGCCTCTACCCGGTGCACAAGTTCGACAACGCGTTCGGCGGCACCCGCTTCGACGAGGGCGTCACCGGCGCGGCCGTCAACGTCGGCAACCTGATCTCCACCGGTCACTGGTGGCAGGCGACCTCCTGCACCGGGCCCTCCGACAACGAGCAGCCTCTGGTCAGCGACGACCTCGCCCGGCTGTTGCAGCTCGGGGTCGGCCTCCCGGCCGGCGCCATCCTGCCGGTCTATCCGAGCGGCAAGATCTGCAACGTACGCGGCCTGACCGATCTCGGCCGATACCTGGTCGAGCGCATGATGGACCGCGGCATGATCATCCACATCGACCACATGAGCGTGAAGGCCGCCTCCGCCGTGCTCGACCTGGCCGAGCAGGCTCGCTACCCGGGTGTCGCCTCGGTGCACAGCTGGTCCGACCCCGCCCTGATCAACCGGATGCTCGGGGTCGGCGGGTTCGTCGCGGGCTATGCCTTCTCCGCCTCCCCGGACGGCCAGGACACCCCCACCTTCCTGCAGCAGTGGCGGACCAACAAGGGGCTGGCCAACGGCTCGAAGATCACCGGGTACGGGGTCGGCACCGACGTGAACGGTCTGGGCACCCAGGCCGCCCCGCGCCTGGACGCCGCGTCCCGCCCGCTCACCTATCCGTTCACCGCGACCAACGGAACCCAGGTGGCCCGGCAGGTCTACGGCTCCCGCACCTTCGACCTCAACACCGACGGCGTGGCCCAGTACGGGCTCTACGCCGACTGGATCACCGACCTGATCAACCAGGCCGGCCCGGACGCCGCCGCACTGCGTAAGCACCTGCTCAGCGGGGCTGAGGCGTACACGGTGATGTGGGAGAAGGCGCGAGCCTAGGGCTGTCCCTCACGATCCTTGGTGAGCCGCCGCCCGGCCCCGTTGCGCCGGCACCACCAGAGCACCGGTGTCTTCCGCGGGCGGCGTGTCCTCCGCGACCGGGCGCAGTTCCTGCAGGGGCTCGGTCGTCACGGTCGGCACCGCCCGGCCCGCGGGCACCGGCAGGACGGGCTCGCCGAGGAACACCCGGCGCACCACCCGCTCGGACGCGTGGCCGTCGTCGAGGTAGCAGAAGCGCTTGCGGAAGACCGTACGGGCGCTCGTCGCCGCCGGGCCGGAGACCGCGCCGGAGACGAACAGGTCGGCCAGCTCGTTTTCGTCGTCGGTCGCGACCCCCGGGCCCTCGGCGAAGACGTCGAGGTAGGCGCCGCGGGTGGCCCGGTACTTGTCCCAGTCGGCCGCGTAGATCGCGATCGGCCGGTCGAGCACCGCGTAGTCGAACATGACGGACGAGTAGTCGGTGATCAGCATGTCGGCGGCCAGGTAGACGTCTTCCACCCGCGGGTAGTCGCTCAGATCGATGATCCGGGAGTGGTCGCCCGGGACGAGTGAGCGGTCGAAGTGGTGCACCCGCACCAGCAGCACCGTGTCGGACGGGAGCCGGTCGGCGAAGCTCTCGACGTTGAGCAGAGCGTCGGCGCCGAACTCGTAGTCGCGGTAGGTCGGCAGGTAGGCCACGGCGACCTGATCCGGCCGCAGGCCGAGCCGGTCGCGGGCCGCGGCCACGTCGTCCGCGGTCGCGGTGGCCAGAGCGTCATTACGCGGGTAGCCGGTCTCGAGAGTCTCGTAGCCGCACGGGTAGGCCCGCTCCCAGATCTCGCTCGTGTAGGCGTTGGGGCTGATGCTGTAGGTCCAGCGATCGGATCGCTTGAGCAGCCCGTCCATGTCCAGGTCGCCGAGGCCGGCCGGGAACTTGAGCTGGTCCACGCCCATCGCCTTGGCCGGGGTGCCGTGGTTGGTCGACAGGTGCACCGCGCCGTCGCGCTTGGTCACCCAGCTGCGGTAGTTGACGTTGGTGATCAGGTATTTGGCCCGGGCCAGCGCCTTGTAGTGCTGCTTGGTGCCGATCGTCACCGTCTCGACGCCGGCCGGAACCTCGGCCTCCGCGCCCGGCTTGATCTCCCACACTCCGCGCACCCCCGGCGCCAGCTCGGTCATCTTCTCGTAGACCGCGCGCGGGTTGCAGGCGTAGCCCTTGCCCCAGTACGCGGAGTAGACGGCCAGATTGTCGTCCATCGGCCGGCGCGTCTGGAACCGGTAGTAGAGCATGCTGAGCCGGGTCCGCAGCCGGACCTTGTTGCGCACCTCGACCAAGCGGGGCTTGGCCGCCTCGGCCAGCCGCTCGCCGAGCCGCAGGGTGCGCCACAGCGGCCACGACCCGCGGGCGGCGATCCGGTGCCGGATGCCCTCCCGGCCCCCGGGGGACGCGTAACCGCCGGCCGGGACGTGCCGGCGGTAGGCGAGCACGATCGCGCGGAAGAACTCCTTGCGGTCGCCCCGGGCAATCCGCTCGGGATTCTCGAGCACCAGCAGCAACTGGTAGAGCATGCGCTCGAAGACCAGGTTGCGGAACGGCGCGGCGCGTTCACCGATCGCGTCGAGCCGCTGGAAAAGCTGGTCCCACTGGTCGAGCACCTCGAAGTGCCGGCGACCGGGGGTCGACGTGATGGCCCCGCGGCGGCGCTGGCGGTAGTAGACGCAGACCCGCTCGAGGACGCTGATGCGATCGGCCAGCATCAGCACCGGGTAGCCGACCGGAACGTCCTCGTAGAGACCGGTCGGATAGGCGATGTCGTTCTTGAGCAGGAAGTCCCGGTTGTAAATCTTGTTCCACGCGACGTGGAAGATCCTGATCGCCCGCGGCTGCTCGGCCAGCGTGAACGTACGCGGGAAGTTCGCCGAGGCCGCCAGGGCGGAGAGCTTGCTGTGCCGGGTGGTGTTGTCCCACCACACCTTGGCGTAGTCGACCACCAGCACGTCGGGCTCGGCCGTCCGCAGCCGGTCGGCGATCGCGGCCAGCGCGCCCGGGGCGATCCAGTCGTCGCTGTCGATGAACCAGACGTAGTTGCCGCCGGTGTGCCCGAGACCGGCGTTGCGGGCCTCACCCAGGCCGACGTTCTGATCCAGGTGCACCACCCGGACCCGGCTGTCGCGCGCGGCGTACTCATCGAGAATCGCGCCGCTGTGGTCGGGGGAGCAGTCGTCGACCGCGATCACCTCGAAATCGGTGAACGTCTGCTCGAGGATCGAGTCGAGGCATTCCCGGAGGTAGGCCTGAACCCGGTAGACGGGAAGGACAATACTGAGCAGCGGCATTCGACAGAACCTCGCGACAAGCGATCAGGGCGGCGTGACGCTACCAAAAAGATCGCCGTCCGTCAGGTTCGCGTAACCTTCCCTTCACCTGCGGCGTGCTATTTAACGACCCCGACATGAGGCCGCGTACTCAGGCCGGTTGAGTAGCCGCCGGGAAGTGCCGCGAGCTGGGTTTTCATAGCGTCTTACCCGTGATCTCGACCTTCCGGCAATGGACGCTCCGGCTCGGCAGCTACGCGCTCAGCGGCCTCTACGGGCTTTTTCGGACGCACCCCGCGGTGTGGCGCTTCATGGCCCGGCACTACCGGCCGCGCCTCGCCGGTTTCGCCCGCCTGAACGCGTGGATGACCTGCCAGTTCGCCGCGCTGGACGTTCCCGCCTACGCCGACTTCCTGCGCCGCCACTCGTGGACGTTCCGCTGGTTCGACCTGACCAGCTACCCGCCCACCAGCAAGGCCTCGTACGTGCGGGCCTACCCGGAGCACGAGCGGTGCCGCAAGGGCCGGTTCGAGGTGGCCGGCAGCGTGGTCGACGAGTCGTCGGGGTCGTCGGGGCAGCCGTTCAACTGGGTCCGGAGCCGGGCCGAACTGCAGTCGGTGCACCGCAATCTGGCCGCGTACGCGACCATGGTCTTTCCCGCGAAGCGTCGGTTCGTGATCAACGCCTACTCGATGGGCGCGTGGGCGACCGGCACGAACACCGGCATCGCGATGTCCCGGATCGCCATGGTCAAGAACACCGGCCCGGACATCCGCAAGATCATCGACACGTTGCGGCACTTCGGCCCCGATTTCGAGTACGTGGTGACCGCGTACCCGCCGTTCCTCAAGCGCCTGCTCGACGAGCTCGACGCCGAGCGGTTCCCGTGGGCGGAATACCGGATCTCCGGCCTCGTCGGCGGCGAGGGGATGACCGAGGCGCTGCGCGACTATCTGGAGAAGCGCTTCCGCAAGGTCCGCTCGGGCTACGGCGCCAGCGACCTCACCATCGGCATGGCCGGCGAGACCGACCTCACCGTCTGGGTCCGCCGCCGGCTGCGCACCGACACCGAGCTGCGCGCCCGGCTGCTCGGCCCGGACGAACAGCGGCTGCCGATGGTGTTCCAGTACAACCCGCTCGAGACGTACCTGGAGACCAACGCCGACTCGGAAATCCTGTGCACGATCACCTCGACCGCCGTGGTGAACCCCAAGGTGCGTTACAACATCGGCGACGAGGGCCGGCTGGCCACGCTGCCCGAGGTCCTGGCGGCCGTCACCGATCCGCGGGCACGGGCCGAGGCGCAGGCGGCGATGCGGGCCGACGGGATGCGGCTGCCGTTGCTGTTCCTGTTCGGGCGCAAGGACAGCACGATCTCGTACATGGGGGCCAACATCTACCCCCAGGACATCGAGTACGGCCTGTACGAGGGGAATCCGTACGCGAATCTGGTCGAGGGTTTCTGTCTCGAGCTGGTGCAGGACGACCAGCTGGAGAGCCGTCCCACCATCCACATTCAACTGCGTTCCGGCGTACGCCCGGAGGCCGCGCAACGGGACCTGCTGGCCGACACCTGCCGGGCCGGTGTGCTCGCCCACCTGACCAGGACGAGCCGGGACTTCGCGGCCTCGCTGACCGAGGACCCGTCCGCCGCCGACCTGCGGGTCGCCCTCCACGACCACGGCGCCGGCCCGTTCGCCGGTGCCGCGGCCAAGCTCAAGAACGTCTACCTGATCAAGGGAAGCGCATGAGGACCACCGACTTCTCCGCCGCTCCGCCGCAGGGCCGGGCGACCGCCATGTTCATCGGGGCCACCCGCTACTCCGGGCCGCTGGCCATGCTGCACACCATCCGCACGTGGTTTCCGATGGTGCGGCAGATGAAGCGGATGGCCGGCTACCGCTGGCACACCGTGTACTACCGGTTCCCGTACACGATCGGCACCATCGCCTTCTTCAGCGACCAGGACGCCATGCTGAAGTTCGCCCGCAGCCGCCACCACCGCGACCTGATGTGCTGGCTCACCGACGAGGGCGCGACCAACGCCACAGCCGGTTTCATCCGGCTCTTCACCGCCCAGCCGCACGGCTACAGCAACGGCGCCTGGCGCGCCGAGGACGGCAGCATGTCGCACATGCCGACGTGGACGCCGCTGTCGACCGAGGCGGCCGGTCCGCCGGTGCACCGCTCATGAGGGCGACCCCGGTCCGCACCCGGGCCGACCTGCGCGACTTCTGCGAGCTGCCGCTGCGGCTGCACCCCCGCGACCGGTACGTGCCCCTGCCGGCGCCGGTCATCGCCCGGCACCGGCGCGTCGCTTCGCTCTACCTGGTGCGTGACCGTCACGGCCGGGTGGCCGGCCGCACGAGCACGCACCGCGACGCGGCCTTCGACGCCAAGGCCGGGCCGAGCCAGCTTTTCGGGCACACCGAGTTCACCGACGACGCCGCGGTCTTCACCGCGCTCATGGACGTGGTGACCCGCGACGCCGGGGGACGCCCGCTGTTCGGACCGGTGGCGTTGCTGCCCAACCAGACCGGCGGCGTCATCACCGGCGGCTTCGGCTCGCGCGGCTTCGTCGACTCGGCCTGGAACCCCGCCTACTACCCGGCCATGTACGAACGGCACGGCTTCACCCGCCGCTTCGAGGCCGACACCTGGGCGGTCGAGGTGGCGGGCTCGGCCGCGGCCTACCGGTTCGACGACGACCGCCTGGCCGCCGAACGTCTGGTGATCCGGCACGGTTCCCGCCGCGGGCTGCGCCACCAGCTGCCCGTCCTGCGGGAGATGCTGAACGCGAGTTTCGCGCAGCTCGGCTACTACACCGAGATCTCCGCCGCCCAGCTCGCCGAGCAGACCGACGGCCTGGCCCACCTGCTCGACGAGGGCCTGCTGCTGTGGCTGGAGAAGGCGGGCCGGCCGGTGGCGTTCGTGGTGGCCGTCCCGGACATCTCCGAGTTCCTGATGCGCACCGGCGGCCGGCTCGGCCCGATCGAGCAGCTTCGGCTGCTGGCCACCCGGTCGCGCTACCGCCGCGACGCGGTGCTGGTCATCAAGGGCACGGTGCCCGGCGAACAGGGCCGGGGCTACCTGACCCTGCTGAGCCGCCAGGTGCACCGGCACCTCGAGGCGAGCGGCTACCGGACGCTGCGCAGCACGTTCGTGGAACGCGGCAACACGGCGTCCGCCGCCTCCTACCGCCGGGCCGGCGGCCGGCCCCTGCACGGATACACCTTCTATCACCGAGGTGGAGCATGACCTGGGTTTCCGTTCTGCGTGAGCACGAGTCGACGGTCCGGCGGGCGCCGAGCGCGCACAACACCCAGCCGTGGACCCTCGATTACCGCGCCGACGAGATCGTCATCGGCGTGGACCCGGACAGGTCACTGCCCGGCTCCGATCCGTCCGGGCGCGACCTGGCGCTCGGCCTGGGCGCGTTCGCCGAGACCTGCCTGATCGTCGCGGCCGACGCGGGCCTGTCCGTCCGGTGCGACCTCAGCGATCCACACCGGATCCGGCTGCTGCCCGCGGCGCAACGCTACGAGACCATCTTCCACCGGGCCGACATCGAGGCGCGCCGGGTGGCCCGGGGAGCGTACGAGCCCGGGCTTCTGGATCTGGTGATTCTGGCCGGTCTGGAACCGGGGATCGTGCACGTGCGCAGCCGCGCCCTGGCCGCCGACCTGACCGTGGCCGACCGCTGGATGTTCGGCACCCCGCCGGTGACCCGCGAGCTGCGCGCCTGGCTGCGGCTGAACCCGCGTGACCCGCGCTATGACCGCGACGGGCTGACCGACCGTGCGCTCGGGCTGAGCCGCCTCGAGGCGCGGGTGTTGTCGGGTGCGCTGCGCAGCTATCCGCTGACCCGGCGGCTCGGCCTGCCCGCCCTGCTCGCGGCGAGCGGAAAGAACCTGCTGCGGTACGACGGGAGCGTGCTGGTCCTGACCGGATCGGACGACCCGCGGGAGGCGGGTCGCCGGCTGCTGCGGACCTGGCTGCGGCTGGCCCGCTTCGGGCTGGCCGTCCACCCGCTCAGCCAGCTGCTGGACTGCCCGGTCACCGCGGCCCGCCTGGCCGGCCGGGTCGGCGCGACGCCGCTCGCCGTCTTCCGGGTCGGTCACCCGCTACACGAGCCGGCCCGCTCCGCCCGGCTTCCCACCGGCCGCCTGCCCGCCGGCCGCCTGCCCGCCGGCCGCCTGCCCGCCGGCGGCTGACGGGGGGCCCGCGGGCGCGCCGAGTGCCATGATCGCGATGTCGTCCTCGAGGCCGTCGCCGAAGTCGTCGAGCAGGCCGACCAACGCGTCGACGACCGCGGTCGCACCGGCCGGGGCCAGGTCGTCCACGAACCCGAGGACGGCCTCCACCCCGTACCGGTCATCGGTTCGCTTGTCCGGCGTCGTGTGCGCCTCGGTGAGCCCGTCGGTGTAGAGGACGAGCGTGTCACCGGGACGCACGGTCAGTGACGTGTTCCGGTACGCCGAGTCGGGAAACACGCCGACCATGCGGCCCTTGGTGGCATGGCGTTCCGCGGTCCCGCCGGCCCGCAGCAGCAGCGGCTCGGGATGCCCTCCGCTGGCGATCACCGCGCTGAAGCCGCCGTCCCCCGGGGTCAGGATGCCGAAGACGACGGTGCAGTACCGGGCGTCGTTCCGGTACTCCTGATAGAGCACCCGGTTGAGGTTGTGCAGGACGGCGGCCGGGTCGGGGTCATAGACGGCCGCGGCCCGCAACGTGTAGCGGGCGAGCGAGGTGACCGCCGCCGCCTCGATGCCCTTCCCGCTGACGTCACCGAGGAAGAAGCCCCAGCGCCCGCCGTCCAGCGGGAACAGGTCGTAGAAGTCACCGCCCACCTCGTCGGCCGAGGCCATCCGGTAATGGGCCGCGGTCTCCAGGCCGGGCGGGGTGCGCAGCACCGCGGGAAGCAGGCTGCCCTGCAGCTCGGCGACCAGATGCCGCAGCCGCTCGCCCTCGAGTTCGGCCGCCCGGCGGGCATGGAGCAGTTCCTTCTCGTACGCGCGGCGCTCGCGACCGTCGAAGACGATCGTGCGGGTCAGCGGCGTCCGGCCGTCCTCCGGCGCCCGCACCAGCGAGCTGATCAGGGCGGGCATGCTGCTGCCGTCCTTGGCGCGCAGCTCGAGGGCGATGCCGCTGATCTCGCCCTGCATGGTCAGCAGGGGCGCCAGATGGGTCTCGAAGTAGATCCGGGCGCCCATGGTGAGCAGGTCCCGGAGCCGTTTGCGGCCGACGATCTCGTCCCGCGTGTAACCGAGCCAGCCGAGCAGCGTCGCGTTGACCTTGACGATCGTGCCGTCCGGCAACGAGGAGAGATTGCCGCACGGGGAGTGCTCGTACAGGTCGTCGGTGTCGTCGTCGAGCACAGCGTGGCGCCTTGTCGTCCGGGTCGGGAGGTTGCCCGCTCCGCCCGGCGGACGGCCTTCGAACTGCGGGCACCGATCATCCTACGGCAGCCCGGACGGGCCAGCTCGCGGCCTGGTAGCCGGTCCGAGGTCGGTCTCAGCTCGCGGTCTGGTCGCCGGTCCGGGGGAGGCGGACGGTGATGCGCAGGCCGCCGCCGTCCCGCGGGGCCGCGGTGATCGTGCCGCCGTGGGCCCGCACGACCGAACGGGCGATGGCCAGGCCCAGCCCACTGCCGCCGCTGTGATCGATCCGGTCGGTGGCCAGCCGGGTGAAGGGCTCGAACAGCCGGGCCACATCCTCGGCCGGGACCGCCGGACCGGTGTTCTCCACGGTCAGCGCCGCCTCCGCCGCGCCCACGGTGACGGTGACCGTGCCGCCCGGCCGGTTGTATTTGATCGCGTTGTGGACGAGGTTGCGGACGAGCCGCTCCAGCAGGACGCCGTCCCCCTCGACCTGGTACGGCTCGACGTCGACGGTGATCTTCACATCGGCGTCCGCGGCGGCCGGGGCGTGTGCGTCGGCGATGCCGGCGGTGATCCGGTCGAGCGCCTGCGGGGTCCGTACGGCGAGACCCTGGTCGGCCTGGCTGAGCACGAGCAGGCCTTCGATGAGGCGTTCGTTGCGGGCATTGGTCTCCAGCAGCTGGCTGGCGAGCAGGGCCGACTGTTCCGGCGTCAGCGGTTCGGCCATGCCGACCTCGATCAGCGTGCGCTGCAGGGCGAGCGGGGTACGCAACTCGTGCGAGGCGTTCGCCGCGAAACTGCGCTGACCCTCGTAGCCGGCGGCGATGCCGTTCATCATCGTGTCGAGCGCCCGGCCCAGCCGCTTGACCTCGTCCCGCCCGCGGCCCGGACGGATCCGGTGACCCAGGTTCTGCGGGCCGACCTGGGCGATGACCGGTAGGACCCGGCGTACGGGAGCCAGCACCCACCACACCAGCAGCGGCACGAGCAGCAGCGTCACCGCCACCACCAGGCCGTACTCCTTGAGGTTGGCGATCGGGATCTTGCGGGTGATCCGGCACCCCATGCCGTCGACCTCTTGGTAGCACGGTTCGTAGTAGGGCGCGTCCCAGGGCACCTTGCTGTAGAGGAACTGAACGATGAAGACGAAGGTCACAGTGGCGATCACCGCGACGGCCAGGCGCGCGCGCAGGCCCATCAGGGCAGCCCCACGCGGTACCCGGCCCGCGGCACGGTCTGCACGACCTGCGGTTCGCCCAGCTTGCGGCGCAGCGTCGAGACGGTCACCCGGACCACGTTGGTGAACGGGTCGGTGTGCTCGTCCCAGACCTGTTCCAGCAGGTCCTCGGTGGTGACCGCCTGCCCCTGGGCGCGCATCAACGTGTGCAGGACGCCGAACTCCTTGTGGGTCAGCGACAGCGGGCGGCCGTCCCGGCTGGCGGTGCGGGTCGCCACGTCGAGCACCACACCGTCACGTTCGAGAACCGGGGGCAGCGCCGGGGCCGTGCGCCGGGCGAGTGCCTGCACCCGGGCGACCAGCTCGGCGAAGGCGAACGGCTTGGTCAGATAGTCGTCCGCCCCCAGCCCGAGCCCCTCCACCCGGTCGTAGATGCCGCAGGCGGCGGTGAGCAGCAGCACCCGCGTCCCGAGCCGGTGATCGGCGATCCAGCGGCACACGTCGTCGCCGGTCCGGCCGGGCATGTCCCGGTCGAGCACCGCGACGTCGTACCGGTTGACCTGGATCTTGTCGATCGCCTGCCCGCCGTCGTAGGCGATGTCGACCGCCATGGCCGCCCGCCGCAGGCCCACGGCGATCGTGTCGGCGAGCAGCCGCTCGTCGTCCGCAACCAGAACTCGCACGCCGGCCATGCTGCCATGATCTAGATAAGGCGAAGGTAAAAGGTGACGGTTCCCGGACCCTTTCGCCCGTCAGGCCACCAGGAAGGTGCCGGCCATGAAGACCACCAGGAACACCGCCTGCAGGGCCGCGCCGATCATCAGAACCGCCCGGTCGACCACCTGGTTGGCGCCCATGCGGGCCAGCACCAGGAAGATCGCCACCGCCTCCATCGCGTAGCGCGCCGCCGACTGCATCGAGCGGCCGCCGACCTCGGTCGACATCAGCATGACGAGGGTGACCGCGGCCTGCACGACCAGGTATTTCTGGTCGGGCCGGAACTTGAACGGACCCCTCACGCACAGGATCAGCAGCACCACGGCGACCAGGACCGTGCCGGCGTCCAGCATCGCGCCGAGGGCGGCCTTGTCGAGCGGCCCGTGCCCGGCGATCTGCGCGACCGAGGTCAGCCAGGCCCCGCCCGGGAACGTGTACTCCCGGCCCCACTGGTCCTGGGCGATGCTGAACTGGACCGGGCTGCCGAGTTCGACCAGGCAGTAGAGGCTGTAACAAGCCACGCCCAGCGGTACCAGGGCCAGCGCCAGCACGTCGGGCCGCATCCGGCGCGGCCGCCAGCCGACCTGGCGCAGGTATTCGACGGCCAGCGGGGCGATCAGCAGCACGCCGAACAGCCGGGTGGCCGACGACAACGCGCCCAGTGTGCCCGCCAGCCACCAGTGCCCGCGGCGGCCGGCATACAGCGCTCCCACCACCAGCAGCAGGAACAGCGACTCGTTGTAGCCGATGAACAGGAAGAACCCCATCGGGAAGGCGGCCAGATACCAGGCGGCGCGCTGGGCCACCCGCGGCCCGAACTCGTACTCGGCCAACCGGTAGAGCAGGGCCAGAGCTCCGAAGGCTGCGGCCTGGGCCACGACCAGGGCGCTGACCAGCCCGTTGCCCGGCAGCACCGGATCGAGAGCGTGGATCAGCATCGGATACAGCGGGAAGAACGCCGGGAAGCCCGGGCCCAGGTGGTAGCCGCTCTCCGCGATCCGTACGTAGTGGCCGGCGTCCCACCCGTTCCAGGCCAGGGCGACCGACCACAGGTCGGGAGCCGGTCCGTCGCCCTTGTAGGTCAGCCAGGCGAGGGCGCTCACCAGAAGGTGGACGACGGCCGAGACGGACCAGACGCCGAGGGCGGCCAGCATCGCGGAACGCCACGGACGCCGGACCGGCGCGATCTGCCCGGCCCCGACTTGGCCGGCCTCGGTTTCGCCGGCCCCCAGCAGCAGATCGAAGTCGGACTCGGTCGTGGTGGACGGCGCGGTCACGAGGGCACCCCGGCCGGGCGGCGGCGGACCGTCACCGCGGAGTCGAACGTGACGACGTACGCGGGCCGGCCCTGGATCGACGTGAAGATGCGGGCCACGTACTCGCCGAGAAGGCCCAGGCACAGCAGCTGCAGCGCGCCGAGGAACACCAGCGCCACGAACATCGACGTCCACCCGGGCACGACGTTGCCCCGCAGGTACGCGGTCAGGACCGCCGCGCCCGTCACGAAGCAGAGGGCGATTCCGGCGCAGCCCAGCCACGTCGCGACCCGCAGCGGAGCGGCCGAGAACCCGGTGATACTGTCCAGCGCCAGCCGGACCATCTTGGCCAGGGGATACTTCGAGCGGCCGGCGGCGCGCCTCTCCCGGGCGTACGCCACCTCACCGCTCGGCAGGCCCAGCCACGGCACGAGCAGGCGATAGACCGGCAGGTGCTCCGGCAGCTCGGTCAGGGCGTCCACCGCGGTCCGGCTGAGCAGGCGGAAGTCTCCGGCGTTGTGCGGCACGGCGGCCCCGACGACCCGGCGGATCAGCCGGTAGTACAACCCGGCCGACCAGCGCTTGAACGGGCTGTCGGTGCTGCGATCGGTTCGTACGCCGTGGACGACGTCGAGCTGTTCGCTCTCGGCCAGGGCCAGCATCTCGGCGATGACCTCGGGCGGATCCTGCAGGTCGACGTCGATGCTGACCACGTACCGGCCCCGGGCGCGATGCAGGCCGGCGGTGAGCGCGTTCTGATGCCCGGCGTTGCGGCGCAGCCGGACGACCCGCAGTTGCGGCCAGGCCAGGCGCATCCCCTCCAGCACCGCCGGGGTGGCGTCCCGGCTGCCGTCGTCGACCGTGAGCACCTCGTACGACACGCCGAGGCGGTCGAGCACGGGACGCAACCGCTCGGCGAACAGCGGCAGCACGTCCTCCTCGTTGAAGACGGGCACGACTACCGACAGTCCCGGTACGACATCGACGCTCATCCGGCCCCTCCTTCGTGTTTGTTCACGAAAGCCACGTTGATCGTGAGCCGATAAGGCCGGGATAAAGGCGGGCCGGGTGGCACGATTCCGGGAGTTACCGCAGGTCCGGAGCGTGAATCGCGTCTCTTTCCGGGTCTTTCTGCAACCTTCCTGTGTGGCTAGCCGGCGCTTGCGGCGATGGCTGCGTATTTGCGGTCCGGGCGCTCGGGGAACTGCTGTTGCCGGCGCTCGATTTCGGTGAATCCGGCCCTGCTCAGGCGGGCCGAGAACTCGTCGACCGGCCAGCGGTACGCGGTGACGACCTTGTGGTCGAACGCCGCCACCTCGTCGTCGCTGTCGAAGAAGCCGATCACCAGCCGGCCGCCGGGAATCAGGATCCGGCGGAACTCGGCGAGTACCCGGTCCAGGTCCGGCGGCGGCAGGTGAATGGTCGAATACCAGGAGAGGATGCCGGCCACGGAACTGTCGGGGGCGCCGGTCGCGGTCATCGAGCCGAGCCGGAAGTCGGAGCCGGGGAAGTGGGCCCGGGCATGGTCGATGAATTCGGGAACCATGTCGACGCCGGTCACGTCGGCGCCCAGATCCTGCAGGTAGGCGGTCCAGTGGCCGGGGCCGCAACCGAGATCGAGCACCGGGCCGTCCAGGCCGGCCAGATGACCCCGGACGAGGGCGGTGTCGTCCTCGTGGGCCTGCCAGTCGCCGTCGAACAGGGCGATGTACTGCTCCGACATGGACGAATACGCATCACGCACCGGCTGCCAATTCACCCGGACACCCTAGGGCTTCGCCAGGCGCCTGGTGCACAGCGCCGTCGCGGCCGCTGACCGGACCGGCTTTTGGTGATCGGCTGAGCGGCATAGGCACGAAGATCCGGGGGTACACATCGATCACCTGCCGTGGGGCAGAGCATCCGCGTCAGGGGGTACCGATGAGCCGGACCAGTCAGGACGAGCCGGGAACGCGATCGGGGGTCGCCGGCGAGCGGCTCACCGGCTCGGTGATCGTGGTCGCACTCGTCTCCGCCGTCTCGGGTCTGCTGTACGGCTATGACACCGGAATCATCTCCGGCGCGCTGCTGCAGATCGGCGAGGACTTCAGCATCGGCCACATCTGGGAACAGGTGATCGCCGCCTCGATCCTGGTCGGCGCGGTGATCGGCGCCCTCACCTGCAGCCGGTTGGCCGAACGCCGGGGCCGGCACGGCACCCTGCTGCTGATCGGCATCGTCTTCGTCGTCGGATCGCTGGCGGCCTCGCTCTCGCCCGACCCGATCACCCTCTCGCTCAGCCGCCTCGTGCTGGGCTTCGCGGTCGGCGGGGCCACCCAGACCGCCCCGGTGTACGTGGCCGAGCTCGCGCCGACCGCCTACCGCGGGCGACTGGTGCTGTTCTTCCAGATCGCGATCGGCGTGGGCATCGTCATCGCGACCATCATCGGCGCGGCCGAGGTCATCGACTGGCGCGTCGCGATCGGCGCCGCGGCCGCACCGGCCGCGATCATGTTCGTCCTGATGCTGAAGCTGCCGGAAAGCCCCCGCTGGCTCGCCCGCGAAGGTCACCTCGACCGCGCCCGGGAGGCGCTGGAGCGGGTGCGGCCGCACGGCAGCGACCTGTCCGGCGAACTCCGCGAGATCGAGGACAACGCGCAGGCCGAGAAGAAGGCCGGCACCCGCGGCTGGGCCGGGCTCCGGGCGGCGTGGGTCCGGCCGGCGCTCGTGGTCGGCTGCGGGCTGGCGATCTTCACCCAGCTCTCCGGCATCGAGATGATCGTCTATTACACGCCCACGATCCTGACCGACAACGGCTTCTCGGACTCCACCGCGTTGCGAGTCTCCGTCGCCCTCGGCCTGACCTACCTGGTGGCCCAGCTCATCGGCTTGTCGATCATCGACCGCGTGGGCCGGCGCCGCCTGACCCTGCTGACGCTGCCGTGCGCCGCGGTCGCGCTCATCGTGCTCGGCTCGTTCTTCGTCACCGGCAACGACGGCAAGTCGATGATCCCGTGGATCATCGCCACCCTGATCGCGTTCATGGCCTTCACCGCGGGCGGGATCCAGCTGATGGGCTGGCTGACCGGCTCGGAGATCTACCCGTTGGCCACCCGGGCCGCCGGCGCCGCGGCGCAGTCGGCCTCCCTGTGGGGAACCAACGTGCTGATCACGCTGACACTCCTGAGCACCATGAAGGCGATCGGCACGGGCCAGACGTTCTGGCTGTACGCCGCCTTCAACATCATCGCGTTCGTCTTCCTGTACCGGAAGATGCCCGAGCTGACCGGCCGCAGCCTCGAGCAGATCGAGGACCGGCTGGCCCAGGGCAAGTTCACCCCGGCGGAGTTTGCCGGCCGCTGAGCGCCGGCGGTCCGGGCGGGGCCGACGGTCCAAGCGGGCTGACGGTCCCGGCGGGGCCGGCAACGTCCCCGCCCGCCTTTCTCCGACGGGCCGGGCGCCGAGTTTCGTGCCGGGACCGGCGGTGGCGGTGGGCCGCTCGCCGATCAGGCCCGGGTGCTCGCGGGCAGCAGGGCGGTCGCCCGCGCGGCCGCGGCCGTCAGGACCTCCAGGTCGGCGGGGACGAAGGCGCCCGGCTCGGTGTGCATGACGATCAGCGTGCCGACGATCTGGCCGCCGGCGTCGTGCAGCGGCACACCGGCGTAGGAACGCACGCCGCATTCCATGACGACCGGGTTGCCGGCGTGCGCGGGGTCTTCGTGGGTGTCGACGATGATCAGCGGGTGGTCGTGGTCCACCACCAGCGCGCACGGCGCCCAGGCGAGGGGCACGCCACCGGCCTGCACGATCCACTCGGGCATGCCGTGGGACGCCAGCAGGAGGGCGCTGTCCGTCCAGACCAGGTTGGCCGCGATGGTGGCCCCGGGGAACGACTCCGCGAGCGCGTCGACCAGGCCTTGGATCTCGGTCGTGGTGCCGTCGTGGAGGTCGGGCATGGCCGCCGCGACCGCCAGCAGGCGGGCGGGCTCGAGCAGACGCGGGCCGGGCGAAGAAGCGGAGGGCCGGGCGGACAGGCTGGTGCTCATCGCGTACTCCGTAACGGGTCGGAAAGGTAAGACGTTGCCTTGAAGTTAGGGAGCGCCGGGTGCCGTACGGGGTGGAACGGCGTTGCCGGACGGTTGCAAGCCGCGGGGGAGGCGCCGCCCGTTCGACGGGCGTACGGGCGGCGCTTTCTCATGCGGCCGGCACCGGGAGCACGTGCAGCTCGGCCGGGGTCTCGAAGAAGTAGTTGTCGGCGGCGATCGCGGTCCGGCCCGCGGCGACGCGCGTGCCGTCCCGGGTCAGTTCGATCGCGGTCGGATAGGGGCCGGTGTCGTAGGTGCGGCCGGGCCGGGTCAGGTCGGCCATCGAGAACGACTGCGCGTAGTAGGGGGAACCGCTCGCCGTGTAGACGGTGGCGCCGGTCGGATCGAGGGCCGCGCCCGCCAGGTCGGAGCCGGCCGAGACATGGTCGGTCCGGCTGACCTGGGTCAGCGTTCCTCCGGCGCCGATCGCGTACGAGTGACCCGTCCACGGGCTCAGGTCCTGCTCACCGGCGAAGAGCACCTTGTGGTTGCGCAGCGCGGTGGCCGGCCGGGGCGGACTGTCGGCCGGGTTGCCGAACGGCAGGGTCGTCCCCGGAACCTGTCGGATCGAGGACGAGGTCTCCGGCCCCTGTCGCCCCCGCCCGTCCCGGGTCACACTGTTGCTGCAAACACCTGCGGCGTGGGCCTGGCGTGAAACGGGCATAGCGGGACACCCGGCGGGGCAAGCGGCCGGGCCGATTCGTCCTGCGTGGATTCGGCTGCAACATACCTGCAAATGGAATCCATTGACCGTCGCTTATTTCTTTCCTTATCTTCGGTAATAGGTTTCGCCGATGTTTCGGATATCCGCCGGCGTCCTGGAATCGCGATCCCCGCTGTCCCCGCGCTCCCCGATGAAGGAATGAACCATGACCAGAATTAGATGGATCACCATGGCCGCGGCGGCCTTCTCCGCCATTGTGGTGAGCGCGGTCGTGACCGCGCCCGCCTACGCCGACACGCTTTTCAGCGACAACTTCGACGACGGCGACGCCAACGGCTGGAGCCGCTCCGGCGGCTCGTGGTCGGTGGTCACCGACGGCTCACCCGCTTTCCGGCAGACCAGCACCAGCGCCAACGCCCGCGTGCTGGCCGGCAGCACGTCGTGGACCGACTACACGGTGAGCGCCCGGGTCAAGCCGATCGCGTTCGGCGCCACCGGCCGCACCACCGGGGTGGCGGCCCGGGTCCGCTCCTCCAGCGAGTACTACGCGCTCGTCCTGACCGGCGGCGGCGCGGTACAGCTGCAGCGGGTCTCCGGCGGCACGGCCACCGTGCTCGGCACGGCGGCGACCGGCGGCACGACCGGCACCTGGCGCACCCTCGCGCTCACCGTGCGGGGTTCCGCGCTGACCGGGTCGGTCGACGGCGCCGCGGTCGTCCAGGCCACCGACTCCGCCCTGGCCACCGGCCGGGTCGGGCTGATCGCCTCGTACGCCAGCGCCTCCTTTGACGACGTCGTGGTGGACACCTCCGGGCCCGGGACCGACCCGACGACCCCGCCTCCCACGTCGCCGCCGCCCCCGGGCACGTGCCGGGTCACCGGCTCGCCGATCGGGTTCGCGCAGGGCACGACGGGTGGTGCGGGCGGACCCACGGTGGCCGTCGACACGGCCGCGGAACTGCTCGGCGCGATCGCCACGACCGGCCCGCTCACCGTCTGCGTCAGCGGCACGATCACCCTGCCCGCCGGCATGTACGACGTGACCAGCGACAAGTCGATCGTCGGAGTGGGCACGACCGCGGGGGTCACCGGCGGCGGCTTCAACATCGGCCTGCCGGTCTCGGAGGTCACCACCGCCCCCGCGAACGCGGTGCACAACGTGATCATCCAGAACCTGACGTTCCGTAAGGCCTCGGACGACTCGATAAACGTGCAGATGTTCTCGCACCACGTCTGGATCGACCACAACGACCTTGCCCAGGGCTACGACGGGCTGATCGACATCAAGCGCGGCTCGTCCCTGGTGACGGTGTCGTGGAACCACACCCACCACCACACCAAGAACATGTTGCTCGGCCACGACGACGGCAACGGCGCCCAGGACACCGGGCGGCTGCGGGTGACCTACCACCACAACTGGTTCGACGCGACCCCGCAGCGCAACCCGCGGGTCCGCTTCGGTGACCCCGTCCACGTCTTCAACAACTACTACTTCTACAACACCGACACCGGCGTGGCCTGCCAGAACAACGCCGGCTGCATGGTCGAGGGCAACTACTTCGAGAACGTCGAGGAACCGGTCACCAACACGTACGCCGGACCGGCCGGCCGCTGCGTGGCCCGCAACAACGTCTTCGTGGGGGAGTCGGGGGCGCCCGACTGCAGCGGCAGCGTGCAGGAGCCGTCGGCGTTCTACCCGTACACCCTGGACGATCCGAACTCGGTGAAGGCGATCGTCACCGCGGGCGCGGGAGTGCTCCGATGAGGCGCCGGGCGGTGCTGACCGCGGGCGTGGCGGCGCTCGTGCTGGCGACCTCGGCCGGCGCCGGGCTGACGAAGTCGAGGACCGCCGAGCCGGTCCTCCGGGCGGCGCCGGCGGCGGACGGATTCGCCTCCGTGTCCGGCGGCACGACCGGTGGGGCGGCCGGCCCGGCGGTCACCGTGACCACCGGGGCCGACCTCGCCAAGTACGCCGGCGCGAACACCCCGTACACCATCCTGGTCTCCGGCCGCGTCAGCGTGGACGACATGGTGACCGTGGTGGCCAACAAGAGCATCATCGGCGTCGGCGCGACCGCGGAGATCGCCGGCGGCGGGCTGCAGCTGGGCTCGACGACGCGGCCCGGCAACAACGTGATCATCCGCAATCTGCGGTTCAGCGGGGCCTCGGACGACTCGGTCAGCGTCACCAACGGCGCCCATCACGTGTGGATCGACCACAACGAGTTCCTTCCCGCGTACGACGGCTCCCTCGACATCAAACGCAAGTCGACGTTCGTCACCGTTTCCTGGAACCATTTCCGCGGCACCGACAAGACGATGCTGCTCGGCCATTCCGACACCTATACCGCCGATGTCGGCTATCTCAAGGTGTCCTATCACCACAACTATTTCGATGGCTCGAACCAGCGGCATCCACGGGTGCGTTTCGGCGAGCCGGTGCACGTCTACAACAACTACTACCGCAACGTCGGCCTGTACGGGATTGCCTCCACCGAGAACGCCGGTGTGGTGGCCGAGGGCAACTATTTCGAGAACGTCGCCCACCCGTGCCACTCGACCGGCGGATACGCCGAGAGCAATCCGGGCCGGCTGGTGCAGCGGGCCAACGCGTTCGTCAACTCCGGCCCCTGCGAGGCGGGCGGCACGGTGACCGAGCCCGGCACCTATTACGGCTACACGCTGGACCCGGCGTCGTCGGTTCCGTCGCTGGTCACGGCGGGCGCGGGCGTGGGGAGGCTGTGATGCACGCACTGATCGCGCTCCTCCTCACGGCCGGCCTGTCCGCCGCCCCGGCCGCCCCGGTCGCCGCCTCCGCCGCCGACGGCTTCGCGACCGGCACCACGGGCGGCGCCGGTGGGGCGACCGTCACGGTGGACACCACCGACGAACTGCTCGACGCCATCGACACCGTCGGCCCGCTGATCATCCAGGTCAGCGGAACCATCGGGATCACCAGCAAACAGGGGGTCCGGCCGAACAAGACGATCGTCGGCATCGGCTCCGCCCCGACGATCTCCGGCGGCGGGTTCGACTTCTACCGCTCGTCCCACGTCATCGTGCGCAACCTGACCTTCGCCGACGCCGAGGACGACGCGATCAATATCGGTCAGCAGTCGCACCACATCTGGATCGACCACAACACGTTCGTCCGGCCGGTCGACGGCTCGGTCGACATCGTGCGCGGCGCCGACTACGTCACCGTGTCGTGGAACCACTTCGCGCGCACCGACAAGAGCATGCTGATCGGCCACTCCGACGGCGCGGCGTCCACCGACATCGGGCATCTGAAGGTCAGCATTCACCACAACTGGTTCGACGGCTCGCGCCAGCGTCACCCACGGGTGCGTTTCGGTGAGCCGGTGCACGTCTACAACAACTACTTCGACGGCAACGAGCTGTACGGGGTGGCGTCCACCATGAACGGCGGGGTGGTCGTCGAAGGCAACTACTTCGCCGGTGTCGCCCACCCGTGCTACTCGACCAGTGGCTACGCCGACAGCGACCCCGGACGCCTGGTTCAGCGGGCCAACGTGTTCACCGCCTCGGGCCCGTGCGAGGCGGGCGGCACGGTCGCCGAGCCGCGAACGTACTACAGCTACACCCTGGACCCGGCCGCCTCCGTACCGTCGCTGGTGCAGGCGGGGGCCGGAGCCGGAAGAGCCTGATTCCGCGAGAGCGGCCCGGACCCGGGCGGGTCCGGGCCGCAGCGTCTTGACACCGGTCGATGTGAGGTCTGAGATGTTACCGGGAGGTAACGCCCATGCTCCGGTGTCGTGCCGCAGTCGTTCTGGCCCTGCTCATCCCCTTCGCCGTGGCGCCTGCGCCGGCGTCGGCCGCACCGTCGGCCGCCGCACCGGCCTGCGCCGCGCCCGTGCCCAGCACGACTCAGCCCGGCTATCTCGTCGCCGATCCCGGCTGCAACCTCGACGGCACGCCGTTCGCCGCCCGGCCGGGCGCGCGGGTCCACGTCGGGGTCAGGGCCGGCGCGGCCTACCGCATCGAGGTTCCGGACGCGTGGAACGGCGGCCTGGTCGTCTACGCCCACGGCTACCGCGGCACCGGCACGACCGTCTACGTCGACGATCCGGCGCTGCGTGCGCACTACGTGGCCCGCGGCTACGCGTGGGCCGCCTCCAGCTATGCGACCAACGGCTACGACGTCGGCCAGGGCGTGCGCGACTCGCTCGCCCTCGTCGACGTCTTCCGCCGGGTCACCGGCGCCCCCGCCCGCTCGGTGATCATGTCGGGGGCGTCGATGGGCGGGCACGTCACCGCGGTCGCCATCGAGGAACAGCCGCGGACGTTCGCCGGCGCGATGCCGTACTGCGGCGTGCTCGGCGACACCGCGCTCTACGACTACTTCCTCGACGCGAACGTCACGGCGGCCGCGCTGACCGGCGTCAAGATCGAGTTCCCCCGTACGCCGGACGCCGGCTACCAGCAGCGCTGGCGCGAGCAGGTGAGCCGGATCGCCCCGGCGCTCGGTCTGCCGACGGCCACCACCCCGGCCGGGCGCACCTGGTCGGCGGTCCTCGAACGACGCACCGGCGGCGACCGGCCGGGGTTCGACAGCGCGTTCGCGTACTGGAACGCGGCCCCTTCGCTGCCCCCGCTGGCCGACCTGCCGTTCCTCTTCGGCCTGTATCCCGGCCTGCAGGGCGGCACCGCGGGCATCGCGTCCGGCAACGTCGCCGACAACTGGCACACGCTCTACCGCAGCAGCGACCGGCTGTGGCCCACCGCCGCGGAGTGGCGCCTCAACCGGGACGTGCTGCGGGTGCGCCGCACGGCGCCGGCCGACCCCGGCCTGTCCGGCGTTCCACGCGTCGACGGCAAGCCGCGGGTGCCGGTGCTGTCGCTGCACACCATCGGCGACCTGTTCGTGCCGTTCTCGATGGAGCAGGCGTACGCCACCCGGGCGGCCCGCCACGGCCGGTCCGGGCTGTTCGTGTCCCGGGCCATCCGCGGTGTCGGCCACTGCGACTTCACGCAGCCCGAACTGACCCAGGCCTTCGACGACCTGACGGGCTGGATGGCCACCGGAAAGCGCCCGGCCGGCGACGCCATCCTGAACCGCCGGGCGGTGGCCGACCCGGCGTTCGGCTGCCGCTTCACCCGGGGCGCCCACCGCGGTTTCGTCGCGCCGCCGTGCCCGGCTCCCTGAGGGACGGTCAGGCGGACCTCACGCCCCGGGCCGTGGGCCGGCTGCGGGCAGGTCGAGGCGGAAGACGGCGCCGGGCGCGTTGCCGACGTGGGTCAGGTCGCCGCCGTGGGCCCGGGCCAGGCCGCGCGCGATGGGCAGGCCCAGGCCGGCGCCGCCGGTGTGCCGGGAGCGGGAGGTGTCACCGCGGCCGAAGCGCTCGAAGATCAGGGCGCGCTCGTCCGGGAGCACCCCCGGCCCGGTGTCGCCCACTTCGAGCCGCACCCGCGATCCGTGGCGGCTGACGCGAACCGAGACCACGCCGCCCGGCGGGGTGGCGTAGCGGGCGTTGTCGAGCAGGTTCGTAATGATCTGGCCCAGCCGCACCGGGTCTCCGTCGACCGGCAGACCGGCCTCGCCTCCGACCTCGTACGTCAGGCCGGTCGACAACGATCGGGCCCGGTCCACCTCGGCCTCGGCCAGGGTCGGCAGATCGACCCGCTCGACCACCAGCGGCATGCCCTGGCCGAGCCGGGCCATGGTGAGCAGGTCGTCGACCAGGCGGGCGGCCCGGCGCGACTCCCGCACCATCGCCACCGCGATCCGTTCCCGCTGCTCACGGTCGGGGTTCTCGCGCAGCATCAGCTCGGCGTTGGCCTGCATGCCGGCCAGCGGGGTGCGGAGCTCGTGCGACGCGTCGCTGAGGAACGAGCGCATCCGGACCTCGGCCGCCTCCAGCTCGTCGAGCATGGCGTCGAAGGCGGCCGCCGTCCGGCCCAGCTCGGTGTCGGACCGCGGCACATCGAGCCGCTGCCCCCGGTCACCGGCCGCGATCTGCCGGGCGACCGCGGTCATGTCCTCCAGCGGCCGCAGCGCCGTACGCGAGATGCGGGCCGCCGCCAGCCCGGCCAGCAGCAGGGCCAGCAGGCCGCCGGCCACCTCGAGCACGATCAGCCGGTTGACCGCCTCGGTGATCTGGGTGGTGTCCAGGCTCAGCGTCAGGCTCTGGTTGCCGGGCAGCACTGAGCGCACGAAGATCACGCTGCCCGCCGACTCCACGGGCACGTCGGCGGTGCGGGCCGGGCCCGGTCGCTGCGGGCGCTCGCCTCGCGGGCGTCCCACCCCCTCCGGCGGCGGGTCCGAGGCGGCCGTGGCGCAGGCCGAGCCGTCGGCCGCGCACAGCCGGACCACCACGCCGTCGCCGCGCAGCCGGTCGGCCAGCCGCTGCCGGCTCAGCGTGCCCTGCAATTGCTCGGCCAGGGCCATCCGGTCGGTCAGCCGGGTGCGGGCATCGGCGTGCAGCCGGGCCGACAGCGCCACGTCGACCGCGGTGAACAGCCCGGCCAGAATCACCGACAGCAGGACGAGCACGCCGAGGGTGACCCGTCCCCGCAGCGACGCGGGCCGCAGCGATCTCACGGCCGCAACACGTACCCGAGGCCGCGGGCGGTGTGGATCAGGCGCGGCCCGTGCTGTTCGAGCTTGCGGCGCAGGGCGCTGACGTGCACCTCGACCAGGTTGGGGTCGTACTCGTCATACCCCCAGACCTGGGTCAGCAGCTGCGTCTTGGACAGGATCCGGCCGCGGTGCCCGGTCAGATAGGCCAGCAACTTGAACTCGGTGCCGGTCAAGTCGAGCGTCCGACCGGCCCGGGCGGCGATCCGGGCGTCCTCGTCGACGACCAGATCGCCGACCTGGACGGTGGACGGCACCCGGCCCAGCCGGCGCAGGATGGCCGCGACCCGGGCCAGCACCTCGACGGTGGCGAACGGCTTGACCACGTAGTCGTCGGCGCCGGCCTGGAAGCCGGTGAGCCGGTCGGCGACGGCGTCCCGGGCGGTCACCATCAGCACGGCGCAGTCGCTGCGGCCGCCCAGCGCGCGGGCCAGCTCGAACCCGTCCCGTCCGCCCGGCAGATGCACGTCGAGCAGGGCCAGGTCGGGCCGGAACGAGTCGACCACCTCCTCGAATCCGACACCGTCGGCACACGTACGGACCTCGTGGCCGGCGGCCCGCAACGCCGCCGTGAGCGGATCGCGGATCGCCTCCTCGTCCTCCACCACCAGCACCCGGGCGACCATCGCATCACTGTGACCCGGCCGGCTGTGTCCGGGCCGTCACGAAGCTGAAGAACCGCTGAAGAAGCCGGCCGCTTCAGCTCGCCTTCAGGACCGCGGGTCAGCGTGGTGACCAGGCGCCGCGACCACGGGCGGCGCCCCGACCAAGGAGAAGCTGACGTTGAAGCTGCCCCTGCCTGACTCCGCTACCCACGCCGGCCGGTTCAGCCGGGTCGCGATCGCCGTCGTCGCCGGTGGCGGGCTCGCCCTCGGCGTCGCCGGTCTGGCCCACGCCGATCCCGCACCGGCCCCGTCCACCTCCTCGCCGGAGGCTGCTCCCGCTCCGCGCGAACACCGGCCGCACCTGGGCGGAACCGTCAAGTCGATCGACGGCGGCCACCTCATGATCGTCGACCGCGACGGCTTCACCCGCCAGATCAACATCGCCACCGTCCCGGCGGACGTCAAGGTGGGCGTCCGGGTGCACGCCGAGGGCACGGTGAACGCCGACGGCGTGTCGCTCGACGCCACGTCGGTCACCCTGGCGCCGGACCGGCCCGAGGGCGGGCGCGGCCCCGGTGAGGGCTTCGGCCGGCACGGACATCCCGGCCGCGACGGCGCGCCGCCGCCCCCGGCCGGGGCGCCGTCGCCGACTACGACTTCCTGACGCGCCTCCCGGCGGCCGGTTTTCAGACCGCGGCCGTGCAGGTGTCCGGGTGGCTCAGCGTCTCGACGAGGCGGGTGGCGGCGGGAACCCGCTTGGCGTAGGCCTCGGGGTACGCCGAGATCTGGACGGCCTGGGCGGCCTCGGTCATCCGCATCTTCTGCCAGCCGTCGGTGCGGAGCAGCTTGTCGTAGAACTTGTGCGTCTGGTAGGCCGGATCGGACAGCTGCTCGGGCGTTCCCCAGCCCTGGCTGGGGCGCTGCTGGAACAGTCCGATGGAGTCGCGGTCGCCGCCCTTCAGGTTACGCAGGCTGGACTCCTGAAGTGCGGTGGCCACGGCGATCACCTGGCCCTCGTCCGGCACGCGTCGCTCGTTGCCGATGTCGATGATGACGCGCGCGTTGGCCAGCTGCTCGTCGCTCCAGCCGTCCCGGACCGGTGCGGTGGTGGTGGCGGTGCACCCGGCATCGGCCTTCAGCGCCGGACTGATGAGAAAGCCGGCCAGCACGGCGACGGCGACCACGAATAGCGCACGCAAGACGAGGAGGTACCTTCCGGGGGATTTCGGGGGGTCCGGCGAACGCTACAAGGTCCATAATCGCCGGACCATGCGCCGCCCGGTCGGCAAGATCGAACCGGTCGGCCGAGGCGCGGTGCGCAAGAAACCGGCTCAGTTCCCTCCACTCCGGGCCGAAAGGGGAGGAGAGGTCTTTGTCGGCGAGAGGTGCCACATGGGTGACGACGGTCAAGCGGGGTCCCGGGGCGGATGGTTCGCCGATCTGCGGGTCGGCGCGAAAATTCAGATCGGTATCGGGGTCGCCGCGCTGGCGGCGGTGCTGGTGGGAGTCACCGGGCTGCTCACGATCTCGGAGCTGAACAGCAAGAACGAGGCGCTCTACAGCGACAACGTCGCGCCGCTGACCTCGCTGGCCGCCATGTCGCGGCAGCTCCAGGCCATCCGGGCCCGCTATCTCGAGTACGGCGTGGCCTCGTCGGCGACCCGGGAGAAGCTCGACGACCAGATCGCCGAGCGTGACGGGCTGCTTCAAACGGCGCTGAACGAGTACCGGCCGGGCGCGGTCAATCCGGCGACCGTGGACGAGTTCGAACAGGCGTACCAGAACCTGACGGATACGGCCCGCAACACGCTCATCCCGCTGGCCGTCCGGCGCAACGTGGCCGGATTCGCCACGGCTTACCGCGAGACGTTCCTGCCGCAGATGACCGCGGCGGCCGACGCGGTCGAGGCCGAGAACGAGGCCCAGCTGGCGCAGGCGGCCGAGCGGGCGGCGAGCAGCCGGGACGCGGCGTCGTCCGGGCGGCGCACCCAGATCATCGTGCTGATCGCCGGGCTGCTGGCCGCGGGGTTGCTCGGGGCGTACGTGTCCCGGGCCATCGTCCGGCGGCTGGACAAGGTCAAGGCGTCGCTCACCGCCATGGCCGCCGGGGACCTGACCGCCAAGGTGGACGTGCGCGGCCGGGACGAGGTCGGTCAGATGGCCGGGAAACTCGCGATCGCTCAGCAGCAGACCCGCGACGTGGTCGCCTCGGTCGGCGCGGCGGCGACGAGCCTGTCCGCGGCGGCCGAGCAGACGTCGGCCATCGCCAATCAGA
This sequence comes from Actinoplanes sp. NPDC021490, assembly GCF_055562135.1. NCBI lineage: Bacteria > Bacillati > Actinomycetota > Actinomycetes > Micromonosporales > Micromonosporaceae > Actinoplanes > Actinoplanes sp. NPDC021490. The sequence goes on from NZ_JBVHFW010000010.1 coordinate 142,690, forward strand.
TCAGCGAGGGCGCGGCGACCGCCTCGGAACAGGCGCGGCTCGTCTCGCAGGCGTCGCGGGAGGTGTCGACGAGCGTCACCACCGTGGCCGCCGGTTCGGAGGAGATGGGCTCGGCGATCGCCGAGATCGCGCGCAGCGCCAACAACGCGGCCGAGGTGGTCGGCAAGGCGGTGAGCATCGCCGCGTCGGCCAACCAGACCATCGCCACCCTGGGCGATTCCAGCCGGGAGATCGGGGACGTCATCCGGGTCATCACGGCGATCGCGGAGCAGACCAACCTGCTGGCGCTCAACGCCACGATCGAGGCGGCCCGCGCCGGCGAGACGGGCAAGGGGTTCGCGGTCGTGGCCGGCGAGGTCAAGGATCTGGCCCAGGAGACCGCGCGGGCCACCGAGAACATCGCCCGGCGGGTCGAGGCGATCCAGGGCGACAGCAACCAGTCGGTCGCGGCGATCGCGGAGATCAGCGAGATCATCGGTCACATCAGCGACTACACGACCACGATCGCCTCGGCGGTCGAGGAACAGAGCGCCACGACCGCCGAGATGAACCGCAACGTGGGCGAGGCGGCCGGCGCGACCGGCCAGATCAACCAGGGCATCACGAGCGTCGCCGAGAACGCCCGCACCACGGCCGAGTCGGTGGGTGACGCGCAACGGTCGGCGGCCGAGCTGGCCCGTATGTCCAGCGAGCTGCAGACCGCGGTGTCGCGCTTCGTGTACTGAGGAGTTGCTGCCGATTCAGTCATGCCAGGCGCGAATGGCCTTCGTGGCTTGCTCGGTGAAGGTGCCGACGAGTCCGGGGTCGCTGCTGCTGCGCTCGTACTCGCTGTCGTAGAGGATCGTCACGACCGTGCCGAACCGCATGACCACCACACGGTTGGTCTGCGTGCCGCCGGTCGGGTCGCCGGGCAGGTCGAGTTGCGGTTGCACCAGGTCGATGGTCAGTGCCTCGTCCGCGGTCCGGGGCAGGGGCTTGGTCCGCACCGTGACGGTGTTCCCGCCGTCGCGGTACGACCGGCAACCGGCCAGGCCCTCGCGCGCCCGATCCATGAACCCGGACGCGCCGTCGTCGTCGTCGTACGAGCGGATCGTCTGATAGAGGACGCCCTGGGGGACCGAGCCCTCCGGGGCGTCCGGGCTCTGATAGAGGTTCATCATGGCCGCGCTGGCCACCACGCCGGCGCCGGCCGCCAGCTCCCGGCCGCACAACTGCGGCACCGCGGTGGCCCCGTCGGCCTTCCGGCGTTCGCGTCGCATGTCCCCGGGCATCGGGAAGAACGCCGTAGCGGGAATCGTGCGCGCCGCCGGAGCCGCCGCGGTTGCTGAGCTGAGCGCCGGCGAAGGCGAACCTCCGACCGGCGCCGCCTGTTCCGTGCCGGCGCCGGCGGTCGTGCTGCAGCCGGCGGCGGCCGCGCTCAAAGTCACGAGCATCCAGGACAGGTGGCGTACCGATCGGCCGGTCATGTTCGTCTCCTTTGCGGTTCCGGTCAGCGCCAGACGGTGTAGCGGACCGTCTGCGGAGCCGGCTCGATGTAGTCCACCTGGTAGAGCACGCGGAACCGGGTTCCGGCGGGCACACCGGTGGCGAGGACCGTACGGGTGCGGGGTGTGGGCGAACAGGCCTGCACCGGCTCGGTGTAGGTGGGATCGCGTCCGTCGGCCGACAGCAAGGCCACCAGGAACGTCTGGCATCTGTCGGACGGCCGGGCTACGTCGCGGACGTTCGACACCGAGATCGTGGTGCAGGCCGCGTTGTTGTCGTTGATCGGCTTCGAGGCGATACGTCCGCCGGCGTAGAAGTCCGACTGCGGCTGGACCGGGGTGCATCGCGGGGTGCCGGCGGTGGCGGCGGACGGGACGGCGATGACGCCCGTCGCGGCGGCGGCAATGATGACACAGGCAAGTTTCTTCATGAGCCCACCGTCCTCTCGCGGTCACTGAACGTACGGGATCATGGGTCTTGCTGGCACGTTGCCGGGAGACAACGGAGGGCCGGACGCACGCAATGGACCCATACCGGCGGGTCCGGCCGACTTAGGTGACGTAGTGCCCGGCGGTCCACGACAGATGGGTCCGTGCGACGGCGGCGCTCCCTAATCTCGACCGCATGATTCGATTCGGGTACAAGGCGTCGGCCGAGCAGTTCGGTCCACGCGAGCTGCTGCGCCTCGGTCTGCTCGCGGAGGAGCTCGGCTTCGACTCGGTCTTCGTCAGTGATCATCTGCAGCCGTGGCGGCACGACGGCGGCCATGCTCCCGCGGCGCTGCCGTGGCTGGGCGCGATGGCCGCCCGCACCGAGCGCGTGATCCTGGGGACCAGCGTGCTCACCCCGTCGTTCCGCTATCACCCGGCGGTGATCGCGCAGGCGTTCGCGACGCTCGGCTGCCTCGCGCCCGGCCGCATCGTGCTCGGCGCCGGCTCGGGCGAGTCGCTCAACGAGGTGCCGCTCGGCATGCCGTGGCCGGACGGCCGGGAACGCTTCGCCCGCCTCAAGGAGTCGGTCGAGCTGATCCGGCGGCTGTGGACGGAGGAGCGCGTCACGTTCGAGGGCCGCTTCTACCGCACCGAGCACGCGACCATCTACGACCGTCCGGCCGAGCCCGTCCCGATCTACATGGGTGCGTCCGGGCCGTCGGCCACGAGGCTGGCCGGGCGGGTGGCCGACGGGTTCATCACCACGAGCGGCAAGGGCCGCGAGCTCTACACCGGCACGCTGCTGCCCGCGCTGGCCGAGGGCGCTTTCAAGGCCGGCCGTACGGTCGAAGACCTGGACCTGATGATCGAGGTGAAGGTGTCGTTCGACGAAGACCTGGCCCGGGCCCGCGAGGACACCCGCCTGTGGGGCGCCCTGGCCCTGTCGCCGGACGAGAAGACCGGCGTCGAGGACCCGATCGAGATGCAGCGGCGGGCCGACGCGCTCCCGATCGAGCGGACCGTCACCCGCTGGATCGTGTCCAGCGACCCCGCCGAGCACGCCGACCGCGTGGCCGAATACCTCGACCTGGGCTTCAAACACCTGGTCTTCCACGCACCCGGCCCCGACCAGGAACGATTCCTCAAGCTGTACGCCGACGAGGTCCTGCCCCGGTTGCGGGCGCGCGCGTGACCATCCGCCGGCTGGTGGGCAGCCTCTATGGCGTGACGGGCGTGGCCAACGCCGTGTGGGGCGCCACCGTGGCGGCCAACGACGCCCGCCTCGACCTGGGCCCCGGCCGGCTCGGCCTCATCCTGTTCGTGCTGGGCGGCGGCGCTCTCGTCATGATGCCGATCGCCGGTCGCCTGGCCGACCGCTATCCCGGACGCCGCCTCCTGCAGGTGGCCGCCCCCGCTTTCGCCCTGTCCCTGACCGGACCGGCGATCGCTTCCACGTACGCCGCCTTGATCGTGGCCGTGGCCGTGCTGAGCCTGACGATGGGCGCCCTCAACGTGGCGCTGACCTTGCAGGCCTCCGAGGTGGAGCGCCGGGAGGCCCGCCCGTTCATGGCGACGGCCCACGGAATCTGGGCGCTCGGCGCCGTGGCCGGGGGAGCGCTGACCGGTCTGGCCTTGAAGAGCGGAATGGACGTACGCCCGCTGATGGCGCTGGGCGGCATCACGCTGGCCGCAGTCTTCCTGCTGCTCGTCGCCCACGTGCCCAGCTCACCGGCGGCCTCCGGCCCCGAACCCGCCGGTGGCCCGCCGCCCCGGACAGGTCTGCTGCTCGCGCTGGGCCTGCTGGGCGCGGCGGCCTTCCTGACCGAGGGCGCCGCCGCCGATTGGGCCGGTGTCCACGCCCGCCGCGTGCTGGGCGCCGACCCCGCCACCGCTTCGCTGCTCTACACGTTCTTTTTCGCCGCGATGACGGTGGTCCGTCTCGTCGGTGACCGGGTGCGGTCGGCCCTGGGCCCGTCCCGGGCCATCCGCCTGGCCGGCGCGGTGGCAACGGCCGGCTACGTCCTGATCCTGCTGACCCCGCTGACCTCCGGCATCCCCCTGGCCGTGGCCGGCTGGTCCCTGGCCGGCGCGGGCATGGCCCTGGTGTGGCCGATCATCTCGAGCACCGTGGCCGCGGCCTCCCACGGCCGGGCCCGAACCCTGTCGACGTTGGCCACCGTCAGCTACGGCGGCGGCTTGCTGGGGCCGGCTTTGATCGGCACCCTGGCCACCGCGACGTCCCTGCCGGCGGCAATGCTGTTGCCCGCCTTGCTGGCGTTGCTGGTCGCTTTGGCCGCCCCGCCGGTTCTGGTCGCCCTGAGTGCCCGGTCCACCGGCTCCTCGGCCCGCCGGTCCCGGGCCGGACTCTGAGCTCACCCGTGCCCGGATCAGCTCGACTCGCCCACGCCCGGCCGGTGGGCTGCGAGGTTCACCCCGGGCCCGAACGGCCGTCGGTCTGGCGGCCTGATCATGGGTGCCCACGACCGGATGGCCATTGCCACCCTGATCGAGCGCAGCGCTCGCTACGTCGTCCTTATGCACCTGCCGCGAGGCCGCAATGCCGCACACTTCCGCGACCAGCTCATCACCGTGTAGCCGCCCCTCCGGCGGTGCGGTGACAGTCGCTGGCCCGAGATCACGGCGTCGAGTTGGGCCGGCATGCTGAGTTGACCGCTGCCCCCAGCACACCGATTTCATGCTGCGACGCAACCAGCCCATGGCGGCGCGGCTCGGACGAGAACATCAACGATTTGCTTCGCCCGTATCTCCCCAAGAGCAGCGACCTCAGCGTGCATACCGCCGACAACCTGACCGCCATGGCGGCCGAACTCAACGACCGTCCCAAAGGATCCTCGGCTGGGACCGCACCCTGTCCAGGGGTCCAGCCGACTGCTCGCTGAAGTCTCATGATCAGGCGCCCTCTTTTGCCGATGAGAGTGCACGGGCCTTCGCCTGACGATTCGATCATATCGAGCTATGTTGGAGCGCGGCATCGGTGACGCCGGCACGAGAATGTTCCGGCGCCATCCGCCTCTGCGTCGACCCGGCGTCAAAGTCCAAACCGGCACTCCCCGGCGGCGGGCCGGCCCCGATCGGGCAAGCCCCGCGCCGCTGGTCGGATCGATCGACTGCGTCGCGCCGCCGTCGGATCGTCTCGAATGAATCAGCGTCAGTCGTGCTGAAACTCATTGGCTCACGCTACTCCGAGCCATTCGGACATATCGAAGACTTCGGTGCAGTAGTCATCTCGGCCCGCCACGGTCTCGCACGGTAACCGTTCGCCGTCCCGGAGGAGAGACGCAAGCTCTTGAGGAAGGCTTCCGTAGTCGACCGGCTGCCGAGTCCGCGGGTGTAGAAGGGGAACATCAATGCCCCAAACAGTTTGACGGCCCGTGAGGCTCACGTACAGTCGCACTCTTTCGCCGGGGCGAAGCATGAAACCCATGCTTGCATACGTGTCCTCGAACCACGGGTAGCCACCCCCATGGATCAGAATGCTGAGCAGCCCGAAAAAGCTGTGATCGAGAGCCGTCTCGCGGTGCGGATCGAAGCCGGCGGCTGAGGCGTCGACGATTGCGTTGCCATGACTGTCCAGGACGCTATCGACACTCTCGGCAAAGTGACGAATGCTGTCCGAATCAAATCCTCTGATCCAGTCGATAGCCACACCGGCGGGGAGTGGGTCTCCGGAATGTGACGTCAAAGGGAAATTGAACGCCACGCCCTCGGAAATCATGAGTTCAGGGCTGACCGCAATTCGGGCGTGCGAATCGCTCGCGCGAACGACGCCCCGTAGCCGGGGACCCATACCTTTTTGTGTGGCCATGGGCGCCATCACCAACGGGGCTATGGACCTCAGTAGGAACCCGAAAGTGTGATCCTCAGCCTCTGCCACGTATTCACTCCCCATCCGGTGCATCCATCGATCTTTGCTACTTAAGCTTGTTCAGCCAGTCAGGGCACTTCGTCTTGCCTTTGCAGTAGGCGGTGATGATACCTACGTTCGCCCCGTCCGCCGGCTTCCACTTGCCGTCGTCAGTCCGGTTGGCTGCCTGGGCAGCCATGACGACAGTTTCCTTGATCTGGGCATTGTCAAGCTTCGTGGCGTAAGCCAGGTACTCGACGTGTGCACCCTGGTCGACGGCTGGTTTAGAAGCTGCGTTGATTGCCTTGAACGGCGCAAATGTGTAGAGGTTGTGCGGTTGTGAGTAGTGATTATATCCCAGGACGGAATTCCCGAGACGCAACGGGATGTAGGTGCCTCGCTTGTCTTTATAGCTCGACAAAATGATGTCCCAACGCGCGTCGCCACCGCCAGGCGGGTCTTGAGGTACCGGCTGCTCGATGGCAGAGGCTTCGCCGATCGCATCGAGGACACTCTGTGGAGCGGACTTCTTAAATTTCTTCTCGTACAAACTGGCGTACTGCTCCGGCGACAGGAAGGCGACACCGTCGGCCGAGTCGGTTGCGCTCGCGGGAATCTCTGCAACGGCGGGAGAAGCGCCGACGGCGAGCGGCAGGACGACGGCGACCGCAACAGCGGCCATTCCGTGCAGTCTACGCCGGGGTGTTGCGTAGTGAGACTGACCCACAGTTGTTACTCCATCCAGGCATGTAAATCTGACGATTGCCGAGTGTAGGTCAGTTGATCTTGTTTGTCGATCCTTGGCTTTCCGGTCGGAATGCGAGACCGGCTGCCGGTCGTGACGTGACGCAGTGCAAGCCGGTTTCTGCGTGTCGCGGCCCCTGCCCGAGGTGTGGGAGACGAGCCTCCGGGCCGCCTCCCCGGCGGTTCGGAGGTCGCCGGCAATGCTTCCGGTCGAGCACACCTACGCATCCAATGTGTCCGATGTGGATATAGCGCCAGTTTGTTCTTACGGTTACGGTCGCTTCGCTGTCGCGCATAAGGCTCGGCCGGCCGACTCGCGTGGAGGCGAAACCGGGCGGCGGCACCCTCCTGGCTCTGGAGTTCGACTTTCTGACCGGGCTCGACCGTCGGTCCAGAGGCCAACAATCCGGCCAGGCGGGCATGCCAACGCGGTGGAGTGGCGCCTGCGAACATCCGCTTCTGCCGCGAGTCGAGCGCTAGCCTCTGCACGATGGCGGACAGCCTGGTGCGCACGCTGCTGAGAAGCGATGTTTTCAGTTCGTGTCGCTGTCAGAATGTCTATGTGGATCGCGACGACATGGCGGCAGCTGGAGAGCGTGGCAGGCCTACGGCTCAAGCGCTCCCTGCTCTGGCGGCGTGGTTGCTCACGGAGGACGCCTACGAGCGCGGCGGCGTACCCGATGAGGTCCTGACCTACATGCAGGACCACATCGACGACCTTCTGGGGCAGCACGCGACCTCAACGGCAGCCGACTTCCTGCGCCGGCACGTCGCGACCGGTGGCGATCTCGCCAGACTCGCTCATGACCGTTCCGCACTAATCGAGCTGCTCACGCTCATCGAGGGGCGCCGGCGCCAGGATCCAGAGCTGGAGTGGCGAGCGGATCGACCCCTCTGAACCATCGCGACCAGGACGGCGTAGCTGGTCTTATGCGTGATACGCGAACAGCATCCTGAATAGCCACGACCGAACCGGACCCAAGCCGCGAGACGCACTCCAGGCCGCGATCCGCGCGGACCGAGCGATTCGGTCGGTGGAGTCTGCTCGCTGACCCATCAACGGTGCCTCTCGGGCGGCCGCCCGGGTCGGGAATCCGACGCAACGAGCCGTGCCCCGGCCTCGGCTGAAGGTGCCACTCGTGTCCGCCTGCCGAGTGGTCGTCGCGGCCGGCGGAGCACCCCTGCTCCGTGGTGTAAGCCGCATGGATGATCGTTTCGGTACTCCGATGGGGCACATCGTCCTTCAAGCCCTTGCAACGCTCGGTGACGTGCGCGCACGATGTCCGGCGTGGCGGTGGGCGACGGTTCTGAAGATCTCCAGGTTCTGGCGAGACACAAGATTGTCCGTACCAGGGTCGCCGCTGCAGCGCATACAGACACACCGGCCGAGTTGCTGGCCGCGATGGCCGCCGATACCTCACCGAGGGTCCGCCGAATCGTCGCTGGGCGGGCCCGCACCCCGCCAACTGCGCTTCGACTGCTCGTCGCTGACCCGGACGCCGCCACCCGTGAAGCCTTGGCCGCTAACACCAGTACGCCAACCGAGGTCCTGAGCAAGCTTGGCGGCGACAACAACTTCGCGGTCCGCTACGCCGCTATGACAAACCCCGTCGCCGTCAACGACCTGAGCGTGTTGAAGGCGTTGTGTGCCTCGCCGCACCGCGACGTCCGGCTCATCCTGGCTCAACAGCCGCGTCTACCGACCGAGGTCGTCAGGCTGCTCGTCCAAGACCCAGTCGGGCAGGTTCGCGAATACCTGGCCGAGCGCACCGACGACTCCGCCGCACTGGAGATCTTGGTCAACGACCCGAAGCCCCGTGTCAGGGCCGGGGCAGCCCAGAACCGGCTCACCACCGCCGCGCAGCGCGGGCGACTCGTTCGAGATCCGTCGGCGCCAGTGCGAGTGTCTCTCGTGCATGCCATGGCCACTCTCGGCTGGGATATCCCCGAGCAGGACCTGCTCACGCTCGCCCGTGACCGATCAGTCAACGTCCGCTACTGGCTCGCCGGCCTACCCGGCTCCACCCGAGCCGTATACGAGGTCCTCGCCCAAGATTCGGACGACCAGATCGCCACGAACGCCCGCCAATGGCTCACGAACCCCAGCAATCCCGCGCACTTAGGAGATACGTCCGGCCTGGCCCTTGGCAGCTTCTCCAACCCCACTCAGCTGGGCCGCCCTGGACGAGGAATAGATCTCCGGCTCTGGAACCAGTACATGAATCGGTAGTACGGCACGCGATGCGCGTCCGGGGCGACTCTGACTAAGAGGCTTGTCCACCTCATTCACAACGGTGGAGTATTCAGATTGCTCCAGTAAATCGGCATAGCCTTGCCCACTGACTTGCCGCCGACCGCGCGCGACGGCCCGGGCGTGAGCCGTCACGCCGCGTGACGCATCCGATCTACGCCAGCTACGCTGGCGTCAGCCGCATAAACCCCGTGTCCAAGATCAGGGGTTAAGCCCCCACCTCCTGGACGTCCTTCCACTTCGCCGGGCATGGGCGGCGATGCGTGACCTGCCCCGGGGCGACGCCCCCGATGTGATGACTCATGGCGATCTCGTTCCGGGCAACGTCGTGGTCGCCGACGGCCAGCTGGCCGGCGTGCTCGATGTGGGCGGCCTCGCGCCAGCTGATCCAGCCGCTGACCTTGTCAGCGGCTGGCATCTGCTCGAGGACCGTCCCCGACAAACGCTGCGGAGGGAACTGGGCTGCGACGACCTTGAATGGGAGAAAGGCAAGGCGTGGGCATTCGAGCAAGCGATGGGGCTCGTCTGGTACTACCACGAGACAAATCCACTCATGAGCCGCACGGGACAGCGCACCCTGGCACGCATCATGGCCGAAGCATCCCCAGCCTTCGGCTGTCCGCCCCATCGGCGATGATCATCAAGCTATTTGGCCGGCAGGACTCGTTTTCGGATCCTGCGCACTCCATGACCACGGGTCGACTCAAGACGCTCCATCGATGATCGACGTCACGACAGCAGTCTTGCCGTCGGTATATGCCTTCCGGTCGACGGGCCCCTGCTCGGATAGCCTCAGCTTCACCGCTTCATAGCGCTCCCGAGCCTCCGAACTGCCGCGAAGGACTTCACCAAAGCGCAGGTAGGCACGCCATCGGTCGCCGTCGTAGTCAACAACGTGCAGATGGGCGACTCGATGCCATGGCCGGGACTCGAGAACGAAAACATGGCCTCCTTGGTCGCCGGCGTCGCCCCGGTAGATCCACCCATCGGCCTCTAGCCTCGCCGTAACCGACGACATCGACTGCTGGGCAGTGAGACCGACAGCCAGGTCAACAATCGGCTTGGCAAGAAGCCCCAGAACCGACGACGAGCCTACGAGCTCCACCTCCGTCGCGAGACCGTCGAGGGCTTCCGCCACTCGCGTTCTCAGCTCACCGCCGGCATCCAGCCACGCCTGAGTCGTCCTGCCGAACCGAAGATCGCTGTAGTCAAGCCCCAGACCAACCGCGGTCAACAAATCCACGGCCGGATCGTCTCACAGGAGCGGCTGCGTAACTCCCGCATGTGCCAACGCATCAGAATCTCGACAATCGCCAGTGAAGGCTTCACTCATCGACCTCAACGGCGATCACGCTGAGCTGACGGCGAACGTGATGGTCGCCTTCTTCCCGACCCGAGCTGACCCGATCGCACCCGCGCTGCGGCTCGTCGGTTTGAAATACGTGTTTAGGGCATTGCGCACCTCGGAGGGATGGGCGTCTGCTTCGCGCTGAGATCACTCCGCTGTGGCAGCAGCTTTCCTGACAATGCGGTCCGGTCAGGTTCAGAGCATCCGGATCTGCCGCGAGTCGGGCGATCGCCGGCTCCGGCGAGGTGGTGCCCGGGGCTGGTGCCCGGCTCCGCATCTGCGGGGCTATATCTGGGAGTTGGCCCGCAGGCACCTATCCGGCCGTACTGCGGCTGTCGGCCGCGTTATCGCCCTACGGTGGTGAGGTGAGCGACTACGTCCCCTCGCCGGTGGTCGTAGCGGCAATGCGACGCCTAGTGGCGAGCGTCGCCGGAACCGAGCCGGTCCTCGATGAGCATGTCAATGACAACGACGAAGTCCTACCGCACCTGCTCATGGCCGACCTTCGCCGATGGTTCGTCAACGCGGTGAAGACTGGCAACCACAGCGGCGTAAGAAACTTCCTCGCCGCTCTTGAGATCCTTTACGCCAGTTCCGACCCTGACACGCGCAACGTAGTTGAGGTTTCGTTCATGGAAGATCTGGCCGTCACGCCTGACGCCGACGAACAGGCGGCAATTGACGCCATAAGGCAGATCGCTGGACCCGCGACGTGCGCCGACTTGGCTGCGATGGAGGCATTTTGGCCCACGTCAGCTCCCCGGTCAGACTCCGTGTAAGACCGCTTCATCCGAGACGGTTAAGTGCACTCATTTGGCCGCGGATAAGGCGCGTTGGCAGCTCGAGGCGGGGCTTGCTCTCGTGTGTTGGGTCGCGTCGCGGAACGTCTGTAGTTGCGCCGTCTGCGTCTGCGCGTAGGGCGGCGCACGCGTTTGCCGGTGGTGACGGCGGCTGACGGTGGGAGCAGATTGGGAGCAGCAGGGTGCTCCCAACTGCGTTGAACTGCGCTCAACGGCCTTGAGCTGCTGCGAACCGCATTGCGTTCGTGCAGGTCATTTGCGTTTGCACTGGTCAGCGACTCGTGGGCCGTCCGTTCACACAAGAGGCGTCAACTGCACGGACCTGGACTGCGTCGTATCGCCGCTGCTCAACGTATGGATCAGCGCTGACCTGCAAGGACTCGAAGAACCACCCGGTGCTTACAACGGGGAGCAGGGTGGGAGCAACCCCTTGTGATCTCCTGTGGCTTTGGATCGAAGGCGTCGTAGGTGATCAAGTCGCTGACCTGCGGCGCTGATTTCGAATGGAAGCTGGTTGCGAACCTGCCAAACGGGTACAAGAAGGTTCCGGTATACCAGGTGAACTGCTAGTAGTGAACGGGCTCGGTCGGGATGGCAAGATACAGTCATCGCCGACCGGGCCTGCCGGGGAAAATTAAATAGAGAACGCGCTCCGCGGCGACAGCAACCTGCAACTTGACCGGTTCGGAATCAAACTTCCCAGACTTGCTCTCGATAGAGGTGAACCCATGAGTCCAGCGGCAAAACGGCAGAACGTATGGAGGGCGGCCGCCGCAAAGTATGCGCTGCCAAACCTGTCAGGGGACTGGAAAATCATGGGCAGCCGGGAGCTGATGCTTTGCCCATTCGGCTTCATCCTACGAGGCGTGATAGCGCAGGATTTTTCTCTCGTTCCTATCCTTGAGCCACTATTCATGCCTCTCAACTACCGTCAAGCGAGCTGGCTAATCGCACCAGATTGTAACGTAGGCCGGCTCTCCGTATACAAAGATCTCAAGCTTGGCGGGGAGCGCGCCGAGAAGTACATGCATGGCCTAGTTGAGATCATCAATGATACGGTGCACCCATTTCTTCTGAAGAACGGCAGCTTGGAAGGCTACTTCGAACGCTGCCAGCGAAGGAACAACACTCACCCTAATGGATTAGGAGACATTCAAGAGCTGTACAGGCAGGCGGCGACAGCTGTCATGTTGCGACGTCCGGATGATGCGCGAGAAGCGCTTGAAAAGGTACGGCAGGTAATCGACTCTGACCCGACCGATGATCGTGACGTGGTGCGAGAGCTTTATCAGCAAGCCGGTGAGTTTCGTGATCGGATTAGTGCCGACCCGGCTGCCGTCCGAGAGGAGCTAATCGCAGGTGTGGGAGAGCAAAAGCGCCGCCGAAAGATCCCGCTCTCCGGATGACACCAAGCTAGCTGCTTACCGGTTTGCCTCACGCGGGCGATACCGCGCGCCGATGAATTGCTGGCGGTCTTGCCCCTGATCGACGTACGGCGAGGAATTGCCGTTCTTACTAACGCTACAGCCACCGTGCACACCGATCGAAAAAATGAAAGAAGAGCAGTGTTGCAGGGGATGAAGCACCGTTCGAAGGTTCGCGAACCAGCGCACTCTTCTGCCGCCGATAATGCGCGGGGGCACCAGCGTGGTTGACCGTGCAGTAGGTTGCAGCGATGACCGGCCTGGCCGCCCGCCCGCTCGTCTTCCTGGACGTCGATGGACCGCTGATCCCGTTCCGCGCCCGGCCCGGGCGTAACAGGCATGCCCACAAGAATCTCGCTGGCCAGGTGAACGACGAGTCCGACAATCCCCTTCTGGACCGGCTCGATCCGGCCGATGGACACAGTCTGTTGGCGCTGGGGTGCGAACTCGTCTGGGCAACGACGTGGATGGCGGAGGCGAACGAAGTCGTCTCTCCCCGGCTCGGGCTGTCGGACTTGCCTGTCGTCGAGTTTCCTGACACCGACGATGAGCCCGTGGGTGGGCTGCATTGGAAGACGATGTTCTTGACTCGGTGGGCAGCCGGGCGTCCATTCGTATGGATCGACGACGAGTGCACGGACGCCGATCAGCGCTGGGTGGCGAGACGCCATCCCGGCTGGGCGTTGGTGCACCGCGTCGACCCGTTCGTCGGTCTGACTGACACCGACTTCCACTCGATTCGTCGGTGGCTCGCGGGCCTGCCCGAGACATGATCCGGTGCACTCTCATGGCACCGCCTAGCGTGCGCGCGGGACTGCGGAAGCGGTCACGCGGCGTGGCGTCGACACAAGGTGCGTTCCTGGCCGGGCTGCGGTCGTGGCGCCAGTACATAAGTGAGGCCCAGATGCGGGCGGTGCAGTCGGCGGCGCTGACGCCCGTGCCGACAACCACGAACGCCGTGAGCGCCAGGGCTCGGTCACGTCGAAGCGACCGGAGTAGGGACGCGTGTCCTCCCGACTACAGCCTTGACGTGACGAAAGTGGCCTCCGATCCAGGATTTCCTTGAGTGGAAGGGTGGCGAACCGAATACAGCAGGTGGTACGCCCCGGCGAAGCCTGGCGGCCAGCAAACCCCTTGGAGACCACTCATGACCAGCCGTCAGTTCGTGACCTTCGACGTGGCGAACGAGTTCTTCGGGGTCCCCGTGGAAATCGTGCAGGAAGTTCTCCTCAACGAGAAGTACACGCCGATGCCGCTCGCCCCGGACGGGTGGGGCGGCCTGTTCAACCTGCGCGGCGAGGTCATCGGGACGGTGGACCTGCAGGTCCGGTTCGGGCGGCCGCGCAGGTCAATGTCGGGTCCGATCGTCAACGTGGTCGTGCTGGTCGGCGGTGAACCGGTAAGCCTGCTGGTGGACCGAATCGGTCTGGTCGCCGATCTGGACGATGCGGCGTTCGAGTTGCCGCCGGACACACTGACCGGGCCGACCCGGGCGATGATTGTCGGTTCGTACAAGACGGAGGATCGGCTGTTGCTGGTGCTCGATGTCGCCGAATGCGTCAACACCGCTCGCGCCGCAATTTAGACGGGCCGGCGGGACCGCCCATACATCAACCCCGGCGACCGGAACTATTCGAAGGGACGCATCTGAAGGGCATGCCGTTATCGCGTGGGTCTCCCGCCTCAAAGTGGTTGACGCTGCTCCGCCTGCCGACATGCTGTCAGTTTCGACGGGCCGTCAGCACCTCCACCGGCATCCGGATTTGCCGCGATGGCGACGCGTTGAGCCGAAAATGCATGCGCGCGATGCCGGGCTGCCGCGAGACTGACTGCGGACCGGTGGCAGAGGCTGGTTATTGCGGCGACTCGAGTTGCAAGCCCGGCACGCGCGGGCGGCTCGTTGGCGCGTGGGGCCGCTGGCGTGCCATGCCCCACCGGGGGTTCGAATCCCCTCCGGTCCGCCGTGCACTCATTTGCCGCCGATCGGGTGTCGCTGGCGTTAGAGACTCCAGCCAGAGCAGCATGCTTCCGGTCGTGCCGAGTAGCGGATATACCGTCATTCGGCCGTTCGTACGGTCGGGGTCGACGGGTTTGCCGCGCCACCGTCAGAATGATCTGTGCCCGAACGACGAGATGAGCAAGAGTCGATCCGTGTTGCAGTGGTCACAGGAACCTCCGGCCGCGTTGGCGCGGCGATCGCGGAAGCCCTTCAGTCGGATGGTTGGTTCGTTCGAGGGATCGACCGAGTACCAGGCCGGCGGACCAGCCTCATGGGGGATCTACGAGACCCAGTGGTACGCCATGCCGCAATCCGGCGCTCAGACCTCGTGGTCCACGCCGCTGCCCTGCACGCACCCCACGTCGGCCAGGTCGATGACCGCGAGTTTCGTGCCGTCAACGTCGACGCCACCGAGGCGTTACTCGAAGAAGCCGACCGGATAGGCGTTCGGCAAATCATCTACATCAGCAGTACCAGTGTTTACGGGAGCGCTCTGATGCCCGCTGGCCAGGCGGTATGGGTCGACGAAGCGCTGGAGCCCTGTCCACGTGACATCTACGATGAAACGAAACTGGCCGCCGAGCGACTCGTGGCCTCGGCGGCCACGCCGTCGATCACCTTGCGCATCGCCCGCTGCTTCCCGGAGCCGTTGCCAGTGCTGGCCACTCACCTCCTGCACCGAGCCGTAGCGTTGGACGATGTCGCGACGGCCGCCGTGCGCGTCGCTGAGCAACACGCCACCGGAACCTTCAACATTGCGGGACCGTACGCCTTCGCCCGCGCGGACTGCTCGGCATTGCACGACGATGCGGCCAGCCTGATCACGGCGCGGCTGCCTGAGGTGGCTTCCGCCTTCCGAGAGAGGAACTGGCCGCTACCTCGCACGCTCGATCGGGTCTATGACTCCCACGCCGCCACGGACACCTTCGGCTACAGCCCGGCCCACGGAATCCATGAACTATTGGACTTGCGCTGAAGCGGACGTGACCCGCCGGCATCCTCATTTGCCGCCGACCGCGAGGCGACCGGCGGACAGTCGTGACGCCGACTGACGCACCCCGAAGTCGGCCGGCGCAAGCTCGTAGCCGAGGTGAGTGCATCAAACCGCTTCGGCAGGCGGCAGGTGCGGCTGCATGACTCCGCCTCCTCGTACATATCTCATGCGCGCTTGATCCAGGCTTTCTGGACCGTTGGGGCCGCCTCGAACGACGTGGCTGTCGTGATTGTCCTGGCCGACGTCCTCCCATACGCACTCGTCGCAGATTTCGTAGGCACCTCGCTCGGCCAAGGTTGCGTGGCCGCAGCATGGGCAGGTGTACGGAGCGTCTTGTTGTGGCGCGAAGACGTTCATCTGCGAGGTGTATGCCGCGAACCATTCCGTCCGCGGCGGACGAGCTCATCATCGGATATCGACGGATCGTCGTTCGGGCCACGAGTTACCGGGCGTTCTGGCACGTCACTCATCTCCAATCCTGCGAACCCTTCCAAGAGGCCGCTCCCAACGCCCGGATCTGCCGCCGATAAGGCGCGGGCCTGGCCGCTCGTCGGGACGGAAACCGCTGCTGTCCGCGACCGGCATAGCGCTACCGTGACGCGGTGACCGAGTCTGTTCCGACGCTCGTTGAGCTGCCACGACCGAGGGCGCTCACCGAGGCCGAGCATGCGTTGATGGTCCGGCTGGTGACGTTCGCCGATGTCCCGAAACTCAGCGAACAGGTCGCGACGGTGCGGGTCGTGTCCACCTGCGACTGTGGCTGTGCGTCGGTTGGACTGAGCACCGAGGGACCGCAGGTGCCCGCAACGGCTGTTGCGCGGCTCAGCGACACCGGGCGTGACGACTACTTCGCTGTGTCCGCGTCTGGCGGCGGCGACGTCAGCGTCGTACTGCACGTCCTCAGCGGGTTCGTCGGAGAGCTGGAGATCTTCGCGGGCGAGGGCGTACCGGTAGCCGCGCCACTCGCCGCCACTGTGATTGACATCTGGATCGGATGATGTCCGCACTACCGGCAGGACGCCAGGCATCGACGAAACGGGCAGCGACCCCCCTCATGCAAGGTCACAGCGCGGCGAATAGCAGCAGCATGACCACCGGATCTGCCGTGAGTCGCGGGCGAACCGGTGCGCAGCGTTGAGTCGCCGTGCCTTTGGAAGCGACCGGCGGTCCGCCGCCATGGCGTTGCATTGGCTCCTCGATGTTCGGTCGTCGGTTTCCCGAACGCTAAGGGTTGATCCCCTGCACCTGGCGGCCGTTCTCCAGATAGCGCACCCGCTTCGCCTTCCAGGCGGCGCGTACCCGACGCCGGACGGGTCCGCTCAGCAAAGGCAGCGCCGCGTCGATCGACACGATTCGGCTTTCGGAAATCTCGACCGGTTGGGTGACCACGGTAGCCAAGACGGCGTCGTCGAAGACGCCGCAGTCGAAAAGGAAGCGCATGCCACCCGGACGATCAGGCCGTGGCCGGAGGAAGTCAACACACTTCAGCCGCCCCGTGGTGACCTCGAGGCCACACTCCTCCCTGGTTTCGCGGCGACATGCATCCCAGGGTGACTCGCCGATCTCAACAACCCCACCCGGGATCGTCCAGCCACCCTTGTACGTCGGCTTCAGGATGAGTAATCGCCCCTTGCGGCCACGTACCAGAGCGCCGGCCGAGGCCGGGATGGTCGGGAGTGCGAACGACAGCTCGGGTAGCTCACCGGCGTTGACGTCGCTCATGGAGACCATGCTAGATCCGGCGTGACCGATAGTCCGGATCTTCCGCGATGCGCGCGCCCGGGCTGGCCGTGGCGGATCGTTACTGACGCAGTCGCCGGACTCGGGCTGTAGTCGTTCAACAGCAGTGTTGCGACGACCGCCTGAAGACGCCCGTCGGGACGAGACCATCTCGGCCGGTGAATCATTGGTCCGAAGTCGAGTGTTGCGGAGCCGTGTGGCGTAGCACGGCGGGAAGAACGACCGCCCAGTCGGCGGGGTACAGGTCGTGGCCGGCCTCCGGCAGCAGGAGGAGCTCGGCGTCGGCGAGTTCGGCGGCCAGCGCCCGGCCGTGGGCCGCGGGCAGCAGCGGGTCGGCCGCGCCGTGGATAACCAGCGCCGGTGCGGTCACCGCGGGCAACCGATGCCGCCACGACGGACCCGGGTCGAGCATTGCGTGGCTGATCGCGGCCGCCTCGAAGTCGCCGCCGTGGGTGACCATGCGCTCGGCGGCGGCCCGGGCCGCCGCGCGGTCGAACGGGCGGCCGGCGCCGGAGCGCAACCGGGCCAGCTCGACCAGATGCTCGACGACGGCGGCCGGCTCGGTCCAGTCGGGCGAGTCCACGTCCTCGAGGGCGCGGCGCAGGCGCAGCGACGGCCCCGGCAGGTCGTCCGGCGCGCCGGGGCTGGTCGAGATCAGGGTCAGCGACGCGACCCGGGACGGATGCCCGACGGCGACCAGCTGGGCGATCATGCCGCCCATCGACGCGCCGACCAGGTGGGCCCGGCCGAGGCCGAGCGCGTCGAGCAGGGCCACGGCGTCGGCGGCCAGGTCGGGCAGGCCGTACGGGGGGCCGGGTGGGGTGGTGGAAAGGCCGGTGTCGCGGTGGTCGTAGCGCACGACGTGGCGGCCCGCGGCGGCCAGGCCCCGGCAGAACTCGTCCGGCCAGGCCGCCATCGACGCGGCCGAGCCCGCGATGAGCAGGATCGGCGTGGCGGCGGGTGGCCCGAAACGCTGCACCGCGAGCCGCCCCGGCGGTATCTCGACGATCTCAAGCACGGTCGGGCGTGGTGAAGGCGGACGCGAGCGCGGGAAGCGACGGCGGCGTGAAAGCCGGCGCGGGCGCGGGGAGCGACGGCGGCACCACGGCGGACAGGCCGGCGAACAGGTGAAGGTACGCCTCCCGCTCGTCCGGCATGCCGTGCGTCGACCGGACGAAGTCCCCGGCCCGGCGGCCCAGCCGGGCGGCCAGGCCGGGCTCGTTCAGCAGCCGGGTGGCCTGTTCGCGGAATCCGGCGGGGTCGCTGAAGACCAGGCCGGTCGAGCCGTCGCGCACCAGGCACGTGTTGCCCGCTATGTCGCGGGCCAGCACCGGCCGGCGCAGCCACATGGCCTCGAGCAGCGCGTTCGGGCTGCATTCGCTGATCGACGTGTTGAGGACCGCGATCGACTGCACCATCGCGGCCAGCAGGTTGGGGCGGTCCAGCGAGCCCGCGTAGCGCACCCCGGGGGCCGTGGCCAGGCGCCGCCGCGCGATGGCTTCGAAGTCGTCGTCGTAGGAGTGCCCGGCGATCACCAGATGGATGCGCGGGTCGTCGCGGTGCCAGCGCTGCACCTCGTTGACCAGCATCAGCGGGTCCTTGACGGGCCGCAGCCCGGCCGGCAGCAGGAACACCTGCGCGTCGGCGGGCAGTCCGAGACTGTCGCGCATCGAAAAGGTCGGGTTCTCGATCGCTGCCACACCCTGCGGGATCAGATGCAACCTTTCCCGTACGTGGGGCCACAGCGCCAGACATCGGTCGGCGAAGTCGTCGTTGAACGCCACCAGGGCCACCGCGCCGTCCACCGCCTTGGTCATCACCTCGAGCGATTCCGGATCGTGCACGAACTCGTTGAGGTCGGTGCCGCCGAACGCCAGCACGTACGGCAGCCCGGTCTCGACCAGAGGCCCGCCGCCGATCAGCGCGTGCGAGCCGATCAGCACGTCGGCCCGGTGGGTGTGGGCCAGGGTGGCCAGGAAACCGGGCCGTCCGTTGTCGGGGGCGAGCACGACCGAGTGGCCGGCCGCGCTCAGGTGGCCGGCGATCCGGCGCATGGTGGTGTCTCCGCCACTACCGGCGGGGCTGTGCAGCACGGCGAGGATTCTCATGATCCACCCATCCAGGAAATGTGCACCGAGAAGGTCGAGAATCACGCTAATGTCGGTTGGTATCGATGCCCGGACATAGGTACGTACTGCGTCAGGTCAGAGGTCCGCGTGCCGGTGGGCCGATGTGTAACGTTCGATCGCCTCGACCGCGGTGGGCTGCACCAGTTCCTCGAACTGGCGGAACGCGGCCGCGAAGGTGAGCACCAGCCGGTCGCGGTGCCGCCACGAGCCGAACGCCTCGGGGATGACCATCCGGGCGGCGGCCTCCTCGGCGGGCAGCCCGCCGGCGTGCGCCCGGCTCGCGTGCTCGCCGACCAGTTCGAGATAGTCGCGCACGAGCCGGACCCCGGCCCGCCCGGTCACCGGCCCGTGCCCGGGCACGAACACCTCGGCCCGGGTGTCGAGCAGCCGGTCGCACGCGGCCACCCAGTTGGCCAGCGACCCCGTCCACGAGATCGGGTGATCGTCGGTGAACACCACGTCGCCGGCGAAGATCACCTTGGCGTCCGGCAGGTGCACCGCCACATCGCCGTCGGTGTGCGCCGGTCCCAGCTCCAGCAGCTCCACCGGTCGCCCGCAGACATCGATCTCCAGCCGGCCGTTGAACGTGCGTGTCGGTGGCGTGAGGGTGATGTCGGTCAGATCGAACACGCCGAAATGCTTGCGGAAGAACGCGCCCAGCGGCGATCCCGGCGAGCCCGGCCCGCTGAGCGCGCTCAGCTCGGCCGGCTGGATGTCGCTGAGCATTTCGCGGGCGGCGCTGTCGGACGCGATGATCTCGGCCGCCGCGAACAGTTCGTTGCCCCAGCAGTGGTCGCCGTTGGCGTGCGTGTTCACTACCGTCGTGACGACGGCCGACGGCACCACGGCCGCGATGGTGTCGATGAGCGTCCAGGTGGAGGCCAGGTCGAACTGCGTGTCGATCAGCAGCGCCTCGTCGTGGCACACGATCAGCCCGCAGTTGCTCAGCCCCCAGGAGCCGGGCGGGTTGAGATAGGCGTACGCGTCCGGGGCGATCTGGTGCAGGCCGGCGGTGTAGGGAAGGTGGGTCATCAACGACTCCGATCTGCGGGGGAGGTCACTGACCGTCGAGGTAACGGTGGACCTGGGTGACGGCGAGGGCGCCCTCGCCGACGGCGGAGGCGACGCGTTTGACCGACTGCGCCCGTACGTCTCCCGCCACGAACAATCCGGGAAGGCTGGACTCCAGCAGGTACGGGTCCCGGTCGGGTTCCCAGCCCGCGGGCCGCCGCCCGTCCGAGATCAGGTCGGGTCCGGTGAGCACGAAGCCGGCTCCGTCGCGCCGTACGGCCGGGGGCAACCATGCGGTGTACGGCTGAGCGCCGATGAACACGAAGACGTGGGTCGCGTCGAGCACCTCGGTCCGGCCCGACTCGCCGGCCAGCTCGACCCGGGACAGCCGTTCGTCACCGAGACAGCGGGTCAGCACGGTGCCGGTGCGGATCTCGATGCCGGCCGCGTGCATCACCTGGTCGACCAGGTACTGCGACATGGTGCGGCGCAGGTCGGGGCCGCGTACGACCATGGTCACCTTCGCGGCCTGCCGCGCGAAGAACAACGCCGCCTGCCCGGCCGAGTTCGCCCCGCCGACGATCACCACGTGCTCGCCGGCGCACTCGCTGACCTCGAAGGTCGGCGAGCCGTAGTAGACGCCCCGGCCGATCAGCGCGTCGGCCCCCTCGGCGGGCAGGTGGCGATAGGCCACCCCGGTGGCCAGGATGACGGCGCGTGAGGCGATGGCGGCGCCGTCGGCGAAGCGCGCCACCCGCTGCGGCCCGTTCACCTCGATGCCGGTGACGGCGCGTCCGGTGAGGATCTCGGCGCCGAACTTGGCCGCCTGCCGCCGCGCCCGGCCGGTGAGCTGGGCGCCGCTGACCCCGTCGGGGAATCCGAGATAGTTCTCGATGCGGCTGCTCTGCCCGGCCTGCCCGCCGGTGGCCTGCCGCTCGATCAGCACCGTGCGCAGCCCCTCGGAGGCGGCGTAGACCGCCGCGCCCAGGCCGGCCGGTCCGCCGCCGACGATGACCACGTCGTAGAAGTCGCCCGCCGGCATGGTCGGCAGGCCCACCCGGGCGGCCAGTTCCTCGACGCTGGGCGCCGGCAGCACCGAACCGTCCGGGGGCAGCACCAGCGGCACGGCCTCGGGTCCGGCGCCCGCGGCGGCCAGCAACCGGCGTCCCTCCGGCTCGTCGGCGTTGAACCAGTGGAACGGGACCGCGTTGCGGGAGAGGAATTCGCGGACCTCGTACGCCGGTCGCGACCAGCGGTGCCCGACCACCTGCACCGCCGTACGGGCCCGGTCGCCGCTCGCCTTCCATGCGTCGAGCAGCTCGTCGATGACCGGATAGAGCTTTTCCTCCGGCGGTTCCCACGGCTTGAGCAGATAGTGGTCGACGTCGACGACGTTGATCGCCCGGATGGCGGCCTCGGTGTCCGCGTACGCGGTCAGCAACGCCCGCCGGGCCTGCGGGAAGAGGTCCATCGCCTCCTCCAGGAAGTGGATGCCGTCCATGTTCGGCATCCGGTAGTCGGCCAGCATCAGAGCGACCCGGCCGCCGCGCCGGCGCACCTCCTTGAGCGCGATCATCGCCTGGCCGCCGGAGTCGGCCCGCAGCACCCGGTATTCGGCGCCGTACCGGCGGCGCAGGTCGCGGGCGACCGCGCGGGACACGGACGGATCGTCGTCGACGGTCAGCAGCACCGGGCGCGGCTGCTCGAGCTTGGTCGTCTCACTCATCGGGGGTACGCCTCCCGGAACGAAGAAACAGGTCGGTACAACGTCGGCTTCGCCTGGAACCCGGATCGGCGCTCCCGCACGCTGGCCGCAGACGCGCACCGGGCGCGTCGCGCATCAGCAACAGCAGAGACGAGGTGGCGAACGTGGAGACGACCAGCGACGGCCGGACGGTGCTCACCGCGACGGACGCGGGCAGCGTGGCCCGCGGTTTCCTGGCCGCACTGAGCGCCATGGACATCGAGGCCGCGGTCGCCCTGTTCGGCGACGACATCGTGCAGGAGATCACCTTTGCGCCGCCCGGCCTGCCGTCCCGGCGTGAGGGCGCCGAGCAGGTCGCGGCGGTGTTCCGGGCGCTGCCCGGGATGGCCCGGGCCATGCGGTTCGACGTCACCGAGACGTTCCCGCTGGCCGACCCCGAGTGGATCCTGCTGGAATACCGCGGTCACGTGGACCTGATCGGCGGCGGGGTCTACGCCAACCACTACTTCGGACTGTTCCGGGTGGTGGGCGGCCGGATCCGGGTGTTCCGCGAGGTGTCCAACCCGCTCGTGGCCATCGAGGCGATGAAGTCGGCGCAGGGCTGACAGCCCGGTCCGGCCGGCCGCGGGCTCCTCCGGAGGGAGGGGCCCGCGGCCGGCCACGGTCCGGCTCATCTAGCCGGCCCGATACTGCTGGACCAGCGAGTGCGTGCGGCTGCGGCACATGCCGCGGAAGGCGTGCGCGACCGAGGTGAGCGTGACGTGGTGGTGCCAGCCCCGGAACGAGCGTCCCTCGAAGTGCTGCAGCCCCGACTCCTCGTTGATGCGGGCCAGGTCACGCCGGGCGCTGTTCTGCAGTTGCAGCAGCCGGGCCAGCTCGGCCAGGCGGCTCGTGTTCAGGTTGGTGAGCCAGAAGCCGGTGGGCCGGGATCCGCCGAGCGGCCACTGCACGACCAGCCGGCGGGTGCGGCGCCACTGCCCGCCGGCGACCAGGGCCGGTCCGGCCGCGCCGGGAACCGGGGCGACCACGAAGTGCGAGCGCACCACCTTGCCGGTCGGCCCGGTGGGCAGGGCCAGCGTGATGCGGGTGCGGGCGGCCATCCGGGCGAGCTCGCCGACCTGCAGCGGACGCAGGCCGGGGGCGCGGGGCGGCGCCACGGAGGCGGATTCCCGCACGCGTACGGCGTACCGCAGTCCCCGCTCGTCCAGACCGGCCAGCAGCGGCTCCAGGTCGGCGTCGTGTTCGGCGTCGAGCAGGAGCGGGCCGGGCATGAGGTCCCAGCCGACGGCGGTCTCGTCGAGCAGGTCGAGCACGTGGTGGCGGAACGAGCGGTGGTGCTCGGTGTCGGGCACGTGCGCGAGCCGGCGGCGCGGCGCGGCGGCCTCGGTGTCCCAGCTCGGCGGGAGCATCAGCCGCCAGTTCACCGGGTACGTGTCGTCGTCGCTGACCAGGCTGAGGGCCAGCGCGAGCTGGCAGTTGACGGTGCGGCCGAACGACGGCACGAACTGGCGGCTGACGCCGACCGAGTTGTTGCCGTTCTTGGGGAACACCACGTTGTCGATCACCCAGGCGGTGACCGGCTGGTCCTGCACCAGCTCCTCGGCCAGGCGCTGGCGCACCGGGGACCAGCGCCACGGGCTCTGGTTGACGAACTGCTGGAGGCACTGGTCGGCGTGCCCGCCCACGACCATCTCGGAGATGCGGCGGATCGATTTGCGCCCGGGGACGTTGACCAGCCCCCGGACGTACGTTTCGCCCCATCTCCGTTGATCCGCGCGAGGCAGGGAGACCAGCACGCTCTGGCACAACCGGCCGAGCGTGAGGCGTTCGCTGGTTCGAGTGGTGAGGTCAGTGATCTGAGTGGGCACCGTGAGTCCTTCCCCCGTCACCGGCCGTTGACCGGCCGTCAGGACTCATGCTCACCGCAATAAAGCGCGGCACACAGAACGCATTTGTGGTGGCACTGCCAGTGCCAGGCGGGGAGTGCCACCATTCCCGGACGCGAAATCGGGGGAACTCCCGGATGCGGGCGCCTTTTCTGTCGGGTACCCGACTACGTTTTGCCCCGAACGAATGTTGTCCCCGGCCGCGTCAGTCTGCTGCTTGGCAATTGATCTGTGAGCTTTCGCGCAATGTGAGCTGCGCGGATGACACATAAGCAACTGATAGAGTACGGAGCGTTGATTTATTTGACACGACGGCCCTCGGTCGCCCCGACGGGCGTCCAATCGCAGCCGGACACGATCGGGGGACGTGCGGATGGCGGACGAGCTGAGCCGGCGCGAACTGGCGCACTTTCTGCGCAGCCGGCGCGAGCGTGTGCCGCCCGACTCGGTCGGCCTCCCGATCGGCCCCCGGCGCCGCACCCGGGGCCTGCGCCGCGAGGAGGTCGCCGTCCTGGCCGGTCTGAGCCCGACCTGGTACACGTACCTCGAACAGGGCCGTGACATCCGGCCGTCGTCCGAGGTGCTCGACAGCCTGGCGCGGGTGCTGAGCCTCAGCGAGGACGAGCGGCTCTATGTGCACAACCTGGTCGCCCGGCGCGGCATCGGCCCCGACCCGGCGATCGGCCGCGAGGCCGCCGGCCTGGTCCGCGAGATCGTCGCGATCGCCGCCGTGGGCCCCTATCCGGTGTACGCCTTCGACCACCTCGGCTACATCCTGGCCTGGAACGAGGCCGCCGGTGAGTGGTACACCGACTGGGGCCGGTTCGCGCCCGAGGAGCGCAACATCGTCTGGTGGATGGTCACCGACGCGAACGCCCGGGAGCAGATAGCCGACTGGGACACCGACGTGCGCGACATCGTGGCCCGGTTCCGGGCGGCGTCGGCGCGCTACCCGGCCGACGGCCGCATGCTCGACCTGGTGCGCCGGCTCAATCAGGCCAGCACCGACTTCGCGCACTGGTGGGCCGATCACGAGATTCGTGGTCAGCGGCAGCGCGCCCGCACCTTCCGGCGCGACGGCGTGCTGCGGCCCATGCGGCTGGTGGTGGCCCACCCCAGCGACTACGACCAGGTGTCGCTGGCCTACCACCTGCCCGTCCGATCGCCCGGGGACGCGTGAATTCCGTACGTCCGAAATATCGGCTTTTCTGATGTCAACATATTGTTGGTAGCCAATTGCTGGGCCGATAATTCGGTGACCGCGGTTCGGCACCGGTATTACGTCAATTCCTCGTTGACTCGTCTGGCGGCTGTGGACACTATTTCCCAGTCACGATCGGTAACGGCCTGATGTCCGGGTGTCGGCACGGCGAATTGTTTCGCCGGGGAATATAACGCCGTCAACCACGGGGGCCGGGGAGCGCCGTCGAAGTCGCTCATACCTTTTCCAGCGTTTCGCGCCGGAGTGATCCGGCATCGGGGAGGCGTAACGAAATGACGGTAGGAACGCGGGCGGATCAGAGTGAGCGGGACGACGTGGCCGTGGTCGGCATGGCCTGTCGCGTGCCCGGGGCACGCGGACTGAGCGACTTCTGGGAGCTCATGGCCGGTGGCGTCGACGCGATCACCACCGGTCTGCCGCAGCGACTCGGGCTCGACTGGTCGGCCGTACGCACCCTTCCGGTGCAGCCGCGCCACGACCGGTGGGGCGGCTTCCTCGACGGCGTGGACGAATTCGACGCCGGCTTCTTCGGTATCTCCGCGAAGGCCGCGGTGCGGATGGATCCGGCGCAGCGCCTGCTGCTCGAGACGGTGTGGGAAGCGGTCGAGGACGCCGGGCAGCGGCCCAGCGACCTGGCCGGCAGCCGCACCGGGGTCTACGCGGCCTTCGCCGTCTCGTCGGAATACTGGGAGATGCTGCTGCGGTCCGGGCTGGCCGATCTCTACTCGGCCGTCGGCGCCGGCTCGCGGGCCTGCGTGGCCGGCCAGATCTCGCACCTGCTCGACCTGCGCGGGCCCAGCCTCGCGCTCGACGCGGCCTGCGCCGGCTCGCTGCTCGCGCTGCACCAGGCGAGCCAGGCCCTGCGCGGCGGCGAGATCGACTCGGCCCTGGTGTCCGGGGTGAACCTGCAGCTGAGCACCGCCTACACGCTCGCGTTCGCGCGGGGCAGGCTGATGTCACCCAGCGGAGCCTGCCGCTTCGGCGACAGCGACGCCGACGGCTACGTGCGCAGCGAGGGCGTCGCCGCGGTGATGCTCAAGCGGCTGTCGCAGGCGCGGGCCGACGGCGACCGCGTTCATGCCGTGATCCGGGGCAGCGGCGTCAGCAACGACGGCCGCAGCGGGCGCAGCCTGGTCGCGGCCAGCTCGGCCGGGCAGGCCGCGGCCCTGCGGCAGGCCTACCACGACGCGGCCGTCGCGCCGGCCGGCGTCGACTACATCGAGGCGCACGGCACCGGCACGCCGGTGGGTGACCGCGAGGAGCTGACCGCACTGACCGAGGTGGTCGGGCGCACCCGCGACCCGCGGCAGCCGTGCCTGGTCGGCTCGGTCAAGACGAACATCGGGCACACCGAGGCCGCCTCCGGCCTGCTCGGGCTGATCAAGGTGGCGCTCGCGATGCGCCAGGGCGTGATCCCCCGCAGCCTGCACGTCGGCCGGCCGCAGCCGTTGCTGGCCGGGGGCGGGCTGCGCCCGGTGCCGGTCAACACCGCCTGGCCCCGCGGCGACCGGCCCCGCCGGGCCGGGGTCAGCTCGTTCGGCCTCTCCGGCACCAATGTCCACGTCGTCCTCGAGGACTGGGCGGACGACCGGGCCCCCACGGGCAGCGCGATCGTCCGCCGCCCGTTGCTCGGCTATGTGCTGCCGGTCTCGGCGCGCTCACCCGGGGCCCTGCGCGAAACCGCCCGCGATTTCGAGCGGCTGCTCGCCGGCGGCGCGGCCCTGGACGACGTGTGCCACAGCGCGGCGACCCGGCGCGACCACCATCCGGTACGCGCGGCGGCCGTCGCCGCCGACCGCAACGGGCTGGTCGCGTCGTTGCGCGAGATCGCCGCGGCGCCGATACCGCCGGTCGAGCCGGAATCCGGACCGGCCCGGGTCGTCTATCTGATGGCGGGCGAGGCCCCGATGGGGGAGCGGGTGGCGCGGGCGCTGACCCGGGCCGTGCGCCCCTACCGCACCGCCGCGGCCGAATGCGCGCGACGGGTCCGGGCCGCCGGGGTGGCCGACTCGGACGACCTGGCGGCGTGCTGGACCCAGCAGGTGGCGCTGGCCTCCGTCTGGCGGCACTGGGGGCTCGCCCCCGACCTCGTCGTCGGCGCCGGCTCGGGCCGGTACGCGGTCGCCTCGGTGACCGGAGTGCCCGCCTCGGCCTGGCCGGGGGACCGCCGGCCCGAGCACGCCGGCGCCCGGCAACCCCGGCGGGCCGCGCTGCCGGGCGTGGAGGACGGGCTCGGCCTGGTGGCCGCCGGACCCGCCCGCGCGGTGGCCGGTGACCCGGCGGCGGCGCTGCGAGATCTGGTCGCGCCGGACGGGCGGGTGGTCGTCATCGTGCTGGGCTCGGCCGGCCCCGAGGCGGCCGAGGTGCAACGTCAGATCAAGCTGGCCGGCGGCTCGGCCGAGGTGCTCGACCTGCACGAGCTGGCCGGCCGGGACGATCCGCTGTGGCTGCTCACCGCCCTGGGCCGCGCCTATGCGGCCGGCGCCGGCCCGGACTGGCGGCGGGTCCTGCCCGGCGGCCGCTACGTGGATGTGCCCACCACCGCGTGGCAGCACAGCAAGTACTGGCTGACCGACGCGCTCCCGGCCTGACCGTGCCGGAGCAGGGGCGCGCCCGGTCTCAGCGCCGGGCGCGCACCGGCACGTCGATGCGGTCGCGGAGGCCCGGGCCGTGCACCAGCGAGCTGATCTGCCCCAGGAACTCGGCCGGGAAGCCCAGTTCGAACGCCGACGCCGCGTCGAGCGCGTCCAGCTGGGCCCCGGGCAGCTCGACGTCGACACAGCCCAGGTTGTCGGCCAGCTGGGCCGCCGTGCGGGCGCCGACGATCGGGACCACACCGCGGGTGAGCAGCCAGGCCAGCGCGACCTGGGCCGGCGACGCCTTGACCTGCTCGGCCACCTCGGCCACGGCGCGGGCCAGGGCCAGCCGCTCGGCGGACTGCGCGCCCATCCGGCGTGGCTCGTCGGCCGCGCCCGGCAGGTATTTGCCGCTGAGCAGGCCCGCGCCGAGCGCCTCCCACACGCAGACGGTCATGCCCATCGCGCGGGCCATCGGCAGCTGCTCTCGTTCGACGTCGCGGCGGCTCAGCGAATACGGCGCCTGCAATGCGGCGAACGGGGTGAGCCCGCGCGTCTCGGCGATCGCCTGCCCGTACGCCCCCACCCAAGCCGGCGCGTCGGACAGCCCGACATAGAGCACCTTGCCCGCGCGGACCTGGTCGTCGAGGGCGCGCATGACTTCCTCGACCGGGGTCAGCCCGTCCCACGCGTGCACCCACAGCAGATCGAGGTAGTCGGTGCCCAGCTGACGCAGCGACCGGTCGAGCGAGCGCACCAGGTTCTTACGGTGGTTGCCGGCCGCGTTGGGGTCGCCCGGGCGCGCGCTCACGGTGTATTTGCTGGCCACCACCCAGTAGTCGCGGTCGGCCGCGACGGCCTGGCCGACCACCTGCTCGGACCGGGTCTGTGCGTAGTTGCTGGCCGTGTCCAGGAAGTTGCCGCCCGCCTCGGCGAACAGCTCGATCTGCCGCTGCGCCTCCTTCTCGGGCGTGCCGAAGGCGCGCTCGTCGCCGAAGGTGATGGTGCCCAGGCACAGCTGGGACACCCGCAGACCGGTGTTGCCGAGCAGTGTGTAGCGCATGCTTCTCCCTCGTCCAGCCCGGCGGCCCGCGCCACCGGGCAATCTGGACACTATCCGGGCCGGACGAGGGAGGGCGCCAGCACGAGTGCACGAAGTGTGCCGGGAAAACTTTTTCAGGAGTCGTGATATCCCTGGCTGACCTCGACCACCACACCGTCCGGGTCGGTCAGCCACACACTGCGCCAGCCGGGGATGAAGTCGTCGAAACTCAGCGGGCCCAGCGCGACCGGCACGTCTCCGGCCCGGTCCAGGAACGCGTCCAGGTCGTCGGTCTGAAAGGCCAGATGCCGTACGGTCCCGGGCGCGACCGGGCCGTCGTCGGTGCGCGGCGGCCGGTGGCCACCCGGCGGCACCCGGAACAGCTCGAGATAGACGTCGCCCTGGCGCAGGAAGACGATCTCGTCCTCGCCCAGCGGCACCACTCGCGCCGTCCGGAAGCCGAACAGCCGGCTGTAGAAACCGGCCGTCGCGCTCGTGTCGCGGCAGTTGAGCGCGACGTGCGACCAGTGCAGGGTGGCGGTCTCAGGCATGGCGGTCCTCCCGGATCAGATCGGCGGCCCGCTCGGCGATCGCGACGATCGCGGTGTGGCAGTTGCCGGAGGGCACGGCCGGCATCACGCTCGCGTCGACGACCCGCAGGCCGTCCACGCCGCGTACGCGCAGATCGGGGCCGACGACGGCGAGCTCGTCGACGCCCATCCGGCACGAGCCGGCCTGGTGGTGGTAACTGTCGGCCCGCTGCCGCACGAAGTCGCGCAACGCGGCGCGGCCGGTCACCTCGCTGCCGGGCAGCAGCTCACCCTTGAGCGAGGAGGAGAACGCCGCGGTCGCGAAGATGTCGCGGGCCAGCTCGACGCCCTGCACGAGACGGTTCACGTCGGCCGGCTCGGCCAGATAGTTGGGGTTGACCAGCGGGGGCGCGAACGGGTCGGTGCCGGCCAGGCGTACCCACCCGCGCGACTGCGGCCGCACCACACCGGGCAGGATGCTCACCGCGTTCGGGTGGCGGGCGCCGACGATGATGTCGAACGGCACGTGCACGAAGGCGATCTGGAGGTCGGGCGCCTCCAGGCCGGGCGCCGACGTGGTGAACAGCGCGGCCTCCGACAGGTTCTGCCGGCCCGGCGGCACCGGCTCCACCGTCTCGGCGATCAAGCCGGTGAGCACGTGGTTGTGGAAGTTCTCGCCGACCCCGCGCAGCGGTGACACGACGCCGATGCCGTGCCGGGCCAGCAGCTCCGGGTCGCCGATGCCGGAGAGCTGCAGCAACTTCGGCGACTCGATGGCGCCCGCGCACACCAGCACCTCGGACGCGCGTACGGAGACGACACCCGTCCCGTCCGGGGAGGCCACCGCGACCCGTCGCCCGTCGCCGTCGGCCGCTGCCGGTTCGCCCTGCCGATAGGTGACGCCGACACAACGGCCGTCGCGCACATCGAGCCGCATCACCTGCGCGTCCGGGCGCACGACCAGGTTGGGCCGGGCCAGCGCGGGCTCCAGATAGGACGCCAGCGCGCCCTGCCGCTTCCCGTCCCGCACATCCAGCTGGTGCCAGCCCGACCCGCTCATCGGCCCCGAGTTGAAGTCGTCCAGCCGGGGGAAGCCGAGCTCGTCGCAGGCCTCGAGGAACGTACGGGAAAGGGGGTTGGGGTCGTGGTCGCCGGCGCCGGTCACCGGTTGCGGGCCCTCGAGCCGCTCGAAGTAGGGCAGCAGATCCGCGTACGCCCACCCGGCCGCCCCCTGCGCGGCCCAGCCGTCGAAGTCCGACGGGTGCCCGCGCACGTGCATCATGATGTAGAGATTGCTGCTGCCGCCGGGCATCCGGCCGCGCGGCTCGTACGTCGCCCGTCCACCCAGCCCGGCCTGCGGCACGCTCTGGTAGCCCCAGTCCACACCGGACCCGAGCAGCGTGAACCACAATGGCGCCTGGTCGACCGCGGCCGGGATCCAGCCACCGCCCGCCTCCAGCACCAGCACCCGTACGCCGGGGTCCTCCGAGAGCCGATGCGCGAGCACCGATCCGGCCGTCCCCGCGCCGACGACGATGTAGTCGAACTCCTCCACCTCGCTCACCCCACGACCGCGGCGAACGGCTTGGTGTCGTGGAAGTTGGCCATGTACGTGATCCGCCCGCCGGTGATCCGGAAGTAGTTCACGACATCGGCCTCCACGGTCTCCCCGCCGGGCGTGCGGGCGGAGATGTGCGAGACGACCGCGGCCTGCTCGCCCTCGATCACCACGTGGCGGGGCTCGTTGCGGAACGCGGCGTACATGGCGGGGAAGCCGGCCATCATCTCGCGCAGTGTCTCGCGGCCCTCGACGTGACCGGCCAGCTGCTCGTCCATCACCTGATCGGCCGCGAACAGGTCGGTCCAGGCGTTCCAGTCGCCGGAATTGGCGAGCTCGTAGTAGCGGGTGACGACTTTCCTGGTGTCCATGAGATCTCCTGGATGTGGGACGGCGCCGGCGGCGGGCTGTGCACCCGCGGCCGGCGCCGTCATGCCGTGAAGCGTTGTGTCAGGCCCAGAACTGGTTGAACTCGGTCGTCCCCGAGCCGAAGATGGCCCCGCGGCCCTCGACGATCCGGCCCTCTTTCCACCGCAGCACGTGGGCCACCTCGATGGAGAGCTTGCGGCCGGCGTCACCGGCGCGCGTGGCCGAGTTGTGGCTCAGGTCGATCGACTGGTCGCCGCTGAGGAAGACGCCCGTACGCGTCATCTCGAACGACCCGCCGGACAGCTCACCCACGACCTTCATGAAGCCGAGGAAGTCGTCCAGGCCCTTCTTGGTGCCCGAGACAGCCGACTCGCCCGGCACGAGCCACTCGATGTCCGCGTCCCAGTACTGCTCGATCTCGGCGCGGTCACCGGTGGCCAGCGCGTCGTAGGCCTTGGCGACCCGGTCGGTGGTGAGCTTCTTGGCCAGGTCGGCCTGCGAGATCTGCACGCCGTTGGCGATCATCTCCTCGTTGGCCACGTTGCCGCCGATCGACCAGGCGCCCGGCTTGACCTCGTCGACGATCGAGAAGATGTACGGCTTGGTCACGTCGCCGAAGATGTCGACGAGCGTGTCGGCGAGCCGGGTGCAGATTTCTTCGCGCTGCTCCCGGGTGCTGAATCCCTCCAGCAGAGTGGTGCGGATGACCGGCATTTCCTGCTCCTTTTTCTTGGTTTTCCTCGAACGATCGGCGCGGTGGCTCAGGAAGCCCAGCGCTGCGGGATCGGTGCCAGCGAAATGGCGGTCCAGAAGAAGTTGTCGGCGCCGTACTGGTCGCTCAGATAAACCTGCACCTCGGCGATCCGGTCGTCCCGGATGATGTAGTGGGTGCAGTTCAGCGCGTCGAGCGTGGCGCCCTTGGCGGTGCCGTGGCCGCGGTGCACCTCGACGACCGTGTCGTCGCCCCACGAGTCGATGCGGATCAGGTCGACCTTGATCCCGCTCGCCACCAGGCCGCCGAAGAACGCGATGACCTCGTCCGGCCCGTTCTTGGCGCCGCCCACGGGGCTGCGGCCAGGCAGGTTCCACACCAGGTCGGGCGCGAACACCTCGTCCTTGATGGTCTTCATGTCACCGCGGTTGAAGCATTCGTACATCTTCTCGACCAGGCCGACGTTGCGGCGGCGGAGGTCGGCGGTGGAGTCCAGCACTGTCTCGGTCACGACTGCTCCTCGATCGACTGACGTTGGGCGGCGGTGAAAGCGTCCCGCCATTCGAATGCGGGCGCCGCCGACGGGAACAGTCAACTGAATGCCGGTCGGCAGCGGCAATGCGAAACGGCCGGGTGCCCGGCACTCTGCGATGTCCGAGCGATTCCGGACAGCCTCGCCGCGATATTCCGTGCACTCGCCGGAGCGCGGCCCGCGGGCGTTTCCTGGAATTGCCGATACCACCGTCGGCGCGACCTGGATAAGACCGCCGGACTCGCGGAGGCTGAGTCGCGTACGCACGAGGAGAAACAACGAAAGGACAAGGCCGTGACCGTAAGAAACGGGCACTGGACGGTGCTCTCGGTCGTGCTGGCCGGCGCGCTGATGGCCGTGATCGACGTGGCGATCGTCAACGTGGCGATCCCGAGTGTCAGCGCCGATCTGCACGCCGAGTACTCGCTGGTCGAGCTGGTCATCTCGGCCTACACCGTCACCTACGCCAGCCTGCTCGTCACGGGTGGCCGGCTCGGGGACGCGTACGGGCGCAAGCGTCTCTTCCTGCTCGGTCTGGCCGTCTTCACGGTGGCCTCGGCCGCCTGCGGACTGGCGCCCTCGATCGGGCTGCTCATCGCCGCCCGCGCCGTGCAGGGGGTCGGCGGCGCGCTGCTCTATCCCCAGGTGCTGGCCCTCATCCAGGTCACCTACGCCGGTTCCGAGCGGGGGCGGGCACTCGGCGTCTTCGGCTCGGTGGTCGGCATCGGCGCGATCGCCGGGCAGCTGCTCGGCGGGCTGCTGCTGGCGGCCGACGTGCTCGGGCTCGGCTGGCGCCCGGTGTTCCTGGTCAACGTTCCGCTGGGCGTGGTGGCGGTGGCGGTGGCCGCCCGTCTGCTGCCGCCCGACGGCCCGCCGAGCCGCACCCGGCTGGACCGCGGTGGCCTCGTCCTGGTGCCTGTGATGCTGGCCGCCCTGATTCTTCCTCTCGTCCGCGGCCACGACACCGGCTGGCCGATGTGGACGATCGTCTCGCTGGCCGCCGTGCCCGTGCTCTTCGCCGTCTTCCTGCGCCACGAACACCGGGTGGCCGCCGCCGGGGGTGAGCCCCTCGTCCGGCTCGACCTGTTCCGGCAGCGCGGATTCTCGGCCGGTGTGCCGATCGCCGCGCTGTTCGCCGCCTCGTACGCGGGCTTCCTGCTCTTGCTGGCCGTCTATCTGCAGGTCGGTCTGGGCATGCCGGCGCTGCGGGCGGCGCTCGTCTACACCCCCAACGCGGTCGGCTTCTTCGCGGCGTCGCTGGTCGCGGCGCCCGCGGCCCGGCTGCTCGGCCGCAACGTCCTGGCCCTCGGATACGGCCTGGGCGCGCTCGGCCTGCTCGGCGCGGCCGCCGTCGCCGCGACCTCCGGCAGCGCCCTGTCGGGCTGGGAGCTCGCCGCGCCGCTGCTGATCGCCGGCCTCGGCCTGGGGCTGGGGATGACCCCGCTGATCGGCACGATCCTGGGCACGCTGGAACCGTCGGACGCGGGCGCCGGGGCCGGCACGGTGACGACCACGCTGCAGGTGGGCAACGCGCTCGGCGTGGCCCTGCACAGCGTTCTGTTCTTCGGCCTGCTCGGCGTCGACCGGACGCCGGCCGGCTTCGCCCGCGCGTACGCCTGGACCGTCCCGGTGACCGCGCTGCTGCTGGTCGGGGCCGCGTTCCTGGCGCTGCGGCTGCCCGCGACGGCGACCCGGCCCAGCCACCGGCTGCTGGGCGGCCCGTACGCCGTCTATCTGGCCACGGGGGGCCGCCTGGGCGACCGCTCGTTCCGCCGCCTGCTCCGCCACGAGATCGATCGCCGCGAGGAGCGGATCGGCGAGGCGCCCGCGTCGCTGGGACCGTACCTGGCGTACCACTTCGCCGAGGCCGGCCGCCACCGCGAATGGCTCACCTACCTGGAGCACGAGGCCCTGACCGCTCCGGGAGCCGTGCCGCACGAGCAGCTGCGCCAGCCCGCCATCGACGCCCAGGTGGCCGAGATCCGGGCCCGGCAGGCGACCGGTGACCTGCCCGGCGGCATCGACCCGGGCCTGCTGCGCCTGCTCGTCTTCGCGCTGGCCAACTACCCGTACCTGCTGCCCCAGATCACCCGGATGGTGACCGGCCGCGATCCCGCCGACCCGGAGTTCGCCGCCGAGTGGTCCGCGCTGCTGCACCGGGTGGGCGCCCAGATCACCACGCCGTAGACGGAACCGGCCGGCTCCCCGTGAGGGGGAGCCGGCCGGACGGTGGGGTGGGGTCAGTCCTCGTGCCAGGGACCGTATCCGACCACCCGCTCCACCGTGGTGCGGATGACGAACCCGGGGGGCGGGTTGTCCATCGGGGGCCACACCACGTCCGGGCCGAGGTAGACACCGGCCAGGCGTTGCAGCAGCTCGGGGCAGCCGCCCTCGACCACCTTGGCCGTGCCGTGCAGCACGAAGTGGTAGGGCAGGCCGTCGGGGCTCCCGCCGCCGGGAACCATCGACATCGAGATGCGCGGATCCCGGCGCAGATTGCGGATCTTCTGCTGTTCGAACAGGTGGCCCGACACGATGTCGTCGCCTTCGAGACCGACCCACACGCAGGCCACCTGCGGGCTTCCGTCCGGGTTGAGGGTGACCATGTGAGCCAGATGGCCGCCCTCGATGGCCTCCCGTACGGCCGTCGACAGGGCGCTCACGACGCCACCCGCACCGGGAACCGGGCCGCGAAGTCCTCCAGCGGCGTCCGGGTGGCGTTGGTGGTGAAGCAGTTCAGCAGGTACCACCCGATCAGGGCGACCAGTTCGAGCGCCTGGCTGTGGTTCAGGTGCACCAGCAGCCCGTCCCAGGTGGAGTCGCTGAGCGTGGTGGTGTCCAGCAGCTCGTCGACGGCCCGGATGATCGCCCGGTCCCGCTCGTCCCAGACCGGGTCGTCGGCCGAGCCCCAGACCGAGGAGGCGCGCTGCTCCTCGGTGAAGCCGGCCGCCTCGCCGAAGACGACCTGGTGCACGCCCCACTGGTATTCGCAGTCGGCCTTGGCGCAGGTGCGGGCGACCGCGACCTCGCGGACCCGCACCTCGAGCGTGCTCAGCTCGGGGTCGAGGAAGAACCAGGCGAACGGGCGCATCCGCTCGCCCATCTCGGGGTGGTTGGCCAGCATCGTGCGGACCGTGTTGAGCGGCTGCACGTCGACGTTGGGCGGCACCCAGCGGGCCACACGTTCGGCGTCCTCGCCGGTGTACGGGGGGTTGAGCATCTCCAGACGCATGTCGGTTCCCTTCGGGTTCGGTACGCCGGCCCGGGCTCGGCATCGGGGCCCGGGCCGGCGGGCGGCTAGGTAGCCTCTTGCGGGGACGGCTCGAGCGCGCCGGGGACCGGTTCGACCGGCGGCGCCTCGACCGGTGGTGCCGTGGTGGCGCCCGGCCGCAGCATCAGCCACGCCGGGACGGCTGCGGCAACAACCAGCCCGGCGGCGATGAGGAATCCGAGCCGGAACCCGGAGGTCAGCGCGGAGGCGGCGGCCACGCCGTCGCCCAGCAACTGGTCGGTGCGCCACACGGCCAGCGTGGACAGGCCGGCGAGACCGATCGCGCCGCCCACCTGCTGGCTCATGTTGATCAGACCGCCGGCGATGCCGCCGTCGCGCATCTCGATGCCGGTGGTCGCGGTGACGAACAAGCCGACGATGGTGAAACCGCCGCCGACCGAGAGCAGGATGACCGGGCCGAGCAGGTCGGCCAGGTAGGTGCCGTTGGGTGAGATCATCGCGAACCAGAGGAACGAGATCGCCGATGCGGCCAGGCCGATCAGCATCGTGTTGAGCACGCCGAGCCGGCCGATCACCTTGGACGCGACGTTGGAGAACACGATTTGGCCCAGCGCCATCGGCAGGAACGCGAGACCGGCCTGGGTGGCGTCGAACTCCAGCACCTGCTGCAGATAGAGCGTCATGAAGAAGTTCATCGCCACCACGCCGGCCGCGAAGGCCATCATGATGATGTTCGCGCTGCGCGGCCCGGCCGCCCGGAAGATGCGGAACGGCACGATCGGGTCGGCGACCCGGCGCTCGATCATCACGAACGCGGTGAAGAGCACCACCGCGGCGGCCAGCGGCACGATGACCCGCGGTGAGCTCGCGCCCGCCTCGGCGATCTCGACCAGGCCGTAGATCAGCGCGGTCAGGCCGAGCGTGACGGTGAACGCCCCGCCCAGGTCGAACCGCGACTCCCGGCGCTCGGGCCGGCCGCCGGGCAGCACCAACGGCGCCAGCGCCGCGCAGGCCAGCACGAACGGCACGTTCACCCAGAACACCCAGGACCAGCCGGGGCCGTCGGTCAGCAGACCGCCGAGCACCACGCCGGTCGCGCCACCGGCGCCGGCCACCGCGCTCCAGATGCCCATGGCCCGGTTGCGCTCGCCGCCGTCGGTGAAGGTCACGATCACCAGCGAGAGCGCGGCGGGGGAGAGGATCGCCCCGCCGAGGCCCTGGAAGGCCCGCGCGATGATCAGCGTGGTGTCGTCGCCGGCCAGACCGCAGGCGAACGAGGCCGCACCGAACACGATCAGGCCGGTGACGAAGACGGTCCGGCGGCCGAACAGGTCGGCCGCGCGCCCGCCCAGCACCAGGAAACCGCCGAACGCGAGCAGGTACGCGTCGACGACCCACTGCAGGTTCTCGCGCGAGAAGCCGAGCGCCGTCTGGATCGTCGGCAGGGCGATGTTGACGATCGTGATGTCGAGGACGACCACGAACTGGGTGACTGCCAGCAGGGCCAGGGCGAACCAGCGCCGGTCCCGCGCGGTCTGAGAATCGATCATTGGAGTACCTCCGCGAGTGGGGCGTCGGGCGCGCGCTGGATCGCGATGCTCAGATGCGCGGTCCGGTAGAGCAGGAAGAGCCGGGAGAAGAGCGCGAGGAACATCTCCGGGCCGCGGGCGCTGGTCACGTCGCCGAGGTCGACGACCCGGCTCTGTGGCCAGCCGAACGAGCCCAGCACCTCGCGGACGTCGGACTTGGCCCGCGGGTCGTCGCCGCTGAGAAAGACGACGTGGTCGCCGGGCACGCGGGCCGGGTTCACCATCACGTCGTAGTTGATGGTGTTGAGCGTCTTGACCACCTTGGCGTCCGGGTAGGTCCGCTGGATCCGCTCGGCCAGGCTGTCGGTGTTGCAGCCGTCCAGTGTGGGCGGTTCGATGCGGCCGGACACGACGACGGCGTTGGCCACGTCGATCAGCAGTTTGCCGGCGAGATTGGCCGCGCCCGCCTGGGCGAGCGCGTCGAGGGTGTTGACCCCGGCCGTGCAGTTGACCACGGCCTCCGCCGACGCGGCGGCCGCGGCGAAGGTGCCGCCGGAGGCCCGCTCGCCGTTGGCCTCGACCCACTTGGCCATCCGCTCGTTGCCGGACGACCGCGAGCCCATCATGACCTCGTGCCCGACCGCGACCAGCTTGGTCGCAATCGCCTGTCCCACCTCACCGGTTCCGAGCACGGCGAAACGCATGGCGGATTCCTCCTCTTGAATATCGTGCGATGCGCCGCACGTTTCCGGGTGTATTCCCGGTCGCGGTTCGTCCCGCGTCTGTGGGCACCGTTTCCTCCATTCATGAATAGCATTTGTTGAATCCCCGTGGTCCTTGGCCGGACATCTGCGGCGCTATTGCGTCAAGTGCTCGAGAACGCGTCCGGCCCGCGTCGCGCCGGACGCTTCGGCGGCCGCCGGTCCGGCGATCGGCAGGCGTACGGCGATGCGGGTGTCGCCGGGCCGCGACGAGACCGCGATGGACCCGCCGTGCCGGCGCTCGACGATCTCGTGCACCAGGTGCAGGCCCAGACCGGTGCCCCGGCCCACGTCCTTGGTGGTGAAGAACGGCTGGAACATCCGGGCCTGCAGGTCCTCGGGGATGCCGCCGCCGGTGTCGCAGATCTGCACCTCGACCGTGTCGCCCTCGCGGCAGGTGCGCACCGTGAGCGTGCCGCCGTCCGGCATGGCGTCGGCCGCGTTGATGATCAGGTTGGTCCACACCTGGTTGAGCTCGCGTGGGTAGCCGCTGACCGCCGGGATCCCCGGATGCAGTTGCCGGCGCACCCGCAGCCGGGACAGCCGCTCGGCCAGGATGGTCAGGGTCGCCTCGAGGCCCTCGGTCAGGTCGAACTCGCGTTCCGGAGCCAGATCCAGGTTGGTGTAGGCCCGGGTCGTCTCGACCAGCGCGGTGATCCGGTGTGCGGCGGCCGAGATCTCGCCGGCCGAGCTGCGGGCGTGCAGGCGGGCCGCCAGCAGCTCGACGGCGGCGCTCAGCACCTCCGCGCGTACGCCCCCGGCCAGCCGGTCCAGCACCTCGGGCCGCACGCCGTGGTCGGCCAGGTCGTCGGCCAGCCCCTCCGGATCGTCCAGCCCGGCCCCGGCGAGCCGGTCGGCGAGTTCGTCGGCCAGGTCGGTGCCGGGCGCCGCGTCCGGGGTGGCCCGCAGCTCGCCCGCCACGGCGTCGAGCAACGCCCGCTCGTCCGGCGTGGCCCGGGCGCCCCACGCCTCGGCCGCGCCCAGGGCCTGCGGCAGCGACGCGCTCAGGTCGGCGGCCGAGCGCACCACGGCGGCGGCCGGATTGTTCAGCTCGTGTGCGAGCCCGGCGGCCAAGGTGCCCAGCGCGTTCAGCGTCGCGCGGTGCCCGGCCTGGGCCTCCGACGCGTGGATGCGCCAGGCCAGCACCGGCAGCAGGATGCGGCTGACCTGCGGGAAACGCGCGATCAGGGCGGCGAACTCGGCCTGGTCGTAGCGGGCCACGATGGTCGGGCCGATGGCCGTGGCGGTGGCGACGTATTCGATGCCCAGCATCAGCGGCATCTCGCCGGTGAACTGGTGGGCCGCCGCCGGCTTGCCGTCGTGCTGGGCGCCCGGCGCGGCCGCGGCCCGGTCGCGCACATGGCGGGTCAGGAAGCGTTCGGTGCCGTCGCCGGCGGTCACCGTGAAGATCAGCTCGCCGTGCAGCAGCACGAAGAACGCGCGCGCGGGCTCCCCGCGCGCGAACAGGACCTCGCCGTCGCTCAAGGTGTCGCGACGCCCGATCGTGATCAGCCAGCGGAGCTGCTCGTCCGTCAGCTCCGCGAAGAGGTCGACGTCCCGCAGGTCGCCGACGGTCAGCGCCTCCGCTGCCATCCGAGTTCCTCCCGGCGCGAGCTCAGGCGGCTCGCCGACCCATCCTCGGGCCATCCCGGCCGCGCATACAGAACGCGTTTGTGGTGGCACTGCCGGTACCAGGACGAGCGGGTGACCCGACGCAGTGCGGGCGCCGATCAGCCGGAGTACCACCGTGGACGCCGCCGCCTCTCGGCAGCGGCCCGCCACCCGGCTTCACTCGGCACTCGGGACGGCCCGCGCGGGGCCGTCGACGATGGAGGGAAACCGATGACAACCGAGACACAGCGCACGGCCGTACCGGCCCGGGAGATCGAGAAGTTCGTCGCCGACTGGTACCGGGCGCTCGATCAGCACGTGCCCTTCGACGAGGTGGCGGACTACCTGGACAGCACCGTGCGGTTCGTGTTCCCCGAAGTCACGGTCGACACCGTGGACGGTCTGCGGGAGTGGTACGAGCGGGTCACCCGCACGTTCTTCGACGAGGCCCACCGGGTCGATGTGGCCGAGGTGACCGGCGACGGCCCCGGCACGTACGCCGTGCACGTGGTCGTGAACTGGACGACCCGGGTCTGGGACGCGCCCGCGCCGGCCAGCCGGGTGCTCAGCTACGACGCCGACCAGAGCTGGGTCGTGACCCGCGGGGCGGACGGCCGGCTGGGTCTGCGCGACTACGTGGTCAACGGGCTGACCCCGGTCGGCGACACCCCGGCCTTCTGAGCGCCGGAGGTGACGAAGTGGTCGGCGCAGGCCCGGAAAAGGCCGGCCGACTTGTGCAAGTGAGTATCCCGCGCTTGCCGTTCCGCAAGCGCGGGAGTTCCACTTCCCGGGGCCAAACAAAAGGAGTGCGAGTCATGCCGAAAAGAATGCTGATCCTCTTGTCGGAATTCGGTTATTGGGGTGAAGAACTGCTCGGTCCGCTGACCCGGTTCGACGAGCAGGGCTACGAATCCGTCTTTGTCACCCCGACCGGCAAGCGGGCCCACGCGCTGCCGCCGAGCCTCGACCCCGGCTACGTCGACCCGCCGCTGGGCCGTGCGGTCACCACGGCCGAGGTGGCGGTCGGGGCCCGGGCGCTCGACGAGTCG
Organism: Actinoplanes sp. NPDC021490; assembly: GCF_055562135.1. Lineage (NCBI taxonomy): Bacteria > Bacillati > Actinomycetota > Actinomycetes > Micromonosporales > Micromonosporaceae > Actinoplanes > Actinoplanes sp. NPDC021490. The sequence continues at coordinate 183,225 of NZ_JBVHFW010000010.1, forward strand.
ACCCGGCTCGACGACCCGCTGAGCCTGGCCGAGCTGTTGCCCGAGCGGCCCTACAACAGCGCCGACCGCCCCCTGCGGGCGCTGGAGGCGTACTACCGCGATCTGGCGCTCGCCGTGGACGCGATCACCGCCGACTTCGACGCGCTCGTCATCGTGGGCGGCAGCGGCCCGATCGTCGACCTGGCCAACAACGGCCGCGTGCACGAGCTGATCCTTGCCTTCGTGCGGGGCGGCAAGCCGATCCTGGCCGAGTGCTACGGCGTGGCCTGCCTGGCCTTCGCCCGGGACTGGGAGGACCGCCGGAGCATCCTGTCGGGCAAGCACGTCACCGGCCACTGCAAGGAGTACGACTACAAGGACGGCACCGGCTTCCTCGGCACCGACTTCGTGATCGGCCCGCCGCCGTACCCGCTGGAGTACATCCTGCGCGACGCCACCGGACCCGACGGCGCCTACCACGGGAACGTGGGCCGCGAGACCTCGGTCATCGTGGACGCGCCGTTCGTGACCGCACGGTCCACCCCGGACTCGTTCCTCGGCGGCGCCAAGCTCGTCGAGGTGCTCGAGTCTGGCCTCGAGAGGTACGGCTGGTGACCGCGGCGCGCCCCGGCCGGGAGGCGATCTTCGAGCAGTTCGCGGCCGACGGCATCGACCGGATGTTCGGCAACCCGGGCACGGTCGAGCAGGGCTTCCTCGACGCGGCGAGCGAGGTGAGCGGGTTCGGCTACGTGCTGGCCCTGCAGGAGACGGTGGCGGTCGGGATCGCCGACGGGTACGCCCGGGCCCGGCAGGCCCCGGCGCTGGTGCAGCTGCACTCGGGCGTGGGCCTGGGCAACGCCATCGGGATGCTCTATCAGGCCAAGCGAGGGCACAGCCCGCTCGTCACCATCGCCGGCGAGGCCGGGGTGCGCTTCGACGCCCTGGACGCGCAGATGGCGGCCGACCTGGTCGCCATGGCCCGCCCGGTGACCAAGTACGCGACCCGGGTCCTGCATCCGGGCTCGGTGCTGCGGGTGCTGCGCCGCGCCGTGAAGATCGCGATGACGCCGCCGCGCGGCCCGGTCTTCGTGGCGCTGCCGATGGACGTGCTCGACGAGCTGACCGACGAGCCGGCCGTGGCCGGCAGCGTGCCGTCGCGCCGCTCGGTGCCCGTTCCCGACGAGCTGGGACGGGCGGCCGCGGCCCTGAGCGGGGCCCGCCGCCCGCTGATCCTGGCCGGCGACGGCGTCGCGGTCTCGGGCGCCCAGGCCGAGCTGACCGCGCTGGCCGAGCGGCTGGGCGCCCCCGTCTACGGGGTCGACAGCAGCGAGGTCAACATGGACAACACCCACCCGCTGTGGCGGGGGCAGCTGGGCCACATGTTCGGGGCGGCCAGCGCCCGCGTGGTCCGCGAGGCCGACGCGGTCGTCATCGTCGGCACCTACGTCTTCCCCGAGGTCTTTCCCCGGCTGGACAACCCGTTCGCCGAGGGCACCCCGATCGTGCACATCGACCTCGACGACTACGAGGTGGCGAAGAACCACCCGGTGACCGTCGGGCTGGTGGCCGACCCGAAACCGACGCTGGCCGCCCTGCTCGACATCATCGGGCGCGGGCCGCATCCGGCCGGGCCGCAGTGGCAGCTGCCGGTTCCGGCGGCCGACGCGAGCCCGCTCGAGGCGTTCGCCTACGAGCTGGCCCGGCAGAGCGGCGGTGACCTGACCGTCTTCGACGAGTCGCTGACCGCCTCGCCGGTGCTCGCCCGCTATCTGCCGGCCCGCCGTCCGGGCACCTTCTTCCAGACCCGGGGCGGCTCGCTCGGCGTCGGCATCCCCGGAGCGATCGGCCTCAAGCTGGCCCGCCCGGACGAACAGGTCGTCGGGTTCACCGGCGACGGCGGCAGCATGTACACGATCCAGGCGCTGTGGACCGCGGCCCGGCACGACGTGGCGGCCAAGTTCGTGATCTGCAACAACCACCGTTACCGGCTGCTCGACCAGAACATCGAGCAGTACTGGCGGGAGCGGGGGATCGCGCCGCACGCCGCCCCCGAGGGCTTCGACCTCTCGCACCCGGCGCTCGGCTTCACCGCCATCGCCGCCGGGCTGGGCGTGCCGGGCATGCGGGTCGAGAAGGCGGGCGACGCCGAGGAGGCGGCCGGCCGGCTGCTCGCCGCGGACGGCCCGTTCCTGGTCGACCTGATCACCGACTGACGACGGGAGGTACCGACATGGACGAGATCGTCCGCCGCGACGGCGGCCGCCTGGCCGGCCACACTGTCGCGATCCTGGTGGAGAGCGACTACGTCGAACCGGAACTGCACTACTACCAGCGCCGCTTCGCCGAGGAGGGCGCGCGCACGCTGCTGCTGACCCGGCTCTGGGGGCAGCCGCGGCTGACCTTCACCGGCCACGAGTACCGGGCGCCGATCGAGGTCGACGGCGACCTCGAGGCGGTCACCGACGACCAGCTGGGCCGCCTGGACGCGCTGATCGTGCCGTCCGGCATGGTCTCCGACCGGCTGCGCTACACCGAGGACGTGCGCTCGACCGCGCCTGCCGTGCGGCTGCTGAGCCGGGCGTTCGACCGGCCGTCGGTGCTCAAGGGCGTGATCTGTCACGGCATGTGGCTGGCCGCGCCGATCCCCGAGGTGGTGCGCGGGCGTCGCGTCACCTGCCACAACAACCTGATCGGCGACGTGCGCAACATGGGCGCGCTCTACACCGATCAGGACGTGGTGGTCGACGGCGACCTGGTCACCGGGCGCAGCGCGGCCCACTGCCACCTGTTCGCCCGCACGCTCATCGACCTGATGGCCGCCCGCGCGTCGCTCGCGTCGCCCGCCGCGCCGTCGTTCCCCCTGCACCGGCTGCCCCGGGCACGCACCCTGCGGAGCGCGACATGACCGAGCACTCCTACTCCGATCTCGTGGCCGGTTACGTGGCCGGCTACGACGCGGCGACCCGGACCGCCGAGCTGCGGACCAGCGACGACCGGACCGCTTGCGTGCGGATGACCGGCTCGACCGCCGCCGAGCTGCTGCGCAACCTCGGCGACCCGTACGCTGACGCGGCCCACGGCCTCGACGAAATGCTGGTGCCGGGCCGCTACCTGCTCGCGTACGGGACCTACTACCCCGACGACGACGGCCGCACCATGGAGGCCCAGCGCGTCATCCTGGTCGGCCGCCGCCCGTCGGAGTGGGAGTTCGAGGATCCGGACTGGTGGAGCCGGCAACTCGTGTCGATCGCCCGCTTCTACCGCCGGGCCCAGTTCGGCGCCGGCCCGATCGACTACCGCGACTACCGGACCGTGCTGCGGCTGGGCGGCGACAAGACCGGCGAGCACGTGCAGGAGACCGACACCATCTCGCGGCTGGTCTACGGCATGGCGGCGGCCTACCTGCTCACCGGCGAGGACGATTTTCTCGAAGTGGCCGAGCGGGGCACCGAATATTTGCGCGAGCACATGCGCTTCGTCGACCGCGACGAGGACGTCGTGTACTGGTATCACGGCATCCGGGCCGGCGGCGCCCGCGAGGAGAAGCTGTTCACCTCGGAGTTCGGCGACGACGCGGACGCCGTGCCGATGTACGAGCAGATCTACGCGCTGGCCGGCCCGGCCATGACGTTCCGGATCACCGGCGACCCGCGGATCGCCGAGGACGCGGCCGGCACCATGCGGCTGTTCGAGAAGTTCTTCCACGACGACGAGCAGGGCGGCTGGTACTCGCACATCGACCCGGTGCTGCTCGATCCCGATCAGGAGTCGCTGGGCGCCAACCGGGCCCGCAAGAACTGGAACTCGATCGGGGACCACGCCCCGGCGTACCTCGTCAATCTGTGGCTGGCGACCGGGGACGACCGCTTCGCCGACATGCTCGAGGAGAGCTTCGACCTGATCGTGCGGCACTTCCCGCGCGACGACAGCCCGTTCGTGCAGGAGCGCTTCCACCGCGACTGGACGCCCGACCGGCAGTACGGCTGGCAGCAGGACCGCGCCGTGGTCGGCCACAACCTGAAGATCGCGTGGAATCTGACGCGGATGAACGGGATCCGTCCCAAGCCCGAGTATCGCGACGCGGCCGAGCGCCTCGCCCGGACGATGCCGGCCGTGGGCAGCGACCGGCGCCGCGGCGGCTGGTACGACGTCGTCGAGCGGCAGGCCGAGCCGGGTGGCTCGCACCGCTACGCGTGGCACGACCGCAAGGCGTGGTGGCAGCAGGAACAGGCGATCCTGGCCTATCTCGTCCTGGCCGGGCAGGACGGTGACGACGAGTTCCTGCGCCACGCCCGCGAGGCCGAGTCGTTCTACAACGCGTTCTTCCTCGACCACGACGAGGGCGCCGTCTATTTCAACGTGCTGGCCAACGGCATGCCCTATCTGCTCGGCACCGAGCGGTTCAAGGGCAGCCACTCGATGAGCATGTACCACTCGACCGAGCTGTGTTTCCTGGCCACCGTGTACGGCCGGCTGCTGCTCCGCGGTGAACCGCTGACCCTGCACTTCAAGCCGCGTCCGGACGGGTTCGCCGACCGGGTGCTGCGGGTGGCGCCGGACGCCCTGCCGCCGGGCCGGGTGCGCCTGGAATGGGTCGAGATCGACGGCGAGCCGTACGGCGCGTTCGACCCTGTCGCGATGACGGTGAAACTGCCGGAGTCGGATCGCGACCTGATCGTGCGGGCACACCTGATGCCCGTCGACGACTAGGAGAACCGATGGCTGAAATGCGGATAGCCAAATACATGCGCGGGCCGGTCACGGTGGTCGAGCTCAGCGGCGAGCTGGACAGCGGCACCGCCTCGCACGGGCGCGAGGAACTGGTCGAGCTCGTCTCGCACGGCGGCATGGTGCTGCTGGACATGAGCCGGCTGGTCTACATGTCCAGCGCCGGCCTGCGGGTGATGCTGCTCATCTATCGGGAGGCCACGCGCAGCGGGACCCGGGTCGGGCTCACCGGCATCCTGCCCGACATCGAGTCGATCATGCTGGCCACCGGGTTCCTGCACTTCTTCACGGTGACCCGGACGCTCGACGAAGGCATCGAGGAGCTGGACGAATGACGCTGACCGAGCGCATCGACGCGTACCCGACCCACCGGATCGCCGGGCATCCCGTACGCGTCGGCCGGGCCCTGCCGTTCGGCGCCACGCTCGTGCCGGGCGGGGTGAACTTCTCCGTCTTCAGCAACCGGGCGACCGCCATGACCCTGGTGCTGATGCGGCCGGGGGAGCCGGAGCCGTACGCGGAACTGCCGTTCCCGCCCGAGTTCCGCATCGGGGGCGTGTACACCATGACGGTGTTCGGCCTCGACCCGGAGACGACCGAGTACGGCTTCCGCGCCACCGGACCCGACCCGGCCGGCCCGGCCGACCGCTTCGATCCCGGGCAGGTTCTCTGCGACCCGTACGCCCACGCGCTGTCCGGCCGGGAGACCTGGGCCGGGCGGGTCGGCGAGGCGGTCGGAGTGCCGTACCGGTCGAGGATCGTCTTCGACGACTTCGACTGGGAGGGCGACCGGCCGCCGCACCTGCCCGCCGAGGACCTGGTCGTGTACGAGACGCACCTGCGCGGCTTCACCCGGCACTCCAGCTCGGGCGTGGCCGCGCCCGGCACCTTCGCCGGTCTGGTCGAGAAGATCCCGTACCTGAAGGACCTGGGGGTGAACTGCGTCGAGCTGATGCCGGTGTTCGAGTTCGACGAGGGCGACAACGTCCGCACCGATCCGATCACCGGCGACCAGCTCGTCAACTACTGGGGTTACAACACGGTCGGCTTCTTCGCGCCCAAGGCCTCCTACGCCGCGACCGGGCGCTACGGCATGCAGTCCGACGAGTTCAAGAACCTGGTCAAGGAGCTGCACCGGGCCGGCATCGAAGTGATCCTCGACGTCGTCTTCAACCACACCGCCGAGGGCAACGAACTCGGGCCGACCATCTCGTTCCGCGGCCTCGACAACGGCACCTACTACATGCTCACGCCGGACGGGAGCTACTACAACTTCAGCGGCACGGGCAACACCTTCAACTGCAACAACCCGGTCGTACGGGGGTTCGTGCTGGACTGCCTGCGCCACTGGGTGTCCGAGTATCACGTCGACGGCTTCCGCTTCGACCTCGCGTCGATCCTGGGCCGCGCGCCCGACGCCAGCCCGCTGCCCAACCCGCCGCTGCTGGAGACCCTCGCCTACGACCCGGTGCTGCGCGACTGCAAGCTGATCGCCGAGGCGTGGGACGCGGCCGGGCTCTATCAGGTCGGCAGCTTCCCCGACTACGGCCGCTGGTCGGAGTGGAACGGGCGCTACCGCGACGCGGTCCGCCGCTTCCTCAAGGGTGACGAGGGCATGGCGGGCGAGCTGGCCACCCGGCTGGTCGGCTCACCCGACCTGTACGCGCCGCGCGGGGCCGTCGCGTCCGTCAACTTCGTCACCGCGCACGACGGGTTCACGCTGCGCGACCTGGTGTCGTACGACGGGAAGCACAACGAGTCCAACGGCGAGGACAACCACGACGGCGACGACTCCAACCACTCGTGGAACTGCGGCGCCGAGGGGCCGACCGGCGACCCGGCCGTGCTCGCGTTGCGGGAGCGCCAGACGCGCAACGCGCTGCTGATGCTGCTGCTCAGCCGGGGCGTGCCGATGCTGCTGGCCGGGGACGAGGTGGGCCGGACCCAGCACGGCAACAACAACGCCTACTGCCACGACGACGAACTGTCGTGGTTCGACTGGCGGCTGGTCGACGAGCAGAAGCCGCTGCTCGACTTCGCCCGGGCTCTCATCGCGTTCCGCCGCGCCCATCCGGTGCTGCGCCGCCGGTCCCACCCGACCGGCGAGATCACCATGGGGCACTTCCCCGAGGTGAGCTGGCACGGCATCTGGCCGTGGCAGCCGGACTGGTCGGAGCCGAGCCGCCTGGTCGCGATGATGCTCTACGCCGCCGGGCCGCAGGGCGACGACTGCGTCTATCTGGCCGCCAACGCACACTGGGCGCCGCATCGCGTCGAGCTGCCCGCGCTGCCGGCCGAGTGGCGCTGGCACCTGTTCGCCGACACCGGCGCCGGCGCCGTCCACCCGCCGGGCGACGAGCCGCCGGTCGAGGGCGGCACGGCCCTGCTGCACCCGCGCTCCACGGTTGTCCTGGTGGCCCGGGGTCCGGGCACCATCCGTACGAGGAAATGAGCCTTTGCCATGCCCTTTCACGCCAAGCTGTCGGTCGACGACGGCACCGTCACGATCCGGCTCACCGGCGAGCTCAGCTCGTCCACCGCCCCACGGCTCAACCAGCTCATAGCCGACGCGTCGGCGCACCCCGTCACCCGGCTCGTCCTGCTGGTCGACCAGCTCACCTACATCTCCTCGGCCGGCTTGCGCTGCCTGGCCGTCGCCCATCAGCGTTTCGGGCCGTCGGTGCCGATCGTGCTGGTCGGCGTGCGGCCCGAGGTGGCCGAGACGATCCGGCTGACCGGGCTGGACCGCACCGTGATCATGCAAGACGCCCTGGAACCCCGGTGAGACCCGGGCCGATCGTCGTGCCGAGCGGCACCGCGTCGGCCGGGGACGTCACCGCGTACGTCGGGCGGCTCGCCGACGGCGGCGAGCTGACCCGGCAGCAGGCGTACCGGCTGCGGCTCGCCGCCGACGAGATCACGACGAACATCGCGGTGCACGGGTACCGGGGCACGACCGGCCCGGTGCGGCTGGACGGCGGGTGGGACGTGCGGTGCGTGTGGCTGTCCATCGAGGACGAGGCGCCGCCGTTCGACCCGCGCAGCCACGACGCGTCGCCCCGCCTGGCCGAGGGCATCAGCGGCGGCCGGGAGGGCGGCTTCGGGCTGTTCCTGGCCCTCGGCGGGCTCGACGGCTTCCGCTACGAGCACGTCGGCGGCCGCAACCGCAACACATTGATCATGACCCGGTCCGCTGCGGCCGGGCACGGGGACGGAGACACCGATGAACACCAATGTCGCGTTGATCGTCGCTGAGGAGCGCGGCAGGCCGGTGACCGAACTGGAGGAGGCCCTCGGCCGCGACGGCTTCGAGGTGCACCACAGCGAACCGGCTCAGCTGCTGCTCGACCCCGAGATGAGCGCCCGGGCCGACCTGGTGCTGGCCTCGGCCGCGCTGGGCCTGCAGAAGGTCGCCATCATCGACCGGCATCTCACCGCCAAGCGCGGCCCGGCCACCCTGCTCGTCTTCCCGCAGGGCGACAACGCGCAACTGGAGACGTGCGTGCGCGGCGGATTCGACTTCGTGGCCCCGCCGTACCTGCCCGCGCTGCTGCGCAACCGCCTGTCCACCTGTCAGGACCGCACCCAGCTGGCCGTGGCGGTCGAGGAGATGGCCGCGGCCGTGCAACTTCAGGAGTACGAGCGTGAGTTGTCGATAGCGCGCGAGATCGCCTCCGGATTCCTGCCCGAGTCGCTGCCCAGCCGTCACGGATGGGAGTTCTCGGCCCGTCTGCGCCCGGCCCGTCAGGTGGCGGGCGACTTCTACGACGGCTTCGAGCTGGTCAACGGCCGCCGGCTCGGCTTCGTGGTGGCCGACGTCTGCGACAAGGGGGTCGGGGCCGCGCTGTTCATGGCCCTGATCCGCACGCTGCTGCGGCACACCGCCCAGCACACCGGCGCGTGGTCGCCGATGGACACCGACCTGCTGCCGTCCGACAGCAGCGACCAGCTCAGCGGCCCGGCGCTGTCGGTCGGGGCCGGCCCGCTGCAGCACGCCGTGCTCGGCACCAACCGGTACATGGCCTACAACCACCTGCGGCAGGGCTACTTCGCCACGCTTTTCTTCGCGGTGCTCGACCCGGCCACCGGCGGGCTGCTCTACATCAACGGCGGTCACAACCCGCCGGTGCTGTGCCGGGCCGGCGGCGAACTGGAACTGCTCGACCCGACCGGCCCGGCCGTGGGCGTGATGGCCGAAAGCACGTACGGCGTGGGCCGGGCCCATCTCGAGAAGGGCGACACCCTGCTCATCTACACCGACGGGGTGGTCGAGGCCCGCAACCTGACCGGCGGGCAGTTCGGGCTCGACCAGCTCTGCGGGCTGGCCCACGACCGGCCCGACTCGGCGCACGCGCTGCTCGACCACATCGACGACCGGCTGCGTGACCATGTCGGGGCGGCCGAGCAGTTCGACGACATCACCATGCTGGCCCTGCGCCGGACGGAGGGATGACATGCGGCCCAGCATCGTGGTCGTCCGCAGCTGGCGCGGCGGCACCGGCAAGAGCACAGTGATCAGCCGGCTCAGCCACACCCTGGCCGCGCGCGGCCTGCGGGTCGGTCTCATCGACGTCAGCCTGCAGGCGCCCGGGCTGCACGACACGGTCGGCGTCGGCGAGGAACGGCTCACCGGCAGCCTGCTCGACTATCTGATCGGCGACCGCGAGATCGAGGACGTCCACCACGACGCCAGCCACCTGCTGCAACCCGGGGCGGGCCGGCTCTTCCTCATCCCGGCGCTGCAGAACGCCAAGAACATCGGCAACCCCGCCTTCGGCCGGTACGACCCGGGGCTGCTGCACGACGGGTTCCGCCGGCTCATCACCCGGCTCGACCTCGACGTGCTGTTCGTCGACACGCACGCGGGCATCAACTACGAGGCCCTGTACGCCATCATCGCGGCCGACATCGACGTGCTGGTGGCCCGGGGCGACGCCCGGGAACGGCCGGGTGTCCGTCTCGCCGCGGCGATGTGCGCGCAGATCAGCCACCACCGCTCGATGCTCGTGCTCAACATGGTGCATCCGAGCGCCGACGCGGAGGCGCTGCGGGCCGAGGTCGAGGGAGACTGCGGCCTGCCGGTGACCGCGGTCATCCCGTACGCCCTGGAAACCGCGGACACCGACCGCGCGTACGGCGATCTGGCCGACGTCCTGACCGGCGCCATGGCCGAGGGACATCCGCTGTGATCCCGCCGCCGCGCTAGATCATTTCTCCTGGTAATCGGAGACTACCGAGCTCAGGATGCTCGGCGAGGCGTTCCACTTCTGCAGGTTGATGCCGCTGCAGGCGCCGAGCACCAGCTTGCTGATGTGCATGGCGGTGAACTGGTCCCAGAAGTCGGTGGGTGAGGGCATGAGGCAGTAGGGGGCGGCCGCCGAGGTGCCGAAGGTCGATTCGATCCGGTACGAGTTCTGGCTGATGCCGGTGAACACGGTCCGGGTCCACATCTGGTTGGGCGGCACGGCGCTGCTGAGGGTGCACGGGGTGACCTTGACGTACTGGCCCCAGGCGGTGGAGCCGGGGCTGTAGAGGCAATAGGTGGTGACGCCGTCGCTGCCTTTGAGGTAGACCCGGCCCTGCGCCGAGGTGGCGCCCACGGCGACCAGGGGCAGGAACCAGACCTGGTTCCATTGGATGATCTTGTTGGGGGACTGCTTGCACGGGAAGACCACCAAGAAGGCGGCATTGACGTTGTTGCTGGTGACGTCGAGGCAGCGGCCGAACTGGTCGTAGTTGACCAGCTGCTTGGTGACGTCTCCGGCCGCCCCGGTGCCCGCGCTGGCGTCCGGGAAGAACGTCTTGTATTTGGTGTAGTCGCCGGACACGCCGCTGCACGGGGTTCCGTCGGTGCCGTCGCCCTGGGTGCCGGCCACCCGGTTCGCGTTGCCGGCGATGACGTTGTTGATGACCACCCTGGGCGGCAGGGTCGTCCAGTCGACGTTCATGCACTTGCCGTTGGGGTTGGCGCCGTCGGTGGTGCCCTCGAAGTTGTCTCGGTTGTTGAGGCTCCAGATCTGCACGCGCTTGGTCGCGTCGCAGTCGGCGAAGGTCACCTGGGTCTTGTCGACGCTGGCCGCGGACAGGCAGGCGCCGTTGGGGAAGTAAGTGGAGCCCTCGCTGTTCTTGATCTGGACCTGCAGCGTGGGGTTGTAGGTGAAGACCTGCTTCGGGTCGGAGGCGTCGCACGTGGCCAGAACCAGGGGCGACCCGACCGTCAGCGGCGTGGACCCGCCGACCTCACGCGGCGCGGTCATGCACTGGTCGCTGTTGTAGACCTTGATCGTCCCGCCGGGCACGTTGGGCTTGGTGCGGCTCTGGAACAGATAGGTGGCCAGCAGCGTACGGCTGGCGGCGCCGACGGTTCCGGTCGAGGCGATCAGGGCGTACATCGGCACGATCGACGGCCCGCCCCCGCCGCCGCATCCCAGCCGGTTGGCCCGGGCCCAGGTCTCCGGGTCCGCTCCGGCCGGGGGAGTCAGCGTCAGGTAGTAGATGTTGACGGCGAATGCGGCAGCCTGATCGGCGCTCACGGTGCCGGTCAGCTTGAGGCTCGGGCCCGACGGCGTGGCCGCGCAGGGAACGCTGGACAGGGCGGCGTCACCGGCGGCGTTGATCGGCACCGACCGCAGCTGGGCCAGGCTGGTCTCGATCCCGCTCTGGGCGGCGCTGATCGCCGCCGCGCGGCTCGTGTCGTAGCGGGTGGTGCTGAGCTGACCGGCCACGACCGCGCCGAGCAGGGCGGCCGCGCCGACCCCGACGATGCTCAGCAGCATGGCCAGCGGCAGCGATCCGCGCGAGTCGCGCAACCTGGTCATGATCACGATCGCGCCGAGGTGTGATAGCAGGGCTCGGCCGCCGGCGGGAGCGGCTGACCGGAGGCGTCCAGCGCCGTGCTCGCGTACGTGTTGAGCGCGGTGTAGGTGATCGCGCTGGTCCGGCGGAGCGTGTTGGAACGGGCGGCCATCCGGATGCCGAGCATCTGATGGTTGAGCGCGGTCGTGGGCTGGGTGCGGACGAAGGGCACGGTTCCGGCGACGGTCGTGAGATTCGAGGCCAGCGGCAGCCACGCGCTCGGGCTGATCGAGGACGCCACCGTCCACGACCGCGACTGCAGTTGCAGACTCTGCGGATCCGAGCCCGCCAGACGCAGCTGGATGCATCGTTTGACCTGGACCCGGCTCCCCGGTTCGGCCGCCATGACCAGATATTCCACGTACGGCGTGCCGCCCTCGGTGTGCACGGCGGAGATCGAATAGGCGTACCGGATCGTCTTGTCCAGCTGCAGCAGGGCGATGCTCAGCTGTGACTGGGCCGACGAGTCGGCCTCGATGGCGGTCGCGGTGCGATAGATCTGCAGGACCGCCGTGGTGAAGATCGAGCCGATCACCGAGACGATGCCGAGGACCACGAGCATCTCGACGAGGCTGTAGCCGGACTCGTCCCGGCCCGCGGTGCGGCCCGTCATCCCACGAGGAACGGGTCGACGATCGCCGTGCTGAACAGAGCCGCCTCGGCGTGGGCGCAGGTGTTGGCCGGGCACTGCGTGTCACTCCAGGCGACCGCCACGACCAGCCGGACCAGCGGCGCCGACGTGACCGCGGTGCCGCACGCCAGACCGGCGGCGCCGGAACCGACGGGCGGCTGCCAGCAGGCGCCGAGGTAGTAGAAGCGCCGGAAGTTCACGCCGTCGAGCTGTAAGATCTCGGGGTCGCCCGGGGAGTCCACGACCGAGCCGTCCGGCTGCGGACCGGCCTGCGGCACGGCCAGGGTCCCGGGTCCGGCCGCGTCCCATCTGGTCGCCCCCACACCCAGCAGGGCACCGGCCTGAGGCGACACGACCTCGGCGCACGACCCCGCGCACTGCTGCCGGCCGCCGAGCAGCCCCGAGCCGCGCATGCCGCGGGCCTTCTCCATCCCGTCGACCGCGAGCCGCACCGCGGTGTCGCGCTGCGCGGCGTACCGGCCCGCCTTGCGCGAGTTGACCAGGAACACGGTCAGGGAGGTCATCACCACCGTGATGATCCCCAGGGCGACGATCAATTCCACGATCGTGAAACCGTCGTCGCGTCCGCGCCGCGCTCCCGCACCCACACCTGACCGATCGGCCGAGCTCGCGGTCTTGCTTAGCCCGACTCCGGCCCCGGATGCGGTGACGGTGCGGTGACCCTAGGCTTCTGCCGTGCCCGACGCTCCGGCCGCGCAGCGGCTGACCAAAAGAACGCTGGTAACCATCTCGCACGCGCTGGAACGGGCGGCCCTCGCGGCCGCCGAGGACGGGCCGATGGTGGTCTTCGCCCTGTTCCAGCGGCTGCCCTACTTCGAACGCGAGCGCCGGGTCTACGAGCGGATCGCGGGGCAGGCCGCGGCCACCGTGGTCGGCCTGGTCGCGGAGCAGGCTCCCGACGTGCCGGCCGGCACGCATCCCGTGCTGCTCGGCGAGCAGGAGGAACTGGCGCGGGAATGGACCGTGGTGGTGCTGACCCCCAGGTTCGGCGCGCTGCTGGTGGCCCGCGACCTCGAGGAGTTCCAGGCCGGTGCGGCCACACTCGAGAGCGGACGCGTCTTCGAGGGTCGCAGCAGTTTCCGGCGCGACGAGGCGCTGCACGAGGTGCTCCGGCTACGTTCCCAGCTGAGCAGCCGCCTCTCCCCGGCGGCGTTGTCGGCGGTCGACGCGGTGGTCGGCCGCGTGCGGGAACTGCCGCCGGCGCCGGGCGAGAGCCGCACCGACGCGGCCCTGCACCTGTTCACGGACCGGGCCGAACGGGACCACACCCGGCTGCGGGCAAGCCCGGCCGCGAGCCAGGACGCCACCGCCGACACCGATCTGGCCGGCCGGGCGGGGGTCCAGCGGTGGGCGGGACAGACCGGCGTCACGGCCTCCGGGGTGCTGCCGGTCGCGGTTCTGGCCCTCCGGGTCCAGCACTCGGCGGGCAGTCAAGAGGGTCCGGTCGGGCGTACGGCCACACGGCAGCAGCAGGCCGCGGTCGAGTTGCTCGTGGCCCGCCTGCGACCGGCCGACCGGGCGGTCAAGACCGGCCCCGACGACTTCACGCTGTATCTGCCCGCGCTCCGGCACGAGGAGGCCGTGGCCTTCGCGTACGGGCTGGTCGCGGATTTCGAGGCGGCCGAGGCGCGCAGCGCGTTCCTGTCGGCCAAGGTGACCGTGGCGCTGACCGTCACCCGCAGCCGGCCGCTGCCCGAGGAGGAGCTGCGCAAGGCTCTGGAGTGGGGGATCGACCAGCAGGCGCCGGTGGTGACCATCGACGGTTGACGCCGATGCGGCCCGCCGGCTGAACCAGCCGGCGGGCCGCACCGCGGGGTATCAGGGTGGAGGTCGTCCATGGTCGGTGTTCTCGTCTGTCTCCTCCTTGTCCGGTCGGGCCGTCGCCGGCTCAGCGGGCGGGGGTCGTCTCGAGGGCTCCGGACGTGCGGTGGGCGCCGGGGAGCCCGGCGGTGGGTCGCTCCACGAGGCGGCGATCAGCTCGTCGAACTCCGCCTGAACCAGGTCGGGGTCGCTGCTGACGAGCTCCGCGAACGCCTCGTCGAAGCCGTGGTCCCATTCCGGGGACAGCGCGGTCCGGGCCCGCACCACGAGGTTGCCGATCATTGTCACCACCCGTCGCGCGGGACGATCTGTCGTGTCAGCCGGCGATGACCTTCTGCTCGCCGGTCCGGCCCGCCGTCACGGCGACCTTGCGCGGCTTGGCCTTCTCGGCGATCGGGATCCGCAGAACCAGGACCCCGTTGTCGTACGCGGCGTCGATGTGCTCGGTGTCGAGCGCGTCGCCCAGGAACAGCTGCCGGGAGAACACGCCGAGGGGCCGCTCGGTCAGCTGCGTGACGGCGTTCTCGCCCAGGTCGATCGGGCGGCGCTCGGCCCGTACGGTCAGGACGTTGCGCTCGACGTCGATGTCGATGCTGTCGGCGCTCACGCCGGGCAGGTCGAACGCGATCACGAACTCGTCGCCGTTGCGGATCGCGTCGACGGGCATCGTCGTCGGACGGGACCAGGTGCCGGTCGCCGTGGTGCCGAAGAACTGCTGGGCGAGGCGGTTGACCTCGGTGAAGGGTTCGCTGCGCATCAACATGGTGCCACCTCCTGCGGTCTCGACTGTGCCGGTCAATGCGCTAAGGTTTTTCTAGCACGTCATCGTTCCGATGACAAGTGGCTTGTCATCACTCCGATGACAATTTTCGGGAGGCGCTTGTGTCAGATCTGATCGCCGACGACGGCCGGCGGGACCTCGCCGCCGTCACGGCCGCCCTCGCCGTCACCGCCGACTCGATCAGGCAGAGCGCCGACGGGGAGAACCCGGTCGATCCCGCTCAGTTGCTCGACGCTCTGGTGCTGCTGCGTTGGGCGCAGGCCGAGCTGACCGCCCTCGAACCGGTCCTGGTCACCGCGGCCCGGGCGGCCGGCGTCTCCTGGCAGAGCCTGGCCCCCGCGCTCGGCGTGGCCAGCCGTCAGGCCGCCGAACGCCGCTACCTGCGAAGCACCACGGCCGACGCGGACCCGGGCGCCACCCGCGACGCCCGGGTCCAGGCCGAACGGGACCGGCGGGCCGCGCGCCGGGCGGTCACCCGATGGGCCAACGACAACACCGCCGACCTCAGGCGGCTGGCCGGGCAGGTGGTGGCCCTGACCGACCTCGGCGACGGCGCCGCCGAACCTCTCAGCCGCCTGCACGACGCGCTCGGCGCCCCGGACGCGTCGGCCCTGCCCGGCCTGCTCGCCGACACCCAGCCCCACCTGCCCCGGCATCCGGAGCTGGCCGCCCAGATCGACGCGGTGACCGAAGAGACCGACCGCATCCGCCGGCAACCGGCCCGGCCGGCGCGCGGCACCCCGGACGCATAGTCAACGCCGCCCGGCGTCAACAACGACAGGAGAAGTCATGCCCACCAAGACGCTGCACCTCCCCACCGCCGACGGCCAGGCCGACGCGTTCGCCACTTTCCCCGACGACGGGGGGCGACACCCGGCAGTGCTGATGTACCCGGACGGCTTCGGCATCCGGCCCGTGCTGCGCCAGATGGCCTCTGAACTGGCCGGGCACGGATACTACGTACTCGTCCCCAACGTGTTCTATCGGCACGGCCCAGCCCCCGTGATCGAGCTTCCCGACCACATCGGAGAAGAAGCCCGGCCCGCGATCTTCGCCCGGCTCATGCCCATGATCAAGACGCACACCGCCGAACGGACCCGGACCGACGCCGCCGCCTACCTCGGGTTCCTCGCCACTCAACCCGAGGTCAGTGCCGGACCGGTCGCGGTGACCGGCTACTGCATCGGCGGCCCAAGAGCAGCGCGCCTGACGTCAGCGTGACCATGAAACGAAGATGCGGTCGGGGCGCCCGGCTCGACGTCGCCTCCACCTCATGATCCAGATCGATGACAGACACTCTTGCGAGCCTAATCGTTGGGCCCAAGGGGCTCTCCAAAGTTCTTGTGCCAGAGCCTGGAACTCGCGTACGGAGCCGAAGGACTGAGCCGTGCCTGACCGACCCGAGATCGTCTGCATCTGCGGCTCTGCCCGGTTCGTGGAAGAGATGCGTGCGGCGAACCGCGATCTGACCCTCGCGGGTGTCATCGTCGTCGCGCCGGGCGAAGCGGGCGGGATGCTCACCGACGAGCAGAAGGCGGCGCTCGGCGCGCTTCACCTGCGCAAGATTGACCTGGCCGACCGGGTTCTGGTCGTCAACCCCGGCGGGTACATCGGCGAGTCCGCGAGCCGGGAGATCGCGTACGCCCAGGCCGCCGGCAAGCCGGTCTCGTACACCGATCCGGCCTGACCAATAGCGTACGGGCGGTGACCCTCCGTCCAGATTCGACGGTCGGCGCAAGATCGGGCATGGTTGCCGGGTGCTCGAGACGATCCCGGAACTGCTGCGCCGTCACGCTGATGAACGACCCGATCACGCGGCGTATGACGAGCTGACGTTTGGCCGGCTGGAGGAGCGGACCCGCTGGTTCGCGGCCGAGCTGGTGGCGCGCGGGCACGAGCGGGGCGAGGCGGTGCTGATCAGCCTGCCGGCCGGGGCGGACATGGCCGTGGCCGTGCTCGGGACGGTGCGGGCGGCGGGGGTCGGCGTGCCCGTGAACCCGCGGGCATCCACCGCCGAGCTGGCCGCCTTCGTCGAGGACTGCCGGCCGGCGGTCGTCGTGGGCGCGCACGGCGTCACGGTCGACGAGCTGGTCGAGGCCGGACGCGGCGGGACGGCCCGCGATGACCTGGGGCCGGATGAGGACACGTGGATCCACTACACGTCGGGCAGCACCGGGCATCCCAAAGGCGTGGTGTCCAGCCAGGGCGTGTGGCTCGCCAACACCCGCCGCATGTTCGTTGACCACCTCGGGTTGACCGGGAATGACCATCTGTTGTGGCCGCTTCCGATGTTCCACGCGCTCGGCCACGCGCGCTGCGTGCTCGGCGTCGTGGTGCTCGGGGCGCGGGCGACGATCCTCGATCATCCGTCCGACGGCGAGCTGATCGAGGCGCTGGAACGGGTGCGGCCGACCGTGCTGACCGGCGTTCCGACGACGTACCACGGGCTGCTCTCGGCGCTGGGGGAGCGGACGATCGAGGTGCCGTCGCTGCGGATGTGCGTCACCGGCGGGGCGCCGTGCCCGCCGTCGATGCGCGTGGCGGTTCGCCGGGCGGTGGGGGCGCCGCTGGTGAACAGTTACGGCAGCACCGAGACGTGCGGCGCGATCGCGATGGAGGCGCCGGGCCAGGAGATCGTGGCCGACGGCTCGGTCGGGCGGCCGCTGGCCGTCGTGCGGATCGCCGACCCCCGTACGGGCGGCGAACTGCCCGAGGGGGCCGAGGGCGAAGTGCTGGTGGGCGGCACGGTGATGCGCGGCTATCGCGGGCAGCCCGACCTGGACGGCTGGTACCGCACCGGAGACCTGGGACGGCTGGCCGGCGACCAGTTGGTGCTGACCGGGCGGGCCGGTGACCTGATCATCCGGGGCGGCGCGAATGTGCACCCGGCCGAGATCGAGAACGTGCTGCGGACCCTGCCCGGGGTGGCCGACGTCGCCGTGGCCGGGCGGCCGCACCACCGGCTCGGGCAGGTGGCCGTCGCCTACGTGGTGGCCGCCGGCCCGCGCGTCGATCCGGCCGCGCTGCTGCAGGAGGTCCGGACCAGGATGTCGGCCGCCAAGGCGCCCGACGAGATCCGGCTGATCGGCGCGATCCCCCGGACGGCCTCGGGCAAGGTGAAGCGGCCGGAGCTCGGGTCGGGGCTGGAGCCGGCCGATCCGATCGCGATCGTGGCGATGGCCTGCCGCTATCCGGGTGGCGTGGCCTCGCCGGAGGACCTGTGGTCGCTGGTCGACAAGGAGATCGACGCGATCACGCCGTTCCCGCGCGACCGCGGCTGGGATCCGGACCTCTACGACCCGGATCCGGGCGCGGCCGGTCACACGTACGCCAAAGCAGGGGGGTTTCTCGACAACGTGACCGATTTTGATCCGGCGCCGTTCGGCATCGGACCGGTCGAGGCGCTGGCCATGGATCCGCAGCAGCGGCTGCTGCTGGAGACGGCCTGGGAACTGTGGGAGCGCGCCGGGATCGACCCAGCCACCGTGCGCGGCAGCGACACCGGCACGTACGTGGGACTGATGTACCGCGACTACGCGGGCCGCGTGGCCGAACCGGACGCCGAGCTGGAAGGGCATCTCGGGCTGGGTTCGGCCGGCAGCGTGGCGTCGGGCCGGATCGCCTACACGTTCGGGCTCACCGGCCCGGCCGTCACCATCGACACCGCCTGCTCGTCGTCGCTGGTGGCGCTGCACCAGGCGGCCCGGGCCCTGCGCGCCGGCGACTGCTCGCTGGCCGTGGCGGGCGGGGTGACGGTGATGAGCAACCCGGGCCCGTTCGTCGCGTTCAGCCGGCTGCGCGGGCTCGCCCCGGACGGCCGGGTCAAGGCGTTCTCGGCCGACGCCGACGGCACCGTCTGGTCCGAGGGCGCCGGGCTGCTGCTGCTCGAACGGCTCTCCGACGCGCAGCGGCACGGCCATCCCGTGCTCGGTGTCCTGCGCGGCTCCGCGGTCGGCTCGGACGGCGCCTCCAACGGTCTGGCCGCCCCGCACGGCCCGGCCCAGCAGCGGGTGATCCGGGCCGCGCTGGCCGACGCCGGTCTGCACGCGTCCGATGTGGACGCGGTCGAGGCGCACGGCACCGGGACGCTGCTCGGTGACCCGATCGAGGCGCAGGCGCTGCTGGCCACGTACGGCCGGGACCGGCCCGCGGGCCGCCCGCTGTGGCTGGGCACGGTGAAGTCGAACATCGGCCACACCCAGGCCGCGGCCGGTGTCGCCGGGGTCATCAAGATGCTCGAGGCGATGCGGCACGACAAGTTGCCCCGCACCCTGCACGTCGACCGGCCCAACACCCATGTCGACTGGACCGCCGGGGACGCGGCGCTGCTCACCGAGTCGCGCCCCTGGCCCGCGTCGTCGGCGCCGAGGCGGGCCGCGGTGTCGGCGTTCGGCATCTCCGGCACCAACGCCCACGTGATCCTGGAGGAGGCGCCGCCCCGGCCCGAGGTTTCCGGCGATCCCGGGGACGGGCCGCTGCTGCTGTCGGCGGCAGGCGAGACCGCGCTGCGGCGCCACGCCGAGCGTCTGCTGGAGCACGGCGCGGTTTCGCCTGCGGCGCTGGCCACCAAGGCCGCGCAACGGTTCCGGGCCGCCGTGCCCTCGGGGGACCGGGCCGCGCTGGCCGCCCTGGCCCACGGGCGCGCGCACCCGGATCTGGTGCTCGGTGACGGCCGCCCCGCCGGCCGGGTCGCGTTCGCCTTCCCGGGGCAGGGCGCGCAACGGCCCGGCCTGCTGCCCTTCGACGTCTTCCGGGCGGCCTACGCCGAGGCGATGGCCGCCCTGGGCGATCCGGTTCCGGCCGGAGCCGACCTTTCCCGTACGGAATACGCCCAGCCCACCCTGTTCGCGTACGGCGTGGCCGCGTACCGGCAGATGGTGGCCTGGGGGGTGCGGCCGGACGTGCTGGTCGGGCACTCGATCGGCGAGCTGGCGGTGGCGCACGTGGCCGGCATCCTGTCGCTGCCGGACGCGGCGACCCTGGTGTCGGCCCGTGCCCGGCTGATGGGCGCGCTGCCCGAGGGCGGGGCGATGGTCGCGGTGGACGCCACCGAGGACGAGATCCGCCCGCTGCTCGGCGAGGGCGTCGACCTGGCCGCGATCAACGGGCCCCGGTCGGTGGTGCTCTCCGGCGACACCCCGGCGGTCGAGGCGCTGGCCGCCGCCCTGCGCGACAACGGCCACCGGACCACCGCCCTGCGGGTCAGTCACGCTTTCCATTCCGTACGCATGGAGCCCGTGCTCGCCGAGTTCGAGCGGGTCGCGGCCACGGTGACGTACGGGGAACCGGCCGTGCCCATCCTGTCCACCGTGACCGGCCGCCCGGCCACCGGCGACGACCTGCGCTCGGCCGGGTACTGGGCGCGGCAGCTCCGGCAGCCGGTGCGCTTCGGCGCCGCCGCGGCCGCCCTGCCCGGCCTGGTCGTCGAGATGAGCCCGGCCGCGTCGCTGGCCCCGCTGATCCCGCAGGGCGTGCTCGTCGCGTCGGCGGCCGGTGCGGCCGCGCTCTGGGCCCACGGCGTCGACGTCGACCGCGCGGCGCTGCTCGGTCCGGCGCAGCCCCGGGTGGCCGCGGCCCTGCCCACCTATCCGTTCCACCGCAAGCGGTTCTGGCTCGACAGCACGGTCCCCTCCGCGCGCCGCACGACCGGCGGGCTCGACACCGTGGTCGAGGTGCCCGGCAGCGGCGAGTTCGTGGCCACCGCCCGCCTGTCGCCCGAGACGCAGCCGTGGCTGCGCGACCACCGGGCCGGCGGCGAGACCATCGTGCCCGGCACCTGGTTCGTCGAGCTGGCCACGGCGTTCGGCGCCCAAGCCGGCCGGCCCCAGCTCGACGATCTGACCATCATCCAGCCGCTGCCGGTCGGCGAGGCCGAGATCGAGCTGCGGCTGGTGCTGCGCGACGGCGGCGCCCTGGAGATCTACGCGGGCGACCAGCAGCACGCGTCCGGCCGCTGCTCGCCGCACGCCGGCCCGCCGCCGTCGTGGGCCTGGGCCACGGCGTGGCCGCCCGCCGCGGAAACGCTGGACCTGAGCGGGTTCTACGACGACGGCGACTACGGGCCCGCCTTCCAGGGCGTGACCGCGGCCTGGCGCGACGGCGACACGGTGTACGCCGAGGTCCGCCTGCCCGCCGCGGCCGGCAGCAAGCCGGGGCTGCACCCGGCGCTGATGGACGCCGCCCTGCACCCGGCCCGGCTGGCCGGCGGCCGGGACGCGACCCCGCGGGTGCCGTTCGTCTGGTCCGGGGTCCGGCGCTTCGGCGCCGGGACGCCCGCGGCCCGGGTCCGGCTGACCATGACCGGCCCGGACGCGCTGAGCGTGCAACTCGCCGAACCCTCGGGCCGGGCCCTGCTCGAAGTGGACCGGCTGACCCTGCGCGCCCTGCCCGCCGCGCTCTACCGCCCGGCCTGGACGCCCGCGGCCGAGGAGGCGCCGACGCTCGACGCGGACTTCCCATCCGCCCGGACACCGGCCGAGGTCCACGACCAGTTCTGGTCGGCGGCCACCCGGCTGCGGGAGGCGCTGACCGGGGCGTCGCGGGTCGTGGTGACGACGAACTCGCCCGTCGTCGCGGGGCTGACCCGGGTCGCCGCGGCCGAATACCCGGGCCAGGTCGGGCTGGTGCTGCCCTCCGGTGACGGCATGCCCCGGCTGGTGCGGGCCACCGCCGACGGTCCGGCGACCGGCTTCGGCGACGGCACGGTGCTGATCACCGGCGGGTCCGGCGCGCTGGCCGGAGTGCTGGCCCGGCATCTCGTCGCGGCCCACGGCGTACGGCATCTGCTCCTGGTCAGCCGCAGCGGCACGCCGTTCGAGGTGGAGGGCGCGACCGTCACCGTACGTGCAGCGGATGTGGCCGACCGGGACGCGCTGGCCCGCGTCCTGGCCGAGGCCCGGCCGCCGGTCACCGCCGTCGTGCACACCGCCGGCGTGATCGACGACGGCCCGCTGGCCACCCTCACCCGCGACCGCGCCGACGCCGTCCTGCGGCCCAAGGTCGACGCGGCCTGGCACCTCGACGAGCTGACCGGCGCCCTGGCCGCGTTCGTGCTGTGCTCGTCGGCCTCCGGGTTGCTCGGCAACGCGGGCCAGGCCGCGTACGCCGCCGGCAACTCCTTCCTCGACGACCTCGCCCGGCGCCGCCGGGCCGCCGGGAAACCGGCGCTGTCACTGGCCTGGGGACCACTCGCCCTCGACGGCGGCATGCCCATCGGCCGGACCCGGATCCGGCCCATGACCCCGGCCGAGGTGACCGCCGCCTTCGACGCCGCGCTGCGCTCCGACGAGCCGGTGCTCGCGCCGCTGCACCTCGCGTCCCGCCCGGCCGCCCCGGCGCCGGCCCGGGACACCCCCGACCTGAACGCCCTGACCGGCGACGAGTTGCGGGCCGCCCTGGAAACGCTGGTACGCGACGAGGTGGCGGCCGAACTCGGCCACACCGACGCGGCCACGGTCGACGTGCGGGGCGCGTTCACCGACCAGGGCCTGGACTCGGTCAGCTCGATCCAGCTGCGCACCCGCCTGGTCGCCGCGACCGGGGTGGCCATGCCCGCCACCGTGGTCTTCGACCACCCGACTCCCGCCGCGCTGGCCGGCTGGATCGCCGGTGAGGTCGGCCGGGCCCCCGCACCCGCGGCCGAACGGCAGCACTCGCTGCCCGAGATGTTCCACGCGATCGCCGCCACCGACCCCCGGCTCGCCGTCAACCTGCTGATCAGCGCCTCCGGACTGCCGATCCCGGCCCGGACCGCTCCGGGCGAGCCGCTGGATCTGCGCGACGACGGCCGGTCCCGGCCCGCGATCGTCGGTGTCCCGTCGTTCGGACCGGCCGGGGCGGCCGAGTTCCACGGCCTGGCCCGCGCCCTCGGCGGCGCGTCGGTGCTGGCCCTGCCCGGCTTCGCGGCCCGAGCCCACCTGCCCGGGACCCGCGACGAGCTGTTCGACCGGTTGGCCGCGGCGGCCCGGTCGGCGGCCGGCGACCGCCCGCTGCTGCTGGTCGGGCGTTCCAGCGGCGGGCTCCTGGCACACGCCGTGGCCGCCCGCCTGGAGGAGGCGGGCACTCCCGCCGCCGGGCTGGTGCTGCTGGACACGTACGAGGTGGACCTGGGTTTCGACGCCCACGAGTGGATCGCCGCCCTGGTCACCGCGGGCCTGGGCCGGCTGCGCGGCCGGCTCGACCCGGCCGCCGAAGAGACCGCGCTGCTGGCCGTGGGCGCCTACCTGCGCATGATGCACGGCTGGCGTCCCGGCCCGCTCACCACGCCGAGCCTGCTGATCGCGGCGGCCTCGTCCCGCGACGGCATGCCGGAGGGGGAGTGGCGGGCGACGCGCTCGGGCCCGCACGAGCGCGTCGAGGTCCCCGGCGACCATTTCACCATGCTCGACGACCACCCCGGCGCCGTCGCCGCGGCGATCCGGGCGTTCCTGGCCCGTGCTTGAGTCGTGAATCGGTCGGGGCCGCGTCAGGCCGGGCTGAACTGGATGAGGACTGACGCGGTCGGCAGCTCGTCCGGGGCGGGCGGCGCCTCGGTGCGCCAGGCCAGCCGTACGTTCCATCGCCGGCCCGGCGGAAGGCGGTAGGCGTCGGCGATGCTGCCCGCCGTACCACTGGAGAACCCGAGGATGCCCGACTCGAAGGCCACCTCGAGGACGTCGCTGCGGTCCCAGCCGGCCGGGTCGAAGCCGGGCGGACCGTCCCACGTCTCCAGCCGGGTGTCGCTGCCCAGCACCACGACGTCGTCGATGTTCTCGACCACCACGTATCCCGGCGTGGAACTGACCCAGCCACCGAGTTCGTGCGGCG
This sequence comes from Actinoplanes sp. NPDC021490, assembly GCF_055562135.1. Taxonomy (NCBI): domain Bacteria; kingdom Bacillati; phylum Actinomycetota; class Actinomycetes; order Micromonosporales; family Micromonosporaceae; genus Actinoplanes; species Actinoplanes sp. NPDC021490. Next base: position 206,846 of record NZ_JBVHFW010000010.1, read on the forward strand.
GGGGCGGCACGTTACGCCGGTCGTTGCTGTCGTCGATCATCGCGAACAGTCGATAGTCCACATCGACATACAGCTCGGTGTGCTCGACCAGCGTCGCCATGCTGACCCTCCCCCCGCTCGGCCGACTACGAGGATAGCGATCTCCGCCCGACCGTGAGTGTCCGCTTGCTTACTCTCCCTTGCATCGACGTACGTCGTTGGCTGAACTACTCCCGTCATCACCTATCCACGGGGGAGTTAGCGCTGATGCGACGATGGTTCCTGCCTGCGACAGTTCTGATATCGATGCTCGTAGGCCTGATTCCGGGTTCTCCGGCCCACGCCGGGCCGAGCCCGGACCAGACGACTCGCAAGCTCATTCCGTACGTCATCTCCGACCCGGATCTCATCGAGCACCCCGAGCGGGTGAGCGAAGAGTTCCGCAAGAACCTGAACCTTGACAACCTCGGCATCAAGCCGGCGACCGCCGACGGGCCCTCCAAGTCGACCAGACCGCAACCGCGAGCCGCGGCGGCCGGTCCCGAGAGCTACGTGGTCGACTCCGGGCGTTTCCCGCGCGGATCGCTGCCGGACGACGTGTACGACTACGCGACGCCCGAGCAGTGTGAGCAGCACAGCGACGAGGCCAAGCGCGAGCAGGGCTGGATCAAGAACCGTTACTCCTACTGCCAGAGCCACATGGTGTACATCGGGGCGATCGAATGCGGGCTGTTCCCGCCGTCGTGCAAGACAACCGGTGAATACCTCTCGCAGAACATGCTGCGCGGCGAGGGCAAACAGGGCGGCCACAACAACGACCCCAGCAAACTGCGGTGGGCAAGCTTCACCCTCGACGTCGACGTCCTGTGGGCCCGGGGGGTGTTCTCGGCGCCGACCGCGAAGATGAAGGCCACCATCGAGTGTGACGGCGGCTATCGTGATCCCGTCTTCGAGGTCGACGACGACGACGCGTGCTTCCCCGGGCCGGACGACGACACCGAGAAGACGATCCCGGGGTGGCGGGCCGACAATTACGCGTTCTTCGAGCTGATGTCCGATGCCCGTGAGCCGGCCGCGGCGAACGGCGAGCAGATCGCGACGGGCGTGTTCCACATCGAGTACGACTTCGACCTGCCGGGCTGGTACTTCCAGTTTGTCGACACCGAAAGCGAACAAGGCGGTATGCGCTTCGACAGCGCGTGGTATCTGAGCAGCGCCCGTGCCCGGCAGCTCGGATCGGTCTTCGACCGCGCCGTCCCGGGCATCTTCCTCAGCACGACCGACCCGGCCGTCAAGGGTGCCGCCGTGCACATCGAGGAGGCCCGCGCGAACCCGCCGGCCAGTTGGCCGCCCAACCCGAACAAGGTCCTCCGTGGAGGGACCGCAAGCGACCCGCTGCACCGGATCCCGCGCGCCAAGAGCGCCGAGCACCGGTTCCGCGCGGACCGCAACCGGACTGTCTCCACCAACACCTGCGCGCGCACCTCGATGCCGCCACCGCCGGACGACCCGACCGTCCCCAACTGGGACTGCGACGAGTACCCGATCGCGGCCACGTACGAGGGCTCGGCCGGCCCGGAGTTCCACGACGAGGACCTCGAGCGCGGCCGGCCGGTGCAGCTGCCGGACAACTACTCGGTCCGGTTCGTCGCCCGCGCCGAGAACCAGGAGGCCGGTGGCCGCATCGGCATCTGGATGGAGAACGACCGGCTCCTGGACTACGACAACCTGTTCATCCCGGTCGGCGACGGCAACGTCAGCAGCCCTCCGCCCGACGACCCCGACGTCGACGACGTGCCGGTGGTCAGCGCCGGTCCCGACCGCCGCGGCAACGAGGGCGGCCCGGTCGGGTTGAACGGCTCCGCCCGCGACGACGGGGGTGCCCCGAGCGCCCGGTGGTCGTACACCGCCGGCTCCGACGTGGACGCGGGCGCCACCTGCGCCTTCGAGGACGCGGGCACCCCGGTCACGACGATCAGCTGCACCGACGACGGCACCTTCACCGTCATGCTCACCGCCGACGACGGCGTGAACGGGGCGGTCAGCGACAGCGCGACGGTAATCCTGAGCAACGTCGCTCCGTCGCTCCGGGAAACCCCCGCGCCGAGCCCGCTGCGAGCGGCCGCCGCGGCCACCGCGGTCGTCGCGCCCACCCAGTGGCCGGTCCACCGGGCCCGTACGGCGGTCGAACTGAAGATCCCGTTCAACGATCCCGGCACCAACGACACCCACACCTGCACCGTCGTATGGGACGACGGCCGTACGGAATCCCTGACCGCCACGAACAACGTCTGCCAGGGCACACACACCTTCACCGACGCCGGCATGTACAGCATCGACGTCACCGTCCGCGATGACGACGCCGCCACCGACAAATCCGGCAGCATGATCGTCGTCTACGACCCCGACGCCGGCACAGCCAACATCGACGGCTCCAGCGCCACCCCGGCCGGCGCTCTGGTCAGCGTGCCGGACGCGGCCGGCCAGACGTGGCTGCACAACACCGCGCAATACCAGACCAGCAGCGCCACCACCCCGGTCGGCCAGGGCAAGGCGTGGACGGATGGGACGAGCTTCCGGCTCGAACCCAGCTCGCTGGAGTGGCTCGTGCTCACCAAGGACGGCAAGGTCGCCTCCCGCGGTACGGGCACCCTCAACGGCCGGTCCGGCTACACCTGGGTGATCTACGGCTGGGACGCCTGCTCGCCGGGCCGCACCGACTGCGTCGGCATCCCCACCGACCGGGCCCGCCTGGTCGTGTTCGAGACCGCCACCGGGACTGTCGTCTACGACCACAGCCCCGGCAGCACCGAGTTCGACGTCGACCGGATCGCCCCGCGCGACCTGACCTCCGGCGCCGTCCAGCTGCACCGCACCGGAACTCGCTGAACCGCTGTCCGGCGCCGGCCGACCACGGCCGGCGCCGGGCCGGGCTACGGCGGCTTTCCTCGTCGCTGCGGCCCTCGACCTGGTCAGGGTGTGGCCGCCGCGACCAGTTCCTGATAGGCGGCGACCCCGTCGGGGTCGGCGTAACCGCCCGCGGGCACGGTGGTGGCGCCCAGATACCAGTTGTCGAGCTGCCAGTAGCTGATGATGCGGAATCCATGGGTGGTCAGCCAGGCGCGTGAGGCCCGGATGGCCGGCCCCCGCGACGCCCGGGTGCCCTGGTCGTCGTCGATGCCCCACTCGGGCAGCGTCAGCGGCCGGCCCAGCCCGGTGAAGGCGTTGTACCAGCGGATCATCCGCGGGTCGGCGCCCACGCTGACCGGGTCGTCCGGTTCGCTGCCGCGCGTGCTGGCCTGCCAGTAGAGATCGAGCCCGTACGCGTCGGCGGACGTCGCCGGGACGATCCAGTCCCGGATCTCGTTGTCGCCGCCGGTGCCGTTGGCGGTGACCCGGGACGAGCCCGTACGCCACTGGTAAGACATGTAGATGGGCACGACGTTGACGGCCGGGTTGACCGCCTTGGCCACCGAATAAACCCGCTGGAACGCGGCGACGAACTGCACGCCGGTCATGTCGTTCTCGGGCTCGTGGTTGTAGGTCAGATAGCTGTCGGCCGGCATCACCGCGGCAATGTTCTGAATCTCGCTGTCGCAGGTGCCGACGGCCACGGCGCCCGGCGAGCAGGACGTCTTGAACGAATACCAGAGCGTTCCCCCGTACGAGCTGTGGCAGCTGAGCGCATCGGCCGGCGGCAACTGACCGGCGCTGGCAAAGACCCGGCGGATCCCGAGATTGCCCAGGTGAGTCCGTTCGTCGAGGAACCCGGCGCAGGTGTTGCCGCTCCCGACGGTGTCGGCGGCCGACGTCGTCGCCCCCACCGCCGGCGTGGGCAGCGCGGCCCGGGCCGGGGCCGGCACGCCCGCGGCGATCAGGAGGGCCGAGACCGCGACCGCGAAGGATCTGAATTGAGCATCCGACATGACCGTACGGTAAGGGTATCCATCGATAGATCGCCATTTAACGATCTGAATGTGGCATGCGGCGCGCCCGGCCGCGCAGGTTGAGCGCGGCGCGCAGCCGCGGCCGCAGGCCCTGATCGGCCAGGCCGCGCCGGGCCGCGCGGACGGCCGACCAGGCCTCCTGCTCGTCCACCGGCGCCATGCCGCCGGACCAGGCCGCCCGGTCCACGACCGGGCCCAGCCGGAGCAGTCCGGCCGCGACCGGGGCGGGTGACCGGCCGGCCAGATCCCGCAGGGTCATCGCGGAGGAGACCGGCATCCCGTACGCCCGCAGCCGGGGCGCCAGCGCATGTCCTCGTCGTTGACCCGGATGCGGAGAGCCTCGAGGTGCTGGTCGACCACCGCCGCTGGGGCGGGCAGGGCCGTACCGAAAAGGACGGCAACTGTCACGGCGAGGACTGTCAATCTCGCATTCATCGCACTCTCCACACCCAGACGACGAGATGGCGGCGACAGCTAAACATCGATGAGATTGCGAATAGAGGGATTGGCCGGAAGCGGCCATCGGGGCCATTTCCGCAATGGACGGGAAATGTATTGGCGCCGCTATAACCGAACTCGCCGACTCCGGGAGGAAAGATGAGATCGTCGAGAACGAGACGGGTGGCGGCCGCGGTCGTCGCCCTGATTACCGCGGCCGTCGCCGCTGTCCCGCCGACTGCGGCGGCGGCCCGCGCCGCGGGGCTCGAGTCCTCGCTGGAGGACCGGGTCCGTGCGGCCGCGGTGGTCGGGGTGGTGGCCCCGGACGACTGGCTGGTACTGGGCGAACGTGACTTCGTCTTCGAGATCTGGGAGCACGCGCAGGACCTGCCCGAGGCCGAACGGCAGGCCCTGATCGAGCGGGAGGCGCGCAAACTGGCCGCGGCCATCCTGGGTGTGGTGGCCACCGAGGCCATGCAGGTGCTCAGCGACGAGAACTTCGTACGCTGCGTCTGGAACAGGGCGGGACCGCCGCGTTCACCCGGATCGCCGGGCGCTTCACCGTCCCGGCCGGCGCCGCCCGGGCCAACGTGCTGCTGCGCGCCACCGACTTGGCCGCCGGCAGCCGATTCGCCACGACCGCGTGTGGCTACCGGCCCAATCCGTCGCCGGACGTGCGGGTGACCGGCGTGCCCGGCAACGCGACCGGCACGCTGACCTGGACCACCACCCGCACCGACATCGTCGGCTGGAACATCGGCCGCGACGGGACGGACACCCGCAACAACGGCCCGTGGGCCAACGACGTGGCCGCCGGCGTCCGCAGCCAGCAGTTCAACCTGCTGCGCAACGACACCACGTACTCCTTCATCCTGATCCCGCGGACGGCCGCGGGCCCGCTCACCCCGGTGAGCGTGAGCGTCACGCCGAGCCTCAACCCGCCGCCCGTCGACGGGGCCGGCGGCACGGGCGACGGAGTGGAAGCGGCTGTGCGTCATGGCTGGGGTACACCACTGGCTCAGTACAGCGACGAGTTCGCGTACGCCGGAAGGCCGGATCCGGCCAAGTGGAGTGACGCCGACGAATGCTGGAAGAACCCGCACGCGTCCGGCGGCCAGCGCTGTGCCAGCGCCACCACGGTCGACGGGGCCAAGCTGGTGATGACCGGCTCGGCCAACGGCACCACCGGCTGGTTGCAGAACGACTGGAAGACCAAGTACGGCCGGTGGGAGGCCCGGGTGCGGTCGCGCAACACCGGGTCGAGCAACGGCCGCACCTATCACCCGCTGCTGATCGTGTGGCCCGACGGTGACAAATGGCCGGACGAGGGCGAGTACGACTTCCTGGAGAACCAGGAGCCCGGCGCCGCCTGTGCCGAGGCGTTCCTGCACTACCCACACCCGAAGGACGGCGACAAGATCTATCAGGAGCACGCCCGGCACTGCGGAACCGCGCTGAGCGACTGGCACAACTTCGCTGTCGAATGGACCCCCGAGCACGTACGCGGATTCGTCGACGGCGTCGAATGGTTCCGCTATTTCGACGGCGCCACGGCCAAGCACCGGGCGATGCAGACGATGGCGTCCGGTCACCTCACCATCCAGCTGGACAACTTCGACGGCACCAAGATGACCCCGGCAACGTACGAGGCCGACTGGGTGCGGGTCTACCCGGTCTGAGCTCTCGCCGGACCGCCGAGCCACTCGGCCGGTGGCCGCGAGCGCCGGGCCCGGACCTGGTGACAGGTCCGGGCCCGGTTCGGGGAACAGCCCCGCAAAGGATCACCGAAATGCCTATTGCCAACCGTCGGGCGCGGGGCGCAACATTCACGCAGATCCATGCGAAGAGCCGAAACCACGGGGGTAATCGTGCATTTCCGCATGCGTGTCGTCGCGTCCGCGGCGACCCTGCTGAGCCTGTTCACTGTCGCGGCGGCGGCACCGTCGTTCGCCGCGCCCACCCCAGCTCCGCCGGTGGCGGAATCCGCCCCGGTGCCTGTGCCGGAGGCGCCGCCGACCAAGGTGACCGAGCCCAAGTCGCTGCCGGTCGACGAGGTGAAGTCCAAGAACGACTGCGCCGCGGTGCGGGCCGATCCGGCGAAGTTCCGGCGGCCCGGGCACAACCAGGCCGCCTGTGTCACCGGGGCGGTCAAGACCGCGGCGGCCGGCATCGCGCCGGTGTCCTGCGCCGGCCGCACCGCGAATTCGTACTCGGTGAGCGGCCGGACCAACTACTGCCTGAACGCCCACCGCCGGACCTTCCAGACCGTCGGCACGACCGGTCAGGTGACCGGCACCGCCACCGTCGAGATCAGCACCGAAGCCACGCTCGTCGTCAACCGGTTGACCTTCACCGAGGCGTGGTACGTCACCCTCGTCGCGGGCACCGGCCGGCTCGCCACGATGTCGGTGGCGCTGAATGTCGCCTGCGGTGAGGGCTGCACGACCCGGTATTCGCCGCTCGGTTCGCAGGCGCTGACCGTCGGCGCCACGGTGTCCGGGACCATCACCTACACCACACTGCCGGCCGGCCGCAGCCAGTACCTTCCGCAGTATTCGCTGATCGCCACCAACCCGGGCAACGACGCGCTGCCGGCGGGCCAGTGGAGCCTCCCGGCCTCCATGGCGGTGCGCTGCGACCGGGTGATCTCCCCGGCCGGGTGCATCGAACCGTGGTGGATCCCGTGGTTCTACGTTTCCTTCGCGCAGTCGCCGGCCAGCTATTACACGGTGCTGTGGGCGGAGACCCGCACGCCGGACAAGTGGGGCGCCTCGGGCTATGTGGTGCGCCGGCTGTCGGACACCGCGCTGGCCGCGACCAACCACACCTTCATGTGTGACGACGGCACCTTCGTCCCGTCGCCGGACACCGAGGTCGACACCTGCTTCGACTACCCGAACCCGGCCCACTACGAGCACGGACGCCTGCTCGGCATCTCCAGCCCGAGCCAGGACTGTGCCGAGGTGCGCTTCTACATCAGCCCGACTACCGGCAAGTGGGTCAGCAGCACCCGCGGAGACATCGACGGCACCGAACGGTGTGTCCGCTCGCACGTCCCGGAGGCCGATGTGCAGGCCTATTACCGGCAGCTGGATACCTTCATCGTGGCCAACCGGATTCTCGACAACGACGGCTACCTGATCGGCCAAGCCGTCTGAGCCGCGGCTCCCTTCCTGCGCGGTCGGGTGTTCTCAGCCGGGATCGGTGGCGCGATGGCGCAGGTAGGCGAGCACGGCGAGTACTCGCCGGTGGGAGTCGGGATCGTCGGTGAGGCCGAGTTGCAGGAACGCCTTGGTGATGTGCGATTCGACGGTCCGTTCGGTGATGTGGAGTCGCGCGGCGATGGCGTGGTTGGACAACCCTTCGGCGACCAGGCTCAAGACTTCGGTGGCGCGCTCGCTGAGAGCGTCGAGAGGATCGGCGCTCCGGCGGCGCCGCAGGAGGCGGGAGACGATCGTGGGGTCGACGACCGTTTCTCCTTCGGTGATACGCCGGAGCGCGTCGACGAGCACGGCGACGTCGAAGACGCGGTCCTTCAGGAGGTATCCGACGCCCTCGGGCCGCTCCTGGATCAATCGCATGGCGTAGCTGGGCTCGACGTACTGAGAGAGGACGAGTACGCCGACTCGCGGGTAGGCGGCTCGGATGTGTTGCGCCGCGACCAGCCCTTCGTCGGTGTGGGTGGGTGGCATGCGGATGTCGACCACGACGACGTCGGGACGCGACACGTCGACCATCGACACCAGTTCCCCGGCGTTGCCGGCCTGACCGACGACCTCGTGGCCTTGTCCGGTGAGCAGGTGGACGAGGCCCGCCCGGGTCAGCATGGAGTCGTCTGCGACAGCTATCCGCATGGGATCTCCGCGTGCAGGGTTCCGTCCTTGTAGAGCAGGGTGCCATCGGCGGCGCCGATCCGATCGAGTAGGTACTGCGAGGGCGCGCCCTGCGTGCCGTCCAGATGGAGGACCAGGGTGTCGCCCAGCGTGCCGGCCCGGACGGTCAGGCCGGCGGGCCGGTTGGCCGCCAGGATCTCGGTCACGACCAGGTAGGCCGCCTGCTCGGCCGCGGCCGGAAGCCGGCGGTCGGGCATGGCGTCGATCCGGATCACCGCGGTGGCTTGATCGGCGAGCGTCCAGAGTGCGGCTTCGAGGCCGGATTCCTCCAGGATGGCCGGGAAAATACCGTGGGCCAGCTCCCGCAGGTCGGCCAGGGATCGCTGCGCGGCCTCGATCAGCCCGTCAAGGGCCGCCGCTTGGTCGCCGCGGACGGAGGGGCCCGATCGGGCCAGCCGGAGTTCGTAGAGCACCGCCAGCAGCCGCTGCTGAGCCCCGTCGTGCAGGTCGCGTTCGATGCTCCGGCGGGCCGAGTCGGCCGCCCCGATGATGCGCCGCTGGGAGGCGCGCAGATCCTCGAGGTGGGCGTTCAACTCGGCGTTGAGCCGCTCGTTGTCGATGGCGAGCAGGGCAGCGGATCCGATCTGCCGGCGCAGCGCGCGATCGTCGATGAGATTCTGCTCGTGCGAGACGACCGCCAGCGGGGCGCCGTCGCGGACGATGGACGTCAACGCGCGGTCCGGGTCATCGCCTGGCTTTACCTGACGCCCCGACCGGTCGACGTACCGCTCGACGCGCGGCAACCAGTAGGCGACTCGCAACGACGGGTCGCCCAGCAAACGGGACAGCGTCGCCTGCAGCGATCCGGTGCCGTGCGGTCGGTCGAGCTCGTTGACCAGGGTGACGAAGGCGGCCCGGCGCCGGCGCCACCGCCACAGGACCCAGGTGAGGCCGGCGGCGAGCGCTGTCAGAGCACCCGCACGGGCCAGGAAGAGGCCCGCGAACAGGTCGCGTTCCGGGCCTTCGGCCGGATCGCCGAGGCGGGCTGCGGCGAAGACAGCCTCGGCGGTGGAGGCGAGGGCGACCGGCAGGATGATCGGCCATACGGTGGCCCGGGCGAGCGCCGTCGCGGCAGCGAGCTGCCAGGTGACCGCGATCAGCGTGCAGAAACCGATCACCACGACGAGGGCCAGCCCGGCCTGCTCGATCAACGAGGCCGCGCCCGAGTTCCCGGCGAGCAGGAACGTGTTGTCGGTACAGTCGCTCCAGCACCGCCGATCACGAAACGGGTCCCACGTGATCGCGTAGCCGACACTGACCAGCGTGGTCAGCGCGTAAGCGGCCGCCACCGCGACGCGGCGGGGGACACCGATCACCCGGCCGGTGGGAGCAGCCGCCGCGATGTGCGCGAGGATCGGGACCAGAAACGGCCCCGCGACAATGCCGACGCTTCGAGCGAGCGGCGGCCCGCCTTCCCAGCCGACAAGCGCGGGAGCAAACCAGGCCGCCGAGCCTAGGAAGCAGAGCCCGGACAGCGAGCCGGTCGCCGGATCGCGGAAAGCCAGCCACCCGGCGGCGTCCAGCCCCAGCCCGGCGACGACAAAGGCGACGGCTGCCACGGCGGATGCGGCGGCGTACGTCGTCACCACGTCACCGTGGTGTGCCAGGGCCACCAACGTCAGCGCACTCCAACAGCCACCTGACACAGCCAGGAGTAGCGTCGGTGACGCCCGTCGCCGCATGGGCCGATTCTCGTCCTTTTCCGGGTCCGGGGCGACTGTGGCCAGCCACGATATTTCGCCGGGCACGACTGAGGTCAGCCACGATGTGCGGACGCCGCCACCTCCCTAACGTCGGTCTCATCGGCGACGAAAGGACAGGACGATGAGGCAACGGGATCGGAAGATGGCAGCGATCGCGGCTGTGGTGGTGGTGCTGGCCGCATCCGGGTGCACGGACGACGCCGGCAACAAGGCCGGCGGGAACTCGCCACCTGTGACGTTACGGATCGGAACCAACGATGAGCCCGGCCGGGCCTCGGCCCGCGCGATCGAGGAGTTCGCCCGTCAGGTGGGCACGAAGTCACACGGACGTATGCGGGTCGAGCCGGTCTGGCAAGCGGCCGGAACAGATGTCGGCACCGGCTGGGATCAGGCAGTCGCCCACCTGGTTATGAAGGGCGACCTGGACATGGGCATGATCCCCACCCGGACGTGGGACACCGAGGAAGTGCTCTCGTTGCGCGCTCTCCAGGCGCCGTTCCTGGTGGACTCCGACGGCCTGGTGAAGCAGGTGGTGACCGCGGATCTGGCCGGTGAAATGCTCGCCGGACTGGACAAGATCGGCGTCACCGGCCTTGCTCTGGTCCCCGAGAGCACCCGCCACTTCTTCGGCTACGGCAAGTCTCTGCTGTCGCCGGCCGACTTCCGCGGGTCGACCATCCGGGTTCCGAAATCCGACACGAGCTACGCGCTGTTCCGTGCCCTCGGCTCGACCCCGACCGACCTCGACCGGGCCGAGCCCCCGCTCGCCGGCGCCGAATCCTCCTTCGAACTGGTGCCGGGCGAGGCGAGGAACGTGACCGGCAACGTCACGCCGTACTCGAAAATCAACTCGGTCGTCGTCAACAGCAAGAAATTCGCGACCCTCGACGAGGCACAGCGTGGCCTGCTGCGCGACGCCGCGATGGCGACCCGCGACTGGGGAGTGCAATCCATGACCGCCACCGCCGATGCGGCCAAGCAGTTCTGCCGGGACGGGCATACGGTCGTCCTGGCCACGCCGGCCGGCCTGGCCGCGTTCCGGCGCGAAACCCAACCGGTCTACGCCGAACTGGAGAAGGACGCGCAGACCGCGGCGTTCATCACCGCGATCCGCAACCTGGCGTCCCGTACGGATCCGGGACCGTCGGTCGCCGCATGCGGGCCCGCGGCCGCCGCCACCCCGTCCACCCAGCCGGCCGCGGCCGCCTTCCCCGACGGCACGTACCGCAAGACGGCTTCCGAACAGGCGATGCTCGCCGCCGGGGTGAACGGCCGTGACGCCAAGGACCACGCCGGGCTGTGGACGATGACCTTCGACAAGGGAGCCTTCGCCGTGCAGCAACGGGGCTATCCGGTCGGCCACGGCGTCTACTGCATCGCGGGCGGCACCGTCACGGTGGCGGAGGGACGATCCCGATGCGGTGGATCGGACGGACGCGAGATCTTCGTGGCCACCTGGCGGGCGGACAAGGACCTGTTGTGGTTCGCCGCGACCGGAGGCGTCAACGACACTCCGCCGGGCGCGCTGACGAAGACGCTCTTCGGCGGCGACCCGTGGACGAAGATCGGCTGACCGTTGCTTGCTTTCTCAACGCCGGCCGCCGAGCGGAAACTCGGCGGCCAGTGTCGTGCCGGCTCCCGGCTCGGAGTCGACCCGCAACGCACCTCCGACGGACTCCACCCGGTCCATCAGGCCCTGGATGCCGCTTCCACCGGCGACGGCCGCGCCGCCTGCCCCGTCGTCGGCCACCGTGACGACCAGGGCGCCGAACCGCACCGTTACCTCGATCCGCGCCGCCGACGCCGCGCCGTGCTTGGCCACGTTGGTCAGCGCCTCGGCGCACAGGTAGTAGACGGCCATCTCGATCTCCGGGTCGAAACGCTGATCCGTCACCGACAGCTCGACCGGAACGGGACAGCGACTCGACAAGGCCGCCAGCGCCGACGACAGTCCGCCGGCGAGTTCCCGCGGGTACAACCCGCGGGCCGCGTCGTGCAGATCGGCCAACGTCCGCTCGAGCTGGTCCGCCGCCCGCGCCAGGTGGGCATCGTCGTGCCGCGGCATCCGGCGGAGCTCAGCCGACATGCCGGCCAGCCGGGCCTCGGCCGTGCCGGCCAGCCGCTGCTCCAGACGTCGCCGTTCCTCGTCGACGGCAAGCTGCAGCCGGCGGCGCGACGCCGACACGTCGGCGACACGGGCGCGGATGCCCGCCTGCAGCTCGGCGTGCGCCGACGTCAGCCGGTCGGCCGCGGCCACCGCCTCCGCGATGGTCGAGTCCGCCCAGCGGGCGTCATGGAGCAACGCCGCGAACGGACGACCTTCCCGATCAACTTTCGTCAACGTCTGTCGGCCGGTGGCCGTCAAGGTCAGCACCCCGCCCGCATCAACGTACGCGCCGCGTGACGCCTGCCAGTATCCGAGACGCACAGCCGGGTCGCCGAGCAGGTCGGCCAGCGCGTCGCGGAGCGGTTCGGCCCGGACGCGCCCGAGCTCGACGACCAGGTCGGTGACGGCGGTGACGCCGGCGGGACGGAGACCGGCCCACAGGACGCCGACCCCGACGATCAGCGCCGCCTCGTACGCCAGCAGCGACGGCAGCACCGCTTCGGCCGGCCACACCCGACTGGCGACCGCGGCCGACAGCACCACCACGGCGAGGCCCGTGCCGACCTGACCGGCGATCGGCCGGACGCGCTGCCCGCGCATGCCCACCACCGAAACGCCGAGCGCGATGCCGCCGGCGATCAAACTGGTTGCCGGATCACGCCAGATCGGAGTCAGCACCGCGGCGGCGTAGCCGAGACACACGACCAGCCGGCCGCCGCGGGAGGCGGCACGCCAGCCCGGGTACGCGACGAGGAGGTGAACCAGCACCCCGCGATGCCAATAGGTGGCCGCCGGCCAGAGCGTCCCGGCGAACCACGCCACGCCCGTCGCGGTAAGCAGTAGTCCCGTGCCGGGCACCCGGGCTACCAGCGCCGCCCCGGCGACGAACAGGACGATACCCACCGCCAGATCGGGAAGCCACAGCACCGGCTGATCGAGCCCGAACGCCCAGGCGTCGGCGACCGTGCCACCGGCGATACCGATGGCGGCGGTCAAGAACCCGGCTCGACGCATCACGATTCAGCCGATCAGCCGCCGCAACGATGCTCCGCTCACGTCGGCCTTGGCCAGGAATCCCCGTACCGGGGCATCCATCAGCCGGGCGCCGTACGCGACCCGATCTCGGCTGGACACCAGGACGACCAGCGGCGGATCCGGCATCCGCGCCACCGACTCGGCCACCGCGAACCCGTCCATGTCCGGCAGCCGGATGTCCAGCAACACCACGTCCGGGCTCAGCCGGCCGACAGCGCGGATCGCCTCGGCCCCGGTGCCGGCCACACCCAGCACGACGAACCCGTCCGCCTCCAGCAGCGCCCGCACCGAGATCCGATACTCGGCATGGTCGTCAACCACCAGAACGGAGCGGGCCACAGCGCCATCATCCGCGCATCTGGCAGTCCTGCACATCGTGGCGAGCCACAGTCCTCACCCCGCCGACTCGGTGCGGATGAGGCGCCGGCGCTTGAGGGATGGGTTCGGGGACAATTGGGGCATGGATCGAAGTGCGCCGCGGCTGACGGCGGTTCAGAGTGATCGGGCGGCCGGGGTGCTGGTCGGGGCGGCCTGCGGGGATGCGCTCGGCGTCCCGTACGAGTTGGCCGCTCCGCCGCCGTCCGGGCAGGCGCCGGTGATGTCCGGCGGTGGGCTCGGTGACTACGCGCCGGGGGAGTACAGCGACGACACCCAGATGGCAGTCTGCATCGCCGAGGTGGCGGCGACCGGTGCCGACCTGCGATCAGGCGGGGCGCTGGACCGGATCGCCGCCAATTTTCTGCGGTGGCGGGCTCAGGGGGCGACCGACATCGGCATCCAGACTCGGCGCGTGCTGGGTGCGGTCGAGGGGCACAGCGAGCGCGGTCTGGCGGCCTCGATGGCGCAGGCCGCCCGGGTGCTGCACGAGGAGACCGGCAAGAGCGCCGGGAACGGGTCCCTCATGCGTACGGGAGTGGTCGCTCTTGCTCATCTCAGTGATCCGGTCGCGATGGCCGGGGCGGCGCGGGCCGTCAGCGAACTGACCCACTCCGACCCGCTGGCCGGCGACGGGTGCGTGCTGTGGTGTGCGGCGATCCGGCGGGCGGTGCTCGACGGCACGTTCGACGGTCTGCGCGAAGGTCTGGAGCTGATCCCGGTGGAGCGCCGCGAGCAGTGGGCCGGCTGGATCGACCAGGCCGAACTGCACCCGCCGGATCACTTCCCGGACAACGGTTTCGTGGTGACGGCGTTGCAGGCGGCGTGGTCGGCCATTTCCCGTACGCCGGTGCGGGCCGACGATCCCCGGGCCGGTGTGTTCGCGTGCGACCACCTGCGGGACGCCCTCTACGCGGCGGTCGGCGCCGGGCACGACACGGACACCGTGGCGGCCATCGCGGGGGCGCTGCTGGGCGCGCGCTGGGGCACCTCCGGCGTACCGCTCGATTGGCAGCGGGCCGTGCACGGATGGGAGCGTAAGCGGGCCGCCGACCTGATCGCGATGTGCCTGCTGACCGCCGGCGGCGGGACGGCGGACCGGCTGGGCTGGCCCGGTGTTGAACGCATGGAGGCGCCGATCCCGCAGGCCCTGCTGGTCGCCCATCCCGACGACGACGGGGTCGTCCTCGGCAACCTGGTCACCGACGCGGTGCAGGCGGGAGTGACCGCGGTGGTGTCGCTGTGCCGGGTCGGCCGGGCGCAGTTCCCGGGTGTGCCCGCCGCCGACCAGGTGCAGGTGTGGCTGGTCGACCAGCCGGGGGCCAACGCGAACACCGCGTTCGCCCTCGATCAGGCGGCCCGCATGGTGGCCACGCTGCGCGGGGAGGGGCACCGCGTGCTGCTGCACTGCGCGGCCGGTCAGAGCCGCACCCCGGCCGCGGGCGCCCGTTACGCGATGCTGCGCGCGGGCAAGGACGGCCAAGCCGCGCTGGCCGGGATGCAGGCGCTGATCGGCGACCACGGTTTCTACGTCAACAGCGAGCTCCGCCGGATCGTCACCGCTTTCGGCTGACCGCGGGACAGCGCCGATCAGCCACTACCATGCGAACGTGGACTCCGATGTGACCGGGCGGATCCCGGCGGTCGTGGCCGGGCTGTGTGACGACGCCGCCATCTTCCCGCCCGGGCTGGCGCCCCTGCCCGACGCCGTCCGCGCCTATCGCGACCGGCGGACGACCTGGTTTGCGGACCTGGTCGGGCCGCTCGTCGTCGGCGCGTCGGCGCTCCCGCAGCTCGCGCGGCTGCTCGACGGCGATGCGACGACCGGCGGTCCGCTGCCGCTGTCGGTCACTCTGCCCGACGGCCCGGCCGGGCTGTCCCGGGTCCTCGCCGACGTGGCGGAGCTGCCGGTGGAGCTGCGGTCGGTCGAGGTCGCCGTGCCCGGCGGCGTCACGCCGGAGGAGCTGGTCGATCAGTTCGGTGAGATGCCGGGGCTCGAGGTCTATGTCGAGGTGCCGCGAGACGACCGGCGCCTCGCGCTGATCGGCTCTCTGGCGGGCCGGTACCGGGCCAAGTTCCGCACCGGCGGCGTCCGGGCCGAGCTCTATCCGTCGGAGGCCGAGCTGGCCGAGTCCATCGCGGCCGTGGTGGCGGCCGGGGTGCCGTTCAAGGCGACCGCCGGGCTGCACCACGCGGTGCGCAACACCGACCCGGGCACCGGCTTCGAGCAGCACGGTTTCCTCAATGTGCTGCTGGCCACCGATTCTCTCGTCCGCGGCGGCGACCAGCACGACGCCCGTACGCTGCTGGCCGAGCGGGACGGCAAGACCGTGGCGGGGCTGGTCCGCGAGCTCGGCGAGGCCGGCGGGGCGCGGTCGGCCTTCACGTCGTTCGGCACGTGCAGCATCACCGAACCGCTCGGCGAACTGGTGGAGCTGGGCATCATCGAAGGAGCCGCGCAGTGACTGTCATCGACGTGCCGGACGATTCGCTGTTCGGGCCGGCCAATCTCCCGTACGGGATCTTCACGGTGAGCGGCGAGGGCAGCGGCGACGCCCCGCGGGCCGGTGTCCGGCTGGGCGACACGGTCGTCGACCTGGCGGTCCTGCTCGACGACCCGATCTTCGCGGCCCCGTCGCTCAACCCGTTCCTGGCCCAGGGGCCCCGGCGCTGGGCCGAAGTGCGCGAACGGATCCGCGGCGCGATCGAGGGGCCGGTGCCGGAGCGGGCCCTGCACCCGGTCCGCGAGGTGCGGCTGCACCTGCCGTTCGAGGTGGGCGACTACGTGGACTTCTACGCCTCCGAGCATCACGCCTCGAACCTCGGACGGCTGTTCCGGCCCGACGCCGAGCCGCTGCTGCCCAACTGGAAGCACCTGCCGGTCGGCTATCACGGCCGCGCGGGCACCGTGGTCGTCTCCGGCACCGACGTGGTGCGCCCGTGCGGGCAGCGCAAGGATCCCGGCGAGGCCGGCCCCAGTTTCGGGCCGACCCGGCGGCTGGACATCGAGGCCGAACTCGGGTTCGTCGTCGGCGCGGGCTCGGCCCTGGGCCGGCCGGTCGGCGTGGACGACTTCGCCGGCCACGTGTTCGGGGCGGTGCTGGTCAACGACTGGTCGGCGCGTGACCTGCAGGCCTGGGAGTACGTGCCGCTCGGGCCGCACCTGGGCAAGAGCTTCGCCACCTCGGTCTCGCCCTGGGTGGTGCCGCTGGCCGCGCTCGAGCAGGCCCGGGTGCCGCTGCCCGGCCAGGATCCGCAGCCGCTGCCCTACCTTCGTGGCCGCGAGGACTGGGGTCTGGACGTCGACCTGGTGGTCGAGTGGAACGGCGAACCGGTCTCGCATCCCCCCTACCGCGACATGTACTGGTCACCGGCCCAGATGCTGGCCCACATGACGGTCAACGGCGCTTCCGTACGGACCGGGGACCTGTACGCCTCCGGCACCATCTCGGGCCCGGCCAAGCACCAGCGCGGCGCCTTCATCGAGCTCACCTGGGGCGGACGGGAGCCGGTGACGGTCAAGGGCGAGGAGCGCACCTTCCTGCAGGACGGCGACGAGGTCAGCATCTCCGCCACCGCCCCGGGCCCGGACGGCACCCGGATCGGGTTCGGGCGCGTGACCGGCACGATCCGGCCCGCGAACAGCGCCCGGTAGAGCGGCACGACCGTCGGCCGGGGCATGGTGGAGATCGTCGGGCGGGACGACCAGGCCGGGGTGCTGGGATCGATGCTCGGCGAGGTGATCGAGCGGCGTGGTGCGGCGCTCGTGCTGCGCGGTGAGGCCGGCATCGGCAAGTCGGCGCTGCTGGAACACACGGTCGGGGCCGCGCGGGAGCGTGGGCTGCGGGTTCTGCGCGTCTCCGGCGTCCAGGCCGAGGTGCTGATCCCGTACGCCGGGCTCGAGCAGCTGTTGCGGCCGTTGCGCCCGGCCGGGGCGGGAGCCGCCTCCCCGTACCGCCGGGCTCTGGAAGTCTTGGATCTGCTGGCCGGCACGGGCGGGCCGGTGCTGCTGGCCGTCGAGGACGCGCACTGGCTGGACGCCGCGACCTGGGACACGCTGACGATCCTGGCCCGGCGCGTCGAGTCGGACCCGGTCGCGGTGATCATGACCGTGCGCGACGGTGAAGACATCGACCGGAGACTGACGGCGGCCGGTCTGCCCGAGACGCGGCTGGAACCGTTGTCGGCGGCCGACGCGGGCCGGCTGCTCGACCGTACGGCCCCCGGCCTCACCGGCGTGCTGCGCGAACGGGTGCTGGGGGAGTCCGCGGGCAATCCGCTGGGGATTGTCGAGCTCGGAGCTGCGGCGGCCCGTCTCGGTGGCTCGGCGCTGCTGCCGTCGTCGCTGCCGCTGAGCAGCCGGGTGGAGCGGACGTTCGCCGGTCTGGTCGCCGGCCTGCCGCCGATCACCCGCGAGCTGCTGCTCGTCGCCGCGCTCGACGACGCCGGCCATCTCGACGAGATCCTGGCCGCGGCGGCCGTTCTCACCGGCGGTGCCGTGCCCGCCGAGGCGATCCAGCCCGCCGTCGCGGCCCGGCTGGTGACCGTGGACGACGGGTACGAGCTGCGGTTCCGGCATCCGCTGCTGCGCTCGGCGCTGCGTCAGCAGGCCCCGCCCGGCGACCGGCGGCGGGTGCACGCGGCCCTGGCCGAGGTCGTCCCCGGCCGGTCCGACCGGAGGCTGTGGCACCGCGCGTGGGCGGTGACCGGGCCCGACGAGGCGCTGGCCCGCGAGCTCACCGGGGCCGCCCTGGGCGCGACCGAGCGGCAGGCGGTCTCGGTGGCGCTGGCCGCGGTCCAGCGGGCGGTGCAGCTGAGCGAGGATCCGGCCGAGCGGGGCAGCCGGCAGATTTGGGCGTGCGATCTGGCTCACGAGCAGGGCGACGCCGACACCGTACGCCGCCTGCTGGCCGAGATCGACGAGGCGCCGCTGCGCCGGGCCGACCGGGCCCGGCTGACCTGGATCCGTGACTCGTATTACCCGAACGCCTGGTCCGGGCCGCAGCGGCTGCTGGCGTACGCGAACCTGATCGACGAGATGCGTCGCGACGGTGAGCGGGGCTTCGCGGTCAAGGCGCTCACCGAGGTGGCCCTGCGGGTCTACTACTCCAGCGTGCCCGATCCCGTGGCCGACCGGTTCGCCCAGGTCACCGCCGCGCTGGGTCTTCCCGCGGGCGATCCCGGCCCGGCCGCCGTCCTGCCCCTGGTGTCGCCGGCCGTCCACGGCGCCGCCGCCCTGGCCCAGCTGCGGCTCCTGGTGCACCGGATGGACCTGACGCCGTCGCAGCGCAACGACCTCGCCGTGGCGGCCTGGGCCGTCGGCGCGTTCGAGCTGGCCGGAACGTTCGCCCTGTCGGCCGCGGCCGACTTCCGGGCGCAGGGCCGCGTCGGCGCGCTGGCGCAGGCGCTCAACACGGCCGCGGCGGCGCGCGCCGGCCTCGGCGACACCCGGGGAGCGCTGCCCCTGGCGGCCGAGTGCATAGCGCTGGCCGGCGAGGCCGGGCAGCCGATGTGGGCCATGGGCGGCGGCCTGACCATGGCCCTGGTCGAGGCGATGCGGGGCGACGTGGCCGCCGCCCGCAACCGCTGCGATCGCGCCGAGCAGACGATCCACGCCGCCCGGATCCTTCCGATGCTGGCCCTGGTGCAGCGGGCGCGGGGCGTGGCCGCGCTGGCCGAGGGCCGGGCCGACGACGCGTTCCGGCAGCTGCTGCGCGTCTTCGACCCCGGCGACAGCGCCTGGTTCCCGCACCAGCAGCTCCATCTGCTCGGCCACCTGACCGAAGCGGCCGTGCTCGGCGGCTTCCTGGACGAGCTGCGCCCGATCGTGGCCGCCCTGGAGCCGATCGCCGAGAGCAGCCAGTCGCCGGCGCTGCTGGCCGGGCTCGGCTACGCCCGGGCCGTGCTCACCGGGGACTACGAGACCGCGCTGGCCGCCGACCTCACCGGCCGGCCGTTCGACCGCGCCCGGCTGCAGCTGACGTACGGCGCCGCCCTGCGCCGCTCCTACCGGGTCAGCGACAGCCGGCCCCTGCTGCGGGACGCCGTCACGACCTTCGACGCGCTCGGCGTCGTCCCGTGGGCCGACCGGGCCCGCTCGGAGCTGCGCGCGACGGGCGAGACGCGTCGCAAGCCGATCGACGCGCTGGCCGTGCTGACGCCGCAGGAACAGCAGATCGCCCGGCTGGCCGCGGACGGGCTCAGCAACCGCGAGATCGGCGAACGGCTGTTCCTGTCGCCCCGCACGATCAGCACCCACCTCTACCGCATCTATCCGAAGGTCGACGTCGGCTCCCGTACGGAACTGGCCCGGATCATCACGGCCCTCGGCGAGGCCTGAACGATCGGCGTGCACTGCCTGTTCACCGGATTTCCACTGGCCGCGTTCAGGATCGGCCGCGACGGCACTCAGGTGATCAACAGGGGAGCATCGAAATGACCAAACCCACCATTGTTCTGGTCCACGGGGCCTGGGCCGACGCGTCGAGCTGGAACGCGGTCGCGTCGGAGCTGCGCGGCCGGGGATTCACCGTGCTGGCTCCGCCGAACCCGCTGCGGGATGTCGCCTCCGACGCCGCGTACCTCGCCTCGTTCGTCACCCAGCGGACCAGCGGGCCGGTGGTGCTGGCCGGGCACTCGTACGGCGGTGTCGTCATCAGCAACGCCGCCGGCCGCATCCCGGCCGCCGAGGCCCTGGTCTACGTCAACGCGTTCCTCCCGGCCGAGGGGGAGAGCATCTTCGGGATCCTGGGCGGGTCGGGTTCGGCCCTCGACGTGCCCGACCCGACGACGGTTCTCGACATCGTCGGCTATCCGGGCGCCCGGAAGGTGACGCCGAGGCCTTCCTCAAGCCCGGCACCGTGTTCAAGTTTTTCGCCCAGGATCTGCCCGAGGCGGACGGCTGGCTCATCGTTGCCGGGCAGCGGCCGATCACGTTGAGCGCCAACGCCACCCCGTCGGCCGCGGCGGCCTGGCGGACGCTGCCCAGCTGGGCGGTGGTCGGCACCGACGACCTGGTGATCCCGGTGGCCACGCAGCGGTCCATGGCCGAGCGGGCCGATTCGAAGATCTTCGAGGTCGCCGCCTCGCACGTGTCGCTGGTGTCGCACCCGGGGGCGACCGTCGAGGCGATCCTGGCCGCGGCCGGGCAGGTGGTCGACTGAGCGGCGTCATTACGTCATCCGACGTAGTCAGTCCGGGCGGCCCGCTGCCTACCGTCACGGCATGACAGTGCGGCTTCAAATTCTCGGTCCGGTGCGCGTCTGGCACTCGGGGGCCGAGGTCGACACGGGTCCCCATCAGCAGCAATGCCTGCTGGCGCTGCTGCTGGCGGACGCGGGCCAGCCGGTCGGCCTGCAGGCGCTGGTCGAGATGCTGTGGGGCTCGGAGCCGCCGCCGAGCGCGATCAACATCATTCACAAGTACGTCGGACGTCTGCGCCGGCTCCTCGAACCCGGGCTGCCCCGCCGGGCCGCGGGCGCCTACCTGACCCGGCACGGCACCGGATACCGCTTCGCGGCCGGACCGGAGACGCTCGATCTGCTCCGGTTCCGGCAGCTCGTGGCCGAGGCGCAGACCTGCACGGGCGACGGCGAGCACGACCGGGCCCTGGACCGGTACGCCGAGGCGCTGCGGCTCGGCCACGGCGTCGCCGGCGCCGGTCCGGCCGGCACCACGGCCCGGACCCCGTTCCTGCGGCTGCGCAACGAGGTCGTCGACGCCGTCGTCGCGGCGGCCCGGCTGGCCCTCCGCCTCGGTCAGCCGGCGCGGCTGCTGGGCTCGGTGCGGCACGCGGCCGAGACCGGCCCGCTCCACGAGCCCGTCCACGCGATCCTGGTGACGATGCTGGCCGCCGCCGGTCAGCAGGCCGAGGCGCTGGCGGTGTACCACGGCATCCGGCAGCGGCTCACCGGCGAGCTCGGCATCGACCCCGGACCGGACCTGCACGACGCCTACCTGGGCGTGCTGGCCCACAGCCGGCCGCCGCTGCTGCCCCTGCACCCGGCGCAGCTTCCCCCGGATCCGCCGCAGCCGGTCGGTCGCGAGGACCAACTCGCCCGGCTGCACCGGCTGGCCGCGGGTCTGCACCGGCCCGGGCGGACGAGCCCGCTGATCGTCGCGATGAGCGGTCCGGGCGGCTCCGGCAAGTCGGCCCTCGCCGTCCGGTTCGCGCATCGCGTCGCCGGCGACTTCCCCGACGGACAGCTCTACCTCGATCTGCACGGCGACAACCAGGATCCACTGCGTTCCCTCCTGTACGGGCTGGGCCTGCGCCGCGCCGACATGCCCGACACGCCGTCGGCGCAGGTGGGCGCCTATCGCAGCCTGACCGCGGGCAAGCGCATGCTGATCGTTCTGGACAACGTGGCCGGCGCCGCCCAGGCCCGGTCGCTGATCCCGAACTCGCCCGCCTGCCTGGTCGTGCTCACCGCCCGGCGACGGCTTCTCGAGCTGGCCGGCGCCCACCTGGTGACCGTCGGCGCCGGCGAGCCGAGACCGGCGCGACGCCGGCGGCCCTGGGGTGGCGCCCTCGTTCAGCGGTACGGCCGGATCACCGTACGGTGAAACGATGAAGTTGTCCGTGGACCAGGTCCGGTCGTGGCGGATGCGGCGGCAGTTCCTCGACCGCCCGCAGGGGACGTCGGCCGAACGGATCGTCGGGCGGCTGTGCGGCGTCCAGGCCCAGGTCGCCTCGGCCGCCGAGCAGGCCGTCGCCGTACGCCTCCCGGTCCCGGCCCCGGGCGAGGCCGGTCGGGCGCTTCAGAGCCGCAAGCTGATCAAGGTGTGGGCCATGCGGGGCGCGCTGCACCTGCTCACCGCGGACGACGCGGCCGCCTGCCTCAGTCTGATGGCCGCCGCCCGTACGTGGGAAAAAGGGTCTTGGCAGAAGACCTTTGCCACCGCCCAGCAGATCACCGCGATCGCCGGCGCCGCCCGTGAGGTGCTGCACGACGCGGTGCTCACCCGGGAGCAGCTGACCGCGCGGATTCTCGAGCGCACCGGCGACGACTCCCTGGCCGAGCTGCTCGGGTCGGGCTGGGGCGCCGTGCTCAAGCCGCTGGCCTGGCAGGGCCTCTTGTGCCACGGGCCGGGCGACGGCAGCAAGGTCACCTTCACCAGCCCGGAAACGTGGCTCGACGGCTGGACGGGTCTGCCCGATCCGGGGGAGGCCGCCCAGCGGGTCATCCCCGCCTATCTGGGCGCGTACGGCCCGGCCACGATGGACACGTTCGACCAGTGGCTGATCCGCGGCGCGTCGAAGAAGGCCGCGCTGAGGAAGTGGTTCGCCGCGCTCACCGCGTCGGGCGAGCTGACCGAGGTGACCGTCGACGGTGCGGCGGCGTACGCGCGTACGGCCGATCTGGACGATCTGGCCGCCGCCGAACCGATGCCCGGCGTCCGGCTGCTCCCCGCGTTCGACCAGTTCGTGCTCGGCCCCGGCACCCGGAACGAAGAGATCATCGCGGCCGGGCGCCGGGCCCTGATCAGCAAGGCGGCCGGCTGGATCTCACCCGTGGTCGTCAGCGCGGGCCAGGTCGCCGGCACGTGGGAATCCGGCGTCGAGGGCCTCGCCGTGACGTTGTTCCCCGAGGCGGGCCCGGTCTCCGAGCAGGACCTGGCGGCCGAGGCCGGGCGCATGGCCGCCATCGTCGGCGCGGGGCCCGGCCTGCAGGTGCTGATCGCCTGAACAGATCCGGCCCCGGCGCACAGCAATTGCTGCGCCGGGGCCGGAACGAGGCGTGCGGGTCAGAGGTCGGCCGGGCTGACCGGGGCCGACTTCGGGCGGCGCCGCGGAGGGGCCGGAGTCGGCGTCGATGTCGACGTCGATGTCGACGTCGAGGACGGCGTGGGCGTCGACGTCGAGGACGGCGTGGGCGTCGGCGTGGGCTCGGCCACCACCAGCGTCTCCTGCACGTCGGTCACGACCACGTCGGTGCTCGCGGCGGGCTCGTCCGTGCCGGCGCCGGTGCTTGTTCCGCTGCCGAGCAGGCTCTTGGCCTTCTGCTGGGCCTGCGCCACCGTGGGGTGGTCCTGCACCTTGCGTGCGGTGGTGACGATCTGCTCGTACTTCTCCCGCCCGGCCCGGCTGCCGAGCACATATCCGATCGCCAGTCCGGCGGCCAGCTTGTAAACCCTCACGCTGTTTCCTCTCCTTCGGTGGTGATGTGCTGCCTCAGCGCTTCCTGCGCGCTGCGATGACAATGACGACGATCACGGCCACGGCGGCCGCGCCGATGGCGGCCAGCGGCAACGGCCGGCGCATCGGGGCGGGCAGATCCGAGTCGGCCAGCTGCTGCCGGGCCGTGCCGGCGGCCTGCGCGGCCTGGTCCTTCACGCCGGTCAGCTTGTGCTTCACCTGCTCGGTGGTGTCGCTGACGGCCTGCTTGGCCCGCGCCTTCACGTCGGTCTTGGCCGCCAGCTCCTGCACCGTCTGCCCGAGCTCGGCGCGGGTCTGTTCGATCTCCGCCCGCAGCTGGTCGGGGTCGGCCGGGGTTTCCGGGTGGCTCACGATCGTCCCTCTCGTACGGCGTTCTTGACGGTTCGTACATCGGCCTGGGTGCCCGCGATCGCGTCCTGCGGCACCGGGGGAGTGGCCGACTGCAGCTTCTTCTTGCCCAGCAGGGCGGCGACGCCGGCCGCGGCGAAGACGACCACCATCACGACCAGGACCGCCAGCCACAGGGGCCAGGCCAGGTCGAGCAGGACCACGGCGAGAACCAGCAGCAGGCCCAGACCGTACAGTCCCAGCACGGCGGCCCCGCCGAACAGGCCGCCGCCGACCCCGGCCCGCTTGCCCTTCTCGGCCAGCTCCAGCTTGGCCAGCGTCAGCTCGTCACGCACCAGAGTGGAGATCTGGGCGGCGGCCTGGCTCACCAGGTCCGAGGTGGAGGTGCTCGAGGTCTCTTCCGGCATAGTGCTCACTCCTCACCGTCGTGGCCGCAGGATGCTGCCGCGACGCGATCGCTGACTTCCCCCCTTCCTCCATTCTTCAACCCTTTCCCGGGGTAATAAATCCGATCGGCACGCCAGCTGTTTATGTACTAAACGCACAGCCGAAGAACATTCACGTCAGGTGCCGCCTCCCGCGGGTGACGCCCTGTGGGAGGCTTGTGCGGTATGTGACGGCCCGCACCCGGCCCTGGAGGCGTGATGGTGGACCCCGGCACACCGCGTGACGGCGACGCCCCGGCGGCCGTCCCCGCCGGTGCGGCCCCGGCCGGCCGCAGCGGGCTGGATCAGCAGCGCATCCTCGAGGCCGCGGTGCGGTTCATCGACGAGAACGGCCTGCGGATGCTCACCATGCAGCGTCTGGGCGCCTATCTGGGCGTCGAGGGCATGGCCCTGTACCGGTACGTGCCCGGCCGCGAAGCGCTGCTCGACGGCGTGGTCGAGACCGTGGTCGACGAGCTGTTCGGCGACCCGCACGTGCACCTCGAGGCGCATGCCGGCTGGGTCGACTACCTGCAACGCCTGGCCCACGGCCTGCGCCGCATCGCCCTGGCCCACCCGGAAGTGTTTCCCCTCGTGGCGACCCGGCCTCCGGCGGCGCCCTGGGTGCGGCCCCCGCTGCGGAGCCTGCGCTGGATCGAGTCGCTGCTCGAGGTGATGACCGACGCCGGCTTCTCCGACGAGAACGCCGCCGCCGTCTACCGGGCCTTCAGCAGCTTCCTGCTCGGCTACCTGCTGCTCGAGGTGTCGGCGCGCGGCGTGGAGACCGGCCCGGTCGAGGAACCGGACGTGTCCCCGATCGAGGACCTCAGCAGCTACCCGATCCTGCAGCGTCTCGAGCCGCATCTGTCCGTCGACGTGGCCGCCGAAGACTTCGAGGAGGCCCTCGAGGCGTTGCTCGACCGGGTGGCCCTGCTGCTGCCCCGGCGCCGCCGTCCACCCCGGCTGACCGCCGAGAAATGAATTCACGATCCCTCATTTCTTCTCCGTTTATGTCGTAAACGGAGGGGCACCTTCCTGGCGTACAGCGGTCGGAGCAGGCGCTCCGGAAACCGCGCCGCCGCCGTTTCTCCGGCCGCGGAAACCCCTCCGGAAGGATCAGCCATGATCACGCAGAACGACATCGCCCGGATCACCGACGCCGACGTGTACGACAGCGACGGCGACAAGATCGGCTCGGTCGGCCAGGTCTACCTCGACGCCGAAACCGGCGATCCCGAATGGCTGACCGCCAAGACCGGCCTGTTCGGCACCAAGGAGACCTTCATCCCGCTGCGCGGCGCGTCCGTCACCGAGGACCGGGTCGTGGTCGCGTACAGCAAGGAGCGGGTCAAGGACGCTCCGCGGATCGACGCCGACGGGCCGTTGTCGCACGCGGAGGAGGGTGAGCTGTACTCGTTCTACAACCTGTCGTCCGAGGCCGGCACGTCTTCCTCCGAGACGAGCACCTTCTCTTCCGGGGCCGGCACCGACTCGGACCGCGGCACCTATGACACGGGCACGGCCACCGGCGCCGGCGACGACGCCATGACGCGCTCCGAGGAGCGGCTGGTCGGCGGCACCCGGACCGAGGAGGCCGGCCGGGCGCGGCTGCGCAAGTACGTGGTCACCGAGGAGCAGCAGGTCACGGTTCCGGTCACGCGCGAAGAAGTGCGGCTCGAGCGTGAGCCCATCACCGACGCCAACGCCGGCGCCGCCCTCGACGGGCCCGACATCAGCGAGGCCGAGCACGAGGTGACCCTGCACGCCGAGCGGCCCGTGGTCGAGACCGAAACCGTGCCGGTCGAGCGGGTCCGCCTCGGCAAGGAAACCGTCCGCGACGAGGAGACCGTCAGCGGCGAGGTCCGCAAGGAGCAGGTCGAGTTCGACGGCCCCGAGGGCCGCGACCGTCGCTGACCGTCTCGCGCGACCGGACGCCGAACCCCGTTCGCCTGTCACGATATGAGGCGTGGCGGACATGGGGTGGCCGTGAACTCCGGAACCGAGGACGAGGAACGCTTCTGCCGCGCGTACGACAGCGACTTCGAACCCCTGCTGGCGTACGCGTCGCGGCGGGTGGAGCAGCCGGCCGACGCCGCGGACGTGGTCGCCGAGACCTTCCTGGTCGCCTGGCGCCGCCGGCACGAACTTCCGGGCGGGGGCGAGACCCGGCTGTGGCTGTACGGCGTGGCCCGTCGCGTGCTGGCCAACCACTACCGGGCCGGGATCCGCCGTGAGCGTCTCGGTGCCCGGCTGCGCCGCCGGTTGACGTCCACCACCGGGGATCCGGGCGCCGAGGTGCCGGAGCGGCTGGCTGTGCACGCGGCGCTGGCCCGGCTGGGCGAGCTCGACCGGGAGGTGCTGACGCTGACCGTGTGGGAGGGCCTGGAACCGCGCGAGGCGGCGACCGTGCTCGGGATCAGCGCGCCCGCGGTCCGCACCCGGCTGTCCCGGGCCCGCGGGAGAGTCCGCGAACTGCTCGGTGACGATCCGCGCCACGCCGGACATGTGCTCGACGTCCTGACCGCAATCACCCCGGAGGAGGGCCGATGACCGGGAACGAGATCGACGAGGTGGTCCGCGCGGCCGACCCGTACCGGCGGATCGATGTGGGCGCCGAGAAGCAAGCCCTCCTGGAGGAGATCATGGGCGACAAGCCCCGCCATTCCCTGGTCCGCCGTCTTGTGCCCGCCCTGGCCGCGGCGGCCGCCGTCACCGGCGTGCTGGCGCTGACGGTCATCACCCGCCACGACACGACCACCCCGGACGCGTCCCCCGCCACCTCCCTGCCGGCCGCGGCGGGCAAGGGGGTCAAGTTCTCGCCGGTCGCCCTGGCCGCGGCCGAGAAGAACCCGCGCCTGCTGATCGGCGAGGCCGGCTGGACCGCGGTGAGCGTCTACGGCTTCACCGAGGACTCCGGCACGATCGGCTTCACCAAGGGCGACCGCAATCTGGAGATGAACTGGTATCCGGCCGGCCAGTACGACGACTACCACGAGGACCGGGAGCACGTCAGCGCCCCCGAGGCCACCAAGGTCGCCGGGCGCGACGCCGACATCTTCACCTACTCCGCCACCGACTTCGCGGTGATGCTCGAGCCGGCCGACGGCAGCTTCGTCGAGATGCGTGCCGGCGGCGCCTGGACCCGGGCCACCTTCGACCAGGTCATCGCCAAGGTGAAGCAGGTCGACGTGGAAACCTGGCTGGCGGCGCTGCCCGCGAGCATCGTCACCCCCGAGCGGGCCGAGGCGGCTCTCGACAAGGTGCTGGCCGACATCCCGCTGCCGCCCAACTTCGACAAGTCGAAGCTGACCGGCCTGGGCGTCAACGACCCGTACCAGTTCGGTGCCGAGGTCACCGGCCCGGTCGCCTGCGGCTGGCTCGACGAGTACTTCCGGGCGAAGAAGGCCGGCGACGACGCCGCCCTGACCAAGGCGGCCGAGGCGCTGCGCGGCACGCACAACTGGAAGGTCCTCAAGGAGATGGAGGAGCCGGGCGACTTCCCCGAGGTCCTCTGGGAGTACGCGGACAAGACCGTCGCGGGTAAGAACCCGGGGAACTACAAGGAGGGCCTGGGCTGCTAGGCCGAGAGCGACCGTCCATCCGGGTGCTCACGCGGCACCCGGATGGACGGCCTCAGGCGATACCGGCCTTGGCCTGCCGGCGGTTGCGCAGATATTGGACGGGTATCGCGGCGCACGCGGCCAGGAAGACGATCTGCATCAAGGTGCGCGGCAGAAGAGCGTCGGCGGCGCTGGTGGTGATTCCTTCCTGGGCCGCATGGATGTTGGCCGGGAACATGGCGATCAGGAGCAGTGCCAGACCGGTGGCGGCCAGCGGTGCCGTGCGCCGCAGCAGTAGTCCCGCCGCGCCCGCCAGTTCCAGGATGCCGGTCACGGTGACCAGCAGTCCGGGGGCCGGCAGACCGGGTGGAACCATGCTCACCAGTTCGGCGCGCATGCCGACGAAATGGGCGACCCCGGTCATCAGGAACATGGCGGCCAGCCCGCCCCGGAGCACGACCGTCCACGATCTCAGCCGCCGTACGCCGGCCACTCCCGTCACCGTCAGGGCCAGAGTCACCACGATCAGCGCGATCAGAGGTTCCACGAACGTCTCCTCGCTATAACACTGTTATTGCTATAACGCTGTTATAGTCCAGTCTGTGGCCCGCGTCAACCAGTCCGATCTGTCCAGTCGCCTCATCGACGAGGCGGCCCGCCTGCTGACCGAGTTCGGACCGGCCGGGCTGTCCCTGCGAAAGCTGGCCCATGCCTGCGGCATCTCGACCATGCCGGTGTACACCTTGTTCGGAGACAAGGACGGGCTGCTCAGGGCCATGCACGACGAGGGCTTCCGCCGCCTCTGGGCGCGGCTCGACGCGGTGGAGCGCACCGACGACCCCCTGGCCGACCTGATCGGGTCGGGGCTCGCCTATCGGGAGGCGGCGCTGGCCAGCCCGCACCTGTACGGCCTGATGTTCGGCCGGACGCCGGCCGGCTCCGAGCCCCAGGAGGCGGCCGAGGCCACCTACCGATCATTGACCGAAGCGGTCGTGAGGTGTCAGCAGGCCGGGATCTTCCGGGCCGAGCCCGACTCGGAGCGCGTCGCGCTGCACCTGTGGTCCGTCGTCCACGGCATGGTAAGCCTGGAACTGAACGAGCAACTGCCACCGCCCGACATCACCGGGCCCCTCTTCCGCGAAGCCCTCCACTTCGCAGTGGCCCCGTTCCGCGCCTGACCGTCCCTGGCCTCGTCCCCGGTGCCGGTGCACCGGTCACTGTCGTTCCGCATCTGAGCACGTTCCTCGCGTACGCGTTCAAGGACGGCGGTGTCAGAGGCGAGGTCGGGGTGGCTGACCTGTCGGTCCAGTTCGACGACGGCCTCGAGTTCGTCGATCGCCCGATCAAGGTCCCCGTTCGCCCGATAGATCAGCGCGATGTTGTACCGGGTCACCGCTTCCCCGGCGCGGTCGCCGACTTCGCGTCGGATGGGAAGAGCTTGCCGGTAGTAGGTGATGGCTTGCTGATGGTCGCCGAGCGCGTAATACACGTGGCCGATGTTGTTGAGGGTGGTGGCTTCGCCGGCGCGGTCGCCGTTGCCGCGGTCGTCGGCGTCGCGGTACAGGCCTAGCGCTCGTCCGTAACTGGACAAGGCGGCCCGAGGTTGCCCGAGGGCGGACTGCGCCGAACCAAGATGGTAGAGGGCGTCGGCGTCATCACCCAAGGTCAGCGTCGCCCGCGCGAGGATTGCCACATCGGCGAACCGTGACTTGGGAAGCCAAGCGTCACCCAGCCTGGTTCCGATGTCGCGAGCGATCACGGGCTCTTGGCCTTCCACCGCCAGCCTGTGCAGCTCCACCAGCTGGGCCATGGAAGTCATGGCGTTGAGCCGTCCGCAGCGGGACCAGTGACCCAGAGTTCGTAGAGAGAACGGGCGGCGGCGGCGCAGGACTGGGTGTACTCGTCGTCGGTCAGTAACGGGCGGATCAGTGGGCGCAGCACGTTGGAGACGAAATAGCGCGGCTCGTGGGTTTCGGGGTCGGTGCCCTCCTCGAGCAGGCCCAGCTGGACGGCCCGTTCGACGTGGTGGGTGGCGTCGGCGTGGTCGTGGATCGCGTAGACCGTCTCGGCGGGGATGGGGAGTTCGACGACGTTGACCTTGGCCAGCATCTTCTGCAAGTCGGGGGACTGCGAGGCCAGCAAACCCTTCGCCAGGATGGTCTCGCGGCGGAAGCGGTCCGTCTCGTTCTCGATGGCGGTGATGAGGCCGGCCACGTCGAGGGTGGTGTCGGCGGCGATCCGGTCGAGCCAGTCGAGCAGGCGCGGGTTGCCGGCGGCGGCCTCGATGGCGCGGTCGCGGATGGTCAGGTCGACGCGGGAGCCGGGGCGCAGGTTCGGCAGGTTCGAGATCTTCTTGTTCTGCTCGATCGCCGTCAGGGTTTCGAGGGACTCTACCGCGATGGTTGTGGCGGCGGGCGCGGGAAACCGGTAGCGGCTGGTGATGATGACCCGGCTGGAGCTGCCGGTGTCGCGGATGGCGGTCAGCAGCGCGGGCAGGATGTCGGCCATCTCGGGGGACAGTACGTAATTGCCGTCGAGGTTGCCCTCTTCGAAATCGTCGAACACGAACAAGCACGGGGTCTGTCCGAGAGGCCCATCGCTGTCGAGCAGGTAGCGCAGGCGTACGGGCAGTGGCACCTGGTCGTTGTCGAGAATCTTGGCCGCCTCGATCTGCTCGTCCAGGGTGGGGAAGCGGATCTTGGCGGTGAGTTCCCGGAGCTTGATCATGTCGACCTTGCCGTACCAGACGACGCGCTGGTGGGTGGGCATGCGTTCGAGCAATCGGGAGGCCAGACTGCTCTTGCCGAGACCGCCCATGCCCTGCAGAACGAGGGCTTCGGCGGCGCCGGGCTGGCCCATCGTCTGCTTGAGAACGCGCAGGCAGCGCTGGATGACCCGGCGCCGTCCGACGAAGGTGGCTCGCGAGGCGACCCGCGACACCCGGGTCTGCGGGTCCAGGAACTCCTGGTCGGCCGGCTTGATCTGGATCTGTTTGCGCCCCTTGGTGTTCTTGGGCGTGACCATGGCCGACAGGGGCGACCGGTCGGCGTAGACACGCAGCAGGTGCCAGTTGCTGCGCCTTTCCTTGTAGAGATGCCGCCGGGCCTCGATGACGGCCCGATCGAGGGGATCGCCGTCGGCCAGCGAGCGGTAGAGCTCGGCGGCGAACTCGGTCGCGGAAACGTCACCGACCGGCAGCGCCCAGCCGAGCACGGCCGGAGCTCCCGCGCGAATGAGGCTCTCGCTCATCGAGGGGAAGGAGCCGCCTTCGGGCGAGTTCGCGGTGAGGCAGCCGGAGACGAAGACCAGCCGCGGCCACCGTCCGGCCATCGCGGCCGCGATCTGATCGGCGGTGACGAAGGCGAGCCCGCCGAGTTCATTCTCGGCCACAAAGGTGGGCTGCCCGTTCTCGTCGACGGTGGCGTGACCGCTGAGGTGCAGGACGTCGAAATGACCCGCCTCGTAGTCGCGGCTGAGGAATCGCAAACCGTCCAGGGTGCCGCTTTCCTCCACGACCAATTCGGTTCCCGTACGGGACGTCGCCTTGAGAATTGCCGCCTCTTCGGCTTCGTGGCTGAGCACGGGCTCGGCGCCTTCCGGCGAAGTGGCCATGAACAGCACCCGCAACGGCCGGTTCCCGGGCTTGATCGGGGTCTTGAACGCCGCGTTGGCCCCGATCGCCCGCACCGGCAGCACCGCACTGTGGTCGGCGACCGTCAGATGCGCGTCGTCGCGCGCAACCAGTTCCCACGGCAGATGCCGCAGCCGCTGTTCCGCCGTGATCCGTAAAACGCTGCCGTCGGGATCCGCGAGCACCGGAGAAAGCCAGCGTTCATTGCCGTCGAGAAACGCGGCCAGTTTCATGCCGAGCTCCCGCAACTGCGGCGATCCGAAAACCCGCTGAGCGATCGCATGCCGGCTGTAGTCGCGCTCCACCATCTCGATCAGCTCGTCGATCGCCGCCCGATCCAACCCCCGAGTTTTCGGTACGCCACCATCCGCGGACAGCCGCAGCTCGGAGTAGTCGGAAGTCTGCTCGAAGATCTCCAGCTCGAAGTTGTTCACTGCGAGTCGTTCTTCCGAAAGCTGATCTCCAACTGTCCTTCGCTGACGCCCGACAGCTCGAGCTGGGTCCCATCAGCGAGCAGAATCCGCACGGATACGTCATCCTTGCGGCGCTCCTGCCACCAGTCCCAGATCGTCTTGGCCGCGTCAATACCGGAAAACGCCAGCCCGACAACGGCAATCACCATCTCGGCCGACCGCGACACCTCAACCGGCGAAACGCTGTCAGTGGTCGCGGCGAGCCGAGCGCGCAGTTCGTCGGCCCAACGCACAGCATCAGGTCCCGACACCTCAAGGGTGGCACTGCCCATCAACTATCCCTCCAGTGTCCGCTGTATTTTCTCGAGGAATTCCAGCATCTCGGGCAACGCCGGGTGTTCGGTTTCCTCGGCTAGAGCGATAGCCCGACGCTGGGATTCGGCGGCGTCGTCCGCTTGCTCAAGATGCATCAACAAAATCGCCATGTTGAAGCTCACCATCGCCTCTGTCCTGCGATCACCGACGGCTCGCAGAGCTTGCAAGGACCTCTCCAAGACGTCCTCCGCTTGGGAGAGTTGGTTTTGCTGGAACAGCACCGCGCTGATGTTGTTGAGGGTGGACGCTTCGCCGGCACGGTCGCCGATTTCGCGTCGCATGGAAAGGGCCTGCTCGTAATAGACGAGGGCCTGCTGAGGGCCACCCGATTTGTCGTACACGCTGCCGATGTTGTTCAGGACGGTGGCTTCGCCGGCGCGGTCGCCGACTTCGCGGGTGATGGGCAGGGCCTGCTCGTAGTACGCCAGGGCTTGTTGCTGGTCGTCCAATTCGGTGTACGCGAGGCCGATGTTACTGAGCGTCGTGGCCACGCCGGCGCGGTCGCCGACGTCGTGGCGGATGGCCAGAGCCTGTTGGTAGTACGCCAGGGCCTGCTGCTGATCACCCAGCCCGGCATGAACACCGCCGACGTTGTTCAGGGTGCTGGCTTCGCCGGCGCGGTCGCCGCCCTCGCGGGTGATGGTCAGTGCCTGCAAGTAGTAGGTCAGGGCATGCCGGCGATTGCCGAGTTCGCCGTACGAGAGGCCGATGTTGTTGAGGGTGGCGGCTTCGTTCCTACGATCGCCGGCCGCCCGGTACAGGACCAGCGCTCGTCCATAGCTGGTCAAACCCTCCGATGGCTGCCCGAGAGAAGTTTGGGCCCAGCCCAGGTCGTACAGGGCGCCCGCTTCGTCACCCAAGGTCAGCGTCGAACGCGCAAGGCCCGCCACATCGGCGAACCGCGACCAGGACAGCCACACCGGGCTCACTCTGCCTCCGGCGGCCCGGGCGATGTCGGCCTCGTGGCCCGCAACCGCCAGTCGATGTACCTCCACCCACCGTGACAGACGGGCCAGGTGTCCCGGTTCTCCGTCCCGAGCGGTGTCGACCATGGGGTCCAGTGAACCGCGCCGCCGTGCCGGAACCCCTCCCTTGATCGGGTAAATCGCATTGATCAAGGGGCCGAGTGGGCGACGCCTACGGTGTGGGCAGGTCGGGCTGGGTCGGGATCAGCTCGCCGGCCGCGTCCGGGCCCGAATCCGGCCGGACCAGTTCCGCCCGCACCTCGTGCGGCTGCAGCGAGCCGCTCAGAATGTCTTCGGCGAAGTGGCAGGCCACCCGCTGCCCCGACGAGTCGAACACCCGCAGCTCTGGCCGTGAAGTGGCGCAGCGCTCCTGCGACCAGGGGCAGCGCGTACGGAATCGGCACCCGCTCGGTGGGTTGGCCGGGGACGGCAGGTCACCGACCAGCAGCATGCGCTCGCGGCGGTCCTCGACCAGCGGGTCGGGGATGGGCACGGCCGACAGCAAGGCCCGGGTGTACGGGTGCAGCGGACGGGCGTACAGCTGGCCGGCGTCGGCCTCCTCGACCAGCGCACCCAGGTACATCACGCCGATCGTGTCGGAGATGTGCCGGATCACGGCCAGGTCGTGGGCGATCACCAGGTAGGTCAGTCCCAGCGATTCCTGCAGGTCGCCGAGCAGGTTGACCACCTGGGCCTGGATGGACACGTCGAGAGCGGACACCGGCTCGTCGGCCACGATCAGCTCGGGGCCGAGCACCAGGGCGCGGGCGATGCCGATGCGCTGGCGCTGGCCGCCGGAGAACTCGTGGGGGTATTTGCTCAGCGCCGACGCGGGCAGGCCGACGGCGTCCAGGGTGGACAGCAGTCGTTCGTGGGCGCCGGTCCGCAGGCCGTGCGCCTTCAGTCCCTCGGTCAGCAGCGACTCCACCGACTGCCGCGGGTCGAGGCTGGACATCGGGTCCTGGAAGACCATCTGCATGCGCCGGCGGAACTGACGCAGCCGTTCGCCGGTGAGCGCGCGTACGTCCGTGCCGTCGAAGGTTATGCCGCCGCTGGTCGGCTCGACCAGCCGGAGCAGGCCGCGGCCCAGCGTCGACTTGCCGCAACCGGACTCGCCGACCAGGCCGTACGTCTCGCCGCGGCTGATGGTCAGCGACACCCCGTCGACGGCGTAGACGTGCCCGATCGTACGGTCGAAAAGCAGTCCGCTCTTGATCGGGAAGTGGACCTTGAGGTCGTCGATCTCGACCAGCGTCTCGCTCACGCCGGCACCTCCTGCGGTACGGGGTTGGTGCAGCGCAGCGCGCCGCCGCGGAAGGTGGGCTCGAGGGGGACCGTGTCGCCGATGCAGTCGTCGATCACCCGGTCGCAGCGCGGCGCGAAAGCACAGCCCTCCGGCCACGGGATGTTGTCGCTGACCGAACCGCGGATCTGGTGCAGCCGCTCGCCCCGGTCCGCGTCGAGGCGGGGCACCGACTGCAGCAGACCGTGGGTGTACGGGTGCCGCGGCTCGCCGAAGAGCTGGTGGCGGTAGGCCCGCTCGACCACCTTGCCGGCGTACAGGACGTTCACCGTGTCGCACAGCCCGGCCACCACCCCGAGGTCATGGGTGATCATCACGAGCGCCGTGCCGGAGTCGTCGACCAGTTCCTTGAGCAGGGTGAGGATCTGCGCCTGAATGGTCACGTCGAGCGCCGTCGTCGGTTCGTCGGCGATCAGCAGGCGCGGCTTGCAGGCCAAGGCGATGGCGATCAGTGCCCGCTGCCGCATGCCGCCGGAGAGCTGGTGCGGGAACTCCTTGAGCCGCCGCGCCGGGTCGGGGATGCCGACCGCGTCGAGCAGTTCCCGGGCCTGGCGCAACGCCGCCTGCCGGGTCCGGCCCTGGTGGCGTTCCAGCACCTCGGCCACCTGAATGCCGAGCGGGATGACCGGGTTCAGCGAGGACAGCGGGTCCTGGAAGATCATGCCGATGTCGCGGCCGCGCCAGTCCCGCAAGTCCTGCGGGCGCAGCTTGAGCAGGTCGGTGCCGTCGAACCGGACCTCGCCGGTGACCTTGTTGCCGCGGCGAGGGAGCAGCCCCATGATGGCCAGGCTGGTCACCGACTTGCCGCAACCCGACTCGCCGACCAGCCCGACGGTCTGGCCCGGTTCCACCGTGAAGCTGACGCCGTCCACCGCGGCGACGGGCCGGGTTCCCTTGCGCTGAAAGACCACCGACAGATCCCGTACGTCGAGCAGGGGCATGACGGTCACCGCCGGTTCTTCGGGTCGAGGGCCTCGCGGATGCTTTCGCCGAGCAGGGTGAAGCCGAGCGCCACCAGGATGATGGCCAGGGCCGGGAAGTAGGCCAGTTCCGGGCGGACCTCGAAATATCGCACGCCGTCGACGCCCAGCATCAGGCCCCACTCGGCCCGGTTGATGTCGGGGTCGCCCAGGCCCAGGAAGGACAGCGCGGCCGCGTCGAGGATCGCCACCGCGAAGGTCAGGGTGGCCTGCACGATCACCGCGGTGAGCGAGTTCGGCAGCATGTGCCGCAGCACGATGTTGCGCTGCTTCACGCCGAGCGCGCGGGCGGCCAGCACGTGATCGCTTTCCCGCTGGGCCAGCATCGACCCGCGCAGCAGCCGGGCGAAGATGGGCACGTTGACGACCGCGACCGCGATGATCACCGTCCATTGGGTCGACTGGCTGGCCAGCGCGACCAGGGTGATCGCCAGCAGCAGGCTGGGCAGGGCCAGCATGACGTCGGTCAGCCGCATCACCAGCACGTCGACCCACCCGCCGATCGCGCCGGCCAGGGCGCCGAGCAGCACACCGAGCAGCAGGCCGATCAGCGTGGCCAGGACCCCGACGAACAGGGTCTGGCGGGCGCCGAAGACCATCCGGGACGCGAAGTCGCGCCCCAGCGGATCGCTGCCCAGCGGGTGCCCGGCGCTCGGGCCGGGGATGTTGTCGACGGTCAGGTCGGCGGTGAGCTCGGGAAATCGCTGCACCGGGTCGTGCGGGGCCACCAGCGGCGCGAAGATCGCGATCACCAGGAACAGCAGGATGATGGCGGCGCCGACGATCGCGGCCGGGTTGCGCAGGAGCCGGCGACCGGCGTCGCGGACCAGGCTGACCCCGCCCGGCTCGGACGTACGGGCGATCAGCTCGTCGATCCGGGCCCGCTTGTGGTCGCCCAGGGTGCTCATTCCTCCGGGCCGGCTCACCGCACACGCACCCTCGGGTCGATGACCGCGTACGAGAGATCGACCAGCAGATTGACCACGACGAAGACGGCCGCGGCGAGCAGAATCAGCGCCTGCAGCACGGGGTAGTCGCGACTGCCGCTGATCGAATCGGTGATCAGCGTGCCCAGGCCACCCCAGTTGTAGACCTTCTCGGTCAGCACTGCGCCCGCCAGTAGCGCGCCGGTCTGCAGGCCGATGATCGTCACCACCGGCAGCAGGGCGTTACGCAGCACGTGCCGCCGGCGGATGGTCGGGCTGCGCAGGCCCTTGGCGTCGGCGGTGCGGATGTAGTCCTCGTCCAGCACGTCGAGCACGCTGGCCCGGGTGATCCGGATGATGATGGCCAGCGGGATCGTGGCCAGGGTGAGGGCGGGCAGCACCAGATGCCAGAGGGCGTCGGCCGAGGCGTCGAGCTCCCGGGTCAGCAGTCCGTCGAGCACGAAGAACCCCGTCACGTCGGTGTTGTCCAGGCCGGTGCTGATCCGGCCGGACGGCGGGAACAGGTGCATGTCCTGGGTCAGCCAGTCCTTGAGCAGATAGCCGAGGAAGAAGATCGGGATCGAGATGCCGACCAGGGTGACGATGATGGTCGCGTTGTCGAGCAGCCGCCCGCGGTGCCGGGCCGCGAGATAGCCCAGCGGGACCCCGAGCCCGATCGCGATGATGATCGCGGCCAGGGCCAGCTCGACGGTCGCCGGGAAGGCCCGGCTGATCACGTCGGTGACCGGCTCGCCCGTACGGATGGAATTGCCGAAGTTTCCGGTCACCACGTTCTGCAGGAAGCGGCCGTACTGGACCCAGATCGGCTGGTCGTAGCCGAGGGCCCGGGTCAGCAGCTCGCGGGTCTGCGGGGTCGCGCGTTCGCCCAGCAGCGCGTCTACCGGTCCGCCGGGCAGGCTGCGCAGCCAGAAGAAGACCAGGGTGGTCAGGGCGATCAGGGTGACGACGAGCTGGACCAGGCGACGCAAGATGACTCTCACCATGCGAAATGACGCATCCTTTTGTTCACGCCGGACGGCCCGGCCCTCCAGGGCCGGGCCGTGACAACCTATTTGGTCAGCGAGACGGTGTTGAACTGCTCGGCGGTCAGCGGGCTGGGCACCAGACCGTCGACGTTCTTGGTGGTGACCACGGCCGGCGGGGCGTGCCAGATCGGCACGGCCGGCAGCCACTTGGCCGCGAGGTCGCGGTTGACCTGCTCGAACGCGGTCTTCTTGGCCGCCTGGTCGACGGTTGCGTCGGCCTTGCCGATGGCGGTGAACATGTCGGTCATCGCGTCGTCGCCGAACTCGGGCTTGGCCCGGCCGAAGAAGGTGCCGACGAAGTTGCCGGGGTCGTTGTAGTCGCCGGTCCAGCCGAGGATGTGCAGGTCCTGCTTGCCGAACTGCTGCACGTCGTCCTTGAAGCCGCCGTTCCACGGCCGCGGGACACCGTTGACCTTGATGCCGGCCGCCTGCAGGTCGTTGGCCAGCACGGTGAAGATCTCCTGCGGGTTCGGCATGTACGGCCGGGTCACCTCGGTCGGGTAGTAGAAGTCGAGCGTCAGCCCGGTCGCGCCCGCCTCGGACAGCAGCTGCTTGGCCTTGGCCACGTTGTACTCGTACTTCTGCACGTCGGGGGCGTACCCGAGCACGGTGTTGGGCAGGAACTCGTCGGCCACGACCGAGCCGCCCGGCCCCTTGGTCTGCACCAGCTGGGCGCGGTTGAGCGCGTACGCGATGGCCTGGCGTACCCGCAGGTCCTTCAGCTTGGGGTTCTTCTGGTTGATCCCCAGGTAGAGGATGTTGAAGGCGGGCCGGTCGAGCACCTTGTAGCCCTCGCCGGCCAGCGCCTTGCGGTCGGCCGGGGCGGGGAAGTCGATGGCCTGCACCGTGCCCGCGCGCAGCTCCTGCTTGCGGGTGTTCTCGTCCTTGATCACCTTGATGATCAACTTGTCGACCTTGGCCTTGTCGCCCCAGTAGTCGGGGTTCTTGTTCAGCGTGATCTCGCCGGTCGCCTTGTTCCAGCCGCCGTACGTGAAGGCGCCGGTCCCGGTCGGGTGCTCGGTGGCGAAGGCGCTGTAGGCGAACGAGTCGCCGTTCTGCGTCACCGTGTCGGCGTTGTACTGCTTCATCGCGGCCGGGCTGGCGATCGAGAACGCGGTCAGCGCGAACGCGCCCGGGAAAGCGCCCTTGTACTTCGTCATCGTCACGACCGCGGTCGAGGCGTCCTGCGCCTTGCAGTTGTCGTAGACGGCGTCCGGGCTGCCGGCGAACCCGCCGAAGACGTCGGTGTAGTAGATCATCTGGGACTGGGCGGCCTCGCCCTTCATGTTGAACCAGCGGTCGAAGTTGGCGCAGACCGCCGCGGCGTCGAGCGGGGTGCCGTCGTGGAACTTCACACCCGGACGCAGCTTGAACGTCCAGACCTTGCCGGTCGGGTCGTTGGCCCAGCTCTCGGCCAGGCCGCCGGTCAGCTCGGCCGTGCCCGGCTTGTGGGTGACGAGGGTGTCGTACATCTGCCGGATCGGCCGGAACGACTCGCCGTCGTCGTTGAAGATCGGGTCGAAGTTCTTCGGGTCACCGGCCCCCGCGAAGATGAACGTGCCGCCGGTGGCCGAGCCCTCGCCACCATTGTCACGGTCACTGTCGGCGCAGCCGGCCGCACCGATCACCAGCGCTGCCACGGCACCGGCCGCGACGACCGTCCGGAGCCTCTTCCCTGAAGCACGCATCTGCTCACCTCGTCCTATGGGTACGGACTACGCCGGGGCCTGTGGGTACGGCCGGGCGGGGGCGACAAGTGGTCACCGTTGGCGAGACACTAACCACTCACGGCGATGGCGTCCCGGGTTGGTATCGGATCGTGTCCTTTGTGGTCCGAAGATCAAGGATCGTTGAGGGTGGATATCATGATCGCCGGGAGTACCGCCGGGAGTGTTGTGCTTGAAGTGCGTTTGCTGGGGCCGGTGGAGCTCTGGGCCGGGGACCGGCAACTGCCGATCGGGGAACCACGCCAGCGGGCGGTGCTCGCCGCGCTGGCCTGCGAGGCGGGCCGGGTGGTCACCGCCGAAACCCTGATCGACCGGGTGTGGGGCGAGGCCGTGCCCGCCCGGGCCCGGCACGCGTTGCAGTCGCATCTGGCCCGGGTGCGGGGAGCGCTGCGGCGCGGCGGGGGAGACCCGCTGATCCGGCGGTCCGGCGGCTACCTGCTGGACCTCCCCGCCGATCGGGTCGACCTGCTCCGGTTCCGCGCGCTCGTCGCACAGCACCGGGATGCCGGTCGGCTGCGCGAGGCCGTACGGCTGTGGCGCGGCGAAGCCCTGACCGGGCTGACCGGCGACTGGGCCGCTTCGATGCGGGCCGCCTGGGACCGCGAACGCCTGCTCGCGGTCGTGGCCTGGGCCGAGGCCGAGCTCGAGGCGGGCGACCCGGCCGCGGTGATCGGGCCGCTCGGCGCGATCACGCAGGAACAGCCGCTGGTCGAACCGGTCGCGGTCGCGCTGATGCGGGCCCTGCACGCGATCGGCCGCACCGCCGACGCGCTCGGCCAGTACGACGCGCTGCGCCGCCGGCTCGCCGAGGAACTGGGCGCCGACCCGGCCCCGGCCACCCAGGCCGCCCACACCGCCATCCTGATCAGCAACGAGGCCGCGGCCACGTCCGCCGCCGCGATCGAGCCGGCGCCGGCCCAACTGCCCGCCGACGTGGCCGACTTCGCGGGCCGGGCCGACGCGCTGGCCCGGCTCGACAAGGTTCCGTCGCTCGCGGTCATCGAGGGCTCGGCCGGTGTCGGCAAGAGCGCCCTGGCCATCCACTGGGGGCACCGCGCCGCGGCCCGCTTCCCGGACGGGCAGCTCTACGTCAACCTGCGCGGCTTCGGGGCGGGCGGCACGTCGATGGACCCGGGCGAGGCGGTCCGCAGTTTCCTCGGCGCGCTCGGTGTCCCGGCGCCCCGCATCCCGGCCGAAGCCGGCGCCCAGTCCGCCATGCTGCGCAGCCGGCTGGCCGGCAAGCGGCTCCTGCTGGTGCTGGACAACGCGCGCGACAGCGACCAGGTGCGCCCGCTGCTGCCCGGCGCCGGGGCCTGCGTGACCCTGGTGACCAGCCGCAACCAGCTCACCGGTCTGGTCGCCGCGGACGGGGCCAGACCGCTGCGGCTGGACGTGTTCAGCCGCGACGAGGCGCAGGAGCTGCTGGGCCGGCGGCTGGGCCCCGACCGCATCGCCGCCGAGCCCGCGGCCGGTGACGCCATCATCGGGTTGTGCGCCCGGCTGCCGC
The DNA here is from genome assembly GCF_055562135.1 of Actinoplanes sp. NPDC021490. Classification (NCBI taxonomy): domain Bacteria; kingdom Bacillati; phylum Actinomycetota; class Actinomycetes; order Micromonosporales; family Micromonosporaceae; genus Actinoplanes; species Actinoplanes sp. NPDC021490. The sequence goes on from NZ_JBVHFW010000010.1 coordinate 247,688, forward strand.
TGGCCCTCACGCTGGCCGCCGCGCATGTCGTCATGCAGCCCCGGGCCGGGCTGGCCGCCCTGGCCGACGATCTGGCCGGCACCCGGGAACGCTGGTCCACCCTGGCCGGAGACACCCCGGACACCGACGTACGGGCGGTGTTCTCCTGGTCGTACGAGGCGCTCAGCCCGCCCGCCGCGAGCTTGTTCCGGCTGATCGGGGCCCACCCGGGCCCGGACTTCTCGGCCGCGGCGGTGGGTGCCGGCGAGGAGCTGCCGGAGTTGGTGCGGTCCAATCTGATCACCGAGCACGCGCCGGGCCGATACCTGCTCCACGACCTCATGCGGGCGTACGCGCAAGACCTGGAGACCGACCCGGCGGCCCGGGACGAGGCCGTGGCCCGGCTGTTCGACCACTATCTCGGCACGGCGGCTGCCGCCGCGATGCTGCTGGCGGCCACCCGGCTGGCGCCGGTACTGCCGATCGAACCGGCCACGACGGCCGAGCCGCTCGCCGATCAGGACGCGGCGATGCGCTGGTTCGCGGCGGAACGGGCCGTGCTGCTCGCGTGGGCCGCCCGGACCGGCGGCGACCGGACCTGGCAAGTGGCCTGGACGCTGGACACGTTCCTCTATCGCCAGGGCCCGTGGCACGACCTCGTGACCGTGTGGGAGGCGGCGGTGTCGGCGGTGCGCGACGAGCGGGCCCGGGCCTACGCGCACTACCGTCTGGGCCGGGCCTGGACCCTGCTCGACCGGGCCGACGAGGCCGACCGGCACTACGGACGCGCTCTCGAGCACTACGAGCGGGACGGGGACGCCAAGGGGCAGTCCCAGCTGCACCACGAGATGGCCATCCTGTGCGAGCGGCAGGGCCGGATGCGCGACGCCCTGGCCCACGCCGAACGGTCTCTGGAACTCTCCGGCGACGGCAGCGCCAACACGCTCAACACCATCGGTTTCTACCGGGCGCAACTGGGCGACTTCGCCGGGGCCCTCGACTTCTGCCAACGGGCGCTGGCGCTCTCGGAGCACGGCGACCTCGACAACCAGGCCGCGGTCTGGGACAGCCTCGGCTTCATCCGGCACGGCCTGGGGGAGTACGACGCGGCGGTCGGCTGCTACGAGACGGCCCTGCGGCTGTACCGGCAGGTCGGCGACCTCTACTGGGTGGCCGACACGCTGGTCCACCTGGGCGACACCCACCAGGCCTGTGGGCGCGACACACAGGCCGCCGCGGTGTGGCGCGAGGCGCTCGGGATCTTCGAGGAGCTCGGTCACACCAACGCCGCCGAGGTGCGTTCGCGGCTGTCCTGACCACCGCCGCCGTCCGCAGGAATTCCGCAGGGACCGTGCGCGATCGTCGATTCCGACCTGTCGTCTGGGAAAGGAGTCCGGCATGACTGCGAACACGGGTGCGACCTGGGGCCGCCGCGGAGCGACCTGGGGCTAGGCGCACGGGGGGAGGCGCCGCCTGGACTCCCGGGCGGCGCCGCCCGCGGCCCCACCTATGTGATGGCGACCTATCGAGAGCTCTTCACCTACCGCGAGTTCCGTTACCTGTACGGCGGTCAGGTGCTGTCCTACCTGGGCGATCAGGTGGCGGCGGTGGCCGTGGCCGTGCTCGTCTTCGACCGTACGGACTCGGCATTGTTGTCCGCGGTCGCCTACGCCAGCGCCTGGTTGCCCGGGATTTTCGGCGGGCCGATCCTTTCCACGTACGCCGACCGGCTGCCCCGCCGGGCCGTTCTGATCGGCGGCGACCTCGCCCGCGCCCTGCTGATCGCCCTGGTGACCGTGCCCGGCCTGCCGCTGTGGGTGGCGATCGTGCTGCTCTACACGGCCCACCTGTTCTCCCCGCCGTTCGTGGCGGCCCGCGCGGCGATCATGCCCGAGGTGCTGCCCGGCGACGCCTACATCACCGGCAACGGGCTGAGCAACATCACCCACCAGCTGAGCCAGCTGCTCGGCTTCGTCGCGGGCGGCATCGTCGTCGCGGCGATCGGCCCGGTCTGGTCCATGCTCGGCAACGCGGCGACGTTCGTGCTGTCGGCGGCGCTGATCGCCCTCGGTGTCACCGCCCGCCCGGCCGCCCTGGCCGACACCGGCCCGCAACGGCTGCTGGCCCAGTCCCGCGACGGCATCCGCTACATCCGGGCCGACCCGTGGCTGCGCCCCTGCCTGGCCCTGGTCTGGGTGGCCAGCGGCTTCTCCTTCGCCCCCGAGGCGATCGCCTACCCGTACGCGGCCTCCCTCGGCGGCGGCCCGGTGCAGGCCGGCCTGCTGCTCGCCGCGCCGTCGGCCGGCTTCCTGCTGGGCGCGATCCTGCTGACCCGCGTCCTGACCCCCGACCGGCGCGACCGCCTGCTGCGACCGGCCGCCCTGCTGTCCACCCTGGCCCTGGTGCCCCTGCTGGCCCACCCGGGCTTGCCGGTGGCGCTGCTCCTGCTGGCCGCGGCGGGCGCGGGCGCCTCGTTCCTGGTCCCGCTCAACGCCATCTTCGTACGCCGGGTCGCACCGGAATTCCGCGGCCGCGCGATGGGAGTGGCCGCCTCAGGCCTGCTGGCCTGCCAGGGCCTCGGCTTCCTGGCCGCCGGCGGCGCCGTCGAGGCCGGCCTCCCGCCCGCGACGGTGGCCGGCCTGAGCGGCCTGCTCGGCACCGCGGCCATCCTGACCACCAGGTTCTCCGGCGTCCCGGCCGAGGCCGCGGCCGAGACCGGCTGACCGCGCCCCACGGCTCACGCCCTCGAACTGCCCGCCTGTTCGCGGTGGCCCGGCGCCTGGCGGGCGCCGGGCCACCGGTTGCTCAGCGTTTACGTCCCGTCATGCGGCGGCGCCGGAGCCGGCGTCGGGCGAGAGCCGCCGCGAGCGCGAACGAGATGAGCGCCGTCAGCAGCTTCAGTACTGATGTCAAGTAGCCGAGCCAGTCCATCAAGGCCGGGATCCAAGTTGCCATGCTGTCCTCCTGAAGGTGGGTTCGCCGCTGCCTGGTTTCTGCGGCCGCTTCCATCAGGCCTGTCTGGATGGGTGTCTTCCAGGCCGGCGATGAGGCTCGGTCGAAGTCAGCCGGAATGCCGCCATGATCGGACAGCCGGCCGACGTCGGACGGACAGGTTGGCGGAGCCGTTCAGACAGTTCGGACAGTGGCCGGACAACCATGCTGAGCTGCGCAGCTATGCTCTCGGACGCCTCTTCGGACAATCTCAGACAGCGGGCGGACATCAGTGACGACTCAGCCACCGCAGGCCGGCGCCGACCCGGACGCCGTGCGCACCCTCGAAGACCTCGCGGCGTGTCTCCAGACGCTTCGGATCTACGCGGGCAAGAAGTCGTACCGGGAGATCGAACGCTGGGTCACCGAACAGCGCGAGGCCGGCCGCAGAGAGCTGTGGCTCACCCGTAGCAGCATCTCCGAGGCGCTGACCGGTAAGAGGCTGCCGACCAAGGACTTCGTGCTGACGTTCGCCCAAGCGTGCGGGGTGAGTGAGCCGGATCATCGCCGATGGGTTGACGCGTGGGCACGAGTCGCGGCCGATGTCGAGAGCAGCCGTCCGGCGAGGACGGCGCCGGCGATGCCGGCCGAGCCGCTGGTAGACCCGAGTCTTTCGCACGCTGCCAAGGCCGCGCCGCCGTTGCCGGAAGTGAACGCCGAGCAGGCCGCCGTGGGTGCTCCGCGGCAACGAGTTGAGCCCGATCCTGCCGCCCGGGCTGCCCTGACCTTTAGGCCTGCCTCGCAGGGGCCGCCAGTAGTGCGGAGCGTCAGCCGGTTGATGCAGTGGTTGTCGGGAGCCGACTCGACGATCCTGGCCGCCTGCCCCCGTGACCGCGGCCGATTCGTCGGACTGGGCGGAACCGTGTTGACGACCGCGGCGATGGCCGCGGTGTCGGTCCTCTTCACCTGCAAGGTTGCCCTCGGAATGTCGATCTGGGCGGCTGTGGTGATCGGCCTGAGCTGGGGCCTGGTGATTATGAACATCGACCGCTGGATGGTCACCATTGCCCATCGCCAGGAGCGGATGTGGCAGAACCTGGCGACAGTGATTCCTCGCCTCGCGCTCTCGATGCTGCTGGGATTGACGATCTCGACGCCGCTCGTGCTCTGGATCTTCAACCAGGAGATCGAGTCCCAGCTCATGGTGATGCAAGCGCAGGCCCGGTCCACCTACGGCACCGCGCTGCGGGAAGACCCCCGGTTCTCGCAGATTCCGGCGCTCGAGGAGCGGGCGGACGAGGAAGAACAGATTGCCTACGGGGCTGCGAGCGGACCGGTTGCCGAAGCACGACGCGTCGCCGCGAGCAAGAATCTCGCGGTGACCAACGCCGAGCTCGACCGGCTACGGAAAACGCTGACCGCGGAGGAAGTGGCCTATGCTCGGGCCTCCGTCGACAACGCCGGCATCCTCGCCCGTATCGAGGCGCTGGGCCGGCTGACGTCGAGCAACGGGTCTCTCAACTTGGCCTATCTCGGGCTCGTGATTCTTCTGACCCTCATCGATGTGCTGCCGGTGCTGGTCAAGTTTTTGATGAACATCGCCCCGCCCACCCTGTACGACCGGCTCGTCGCGCGGGCGGATGAGGCCGACGCGGAGTCGATGCTGACCGGCGCCCGCCCGTCGACCGCTTAACCGTCGTCCGCCGCCACTGACCATGCCCGAAAGCTGTGCCCGGCGCCACAGCGGTAATCGCTTGCTTCGAATTCGAAGCGTCGTATGCTCAGTATGTGCTTCGAGTTCGAAGCATCTGAGGAAGGGCGAAGACCATGAAAGCAGTGCGTTTCCACGAGTACGGTGATCCGGGCGTCCTGCGGTTCGAGGATGCCGAGCAGCCCGTTCCCGGCGCCGGGCAGGTGCGGATCCGGGTCGCCGCGACCTCGTTCAACGGCGTCGACGCGAACATCCGGGGCGGGTTCATGCAGGGGCCCATTCCGGTGACGCTGCCGCACACGCCCGGCATCGACGTCGCGGGCACGGTCGACGCGCTCGGTCCGGAGGTGACCGGCCTTCAGGTCGGTGAGCAGGTCGTCGGGTTCCTGCCGATGGGCGAGGCCGGCGCCGCCGCCGAATACGTCGTGGCTCCGGCCGGGATTCTGGCCAAGGCGCCGACCAGCATTGCCCTGGCCGACGCGGCCGCGCTGCCGGTCGTCGGGCTGACCGCCTGGCAGGCGCTGTTCGATCACGCCAAGCTGACGGCCGGGCAGCGGGTGCTGGTCAACGGCGCGGGCGGGGCGGTCGGGGGTTATGCGGTGCAGCTGGCCAAGCAGGCCGGGGCGTACGTGATCGCCACGGCCGGGCCGGGCAGCCGCGACCGGGTCGAGGCGGCGGGGGCCGACGAGGTTGTCGATCACACGAGCACGGAGGTGACTGCGGCGGTGCGCGAGCCGGTCGATGTGGTGCTCAATCTGGCGCCGATCGAGCCGGCTGCGCTGGCGGCGTTGCTCACGCTGATCCGTACGGGCGGGGTCCTGGTCAACACCACGGTGTGGATGCCCGCACCCAGCGACGAGGAGCGCGGCGTACCGGGAATCGATCTGTTCGTTCGCAGTGACGCGGGGCAGCTGGCGCATCTGGTCGAGCTGATCGACCGGGGTGAGCTGCGCGTCGAGGTCACCCGGCGGGTGCCGCTGGCCGGGCTGCCCGCCCTGCACGCCGAGGCCGCCGCGGGCACCGTGCCCAGCGGCAAGATCGTCATTGTCGCGCCGAACGCCTGACTGCTGAGGAGCCCACCATCATGATTCCCGACGACGATCCGGCCCGCTCGCTGACCGTGGCCGACCCCGACGACCCGGCCACGACCTACATCTCCCTGGTCGGCAACACCTACGGCATGCTGATCACCGGCGAGCAGACCGGGGGCCGGTACTGCCTGATCGACATGCGGGTCCCCGACGGCGGCGGCCCGCCCCCGCACCGGCACGACTTCGAGGAGATGTTCACGATCCTCGAGGGCGAGATCGAGTTCCAGTTCCGAGGCCAGAAGCACACCGTACGGGCCGGGTCGACCATCAACATCCCGGCCAACGCGCCGCACAACTTCCGCAACGTCTCGGGTGCGCCGGCCCGCATGCTGTGCATGTGCACCCCGGCCGGCCAGGACGAGTACTTCATGCGGATCGGTGACGTCGTCGCGGGCCGGGACGCGCCGCCGCCGCAGCTGTCGCCGGACGAGCAGGCGGAGCGGCGCCGCCGCGCGGCCGAGCTGGCCCCGGCCTACCGGAGCGAGTTCCTCTGACTCGCTCAGTGGTTTCCGGTCGGGTGCCGATCAGGGAGTATGCGGTTTGCGCGTGGTGCGCTCAGCCATTGGCGATTCGCGGCTCTGCCGCTGCTGATCTGGGTGCTGGTGGGCGCGGCCGGGACGGGCGGGCTGTTGTGGCAGCAACACAACAGCCGCCAGGCGGTCGCGCAACGGTTCGAGCTGCGCATCGCCCTGATGCGCGACTTCGTCACCAGCTACACCGGCGACCTCATCCAGCGGGAACGCGTGCAGGCCAACGCGTCGCTGACCGGCCCGGTGGTCGGGGCCTCGCAGTTCGCCCAGGCGGTCGCCGGGTTCGGCTATCCGGCCGCCGTCCTGCTCGACGAGCGGGGCCGGGCGATCCAGGTGACGCCGGCCGACCCGTCGGTGATCGGTCAGGATCTGACTCCCCAGTACGCGCATCTGCGCACCGCGCTGCGCGACGGTGTCCCGGCGGTGTCGCCGGTCGTGCGGTCGGCGGTCCGTGGCGTACCGGTCGTGGCCTTCGCCGTGCCGTTCGAGACCGCCTCGGGCCGGCGAGTGTTCTCGGGCGCCGTCGCCATCCGGGAGAGCCCGCTGTCGGCCTACCTGAGCAGCGCCCTGTCGCTGTCCGGGGCGCAGATCCAGCTGGTCGACTCGGCCGGCAGCATCGTCGCCGCCAACCGCCGCGTGGATTCCGGGATTCCCACGCTGACCCGCGAGAATGCTCCGCTGGCGGCCGCCGTCCAGCAGCGGCGACACGGTCGCTACCAGGCCGGCGGGCAGTGGTGGCGGTACTCCTCCACTCCCATCGCGGGCACTCCCTGGGAACTGTCCGCGACCGTCAGCGAGGACGTGCTCTATGCGTCGCACGCCAACAACGAGATCGCCGGCCGGGCCGCCCTGATCGGCGCCGCCGCGGTCGGGCTGCTGGTCGTGGTGGCCATCGCCCGCGCCCGGCGCAGCCGCCAGGACCTGGCCACCAGCGAGCAACGGTTCCGCAAGGTTTTCGACGACGCCGCCATCGGCATGACCCTCACCGACACCGGGGGCCGGTTCGTCCGCGTCAACCCGGCCGCCTGCCAGCTGTTCGGCCGGGCCGAGACCGACCTCGTGGGCCGCCACTACGCCGACATCACCCATCCCGGCGACGTCGAGGTGACCCGGGCCCATGGCCGCGACTGTCTCGACGGCCTGGCCGACGGTTTCCGCCTCGAGAAGCGCTTCGTGCACTCCGACGGGCACATCATCGAGGCCTCGACGACCAGCGCCCTGCTGCGGGACGCCGAGGGGCGGCCGACCTACTTCGCCACCCAGATTGTCGACATGACCGAACACCACGCGCTGCAACGGGCCCAGCTGGCCAACGAGGCCGAACTCGCGCAACGCGCCCAGCAACTGCAGGAAGCCAACGCCAACCTGGCCGACTTCATCGCCATGCTCAGCCACGACGTCCAGCAGCCGCTGACCAAGATCGTGGGGCTCGGCGAGCTGCTCATCGAGGATTGGGACGTCTCCTCCGAGCAGGACAAGCACAGCGACGTCGCCCGCATCACGGCCGCCGGTCACCGGGCCAGCGATCTGGTCAACGACGTCCTCACGCTGGCCCGGCTGGATGCCGGGGCCATGCGCGCCCGGCCGGCCGGACTCGATCTGGCCCAGCTGGTTCGTACGGTCGTCCGTGCCCACCAGGCCGGCGAGGCCACGCCGATCGCCGTCGTCGCCCCGGACCAGACCAGCGGGCTCGCCGACCGCAAGCTGCTCGAACTGATCCTGGGCAACCTGATCACCAACGCCACCAAGTACGGCGAGCCCCCGATCGTGGTGACTGTGACGAACCGCCACGACCATGTCGAGATCCGGGTCGCCGACCACGGCGAGGGCGTGCCGGAGCAGTTCGTGCCCCGCCTGTTCGACCGGTTCGCCCGGGCCGACAGCGGGGTCGCGACCACCACGTCCGGCACCGGGCTCGGCCTCTATCTGGTGCGGCAGCTCGCCCAGGCCAGCGGGCTCGACGTCAGCTACGAGCCGAACGAGCCGCGCGGAGCCGCCTTCCTGGTGATCGTTCCCCCGGGGGCGGCCGGCGACGCGCCGAAGCCGTGCGCCGGGTTCAGCCGGGCCGGCCTCAAGGCGCACGGCATGGACACGTCGCCGCACCGCACAGGTTAGATGGTTCTGCTGCGCTGCTGGATGCCGAGCGGTCCGTACGGGTAGTCGTTGGGCCGGGGGTCGCTCGCCTCGTCCAGGGCGCTGGTCTCCTCGGCGGTCAGGTGCAGCCCGGCCGCCGCGAGGTTGGTCTCGAGCTGGTCGAGTGTCCGCGCGCCCAGGATCGTCGAGGTCACGCCGGGCCGGTCGGTCACCCAGGCCAGGGCCACCTCGGCCATCGACACGCCGCGGGCCTCGGCGATGCTCTGCACGGCTTCGACCACATCCCACGTACGGGCGGTGTTGCGCTTGTCGTACGCCTCCATACCCCGCTCCGGGTTGTCGCCGAGGCGGGTGGCGCCGGTGGGCCGCTGGTCGCGCTGATACTTTCCGGTCAGCCAGCCGCCGCCGAGCGGGCTCCACGGCAGCATGCCCAGGCCGGCGTCGAGGGCGGCCGGGACGATCTCGTATTCGGTCTCGCGGACCAGCAGGTTGTACTGCGGCTGGAGGCTGACCGGACCGGTCAGCCCGAGCGCCTGCGCCAGGGAGACCGCCTTGGTCAGCTGCCAGCCGGTGAAGTTCGAGAAACCGTAGTAGCGGATCTTGCCGGCCCGGACGAAACCGTCCAGGGTGCGCAGCGTCTCCTCGAGCGGAGTGAACGCGTCCCATGCGTGGGCCTGATAGAGGTCGACCGCTTCGACACCGAGCCGGCTCAGCGAGGCGTCGAGCGCGCGGGTCAGATGCCGGGCCGACAGTCCGGCGCCGTTGGGGTCGGAGGCCATCGGGAACCGGCCCTTGGTGGCGAGCACGACCGGTTCGGTGACGTCGGCCGGTCGCGAGGACAGCCAGCGTCCGATGATCCGTTCCGACTCGCCGGCCGTGTACACGTCCGCGGTGTCCACGAACGTGCCGCCGGCCTCGACGAATCGGTCGAGCTGAGCGTGGGAGACCTTTTCGTCGGATTCGTTGCCGAAGGTCATCGTGCCCAGGCAGAGCGAGGAGACGGCGCATCCACTGCGCCCGAGCGTGCGGTATTCCATGCCTGGCCTAATACCGTCCGGGAAGCACCTCAAACCCTCGGTGCGGGAGGCGCCGGCCGGTGCTGAATCATCATCGGCATGGCAGTGATGGTGGAGATCCACTTCCCGGTGACCGCGGACGACGAATGGATCGATGACGTCGGCGACTTCCTGATCGATCTGGAGGAGGAGTTCGGCCTCGAGGAGTACGAGGACGGTGAGGAGGTCGGCGACGACTACGTCTTCTTCATCGCCGGCGCGAGCGAGCGGACGCTGCTGACCGCGGCCTCCCGGGTGGCGGTCCGCAAGGGGGTGCCGGCGGGCGCCTACGCGATGGTGACCGACACCGCCGCCCCGAAGGTCGGCATGGGCCGCCGGGTGAATCTGCCGGTGCGATGAGCCGCCGGCCCGGTGGCGTTGCGGCCACCGGGCCGTGGCATCAGAGCCGGGCGGTCAGGCCGTGCATGTCAGGCCGGGCGTGCCCGGCGTGCCCGAGGCGATGAAGCCGAACTCGGCCGTCGCGCCGGGCTGGAGCGAACCGTTCCAGGCCGCGTTGCGCACGGTGACCGTCGATCCGTTCACCGACAGGACGCCGCCCCAGACCTGGCTCACCGACTGGCCGGCGGCCACGGTCCAGGAGACCGACCAGCCGCTGACCGCGCTGCCGCCCGCGCGCACCGTGACCTGGCCCTGGAAGCCGCCCGTCCACGAACTCGACGTCACGTAGGTCGCGCCGCAGGCGCCGGCCGGCGGTGTGGTGACGGGAGGTGTGGTGACGGGCGGTGTGGTGACGGGAGGTGTGGTGACGGGCGGTGTGGTGACGGGAGGTGTGGTGGCGGGAGGTGTCGTGACCGGAGGCGTGGTGGCGGGCGGGGTGGTCGTCGGCGGGACCGCGGCGCCGGTGGCCAGGCTCGCGGCCAGGTCGGGCTGGAACGAGCCGGCCGCGTACCGGCAGCCGTCGGCCTCGCCGGGCGGCTTGATCCACAGGTAGGCGTCGATGTTCGCATCCCCGGTGGCGAGCGTGGGGTAGCGCCCGATCCGCCGGTCGGAGTTGTCGTCGCCGCACCAGTCGCCGGCCGCTCCGCCGTTGCGGCTGGTGTCGATGACCTGCCGCTTGCCGGTGATGCCCCGGCCGGACAGCGCGCTGAGGACCGACCGGCCGAACGCGGTCTCGTTCGCGGTCGACTGGAAGTTCGAGGCGTTGGTGTAGAAGCCGTCGGCGTCGGCGACACCCGCGTCGGCCAGCCGGCGGGCCTGCTCGGCCCCGCTGTTCCAGGCCGAGTGCCCGCCGTCCAGATAGACCTTGGCCCCGGCCGCCTTGAGGGTCCGGGTGGCGGTCGCGAGCGCCTGATTGCGGGCGGTGATCTCGCTGCCGCTGAGGCACGTCTGCAGGGCGATCGAGTCGGGCTCGAGCGCGATGATCGTGGTCCGGCCGGCCAGGCCACGGGCGATGCCGCCGACCCAGGTCTGGTACTGGCTGAGATCGGGGGCGCCGCCCGCGCTGGCGCCGCCGCAGTCGCGGTTCGGAATGCCGTAGACGGTCAGGGCCGGAACCTGCCCGGCCCCGGCCGCCGCGCCGACGTAAGCGGAAACCTCGGACTCGACGGTGCCGATGTTGAAGTTCGACAACCAGCGCGTGGCCGGCTGGCTCGCGATCCGCGAGCTGATCAGCGACGTACGGGAATCGTTGGGGTTGGCCGACACCCATCTCGCGACGGCGGTGTCCGGGTCGCGGTAGAGGGTGCCGGAGAGCGTGCCGGCCGAGGCCGAGCCGGTGGCGAGCCAGACGCCGGTCGCGGCGCACACGACCGAGGCGGTGACGAGGCTCAGTCGTCGGGAGCGTGCGGAAACTGTGGGGGACAAGGTGCTTCCTTCCGAAGGGGACGTCCGGTTTGGGAGCGCTCCCGAACGGTAACCCCGCAGCTCAGCTCGAGCAACCAAGCGGTCCCGATCGATCTCTGGCCGTGCCGCCGCGCCGCCGTTTCAGCCCTCGACGGCCAGGACGATGCGGCCGAAGACCCGGCCCTCGTCCATCCGGCGGTGCGCCTCGGCCGCCCGCGCGAACGGCAGAACCTCGTCCACCACCGCGGTCAGCTCGCCCCGGACCGCGGCCGCGAACTGGGCCGCCCGGATCGCATTGCGGGCCGGCTCGGGCACCGTGTTGAGGCTGAACGTGGCGAACGAGCGGGACCGCAGGAACGAGGCGATCAGCCGGGCGCCGAAGTCCTCGGGCGGGTAGCCGGCGACGACGCCCAGCGAGACCAGGCGGCCGTTGTCGGCCAGCTTGTCGAGGAACGAGGGCATGTCCGGGCCGCCGATGACGTCGAGCACGACGTCGAACTCGTCGGAGGTGGCGCCCGAGCGGTCCAGGATGTCCGTGGCGCCCAGTTCGCGCAGACGTTCCCCGCGCGCGGGCGACGACGTGGTCACGGCGATCGTCTTGGCCGAGGCGGCCGCGGCGATCTGGACGGCCGTGACGCCGATGCTTCCGGCCGCGCCCCGGATCAGCAGCGACTCGCCCACCCCGAAGTGCGCGTGGGCCAGCGCGAAGTGGGCCACCGGACCGGCGCTGCCCAGCGCCACCGCGTCGGTGGGAGAGAGGCCGCCGGGCAGGGCGGTCACGTCCTCGATGCGGGCCACCACGTATTCGGCGTAGGCGCCACCCATGCCGGTGAACGCCCAGACGTCCCGGCCGATCCAGTCCGGGCCGACCCCCTCACCCGCCGCGACCACCCGGCCGGCCGCCTCGCTGCCGGCGATGATCCCCGCGCGGAAACCCAGGCCGCCCAGGGTGCCTCGGCGGATCACGGCGTCGACACCGCCGACGCCGATCGCCTCGGTGCGGACCAGCACCTGTCCCGGCCCGGCCTCCGGCTCGGGGACATCGATCAACGCCATGCCGCTGGGGTCACCGAACTTCTGGATGCTGACAGCTTTCATGCCGCGACCGTAGTGGACGCCCCCGTCCACTTCGCTAAAGTGAGAGCCATGGCCGACGGTTTGCCTCGCTTGCTGCGCTCGGACGCCCGCGACAACCGCGACCGCCTGCTCGAGGCGGCCCGCGCCGTCTTCTCCGAGCGCGGGCTCGACGTGCCGATGCGCGAGATCGCCCGCCGCGCCGAGGTCGGGCCCGCGACCCTCTACCGGCGGTTCCCAACCAAGCAGGCGCTGGTCGACGAGGCGTTCACCGACGAACTGCGGGCCTGCAGCGCCATCGTGCGGGACGGATGCGCCGACGCCGACCCGTGGCGCGGCCTGTGCACGATCGTCACGGAGATCATCGAGCTCAACGCGCGGAATCAGGGGTTCGTCGACGCGTTCCTGTCGTCGTACCCGGGCGCGGCCGGCTTCGCGGCGCATCGCGCGAGCATGCTGCAGTCGCTGGGGCTGCTCGGCCGGCGCGCGCAGGAGGCCGGCTCGTTGCGCGCCGACTTCGTGCTGGACGATCTGATCCTCGTGCTGATGGCCGGCCGCGGCCTGTGGACCGCCCCGCCCGGCGTCCGGGCCGCGGCGGCCCGCCGGTTCGCGGCGCTGGCCCTCGACGCCCTGCGCGCCTCACCCGCGACCACCACCCTGCCCGCCCCGGCCCGGGTCGTCCCCGGCATCCTCAACGAGCACAAGCCGGCCCCCGGCCGGCGTACGTGAGGGGGGAGCGACCGATGCGACCGATGCCGCGTTGCGCACCGCGTTCACGGCCGTAGCCGACGAGCTGGACGAGCGAGCGGCGGACACCAGCACTGCCGGACCGGCCTCCGGACTGCCCGACCTGGCGGAGGTCAACGCCCTGTGCGAGGCCCAGATAGTCCGTCAGGTGCGACCCGGGTAAGGCGCGGTCAGGTGCCGTTCACGGTTCGGGCCAGGCTCGTGCGGCACTTGACCGTGGTGGGGTGGCGGGGGCCGAGCGTCTGTTCGAGGCGCCGGAGGGTGTCGGTCAGCAGCTCGGCCGACTGCTCGCGGTTTCCGGCCTCGCGGTAGCAGACGCCGAGGTTGTGGCCGCTCTGCAGCGTGTCGGGGTGATTGGGGCCGAGCACCCGCCGGCGCGTGCTCAAGGTGGCCTCGTGCAGGCCGATCGCCCGGGCCGGGCCGTACAGCTTGCTGGTCGACACGGCCACGTTGTTGCGGATGGTCAAGGTGGTCGGATGCTCGGGGCCGAGGCTCTTGTCCGCCATCTCGAGGGCCCGGTTGCTGGTGGCCAGCGATTCCTCGTGGCGCCCGTCGTCGGTGTAGCTCGCGGCCAGGTTGATCGCGGCGGGCAGGACGTCGGGATGGCCGGGGCCCTGGACGCGTTCCCTCGTCTGCAGGAGAACCTCGTTGAGCCGGGTCGCGCCGGTCGTGCCGGGCAGCTTCGACGAGATCATGGCCAGGTTGTTCAGCGTCGCCATGGTGTCGGGATGGTCCAGGCCGAGCACCCGTACGGAGGCGTCGAAGGCCTCGGTCTGCCGGCCGAACGCCTCCCGGTAGCGGCCCAGCGCCCACAGGCTGATCGCCACGTAGCTCATCCGCGCGATGGTGTCGATGTGGTCGGGCCCGAGCAGCCGCTCCGACTCGGCCAGGACACGCTGCTGGATGGCCAGGGCCTCGGTGTAGCGGCCCTGATGGTAGAGCGAGATCGCGTGGTCGCTGTCGCGGTAGAGAGCCTGCTCGCTCATCCATCGACGATAACGGAACCGCTCCGGCCGTAGGGGGCTGCGACGGCCGCCGCGACCCTGCCGGCCGTCCAGCAGGTGCGGGAACATCTGCGCGAACTCGCCCTGCGGCCGCTTCCCGCCCGGACAGCCTGAGCCGTTGCGTGCCGCGAATAGTCGTCGCCGGGCACGCCAAATGGCATACCCGGCAACGGAAATGACCTGGACCCGGCGATTCAGCTATCGCCTGCCCCGCTCGCGGGCGACGTACTCACCCGCGAGGATGTGCGATCAGTAGCCGTCCTTGTCGGGGGCGGTCTGCGGCTTGGTGTAGCCGTCGTCCTTGGTGTCCTGCGGCTTGGCGCCCTTGTCGTCCTTGTTGCCCTGCGGCTTGGTGTAGCCGTCGTCCTTGTTGCCCTGCGGCTTGCCGTAACCGTCGCCCTTGACGTCCCTGGGCTTGTCGGACTTGTGGTGGCCGTGCATCCGCCAGCTCGGGATCCGCTCGGCCATGAGCACCCAGCCGCCACGACGGAGGCCGGCGTGCACGAACTCACAGTCGAAGTCGTACCACTGACCCTGCCGCTCACCGATGTGACCGGCGAACTCGCAGGTCGCCGGGGACCGGAAATAGCCGACGACGTCGTCGCGGCCGATGTGCTGCCGGGCCGCGGACTTGCCGTCCGTCTGCGCGGTGGCGCCGGCCGCCTGGACGGGCCCGGCGCCGATCGTGATACCGGCCAGCACACCGAGGCCGACCATCGGGATGACGCGCATTGCGTTGTTCACCAACGTGCTCCTTATCGAGAACCTGCGGAACTTTCCGCAAGATCAGAAGAGCACGCCGGCCGGCCCGCCACGACGACGCGACACGCACAGGTAGCGCCAACGGATGAATGGCAAAAGGAGTCAGTCGGTCGGCGCGTCGGAGAGGTGTTCGGCGCGGGCCTCCGGCCGATCCGGGCCGGCCGCGCGCCGGGAGCCTCGGGCGGCGAGGTGGAAGAGAGCCTGATACCCGTGCGCATACCCCTCGCGGAAAGCCCGGTCACGGTCCATGCCGTGCATGTACCACTGATGAATGCGTCCACCGCCGTACGCGCACAGCATCGAAAGCACGACCCACGCGATGGTCTGCAGGAAGCCACTGTTACCGATCGGCATTCCCTGACCCTAGAGTCCCGGCCGATACGAGCGAAATACGACCTGGGTTTTCCCGTGGCGCAACTTGGGGCCGGAATTACTGGCCGATCGGCCGAGTAATTCGGAGGGCTTATGCGCCCTGATTCAAGGAATAGGACGACGACCGGTCATGAGGAATTCGATAACCTTGATCGGGCGGCGTCGAGGGCGTTCGATAAATAGAATCAACGGGGTGCCGGTCCGTCATCATGTTCATGATCGACCGAGATGCGTTGTCGTATCCGGTGCGATACGCCTGATCCCGTTCGAGGCCACGCTTGTGCCATTGATGGATCCGGCCGAACGCGTACGCGCTGGACAGGAGGAAACCGAGGGCGAGCGTCAGCATGACGCCTTCGTTGCCGGGTGCGATCATCGTTCGCCTGCCATGTGGTGAGCCATTCTGATCAATGAAGCGTGTTTCTTGGTCGTGTCCGGCCGCGCCGCAACCGGGGGTTCCCTCACGGGGGACGTGGGGAACCCCCGGCGGGTTCGCGCCGCGATATCGGTTTCGCCGGCTCGCCGCCGGCGGCGCCGCCGGTTACGGGCTTGCTGACAGGCGATGTTGCACCGATCGCTGGTGAACCGCTTCTTGCAGGAGGTAAAACGCGCAGCCGCCGACGCCCGACTTCGGTCGCCGGGTGCGGTCGCGTCAGAGAAGGGATTAGCGGCGGCTGACCGATCGGATGAGCGCGGCCGTGGAGAGGCATCACGGCGGTGCACTTTCGTGCGAACGTCGGCCGGCAGGGTTTCCTTTGTCCTCGCCCGATCGTCACCATACTGAGCCGCTCGTGCCGTCGCCCCGTCCAGCCGTTGGCGGCAATCGGCTCACCGCCGGACCTGCACATTCTGAGAGAAGCCCTGCTGAGGAGTTCTGGTGTGGTCTGAAAAACTCGCTTCCCGGCGAATCCTGCTGATCGGCACGCTGATCGCCGGCGCTTTTCTCGTCTCTCTAGTCGCCGCCGCCTGGTACCTCCGGGGGCGGATCGACCACCCGGCTCTGCTCGCCTTCTGGTGGATCAGCAACGGCGTTTTGATCTATTTCTTGTACCCCTTGACCAGGCCGGCGCGCCGGCCCCGGCCGGGCGTCGTGCCGGGCCGGGTGGTCGCCATCGTCGGTGTGCACGAGCAGAACGAGGAGGACCTGCGCGCCTGCATCTGGTCGATCCTCAACCAGAGCCGTGTCGTTGTCGACGAGGTCCATGTCGTCGACGACGGATCCACTCGGTCGCCGGTGCAGCCCTTCCCGCACCCGCGTGTCCGCTGGCACCGGAAGGCCAACGGTGGCCGGCGGGCCGCCCAGCTCTACGTTCTCGAGCGTCTCGATCCGGGGGAGTGGGACTTCGTCCTGACCGTCGACGGCAGCTGCGTGCTCGACGAGCGGGCGATCGAGTACCAGCTCCGGGAGTTCTCGCGGCCGAACGTCATGGCGACCACGGCGATGGTGGCCATGCGCAACGCCCGGCAGAACATGCTGACCCGGCTGGTCGACCTGAACACCGGCACCCGCGCCATGCGCCCGGCGGGCCGGTCGGTGCTGCACGCGGTGCAGATCGCTCCGGGCGCGCTGGCCGTCTATCGTGCCGCCGTCCTGTTCGAACGCGAGCGCGGCCATCTGGCCCCGGCCGACGGCGACGATCATTGCCTGGCGATGTATCCGCACGTCGAGGGCGACGTGGTCGCCGTGCACGAGGCGATCGCCTGGACCAGGGCGCCGGCCGGCGTGGCGGGCGTCTACCGGCAGCTGATGCGATCGGCGATCGCGTGGTGGCGGCTGCCGGCCAATTCACCGGCCGGGGGTCAGGCCCGTACGCGCCTGCTCGTGCTGCTGCGCCTGCTGGCCGGTCCGGTGTGGGTGGGATGCGGGATCGTGCTTCTCGTCGAGGCCGCCTGGAGCGGGACGCTGCCCGTGCCCTGGCTGATTCTCTACGGAACGTTGTACCTGCTGGTGCGCTACGCCCGGGCCGGCCTCTATCTGAACGCCCGGCCGGAACTGGAACGGTCGGAGAAGTTGTGGACCTGGTTCCTGCTGACTCCGGTGGAAGCGGCCTACAACCTGTTCGGCGTCGGCCTGACCAAGTACATCGCCCTCCTTCCGCACCGGGCCCTCAGCCGGTCGGACCGGGAACTCCGTACGGCCCGTTCCCATGCGGCGTCGGTGGCCGAAGCCAGCACGGTGTACTACAGCGGCTACATGTCCGAGAAGACGAAGTCGTGAGGGGCGACCGGGAGGTGGGGGACCTGGCCCGGCGCACAGCCGAGGCCCATGTCGCCGCCGCGGAGGAGCTTGCGCGCAAGATCCGGGAGGACGCCCGGTGCCAGGCCGGGGAGATCAGGCAAGAGGCCCGGCTGTACGCCGAACAGATCCGCACCGCCGCCGAAGACGCTCTCGCCGAGGCGCAGGCGACGGCGGCGCGCAGTCGTGGCGAGGCCATCAGCGAGGCCGCCGGCGTCCGCCACCGGGCCGAGCGCGAACTCGCCGAAGCGCGCCGGGAGGCCGAGCGGATCCGGGCCGGCGCTCGCGACCGCTGCGAGCAGCTGAAATTGCGGGCGCGGCAACGCTACGAGGATGCCGTCGCGAATCTTCCGATCAAGCGGGTCGCGCTGGAGAGGCAGATCGAGGCCCTGGAACTGTTCGACCTCGATTACCGGCAGGAGCTGACCGGCTCGCTGCGGAGGCAGATGCGAATGCTGTGGGCCGACCAGCTCGAGGTGTCCGATGTCCCGCTCGGTGAGGTCGCTTCTCCCGACCTGGTGATGATGCTTTCCCGGCGCTGAGGCCCGGGCCGGCGGCCCGCGGGCCAACCCCGGGTCGGACCCCCGCCCCTTGGCAATTTACAATGCTACGGCGCCACACGGGGATAAACCCCCAGTTGTAGG
>NZ_JBVHFW010000010.1:265730-365025 GCF_055562135.1 Actinoplanes sp. NPDC021490
TTTTTTTGGTGCCCGGCCGCTGCGGCCGGGGCGGGCGGCGGGGGTCCCACCCGGGTTGCGGACGCCGGCCCTTGCTCATTGACGAAGGCTCCGGCGCCTCAGGTCGATCTCCCGCCAGTTGTCGGGGATATGAGCGATGAACAGAGTCTGCACCGGGGAAAGGTGGCCGGCCGCCGCGAGCATTTTCTGCTCCCGGATCCATCGGCGCGTGTCCGTTCGCAGGCGTTGCACACGGGCTCGGGCTCGGGCGTCCTGGGGATCGTTGTACGGCTGATCGCTCTCGAGGAGTTCCAGGGCTGCCTTGTAGGCCGCTCGCCACCTCGCGGGCAGGGTCATGGTGTTCGTTCCCATCAGGTCGTTTCCTTGCTCTGTCAACGAAGATCGCGGTCCGGCCGCCCGAGTCGGGGGTCGAACTGGTAACCGCGGGCCGGATGGCCAAACCTGCATTCGCCCGGTTCCGCCGAAACTCAGTCCACGGTGGCTCTGTCTGTTTCGCGGCCGGAGATCTTCAGGCCCGGGACCGGCTTTCTCGCGACCGCCGGTCGAGAAATTTCGAACCGGTTTCGCGATATGGCGGCCGGGCGTGTTCCTCCGGCGCCGGTTTCGAGCAGGCGGCCATGTACATCCATTGCAGGTGTCATCGTGGATAACGTTCCGTTCGCCGCCGCAAGCCAACATGAATGATCAAGGCTGACGCACAAAGAGTCGGCCGGAAGGACTCTCCGGCATTCGGCCTGCCGATGATTTTGCCAGAAAGGTCTGACTGAACTTGCACGGACTGTTGCCGTGATGCAACCACCTGCTAACAGGGGAGCCGCCGCAGGGCAATAGGGCGCGGACCCCCCTCGGCAATCATTTCGAGGGAGGGGCGACGAAAACGGTCGCCCGGCGGCCAGGGACCTCTCGGTGTTCCGTCCGCCCGGCGTGGCCGGCCCGGCGTCCCGGGCGTCCGGAAGTTCTCCCCCGATCGCCAGATCGTGCGACCCCTAACGGGTGCCCGCGGTCGGACGGCCCGCGCCGCAGGGCTCGATCGCGCCGCCGGAGGTCGGCCTCTGACCCGATTTAGCGCGCGGGGAGCTCGGCCGGCGGCGCCGCGCCGCCGGTCCGGACTTCCGGCAGGCCGCGCGGCGCGGCGGACGGGGGTCAGCCGAAACTGGCCCGGTCGGCGTACGTCGCGCCTACCTGGACGGGGCTCGCTGCACCGCGCTCCCGGTGGGTCCGGCCGTTGCTGGATCGCGCCGGTTGAAGGGCCGGCCCGGCATTCCGCATGGAATGGCTGCTCAAGACCACGATCATCTCGAAACGAATGGATCCGCCCCGGGGCGGTCATCTATTTCCGGCTCGGACCGGAGCCGCGGAACCTTCGAGCGGGGTCCGCCGAACGGCCATTGGCGGCCCGTCATTCCGCCGCTCGACGGTATCCGCGCGTTCGACGTCCGACGTGGGCGATATGCCGTTTTCCATTCCGTAAGCCACCGCGCAAAACGGTACGAAAGGAAATGCGATGAACAAGCTCACCCGCGCCCTCACCATGGGAGGGTTCGGCGTCCTCGCCGCACTGGCCGTCGGAACCGCGCCGGCGCAGGCGACCACCACCGCCGGTGCCGCGGCGGAGAGCAAGACCACGGGCAGCCAGGTCACTCAGTGGCGCGACGGCACCCAGGTTGTCGGTTTCTACCGGACGCTGCGGGCCTGTGAGATGGCCGGCCAGTTCGGCGAGCGCCGCGGCGCCTGGGACGACCACGACTGTGACCGGGTGCAGCTCGGCGTCCGCCGGGGCACCTGGGCCCTCGAGGTCGCGGACGACGAGGACTGGGGCCGGTTCGGCTTCAACCGTCCGTTCACCGTCGTGCGGGGCTTCCCGGCCCAGTTCCGTCCGGGCTGGTTCGGCCAGGTCCGTCCGGGCAACCGGGGTCACTTCCGTCCCGGTCACCCGCGTCCGTGGTTCCGTCCGGGTAACCACGGCCCGATCGGCCGTCCCGGCCACGGCCACGGCCCGATCGTCCGCCCGGGTCACGGTCACGGCCACGGCCCCATCGTCGGCCACGGCCCGCGTCCCGGCCAGCACGGCCCGGGCCCCCGCTGAATCGGGGCAGCCTGACCGTCGGGGTTCCTCTGCCGGCATCTCATGGGTCACATGATCGGCAGAGGGACCACGACATCAACAACGGATCCTGAGGCTGACAACGCCTTGATCTACCTCCGGTGCCGCTGGGTAAACGCCTTTCCCCAGCGGCACCGGTCCCTATGAGAGCGACGGAGACATCCGTGAACGACAACCCGATCACCGGGCGCGTCCGGCTGTTGCTCGGCCGTGCCTCCGTCGACAGCGCAACCGCGGTCTACCCCGTCATCCCGCCGGCCGCGGTGCCCTCGTCGTCGCCCTCGGAGGACACGCAATCTCCCGCGCCACCGGTCCCGGCTCCGGCTCCGCAAGCCCCGGCCCCGGCGGCCCGGCCCGGCGAGGCGCTTCAGGTGCTGACCCTGGCCCAGCGGACGGCGGAGGAATATGTCGCCGCGGCCAACGAGAACGCGCGAGCGGTCCAGGCGGAAGCGGAGAAGAACGCCGAGCACTGCCGCCGGCAGGCCCGCGAATACGCCGAGCAGGTGCGGGCCGAGGCGGACAAGCTGCTGACCGCGGCCCGGTCCACCGCCGAGCTGACCCACCGGGAGGCGCACAGCCAGGCCGCCGACATCCGGCGCCAGGCCGAGCAATTGCTGGCCGATGCCCGCGCCGAGGCGGAGCGCATCGTCGCCGGCGGCAACGCGGCCGCCGAACAGCTGGAGCAGCAGGCGCAGCGGCGGTACGAGGACGCGGTCGGCGGGCTGGCGGTCAAGCGGAAGGCGTTGCAGGAACAGATCGAGACGCTGGAGGTCTTCGACGCCGATTACCGTCGCCGGCTCATGTCCTTCCTGCAGGGTCAGCTGCGCGCGCTGTGGGCCGACCGGCCGCAGCCCGTCGACGTTCCCGGGGTGGAGTTGCAGCTGCCCGGCGGGCCGGTCTGACCGGGCTCAGCGGCGCGGTGCCACCGGCGCGGACAGGCCGCCGCCGAACAGGCGCTGGTCCACCTCGTTGAGCGAGAGCTTCAGCGCGCCCAGCGCGACCGAGTCGGCCCCCAGCGTCGAGGCGCGCACCTCCGGTGTCCGCAGGCACAGCCGCTCCAGCTCGCGGCGCAGCGGCTCCAGGACGAGGTCGGCGGAGCGGGAGAAGCCGCCGCCGAAGACGACGACCTGCGGGTCGAGGGTGAGCACGAGCGCGGCCGCGCCGACGGCCAGATCCTTGACGTAACGGCCGACCGCGGCGCGGGCGGCCCGGTGCCCGTCGCGGGCGGCGTTGAACACCCAGGCCGCGGCGTCGTCGGGGCTGACCGTGCCGGGGACGCCGGGACAGTTCTGCAGGTGCCCCGGGGCGTTGAGCCAGCGGACCTGCTTGAGGGCGCCGATCTCGCCGGCCGCTCCGCCGAAGCCGCGGCGCAGCACGCCGTCGATGATCAGACCGGCTCCCATCCGCATGCCGGCCAGCAGATAGACGATGTCGTCGGCGTCGGTGGCCGCCCCCTTCCACCGCTCGCCCAGGGCGGCCAGCTTGCAGTCGTTCTCGACGACGATCGGGCAGGAGAACCGGGTGGCCAGGTGCCCGCTCAGGTCGACGCTCTTCCAGCCCGGCAGCGGGGTGAAGAAGCTGGTCCGCCCGGCCGAGTCGACCGCGCCGGTGACCGCGACGGTGACGGCCCAGATGTCGGCCGGCGTCTTGCCGGCCTCGGTGAGGCAGGCGTTGACCACCTCGTCCAGTTCGGCCAGGCGGTCGACCGGCCCGGCCTCGGCGTCGACCGAGTGGCGGACGCTGCGCACGATGTTGCCGTCGAGGTCGGCCAGCAGAGCCAGTATCTTGTGCACACCCACATCGATGCCGAGCACGTGCCCGGCCCCGGCCCGGAACTGATAGCGGCGGGCGGGCCGGCCGACCGCGCTGCCGGCGCCCGGCTCGAGGACGCTGGCCCAGCCGTCGGTGACGAGCCCCTGCGCGATCACGTCGACCGCGGGCCGCGACAGACCGGTGCGCCGCGACAGCTCGGTGACGGTGGAGGGCGGATGGTCGCGCAGCGCGCGCACGATGCTCAGCGAGTTGAGCTCGCGCAGGCGCGGCAGATCGGCGCCGGTCGTCGTCACCTCGGTCAAGTGGGTTCCTTCGCTACACGGCCGGGCCGCCTAATATGCTTCGAGCTTTACAAAATAGCCGGGTCATGGCAAGCCAGGACCCGGCTTGCTCACGAGATCGGGTACGCCTGGGCGGCGGGCGAGATGACCGGGGTGAAGTCGGCCTCCCGCCCGTCGACCGCGAACCGATAGCGGTCCAGCCGCTTGATCTCGGGCCGGGCCGCGAGATAGGTGGTCATGTCGTCCAGTTCGGTCGGGGTCAGCCAGCTCGGCGGGTCCGACACGGCCCGGAACCGGCAGATGTCGGCCAGGTCGCGCAGCCAGCCGAGCTGCTGGTCGGTGAGCAGGTTGAGGCGGCTGCGGAAATAGATGACGTCCGGGTCGACCTCGGTCAGCGGCTGGTGCCACAGCCGGTGCAGGGTGTTGACCACGGCGTTGCGGGCCATCGCGTCGGACGGGTCGTCGCTGGCGTAGTTCTGCCACATCGGCGCGACGTCCGGGCCGCTGCGCAGGCCGTCCAGGAGGCCGAGCGAGGGCAGCAGGATGGCCCCGCTGCCGAGCAGATAGACGTCGTCCCCGGCCGCCTCGCGGATGACGCCGAGCGCGTCACGATAGGTCTGCTCGCGTTCGGCGCCGCCCGCCCGGACCCCCGGCACGGCCCCGGCGTTGATGAAGTCGAGCTTCAGATAGCGGAAGCCCCACTCGTGGACGACCCGGTGGATGAGCTCGCGGATGTGCTCGAGGGCGGCCGGGCGTGACAGGTCGAGGGCGTAGTAGCCGGTTCCCCAGTTGTGCCCGGCGATCACCGGGGCGCCGTGCTCGTCGCGCAGCAGCAGTTCGGGGTGCTCCCGGGCGAACCGCGAGCCGGGCAGGGCGATGAACGGGGCCAGCCACAGACCGGCGATCAGGCCCGCGTCGCCGATGCGGTCGGCCAGGGCCTTCATCCCGTACGGGAACTTCTCGTTGGGATGCCAGTCGCCGACCATCTGTTCCCAGCCGTCGTCGATCTGCGCCACGTCGAACGGCAGCCCGCGCAGGTCCTTCAGGTCCTTGGTCAGCTGCTGGTCGTTGACGGTCTCGTAGTACGCGTACCAGGAGCACCAGACGTTGCCGGCCCGGCGGTCGCGGCGGCCGAACCGCTGCGCCAGGTGCCGGGTGTAGGCGGCGAACACCTCCTGTTCTCCTCCGTAGGCGGCGAACCAGGGCGCCGCGCCGTGCTCGTACCAGCCGGCCAGCGTGTCCCGGTCGGCCTGCAGGCGCGGTGAGCCCAGGCCGAGCGCGCCGAGCAGCAGCACGTTGCCGTCGCCCGCGTCGAGGGCGGCCACCGCGGAGGAGTGGTGACGGGCCGGATCGTCCCAGACGTCGTCGTCGGCGGTGACCCGCCGCTGCGGGTTGGCGATCCGCAGCGGCGGGCCGGATAGCCGGCGCCATCCGCACGGGCTCCAGGAGTTCTGCCCGTGGCGATAGAACAGGGCATCGCCCAGTCCGTGCAGCAGCGCGACGCGTCCCGGCGGCAGGATCAGGCCGCCGTCGGCTGCCTCGGGGCGGCCGGAGCCCTCGTGCTGAAGGGCGAAGGTGCGGCCGGCGAGCTCAATGAGCAATGCCATGGTTCTCCTTGGTTCAAGGCGCGGCGGGTGGTTACTTGAAGAGGGCGTTGACCTGGTCGTTGGCCTTCTTGAGCGCGCTTGCCGAGTCGCTGCGGCCCAGCACGGCCGACTGGATGGCGTCCTGCACGGTCTGGCTCACCTCGTTGCCGTGCTCGGTGATGGGCAGGAAGAAGGTGCCGTTCGCGGCCTGGGCCTCGTCGACGAAGACCTGCACGTCCCGCTTCTTGGCCTGGTGCGCGGCCAGGGCCTTCTCGCCGGCCTGCTTGATGGCCGGGAAGACGACGCCGTTGCCGCCGACGATGTTCTGGCAGTCGGGCGAGCCCAGGAACTTGACCCACTTCCAGGCCTCGTCCTTGTGCTCGGTGCCGGCCCAGATCGCGTCGGACAGCCCGTTGATCGCGGTCTTGCGGCCCTGCGGCCCGGCCGGCACCGGGGCGAACGCGAACTTGGCCTTGGCCGAGTCGCCGAGATAGGTGTTGATCGTCCAGGACCCGGCGTAGCTGATGGCGCCCTTGCCCGCGCCCATCAGGGTGTCCCGGCTCAGCGTCGAGTTCTTGTCGAGCGCCGGGCTGTAGCCCTTGGCGATCAGCGCCTTGAACCAGTCGATGGTCGCGGCCAGGGCCGGGTCGTCGTACTTGTACCGGGTTCCCCACGGGTTCTTGTCGAGATAGGTGAACCCGTTGCTGACGGCCAGGTTGCCCCAGCCGTTCTGCCCTGCGAGCCGTCGGCCCACTCGGGCAGATACCCGTACACCTTGACCTTGGTCTTGTCGAAGGCCGGATCGAGCCCGTTCTTGCCGTTGGCGTCCACGGTGGCCCGGGCGATGAGCTTCTCGAACGTGCCGCCGTCGGTGGGGTTCCAGCTCAGATTGGCCAGGTCGGCGGCCTTGATGCCCTGCTTGGTCAGGTGGTCCACGTTGTAGACCAGGGCCATCGTGTCCCAGTCCTTGGGCAGGCCGTACCGCTTGCCGTCCTTGGTGAACAGGTCGGCCAGCCCGGCCTGGTACTGGGTGAGGTCGACCTTGTCGGCCTTCACGTAGGGCTCGATGTCGAGGATCTGGCCCGAGGAGACGAACTGCGGATAGTACGAGCCCTGGTTGGTCCACACGTCCGGCGCTTCGCCCGAGGCGAGCTGGGTGGTCAGGTTCTGCCAGTACTGGTCCCACGCCGACTGGGTGATCTGGATTTTGATGTTCGGGTTGGCCGTGGTGAACGCGTCGGCGCAGGCCTGGTAGGACGCCTTCTGGTTGTCGTCCCAGAGCCAGTAGTCGAGGGTGACGGCGTCGCCGCCGCTGTCGCTGTCGCCGCCGGAGGAGCAGGCGGTCAGGCCGGTGAGGACGGCCAGCGACAGGAGGGCGGCCGCGGCCCGGGTTCTGCGGGTCATCTGACTCTCATCTCTTCGGTTGCGGGGGAGCGGTTATTTGCTGCCGGTGAAGTTGAGCGACTGGACAAGGCGCTTGCCGACGAAGATCAGCAGGATCGCGACGGGGACGACCGACAACGTCGAGGCCGCCATCAGGCCGGTCCAGTCCGGCTGGGTGTTGGGTGACTGCTGGAGGAAGACGCCGAGGGCGACGGTGACCAGGCGGTTGTCCTCACCCCGGCCGACCAGCAGCGGCCAGAGGAAGTCCTTCCACGCCCAGACGGTGGTGGTGATGCCGATGGTGATCAGCGGGCGCGGCTCATCGGCAGCGAGATCCGCCAGAAGATGCCCCAGGGGCCGTTGCCGTCGAGGATGGCGGCCTCCTCGACGTCGCGGGGCAGCGACAGGAAGAACTGGCGCAGGAAGAAGACCGCGAACGGGGTCATCAGCAGGCTCGGCGCCACCATGCCGGCCATCGTGTTGATCAGGCCCAGATCCTTGACCAGGACGAAGTTGGGCAGCAGCGTGAAGATCGGCGGAACCATCAGGGCACTGATGAGGATCGCGAAGACCAGGTCCCGGCCGGGGAACCGCAACCGGGCGAAGGCGTACCCGGCCATCGCGCAGAACAGGGTCTGGAACACCGCGATCAGCCCGCAGTAGATGGCGGAGTTGAGGATGTAGCGGGCGAAGTCGATGTGGGCGCCGGAACCACCGGCCGCGCGGGCCTCGGCCTCGCTGGTCAGGCCGAGCACCCGGGCGAAGTTGATCAGGGTGGGGTCGCGGGGCAGCAGGCCGGCGTTGTCGCTGAGCAGGTCGCCGGCCGGGGTGAGGGCCGTACGGATCATCCACCAGAACGGGAAGATGGTGGCCACGACGATCACGGCCATGACGGTCCAGCCGAGTAATTTGCGCATCGGTTCGGTCCTCACGCCAGGTCCGAGCGGGACGCCCGCAGAAGGCGCATCTGGATGGCGGTCAGCACGCCCAGGATCAGCGCCAGGAAGACCGCGGCGGCCGACGCGTAGCCCATCTGGAAGTACGAGAAGGCCTGCTGATAGATGAAGTAGTAGAGGACCCGGGTGGCGCCGGCCGGGTCGCCCTGGGTGGTCACGGCGATGGTGTCGAAGATCTGGAACGAGCCGATCAGCGAGACGACCAGAACCAGCGCCAGGACGGGTCGCAGCAGCGGCAGGGTGATGGACCGGAACATCCGCCACTCGCCGGCGCCGTCGATCGAGGCGCCCTCGTACAGGTATTGCGGTATCTGCAGCATCCCGGCGTAGAGCAGCAGCGCGGTGTAGCCGGTGTAGGCCCAGGTGTTGATGGCGGCGATCGACGGCATGGCCAGCGCCGCGTCGGTGAGGAAGCCGACCGGACCGACGCCCAGCGAGGTCAGCAGGTGGTTGACGAAGCCGAGGTTGGTGTCGAGCAGCCACATCCACAGCAGGCCGACCGTGACGTTCGGGACCAGCCAGGGCAGCAGCAGCGTCGCCCGCAGCACGACCGAGCGGGTCAGCCGGTGCATGAGCGCCGCCACGACCAGGGCCAGCACGGTCTGCGATCCGATGTTGAGGACGACGTACCAGACCGTGACCAGCAGGGAGTGCCAGAACTGGCTGTCGTGCACGAGCTTGTCGTAGTTGTCCGCGCCCACGAACTCGGGGGCGTTGAGCATGGAGTAGTCGGTGACCGAGTACCAGGCGCCGCGGATCGCCGGATAGCCGTAGAACACGGCGAACCCGGCCAGCACCGGCGCCAGGAACCACCACGCCGCGCGACGGTCGTCGCGCCGTTTCGTCGAGCTCATCCTCGCCTCTGCTCCGTCTTCGCCGTCGTATCGCCCGGGGCTCTTGCCAGCTGCCCCGATGTCGAATAATGATGTAGACCTTCGATACTTTGTCAATACCTCTTCGTAATCCCCGGGCAACACGATCCCCTCGGAGACCGACAATGAGAAGATCCCCCGCCGCCGCCGTCCTCGGCGCCCTGCTCGCCCTCATCCCCGGCGCCGCGGTTCAGGCCGCCCCGGCCGGGCCCCCGCCCCGCCCGCCGGCGCCGTCCGCCCCCGACCCCGCGCTGACCGCACACCCGCTGACCGCGGCGCCCGGCCCGGTGGACAACCCACTCAAGGGCTGGGCCAAGTTCTACTCACCCGGCAGCAACCAGAACGTCGGCTACCCGCACTCGCTGACCTGGGGATACTTCGGCCTCTCGGAGATCATGACCAGCGCGTCGAACTGCGGCATCTACAACTGGTCGATCATCGACAGCATGCTGGCCGAGACCGCCGCCAGCGGCAATCAGGCCGCGATCCGCGTCTACCTGACCTATCCCGGCGGCACCGGCACGCACCCGGCCAACGCCATCCCGCCCTGCTTCGCCGGCAACGTCGCGACCCGGGCCGACACCTACTGGAACGTCACCCACCCCGACTACGACAGCCCGTACGCGATGAACGCGCTGCGCAACTTCATCGCCGCGTTCGGCGCCCGCTACGACGGTGACCCCCGGCTCGGATTCGTCCACCTCGGACTGGTCGGGCTGTGGGGGGAGTGGCACACCTGGCCGTACGACACCGACACGGCCGACGGGCGCCCGAACTACATGCCCACCGACGCCAACGGCGCCCAGCTGATCGCCGCCTACGACGCCGCCTTCAGCCGGACCAAGCTCGAGATCCGCAACCCGGACGCGGCCGGGAACGCCGCCGGCAGCCGCGACATCGGCTACCACGACGACTCGTTCTGCTTCCGCGAGGGCTCACCGCTGCAGGGGGTCACCCTGCCGCAGTCGATGGGCGGCGCGTCCTACGCCCACCTGCAGCGCAACCTGGCCACCGGCACCGAGAACAAGTGGATCACCAACTCGATCGGCGGCGAGCTGCGCCCGGAGATCCAGTCGACGGCCTTCCAGAGCTGGCCCGACGGCTCCGGCGCGGTCGACAACCTCAAGGCCTGCATCGAGCTCGCCCACGCGACCTGGATGATCAACGAGCAAAGCGGCAACTACCCGGCCGGCGACGCCAACGTGGCCGCCGCCGTGCGCCTGATGGGCTACAACCTGACCGTCGACAACGCGTACTACCGCGACACCGCGAGCGGCAGCGTCAACGTCGGCGTGCGGATCGCCAACACCGGCGTGGCCCCTTTCTCCTACCCGTGGACGGTCACCCTCGGGCTGAAAAACACCAGCGGCACGGTCGTACGCACCTGGGACACCTCGTGGGACCTGCGCAAGGTGCAGCCGCTGACGATCCGGAACTTCCCGGACTGGAACGCCGGCGCCGGCTACCGCGACTTCGGCTACCGGCAGTACTTCCAGCACACCGCTGACCTGTCCGGGCTGGCCAACGGGTCGTACCAGTGGGTGCTCCGGGTCAAGAACCCGATCGAGGCGGTCAGCGCCAACGCCAAGAGGCTGCGCTTCGCCAACGCCACCCAGCAGGCCGACGGCTGGCTCGGGCTCGGGCCGGTCACCGTCGGCACCGGCTCCGGCGGCCCGGCCAGTCACGAAGCCGAGGCCGGGACGCGCACCGGCGGCGCCGCCGTGTCCGCCTGCGCGGCCTGCTCCGGCGGGCAGAAGGTCGGCTGGGTCGGCAATGGCGCCACCCTCACCTTCACCGGCGTGACCGGCGGCGGCGCCCGGACGGTCACCTTCCACTACCTGACCGCCGAGACCCGCACGGCCACCGTCAACGGGCAGAATGTCACCTTCGCCTCCACCGGCAGCTGGGACACGGTCGGCACCACCGCCGTCACGCTCACCCTGCCCGCCGGCTCCACCACGATCACCGTCGCCAACCCCGGCGGCTGGGCCCCCGACTTCGACCGCATCACCGTGAGCTGACGACATGAACCTCGACGACCTGCCGCTGCGCGACTATCGACCGGTCGCGTCGGTCCGGCTCCCGCGGACCCGCGTCGCCCGTGCGGCGGTACCGGCCGTCGACGTCCACAACCACCTCGGGCGATGGCTCGGCGACGGCGACTGGCTCATCCCCGACGTCGCCGGGCTGCTCGATCTCATGGACACCGCCGGCGTACGGGCGATCGTCAACCTCGACGGACGCTGGGACGCCGAGCTGGACGCGAACATCGCCCGCTACGACCGGGCGTACCCCGGCCGGTTCCTGACCTTCTGTCACCTCGACTGGACGGCGCTGCACCGCCCCGATCCGACCGGCGCGCTGATCGCCGCGTTGCACCGGGCCCGCGACGCCGGCGCGCAGGGAGTCAAGGTGTGGAAGGACCTCGGACTGGGGGTCACCGACGCCGGCGGCGCGCGGGTGCTGCCCGACGACCCCCGGCTGACCGACGTGTTCGCCGCCGCGGGCGAACTGGGCCTGCCCGTGCTCATCCACACCGCCGATCCGCTCGCCTTCTTCGCCCCGCTCGACGTGCGCAACGAGCGGCTGGAGGAGCTGGCCCAGAACCCGGACTGGTGGTTCGGCGGGCCCGGGCATCCCAGCTTCGACCGGCTGATGCGGGCCCTGGACACCGTGGTCGGCCGCGCGCCCGGCACGGTGTTCATCGGCGCCCACGCGGGCTGCGCCGCCGAGGACCTGGCGTGGGTGGACGGCATGCTGCGCCGGCACGCCAACTTCCACATCGACCTCGGCGGGCGGCTGGCCGAACTGGGCCGGCAGCCGCGCGCCATCCGCCGGTTGATCGTCGCGCACCCGGACCGGGTGCTGTTCGGCTCCGACGCCTTTCCGGCCACGCGGGAGGCGTACGAGACCTATTGGCGTTTCCTGGAGACCGAGGACGAATGCTTCCCGTACGCCCCGGGCGAGCCGGTGCCGCCACAGGGCCGCTGGGACATCTCGGCGATCGGCCTGCCGCCGGACGTGCTGACCAAGGTGTACGCCGCCAACGCCACCCGCCTGCTGCCCGGCCTCTGACGCCGACTTCGGTCGGTCGGGGATAGACCTGAGACGCTTATGCGCGACCGGACGGCGATGGTCTGCTGCAGTCATGAGACGGATCGCAAGACCGGCGCCGGTTGTCCTGCTGCTGGCGCCGTTTCTGGGGGAGACGCTGTCGACGGCGACACCACCGCTCGATCTGATCCTGCCGTGGCGGCTTCCCCTGATGGTCGCCCTGTACGGCTGCGGCGCGCTGATCTGCCGGGAGGTGGCGTACCGCTTCGGGCTCGGTCTGTCCGGTCTGTGCCTGCTGGGCGCAGCGTACGCCGTCTACGAGGAGGCGCTGGTCGACCGGTTCTGGTTCGACGCTCGTTACTGGGACAGCGTGGGTGTCGGCTCCTACAGCGAGGTGTGGCACACCAACCTGCTCCTCGCCTCGCACCTGACCGCCTTCCACACCGCGGTCAGCATCGGCTCGTCGGTGCTGCTCGTCGAGTGGCTCTTCCCGGCCTGGCGCCGGCGCCCGTGGGCTGGGCGTCGTGGTCTGACCCTGGCCGGGCTGGCGCTGGCCGCCGTCCTGCCGTTGACCTACGCCGACTTCGCGCGCGTGCCGGCCGGTCAGTTGCTGGCGGCCGCGGCCCTGTGCGTTTCGCTCGTCGGGTGCGCCTTCCTGGCGCCCCGCTTTCCCCGGCGGCCGATGGCGGTTCGGCCCCGGCCGCGGCCGGCCGGCCTGATCGCCTTCACCGGCACGGCCGCGCACTTCGTCCTCGTCTACGCCGTGGCGTCGACCGGCATCGGCTGGCCAGTCGGAACGGCTGTCGCGCTGGCGCCGATCGCGGTCGCGGGCGTGCCGGCCTACCGCTGGGCGAGAGGCGGTGGAGCGTACGGGCAAGGTGCTCTCTGGGTCGTGACCGGGATCCTCGCGTTCTTCCTCATGCTGGACGCCGTGGTCGGGCTGGGCGGCCGCTACGACCTCGCCCTCGGTGCGGCCGCCCTCGCCTGGGGCCTGTGGTGGCTCCACAGGCGAACGGGTACTCAGTCGCGGTAACAATTTTCATGCATGGACGGGCAAAGGTAAAAAGAATTTGCTCGTACGCATTGACGGGTATCGACAAGTGCGGCGATGCTGTGAACCCCGATCCCCCCGGAGTCCCTTCCCCAAGGAGTCCTCTCGCGATGACACATGCCCTGATACGCCGCACGGTGCACGCCGCCGCCGCGCTGGCGGTGGCCGTAGGCCTGACCGCAACCGGCCTTTCCGACGCTCAGCCCGCCCACGCCGCGGTGTCCTGCGGTGTCCTCTTCGACGATTTCTCGTACGCCTCCGCCGCCGACCCGGCCCTCGGCCAGCGCGGCTGGCATGTGCGCACCAACGCGGGCGGCCCGGGCGTGCCCGGCGCGAGCTGGACGGCCGGCAACATCTCGTTCCCCACCGTGGACGGTCAGAAGGTGGCCCGGCTGCAGGCCACCACCAACGGCACGGCCGGGGGCACCACGCACGCCGAGATGTCACTGTCGGACCGGCGGTTCTTCGAGGGCACCTACTTCGCCCGGATCAAGTTCGCCGACACCCCGGCCTCCGGACCCGGCGGCGACCTCGTGAACCAGACCTTCTACACGATCTCGCCGCTGCGGTACGCGTTCGACCCGATCTACAGCGAGCTCGACTTCTCCGAATACCTGCCCAACGGGGGCTGGGGCGAGAGCGGACCGACGAACTTCCAGACCAGCTGGTACACCTACCAGGCCGACCCGTGGGTGCAGGACCGGCAGTACAGCAAGCAGAACCGCAGCATCGCCGGCTGGCGTGACGTGATGGCGACTGTGGCCAACGGCGAGATCCGCTATTACATCGACGGCCAGCTCGTCGGCACCCACGGCGGCAAGTTCTATCCCCGGCAGAACATGTCGATCGACTTCAATCAGTGGTTCATCGACCTGACCGGGCACACCGCCGGTGGCACCAGCGTCTGGCACGAGAACATCGACTACGTCTTCCACGCCAAGAAGCAGGTGCTGACCCCGGCCGAGGCCACCGCGCGGGTCAACGCGTACCGGTCGGCCGGCACCACCCACACCGACAACGTGACCGCGGACAACGGCTGCACCGCGGGCACACCGGACACCCCGCCGACCGGCACGACGCGGATCGTCAGCAACTGGAACAACAAGTGCATCGACGTGCCGAACTGGAACTTCAACGACCGCCAGCGCGTGCACGTGTGGGACTGCACCGACGGCACCAACCAGAAGTGGCAGTTCGTCGACGGCACCGTGCGCACCGAGAACAACAAGTGCCTGGACGTGGCCGACGCCGCCACCAACGACGGCGCCGCCGTGCAGATCTACACCTGCAACGGAACCGCCGCCCAGCAGTTCGTTCTCAGCGGCGCCGGCGACCTGGTCAATCCTCAGGCCGACAAGTGCGTCGACATCGCGGAGTGGAAGCCCGACAACGGCGCCCTTCTGCACCTGTGGACCTGTGTCGGCGGCGCCAACCAGAAGTGGCGCCGCGGCTGACCCGAGGACGAGTCCGGCCGGTCTTTTTTGCTTGACGTCCCTCCGGCCGGACTCGACACTCCATGGACCACAAAGGTGCATGGGAGGACAGCATGGGCAGCCTCGGCGCCATCACGGTGGACTTCAAGCTCTGGGGAGCCGACACCGGCGGCGCCCTCGCGATCGTCGAGCACGAGTTCCCGCCCGGCGCTCTCGTGCCGCCACACCTCCACACCCGCGAGGACGAGTATTCGATCGTGACCGAGGGCCTCATCGGCTTCCGGTCGGGCGACCGGGAAGCCGTGCTCGGGGCGGGCGGCTGCATCGCCAAGCCGCGCGGCGAGGCCCACGCCATGTGGAACGCCGGGCCGGCGCCCGCCCGCATGATCGAGGTGATCAGCCCGGCCGGCTTCGAGCTGTTCTTCCGGGCGGTCGCCGACATGCTCGAGGCGGGGGAGGCCGACCCGGAACGCGGCGCGGCCCTCGCCGCCGAGCACGGGCTCGAGTTCGTGGAGACGCCGTGGCTGGCCGACGTCGTACGGCGTTTCGGGCTCAACGCCTCCTGAGCCACCGCGCCGGCTCAGAGCCGGAAGGTCGCCACCAGGCCGCTGAGCTCGTTCGACATGCGGGCCAGTTCGGCCGTGGCCTGCTGGGTCTCGGCGACACCCTGGCTGGTCATCCGGGCGGCCTCGGCGACGCCGGTGATGGTGCTGGCGATCTCTCCGGTGCCGCCGGCGGCTTCGGAGACGCTGCGGTTCATCTCGGCGGTGGTGGCGGTCTGTTCCTCGACGGCCGAGGCGATGGTGGTCTGGAAGTCGCTGATCCGCTGGATGACCTGGGAGATTTCTTCGATGGCCATGACTGCGCCGCTGGTGTCGGCCTGGATGGCTTCGACGCGGCGGGAGATGTCTTCGGTGGCTCGGGCGGTTTCCTGGGCCAGGTCTTTGACTTCGGAGGCGACCACGGCGAAGCCTTTGCCGGCGTCGCCGGCGCGGGCGGCTTCGATGGTGGCGTTGAGGGCGAGCAGGTTGGTTTGTTCGGCGATGGCGGTGATGGTTTTGATGACGTTGCCGATTTCGGCCGAGGAGTCGCCGAGTTTGCCCATGGTGGCTGAGGTGGCGGCGGTGACGGTGACGGCTTCGGAGGCGACGCGGGCGGCTTCGGCGGCGTTCTGGGAGATCTCGCGAATGGACGCGCCCATTTCCTCGCTGCCCGCGGAGACGGTTTCGACGCTGCGGGAGACCTGTTCGGCGGCGGCCGAGACGGCTTGGGCCTGCACCGAGGTCTGCTCGGCCGACGACGCGATCTGGGCCGCCGTGCCGGTCATCTGCTCGGAGGCGCCGGCCAGAGAGGCGGCCGAGCCCTCGATGGTGGTCACCGTGGTTCTCAGCCGGGCCATCGCGGTGTCCAGCGCGCGGGCCATCCGGCCGGGTTCGTCGCGGGTGTCGAGGCCGGTGTGGCGGGTGAGATCGCCGTCGGCGAGACCGTCGCAGACGTACGTGACCTTGCCCAGCGACTGAACGATCTTGCGGGCCACCACGATGCCCATGCCCAGGGCGACCAGGATGCCGATGGTCAGCGTGGCGATCGACGTGGTGCGGCTGGACTCGAAGCCCGACTTCGCCGACGCGGCGTTGTGGGACGCGGCCGCGCTCTCCGACTCCTCCAGGCCGGCCAACTGGTCGTACAGGGTGTTGAGGACCGGCAGGGTCTCGTTCTTGCGGACCCTCACCCAGGTTGCGATGTCTTTGCGGGTGCCGGCCGGGAGCAGTTTGTTCCGCACCAGGCCCATGTACGTTGCCACGCCGGACTCGGTGGCGTTGATCAGCGTCGGGTCGGCGGACGTCCCGGTCTCGCGGTAAGCCTTGAGCGCCGCGTCCAGGGCCGTGAAGTCGGCCGCGACGTCATCGGTGAACTGCTGCGTCGTCTGCGGGGTGAGCGACACTGCCTGGTTGGCGACGTCGGACCGGGCTTTGGTCAGGAGGAACTTGACCTGTCCGATGGCCCTGATGCCGGAGACGTTGTCTTTGTAGATCAGCTGGGCCGAGTCGCTGGCGCTGCTCAGCGAGACGAGCCCGATCACACCCACGATCAGGGCGACGAGCGCGGCCAGGGCGACCGCGGTCAGCACCTTGATGTTGACGCTGAGGTCGGCGAAGAAGGCGCGGCGGCGCGGGTGCGCCGGGCCCATGTCGGCAACGGCCATCGCACTCATGGGGATACCTCTTCTGGATGAGCGGCGGAGCTGGACGGCCGGGGCATCGGCTGTCGCCCTTACTATGCGTGCGGCTCGCGAGGCTCGTGGCTCGATTTGCGAAAAACCCGCACCGGTGAAGTCCCGGCCGACCGCCCAAAACTCCTTGGCTTTCTTGACATTGCTTCCGCCTGCCGTCAGAGTAACGCTCGTTAGCTAACGCATGTTAGTTCACGCACGATACTTCACTATGTGTGAGTGACCGGGGAGATAGCATGTTCGAGTCGTTGGGCCGGGCGATGTACCGCCGCCGCCGATGGGTGGTGGCGGTCTTTCTCGCCTTTCTGGTCTTCGCCGGGTTGTGGGGAACCGGCGTGTTCGGTGCGATGTCCGACGGCGGGTTCGACGACCCGGGCAGCGAGAGTTCCCGTGCGGTCGCGGTCGCCGAAAAGGCGCTCGGCCGCGATGCCGCCGACGTCCTGGTCCTGTGGTCGAGCCCGTCGATGACGGTCGACGATCCCGCGTACGAGCGGGCGGTGAACGACACGGTGGCGGCGTTGCCCGCCGACGCGGTCACCCGGGCGGTGACGTTCTTCGAGACCGGGGCGCCCGCGCTGGTCAGTAACGACCGGCGGGCCACGTACGCCGTCCTCACGCTGGCCGGCGACGCCGAGCAGCGCACCGCGAACCTCGAGCGGATCGAGGGGCGGCTGGCCGCCCCCGGCCTCGAGGTGGAGATCGGTGGCGGCGAGACGGTCAACCGGGACATCAGCGAGCAGACGAGCGAGGACATCGCACGGGCCGAGATGATCTCCCTGCCGGTCCTGGCCGTCCTGCTCCTGCTGATCTTCGGCAGCCTCGCGGCCGCCGGTCTGCCCCTGGCCATCGGCGGTGTGGCGATCCTCGGCGCGTTCACCGCCCTGCGCGGCTTCGCGCAGGTCACCGACGTGTCGGTCTTCGCCGTCAACGTCGTGACGATCCTCGGGCTTGGCCTGGCCATCGACTACGGGCTTTTCATGGTGAGCCGGTTCCGTGAGGAGATCCGCCGGCAGCCGACCATCGAGGAGGCGGTGGTGCGCACGATGGCCACCGCCGGCCGTACGGTCGCGGTCTCCGGGATCACGGTGGCGCTGTCGCTCGCCGGCCTGCTGATCTTCCCGCAGGTGTTCCTGCGGTCGATGGGCTTCGGCGGCATGAGCGCCGTCCTGATCGCGATGATCGCCGCTCTGACGCTGCTTCCGGCGCTGCTGGCGATGCTCGGCACCAAGGTCGACGCGTTTTCCGTACGCCCGCTGTTGCGCCGGCTCCGTGGCAAGCGTTCGGCCACCACGGTCACCGCCGCGGCCGGCACCGGAATCTGGGCCCGCATCGCGCACGGCGTCATGCGCCGTCCCGTCCTGACCGTCGTGCTCGTGGTCGGTGTGCTGGCCGGGCTGGCGCTGCCGTTCAGCCAGATCCAGTTCGGCGGCGTCGACGAGCGGGCCCTGCCGGCCGGCGTGCCCAGCCGGGTGGTTTCCGAGACGATCCGCGCGGACTTCCCGGCCTCGCCCACCCCGCCGATCGAAGCGGTGGTCGCCCTGCCCGCCGACGTGACCTCTCCCGCGGGCAAGACCGCGTTGGACGCGTACGTCGGCCGGCTGTCCGCGGTGTCCGGCGTGGACTCGGCCGCCGTGGCCAACTCCGCCGGCGCGACGGCCCGCGTCGCCGTCGGATATCGGGGCGACCCGCTGTCGGCCGATGCCCGCGAGGTGCTGGCCGGCGTCCGTGCCGTGCCGGTGCCCGACGGCGGCTCGGTTCTCGTCGGTGGCCCCACCGCGGTCCTGGCCGACCTGCTGGCCGGCCTCGGCTCGCTGCTGCCGTGGATGGCGTTGCTGGTGGTGGCGATGACCTTCGTCCTGCTGTTCCTCGCCTTCGGCTCGGTGGTCATGCCGATCAAGGCGGTGGTGATGAACATGCTGTCGCTGGGCGCCTCGTTCGGCGCGCTGGTCTGGATCTTCCAGGACGGCAACCTGTCCGGCCTGCTCGGCTTCACCTCGACCGGCACGATCGAGGCCACCCAGCCCATCCTGATCCTGGCGCTCGTCTTCGGGCTCTCGATGGACTACGAGGTCTTCCTGATGTCCCGGGTTCGCGAGCAGTACGACCTGACCGGTGACAACACCACCGCGGTGGCGACCGGCCTGCAGCGCACCGGCGGCATCATCACCAGCGCCGCCCTGCTGCTGCTGGTGGTGATCGGCGCCTTCTCGCTGTCCGGGATCATCTTCATCAAGATGCTCGGCGTCGCGATGGTGATCGCCATCGTCATCGACGCCACGATCGTCCGGATCCTGCTCGTCCCGGCCACCATGCGGCTGCTGGGCAACGCCAGCTGGTGGGCGCCGCCGCCGCTGCGCCGCTTCTACGACCGGTACGGCATCCGGGAGTCCGACGGCGACGAGATGCCCGAGACGGAGAGGCCCGTCGTCACGGCGGCCCGCTGACAAATGCTCCTCCGGGGCGCCGGCTCGAGCCGGCGCCCCGGATCGTCGTGTTCGGGGGGCGGCCCCCGCGGCCTGGCCTCACCCGGTCAGGCGGGCCAGCACGGTGATCATGCGGTCCTCGATGTCCGGCGGCGTGGGCAGGCGGTAGCTGACGGCGCGCTGGTGGGCCAGCCCGTGCAGGCCGAGCCAGACGGCCACCGCGTCGCCCACCGGGTCGGCGCTGTCCGAGACCCCGGCCGCGACGCACTCGGTCAGCGTCTCGGCGACCAGCCGCAGGCTGTCATGGCCCAGAGTGGTCATGTCTTCGGCCGTCACCGAGCTTTCGCCCGGCGTCGGGATCCACATCCCGCCGAACATCGTGCGGTAGCGCTGCGGGCGCGCCTGCGCGAAATCCAGATAGGCGTGGCAGAGGGCCCGCAGGCGCTGACCCGGAGACTCCCCGGCGCCGGCCAGCGCAGCGAGCAGCGCGTGATGCATCTCGTCGAGCGCGTCACGCACCACCGCCAGCATGATGGCCGGCTGATCGGGAAAGTGGCGATAGATCGACGGCGCGGCGATGCCGGCCCGCCGGGCGATCGACCGCAGGGTCAGGGCGCGTTCGTCACCCGTCTCGTCGAGCAGTTCCACCGCGGCTTCGACGATCTCGTCGCGCAGCCGGGCACCCTCGCCGCGCCGGTTACGCGCGCGGCTGGTCACGACGACATCCTCGGTACTCATACCGGCAGCGTACAGGCCGAAACTACCGACCGTAAGCTTTCGCCTGTTAGTCGAGTGGCTCTTTTGCCCACCGGATCATTCGATCGCATCCCTGACTGACCTTGTGGCCGGTGCCGTGATAGACCGAGCCGTCGGCAGGAGATGGCTATGGCCGGGTACGTGCGTGAAGACAGCGCCGAATGGACCGAGCTGCGGGTGCACGGGGTCTCCGGCACACCACCGCAGAGGCTGCTCGAGCAGTCGGAGGTGCGTCGCGTCTCGGGTGACGCGTCGAGCGGTTTCTACCGCCGGGTGTGGCCCGAGAGGTCGGTCGCGGCCGACGACAACCGGACCGCCCTCGAGGCGTACTCGTGGGGCGCTCTGACCTCGGGCGCCAAACTGCGGGCGCTGTGGCTGTTGCTGATCCCCTTCCTGCTGGTCAACGTGGCCTTCTACGCCCGTCCGGCGGACCGGCGCGGGCGGCTGAAGGCGTTCGGCGAGCTGGTCCAGCGCCTGTTCGCCCTGACCATCACGGCCACCCTGGTGATGGCCCTGGTCAACGTCTCGATGGACTTCGGCGGCTGGCAGTGCGGGGACTCCTGTCACACCAGGTGGCTGGGCTTCCTGTCCTGGGGCTGGCTGGACGGGCCCGACCGGCGGATCGCCCTGCTGGCCCTGTTCCCGCTGGCCGTGGTGGCCCTGTTGTGGCGGCTGGCCCAGCGCACGTGGTGCGACAACGAGGCCACCCCGGTTCCGGAGGCCCGGCCGGACGGCCAGGTGTCGCTGCTGGAGAACCGGCACATGTGGAACAGCGCCCGGCCCGTCCGCCGGCTGCGGGCGGTGCACGTCAGCGCGGCCCTCAGCCTGATCGGCATGTTCGTGCTGGCCCCGTTCGCCCGCGACTGGCCGTCGTTGCACGCCGGCGCCGCCGTGTCCGGGGCGAAGCTCGGCGCGGAGATCCTGCTGGCCCTGACGCTGCTGCTGGGTCTGCTCAGCCTGGTGCTGGCCACCCTGCCCAGCATGTCCGACCGGCCGGGCTCGGAGGATGCCACGGCCGGCCCGGCGACAGTGGCCGACTCGGCGGCCGACAAGCGTCGTAGCCGGCTCATCGGCGCGCTGCCCTGGGCCGTGCTCGTCGTCGTCCTCACCGCCATGGCCTGGGTCTTCTTCGCCCGCCCGGCGGTCACCGGCAGCCCGGGGCACCCCCGGACCGTGCTGCCCTGGCTGTCGTTCGCGATCAACGTCAGCGTCGTCGCCCAGGCCGTTCTGCTCGCCGTGATGGCCGGGGTCCTGGTGGCCATGCGCCCGAAGCGGCCGGACGCCACGCCGCCGGCCTGGGGCGGATTCGCCACCGTGGTGCTGATGCTCTTCGGATCGGCGCTCAGCGGCACGTACGCGGCCTCGCTGGTGCTCGCGGTGGCGCATCTGATCGGCAAGCCGCAGCCCCGCCAGCAGGGCATCGACCCGCTGGTCACGTCGTTGCCGTACTTCTGGGCCGCGGCCCTCGCCATCCCGGTCGCCCTCGCCGCCCTGGTGCTCGGCGGGATCGCGTATTGGCGCCTGCGCCGCTCGGCCGAAAAGGAGATGCGGCCCGAGGTCGAGAGGACCTACAAAGTCGACCTGCCCGGTCCGGAGGCGCCCGGCCAGGTCCGCGAGGCCGCGGGCGCCCGGGTCACGGCCATCTCCCGCATCTGGGCCACGGCGAGCCTCGACGCCACCGTCCGCACGTTCACCGGCTGGTTCGTCGCCGTCACGGTCGTCCTCATCATCGGGGCGTTCGCCGGGTTCCTGATCGACCGGACCGCGATCACCGACAGCGAGTTCCCCCGGGCCCTGGCCAACCTCGGCGACACCCTGGTCGGGCTGTTCGCCGCCGGCCTGGTCTATCTGGGCCGGCAGACCTATCAGGACGCCAACACCCGGCGGCTCATCGGCGTGATCTGGGACCTCGGCACCTTCTGGCCGCGGGCGGCGCATCCGCTGGCCCCGCCCTGCTACGCCGAGCGCGCGGTGCCCGAGCTGATCAACCGGGTCGGCCACCTCACCGGCACCGGCCGGGTCCTGCTGTCCTGCCATTCGCAGGGCGCTGTCATCGGCGCGGCCGTGGTCAACCAGCTGACCTACGCCCAGAGCGCCCGCGTCGCCTTCCTCACCTACGGCGCCCCGCTGCGCCGGCTCTACGCACGGTTCTTCCCCGCCTACTTCGGCCCGGCCGTGCTCGACCGCACGGCCGAGCTGCTGCTCTGCGGCCGCCCCGATCCCGGCCACCAGCTCACGCCGTGGCGCAACCTGTTCCGCCGCAGCGACCCCATCGGCGGCGCGGTGTTCGGTTCCGGCGACGCCGATCCGGTTGATCAACTGCTGGTCGACCCGGCCTTCGCCAAACCGCCGGGCGACATCGCCTACCCGGCCACGGCCGGGCACTCGGGCTACCCGGAGGATCCGGCCTGGGCGGCCGCCGTGAAGGAGGTCAAGAGCCTGCGGGAGTCATAGCCGCGAGCAGGGCCCGGATCTCGTCGGCCTCCGGTATGCCGATGGCGGTGTAGAGCGCGAGGGCCTGCTGGTAGTGCCCGGCCGCGGCGGCGTGGTCACCGAGCGCCCGGCGGGCGTGGCCGATTCCGGCGTGGGCGAACGCCTGCTCATCGGGCATGTCGACCTCGACCGCGGTGTTCAGGGCCTCCTCGTGGTAGGCGAGGGCGTCGGCGAATCGCCCGGCGGCGGTGGCGGCCGCGCCCAGACCGTTGAGCGCCCCGAGCTCACCACCCCTGTTGCCGAGCTCGCGAAAGATGGTCAGCGCCGACTCGAAGTAGCCGATGGCCTCCTCGGACCGGCCGAGATGGTTGTGCAGGATGCCGAGGCTGTCGAAGGCGCCGGCCTCGTTGTTGCGGTTGCCGAGCTGCCGGAACAGGATCAGAGCCTGGTGCAGATGGCCGGCCGCGGCCTCGGGCCGGTCGGCGCGCGCCTCGATGTCGCCGAGGATGTTCAGCGCCTGCGCCTCGCCGTGCCGGTTGCCGATCTCCCGGTCCAGCACGAGGGCCTGCTCGCAGTAGTCGATGCCCTCGGCGAACCGGCCCTCCCGCTCCAGCACGAGGGCGATGCCGCTGAGCATGTTGGCCTCGCCGATCCGGTCGCCGATCTGCCGATACAGCGCGAGAGCCTGCTCCTTGCAGACGAGGGCGTCCGGATAGCGGCCCACCCACTGCATGACCGTGGCCAGGTCGTACAGGGCGGCCGCCTGCCCGGCGGCGTCCCCGGCGCGGCGGAACAGCTCCAGCGACTCCTCCAGATCGCTGGTCGCCTGCTTCGGCGAACCCAGCCGCCGGTGGGCGACGCCCAGGCCGTTGAGGGCGTGCGCCTGGCCCACGAGATCACCGGCGTCGCGGGCGGCCCGCAGGGCGTGGCCGTGCACGGTCAGGGCGTCGCCGTGGTGCCCGCCCTTGAGATATCGCGACAGGGTGCGGGCCAGCCGGACGGCATGCGCCGGGGTGTGCACCACGACGGCGACCAGGGTCGGGCGTTCGGTGTCCAGCCAGGCCAGGGCGGCGCCGGGGTCGGTGAGGTCGGGAAGGGGAGTGGTCACCGGGGGCAGCGGCGGCCGCTCGTGCGCCTCGCCCGGGTGCAGGGTGTTCATGGCCGCCCCGGCGGTGGCCAGATAGTAGTCGGCCAGGCGGGTCAGCGCGGCGCGGTGGGCGGCCGGCGGGTCCTCGTCGTGGGCGCGGTCGGTGGCGTAGGCGCGGACCAGGTCGTGGAACGTGTACCGCCCGGCGGTGGCCTCCTGCAGCAGGTGATCGTGCAGCAGGTGGCCGAGCCCGGCGGCCGCGGCGGCCGGATCGGCGCCGAGCAGCGCGCCCGCGGCGTACGCGTCGAAATCCTGACCGGGATGCAGCGCGGCCAGCCGCAGCAGCCGTTGCCGGTCGCCCGGAAGGTCCTGATACGACAGGTCGAGGGCCAGTTCGACACCGGACTCGAGGCGACGGACCCGGTGGCGCTCGTCGAGCCGGTCGGCGTGATCGGACAGCGTCCAGCCGGGGAAGCCGCGGATGTGCCCGGCGACCAGGCTCAGGGCCAGCGGCAGATAGCCGCAGCGCGCGGCGATCCGGGCCAGCGCTCCCGGGTCGTCGTGCGGGACCACCCCGCTCAGGAAGGCCATGGCCTCACCGGGGGTGAACACGTCGACGGAGACCGACGGCAGGCCGGTCAGGGTGCGCCGGCTGGTGATCAGCGCGAGGCAGTCGGCGGTGTCCGGCAGCAACGGGCGGACCTGTTCGACGGTGGCCGCGTTGTCCAGCACGATCAGCGTACGGGTGCCGGTCAGCCGATCGCGGTAGGCCGACGCGCGGTCGTTCAGGGTGCGAGGTATCTGGTTGCCGGACACGCCGAGCAGTCGCAGGAAGCCGTCGAGCACCGCCGCCGGGTCGGCCGGAGGCTGCGCCGGATCGGGATGGAAGCCGCGGAGGTTGACGAACAGCACCCGGTCGAACAGGCCGTCGCGGATCAGCAGGTGACCGGCGTGCACGGCGAGCTGGGTCTTGCCGACGCCGGCCATGCCCGCGATGGCCGAGATGACCACCGCGCCGCCGTCCTGATGGGCCTCGCGGAGCGCGAGCCGCAGCCGGTCCAGTTCCTCGGTGCGGCCGGTGAATCCGGGCAGGTCCTGCGGCAGGCTGTCTTGAACGCGGACCTGCGACACGGCCTCGATCCCGGCGGCCACCGTCCGCAGCGCCTGCCGCCACCGGTCCACATAGGCCGCGTCCGGATGCAGTGCCTCGACGATCGCCACGACCAGGTTGACGTTGAGCCGCCGCCGGCCGGACCGGAAGCAGTCGGCGACGGTGGACCGGCGGGCCGGCTCGCTGCGGGCCGCGTTGACCCGCTCGGTGATGGTGTCGTACGACGGATCGCCGGCCCACACCTTCAACCGGCGCAACTGGTCGGCCACCTCGTCCAGGCTGCCGGCCCGAGCCGGATCGGGCAGCCCCGCGGTCGCCCCCTCCGAATCGGTCACCGGTCTCCCATCGCATCGACGTGCCGGGATCGACACTAGCGCTCCCGGCCGAGCTCCCGGCCGATCCGGCCACACCCTCCGGGCGGAGGACTCACGATCATCCCGACCGCGTCGTGAGGAGGGCGCGGATCTCGTCGGCTTCGGGCACGCCGAGCGCGGTGTAGAGGGTCAGGGCCTGCTGGTAGTGCTCGTCGGCGCGGACGTGATCGCCGAGGGCGCGGTAGGCGTGGCCCAGACCGGCCTCGGCGATGGCCTGGTCGTCGGGCATGGCGGCGCCGAGGGCCAGGGCGAGGGCCTCGGTGTGGTGCTCGATCGCTTCGGCGGATCGTCCGGCGGCGTTGACCGCCTCGCCGAGGACGTTGAGGGCACCGATCTCACCGCCCCGGTTGCCGAGCTCGCGGAAGATGGCCAGCGCCTGCTGAAGGAAGCCGATCGCCTGGTCCGGCTGACCGAGATGGTTGTGCAGCCAGCCCAGGCTGTCGAGCGCCCCGGCCTCGCTGTTGCGGTTGCCGACCTGCCGGAACAGCGCCAGCGCCTGGTGCAGGTGCCCGGCGGCCAGTTCGTATCGGCCCGCCCGTGTCTCGATGTCGCCGAGAATGTTGAGCGCCTGGGCCTCGCCATGCCGGTTGCCGATCTCGCGGTCCAGCGCCAGCGCCTGTTCGCAGTGGTCGATCGCCTCCGGAAAGCGGCCGGCCCGTTCCAGGGTGAGACCGAGGCCGCTGAGCGTGTTGGCCTCGCCGATGCGGTCACCGGCCCGCCGGTAGAGCTCCAGCGCCTGCCGCTTGCGGTCGACCGCCTCCGGATAGCGGCCGGTCCATTGCATGACGGTGGCCAGGTCGTGCAGGGCGGCCGCCTGCCCCGCGGGGTCGTCGATCCGGCGGAACAGTTCCAGGGCCCGCTCGAGACTGTCGACTGCCTGCCCGGGCGCGCCCAGACGCCGGTGGGCCGAGCCGAGGTCGTTGAGGGCGTGCGCCTGGCCGACCAGATCACCGGCGTCGCGGGCGGCCCGCAGGGCGTGGCTGTGCACGGTCATGGCGTCGCCGTGGTGACCGCCCCGGAAGTATCGCGACAGGGTGCGGGCCAGGCGGACGGCGTGCGCCGGCGAGTGGACCGCGACGGCGACCAGGTTGGGACGCTCGATGTCCAGCCAGGACACCG
This sequence comes from Actinoplanes sp. NPDC021490, assembly GCF_055562135.1. Classification (NCBI taxonomy): domain Bacteria; kingdom Bacillati; phylum Actinomycetota; class Actinomycetes; order Micromonosporales; family Micromonosporaceae; genus Actinoplanes; species Actinoplanes sp. NPDC021490. The sequence goes on from NZ_JBVHFW010000010.1 coordinate 291,760, forward strand.
CAGCTTCGGGATCGCTGAGATCCGGACCGTCGGCGGGCGACGGTTCGAGCGGTGGCCGCTCGTGGGTCTCGGCCGGGTGCAGGGTGTTCATGGCCGTGCCGGCGGTGTGCAGGTAGTAGTCGTTCAACCGGGCCAGGGCGGCGCGGCGCGCGGCCGGCGCGTCCTGGTCGTGGGCCCGGTCGGCGGCGTAGGCGCGGACCAGGTCGTGGAACGTGTACCGGCCGGGGGTGACCTCCTGCAGCAGATGCTCCCCGAGCAGGTGACCGAGCTGGGTGGCCGCGGTGGCCGGGCCGGCGCCGGTCAGCGCGCCCGCGGCGTGCACGTCGAAATCCTGGCCCGGATGCAGCGCCGCCAGCCGCAGCAGCCGCTGCCGGTCCGGCGGCAGATGCTGGTACGACAGGTCGAGGGCCAGGGCGACACCGGACTCGAGGCGGCGGTTCCGGTGGCGTTCGTCGAGCCGGTCGGCGTGATCGGAGAGCGTCCAGCCGGGGAAGCCGCGAATGTGCCCGGCGACCAGGCTCAACGCCAGCGGCAGGTGACCGCAGCGCTCGGCTATCCGGGCCAGCGCCGCCGGGTCCGGGCCGGCCTGTGGGACGACCGCTTGCAGGAACGCCGTGGCCTCGCCGGGCGTGAACACGTCGACCGTGACGGAGGGCAGACCGGTCAGGGTGCGCCGGCTGGTGATCAGCGCGAGACATCCCGGAGTGTCCGGCAGCAGCGGCCGCAGCTGGTCCACGGTGGCCGCGTTGTCCAGCACGATCAGTGTTCGGGTCCCGGCCAGCCGGCCGCGGTAGGCCGAAGCCCGGGCCTCCAGCGTGTGCGGAACCTGATTGCCGGACACCCCGAGCAGTCGCAGGAACCCGTCGAGCACCGCCGCCGGGTCGGCCGGGGGCTGCGCCGGATCGGGATGAAAGCCGCGGAGGTTGACGAACAGCACCCGGTCGAACAGCCCGTCGCGGATCAGCAGATGACCGGCGTGCACGGCCAGCTCGGTCTTGCCCACCCCGGCCATGCCCGCCATGGCCGAGATGACCACCGCGCCGCCGTCCTGGTCGGCGTCGCGGAGCGCGAGCCGCAGCCGGTCCAGTTCCTCGGTGCGGCCGGTGAACCCGGGCCGGTCCTGCGGCAGGCTGTCTTGGACGCGGACCTGCAGGACCGCCTGGATCTCTCCGCTGACCGTCCGCAGGGCCTGCCGCCATCGATCCACATAGTCCGGATCCGGATGCAGTGCCTCGACGATCGCCACGACCAGGTTGGCGTTGAGCCGCCGCCGCCCGGACCGGAAACAGTCGGCGACGGTCGACCGTCGGGCCGGCTCGTCCCAGGCCGCGTTGACCCGGTCGGTGATGGTGTCGTACGACGGATCCCCGGCCCACACCTTCAGCCGGCGCAACTGTTCGGCCACCTCGTCCAGGGTGCCGGCCTGAGCGGGATCGGGCGGTGCGGCGATCGCGGGCATCGGCATCGACCCATCCTAGGGTCCGGGCCCCACTGCCGGACGCGTCTCCCGGCGCACCTCGGGGGCTCGCTCCACGCGGCGGGTGTCCACCTTCGAGGCGCGGGAATTCGGGCCCGTCCGCGAGGCCGCGGGGTAGCGGGGCCGGGCTGAGGTGTCTACGGTCTGGGCAGGTCTCACGTCCGGCGAGACGTTGGGCGGTGACTCTGCGGCGTTTATGCCCGGTTCGATCCCCATATGGGGGCGAGGGACGCCGCACGGGGGAGGTGTGCATGCGGTATCAGATCCTCGGTCCGCTGCTGGTGGAGCACGATCAGCAGGTGCGGCCGGTGACCGGCGGCAAGGTTCGCACGATGCTGGCCGCCCTCTTGTTGCACGCCAACCAGCAGCTCTCGGTGGCCCAGCTGGCCCAGCGCATGTGGGCCGGCGACGCCCCGCACTCGCTGCGCCGCGTGGTGCAGACCAACATCGTGCGGCTGCGCCACGAACTGCCCTGGCCGGGCTCGATCGTCACCGGTCCGGCCGGCTATTCGCTGCTCGTCGCGCCGGGCGAACTGGACATGCACGAATTCGACCGGTTGACCGGCGAGGCCGCGTCGGCGCCCCGGCTCGGCGACCAGGCCCGCCTGCTGCGCGCGGCGCTGGGCCTGTGGCGCGGGCCCGCGTGCGCCGACGTCGCGTCGCCGTGGCTGCACGAGATGGACCTGCCGTCGCTCAACGAGCGCCGCCTGGTGGCGCTGGAACGGCGCATCGAGGTCGATCTGCTGCTGCACCGCACCGACGGCATCGTTCCCGAGCTGCGGCGGCTGACCGTCGAACACCCGTTCCGGGAAAGGTTCTGGGTGCAGCTGATGGCCGCCCTCTACCGGCAGGGCCGGCAGGCCGAGGCGCTCAGCGCCTACCAGGCGGTGTCGCACCGGTTCATCGACGAGCTGGGGGTCGAACCCGGCGCGGAGCTGCGCGAGGTGCATCAGCAGATTCTGCGCGGCTCCGGCCCGCACCCGCTGCTGTCCGAGGCGGTGGCGGACGGCCCGGTTCAGGTGACCCCGGCGCCGGCCGTGGTGCCGCATACCCTCCCGGCCGGCACCCCGCACTTCGTCGGGCGGGCCGAGGAGTTCGCCACCCTCGACTGGCATCGCGACGAAGAGGCCGCCGTGATCGTGCTGGACGGTCCGGCCGGCATCGGCAAGTCGGCCCTGGCCGTGCGGTGGCTGCACGACAACGCCGGCGACCATCCCGACGGCACGCTGCATGTGGACCTGCGGGGCTACGCCGACGAGCCACCGCTCGAGGCGTCCGAGGCCCTGGCCGTCCTGCTCGAGGATCTGGGCGTGGCCGAGCCGCCGTGCGGGCTCGCGGCCCGGGCCCAGCTGTTCCGCACGCTCACGGCCGGCCGCCGGCTGGCCGTCCTGCTCGACAACGCGCTCGACGCCGACCAGGTGCGCCCGCTGCTGCCCGGCGCCGGCACGACCACGGTGGTGACCAGCCGAAATCAGCTGCGCGGCCTGGTGGTGCACGACGGCGCGGTGCGGGTGACCGTGCCCCGCCTGGAACCGGCCGAGGCGTCGGCTCTGCTCGGCCTCAACCCGCGCACCGAGGAGGCAGCCCGGCTCACGCAGCTGTGCGACCGCACGCCGCTCGCGTTGCGCATTCTGGCCGAGCGGATGGCCCGGATGCCCTACGTCTCACCGGCGTCGTGGATCGCCGAGCTGCTCGACGAGGAGAACCGGCTGGCCGCGCTCGACGCGGGCGACGGCGCGTCCGGTGATCTGCCGCGCTCGCTGTCCTGGTCGTACCGGCGGCTCGACCCCGACGCGGGCGAGCTGATCCGCCGGCTGGCCGTGCACACCAGCAAGGCGTTCACGACCGGGCAGGCGGCCGAGGTCGCCATGCTGCCCGCCGCGGCCGTACGCCAGCAGCTGGACCGTCTCGTCGGCGTGCATCTGGTCGAGCAGCTCAACCACGACCTGTACCGGGTCAGCCTGCTGGCCGGACTGTACGGCCGGCACTGCGCCCTGCTGGATCGAGCCTGCTGACCCGGCTCATCGGGTGAAGACTCCGGCTCGCGCGGCGGCGGCCGCGGCCTCGGCCGCCCGGTCGGCCGCGTCCGGGCCGAAGGGCTCCTTGCTGATCATCAGGCGGTAATAGAGCGGCGCCGACACCGCCCGGACGACCTCCCGCGCGTCGGTGCCGGCCGGCAGCTCGCCCCGCCGGACGGCGTCGTCCACGCACGGCGCCCACTCGGCGAGGCGTACGGCGTAGAAGTGGTGCAACGCCTCGGCCGCGCGGGCATCGCCGGCCGCGGCGACGATCACGGCCCGGAACAGCGCACCCTGCCGGGCGTCGGTCAGCGTGCGCTGCACGAGGCGGGCGTTGGCCCGCAGATCCTCGATCAACGACCCGGAGTCCGTACGGGGGGAGGACTGCTCGGCCATGTCGTCGAGCAGGTCGGCGACGAGCCCGGCCGTCGTGCCCCAGCGGCGGTAGACCGTCGTCTTGCCGACCCCGGCCCGGCGCGCCACGTCGGCCAGGTCGAGGCGGTCGAAGCCGGTCTCGACGAGCGCTTCCCCGGCCGCCCGCAGAACCGCCGCCCGTACGCGGGCCGTGCGTCCCCCGGGCCGGATTGTGCCGACCGTCATAACGGGTCTCCAGTCTCGTTAAGGCTCGTTCGCTGCTATCGTAGCCTCACCTTAAGGGAACTGCGGTTCCGTTAGACGAGGAGTGAGTCATGGAGTATCGACGGCTGGGGCAATCGGGCCTGACGGTGCCCGCCCTGAGTTTCGGCGCCGGCACCTTCGGCGGCTCCGGCCCGCTGTTCGCCGCCTGGGGCAGCACGGACGCGCACGAGGCGCGACGCCTGGTCGACATCTGCCTGGACGCCGGGATCACCATGTTCGACACCGCGGACGTGTACTCCGGCGGCGCCTCCGAGGAGGTGCTCGGTCAGGCGATCAAGGGCCGGCGCGACGCCGTGCTGCTGTCGACCAAGGCGGGTCTGCCGACCGGCGACGGCCCGTACGAGCTGGGCACCTCACGGACGCGGCTGATCCGCTCGGTCGAGGCCGCGCTGCGCCGGTTGGGCACCGACTATCTCGATCTGTTCCAGCTGCACGCGTTCGACGCCGGAACCCCGGTCGAGGAGGTGCTGTCGGCGCTGGACGATCTGGTGCGGGCCGGCAAGATCCGCTATCTCGGCGCCTCGAACTTCTCGGGGTGGCAGCTCATGAAGTCGCTGGCCGCGGCCGACCGTGACCACCGCAGCCGGTATGTCGCTCATCAGGTCTACTACTCGCTGATCGGCCGCGACTACGAGTGGGAGCTCATGCCGCTCGCCCTCGACCAGGGTGTCGGGGCGATGGTGTGGAGCCCGCTGGGCTGGGGCCGGTTGACCGGCAAGATCCGTCGTGGGGCCCCGCTTCCGCAGGCCAGCCGGTTGCACGCGACGGCCGCCTTCGGCCCGCCGGTCGACGACGAGGACCTGTTCCGGGTCGTTGACGTGCTGGACGAGCTGTCGCGCGAGACCGGCCGGGCGGTGCCGCAGATCGCGGTGAACTGGCTGCTGCGCCGGCCGTCGGTGGCCACCGTCATCATCGGCGCCCGCAACGAGGAGCAACTGCGGCAGAACATCGGCGCCGTCGGCTGGTCGCTCACCGAAGATCAGGTGGCCCGGCTCGACGCGGCGAGCGCCCGCACGGCCCCTTACCCCCATTTCCCGTACGAGCGTCAGGAAGGATTCGCGAGACTCAATCCCTCGCCGGTGGCGCGCGCGGCTTGATCGCCGGAGAGGTGGCTTCATTTCGGCTTCAATGCGGTTTCACGAAGCCGGGAACGCCAGAATTCCCCGAACCGGCCGTTGTGTACCGGGTCCCGGCCGCCGAAGCTTCACTGCGTGCAACGGGGGAGCCGAATCCGGCTTCGTTGCCTGGGCGAAACACGACGAGCAATCGGATGAGGGACCAATGGCCAACGAGTACACCGTCGACGTGAACGCGTTCTGGGAAAACGGATACCAGATTATCCGCAATGCCTACTCGCGCGACGAGATCAGCCGTATGCGCGAGGCGGCCATGGCGTCGCGCGGCCGTGGTCCCGGCGATCTGCTCTCCAACCCCAAGATGCGCAACGTGCTGACGGACGGCCGTTTCGTCGGGGTCGCCAAGCAGCTCCTCGGCAGCGACGACATCTGGTACTCGGGCGACAGCTCGTTCACGATCAATTCGAGTCAGCGCGGCTTCCACAAGGACAACGTGGACCGCAAGGACCCCAAGGGGCCGGACTGGAAGGGTCGTTACACGCTTCTGCGGTTCGGCATCTACCTGCAGGACCACTACTCGCACACGGGCGGATTGAACCTGCGCGCGAAATCGCACAATACGACCGATCATGCGTACGGGAAGAATGTGTATGTCCGGACGCGCCCGGGTGATCTCGCCGTGTGGAGCATGCGCACCACGCACAGCGGCAACGGTGCTCTCTACAAATTCCCCAAGTGGGTGCACCCGGAGCCCAAGGACATTCCGAACATCCCGAAGTGGCGCGTCGCCAAGGCCGACGGCGACCGGGTCGCGGTGTTCGCCGCGCTCGGGCTCGACGACGCGCACCACCACCGCTACGTCGAATACATGAAGACCCGCACCTACATGGTCAACTCCTTCCGGGCCTCGAACTACGACGAGGAGACCCTGCAGGAGGCCAAGAACGCCGGCCTGAACGTGTGGGACGTGGCCGCCGAGCTCGAGGGCGACGACACGGTCGGCAAGAACGCCGCCTGGGAGCCGATTCCGTACGAGATCGGCGCCGAGAAGCGCGTCCGCTCCTAGGCGCAGTCATCGAGGCCCCGAGCCGGACAATGTCCGGCCCGGGGCCTTCTTGCATCACCACTTGTGATCGTGGCACTACTGGCTTCGTGCCACATCCCGATCTCGTCCACTGTGGCGGAACCGGCCTTGAATAGCGTCTCCCGTACCTCAACAAGGAACGGGGAACCAAGTGCAGTCGAATCAAATTCGTCGCCGGTCGGTCCTGGCCGCAGCCGTGGCCGGAGTGGTGGCCGCGACCACCGTGGCCGGACCGGCGCTCGCCGCCGACCCGACCGGCAGCCTCGCCGGTGTCGTCCGTGACACCCGCGGAGCCGTCGTGCCGGACGCCGTCATCGGGGTCTTCCTCGATCCCTCCAGCGACGCCGTGCAGGAACTGCAGGCCGACAGCCGGGGCCGGTTCACGATCTCGGGCCTGGAGACCGGCGCCTACAAGGTGCGGATCGGTCTGGGCGGCTGGTCGGAGTGGGCCCCGGGCCGGATCAGCAACCCCGATCAGGCCCGGACCTATCAGGTGCGGGCGAACCGCACCACCAACGCCGGCAGCGTCGTCACCGCGGCCGGATTCATCGCCGGCCGGTTCTTCGCCCCGGACGGCGAGCCGGCCGCCGGCGCGGCGGTCAACGTGACCAACGCGGACAACGCCTCCGAGCACGGCGGCGTCACCGCGGCCGACGGCACGTTCCGGATCCGGGTCCGGCCCGACCAGACCTTCATCGTCAGCTACGCGGTCGGCCCGATCGGCCAGTACGTGCCGCACACGTTCGACTCGGCCCAGGCCACCCGGTTCTTCGTGCGGTCGGGGCAGACCGTCCGCGTGACCGACCGGGCCGCCGCCGCGGCCGGCATCTCGGGCCGCCTGACCGACGCCGCGGGGGCGCCGGCCGGGGGAGTGAACGTCAGCTTCATCAACGTCGACACCATCAACCAGTCCGACACCACCACGTCGGCCGACGGAACGTACGACTTCAGCGGCCTGCTGGAGCCGGGCCGCTACAAGGTGCGCTTCCGCACCCAGGACGGCTCCCAGTACGCGCACCAGAAGCCGGACTACGACTCGGCCGACATCATCACCGTGGCCTCGGGGGAGACGGCCGTCGTCGACGACCAGCTCCTGTGGGTGCCGACCCAGCAGTAAATCGGAAAACGGCGAGCCGCCCCGGGCTTCAGGGGGCCGGGGCGGCTCCGCCGGAACGGTCGTGCTGCCCGAACGGGCATCGACCGGCGTTCATGTTTGACACCGCTGCGTAACGGGCTCGAAACTCTGTGAGAGCGCTCCATCCCCCGCTCACCAGCGTGCGAAGCCCGAACAGAAGGGCGTGTCCATGACTGTCCGCACCCGCCTCCTGATCGCCGCGGCCGCGACCGCCGCTCTCACCGCCCCCCTCGCGCTGGCCGTCTCGGCCGGCGCCGCCCTCCCGCCGCCGCCGAGCGGCTGGACCCAGGTCTGGGCCGACGACTTCACCGGCGCGGCCGGCACCCTGCCCAACGGCGCCAACTGGATCATCGACACCGGCACCAGCTACCCCGGCGGCCCGCCGCAGTGGGGCACCGGCGAGATCCAGACCTACACGAACAGCACCAGCAATCTCTCCCACGACGGCGCGGGCAACCTGCGCATCACGCCGCTGCGCAACGGCTCCGGGCAGTGGACGTCGGCGCGGATCGAGACCCAGCGCACCGACTTCAAGGCGCCCGCCGGCGGTGTGCTGCGCATGGAGGGCCGCATCCAGATGCCCAACGTCACCGGCAACGCGGCGCTCGGCTACTGGCCCGCGTTCTGGGCGCTCGGCGCGCCCTACCGGGCCGACCGGTACAGCTGGCCGGCCATCGGCGAGTTCGACATCATGGAGAACGTCAACGGCATCAACTCCGTCTGGGGCGTCCTGCACTGCGGCGTCAACCCGGGCGGGCCGTGCAACGAGACCAACGGCATCGGCGCCAGCCGGGCCTGCCCCGGTTCGGCCTGCCAGGGCAACTTCCACACGTACGCCTTCGAATGGGACCGCAGCGTCACGCCCAATCAGCTGCGGTGGTACGTGGACGGCCAGCAGTTCCACTCGGTCAGCCAGAGCCAGGTCGGCGAGCCGCACTGGACCAACATGACCAGCCACGCCGGCTACCACATCCTGCTCAACGTGGCGATGGGCGGCGGCTTCCCCAACGGGGTGGCCGGCTTCGGCACGCCGACCGCGGCCACCGTGCCCGGCTACCCCATGGTGGTCGACTACGTCGCCGTCTACACCCGCGGGGGCGGCGGCACCACGCCGCCGACCACGCCGCCGACCACGCCGCCGCCCGGGGGCGTCCGGGACGCGTACGCGCAAATTCAGGCCGAGTCGTTCAACGCCCAGTCCGGCGTGATCGTCGAGACGTCGAGCGAGGGCGGCCAGAACATCGGCGCCATCCGCAGCGGCGACTGGGTGCAGTTCAACAACGTCGAGTTCGGCTCGGGCGGCGTCCGCGACTTCGTCGCCCGGGTGGCCTCGGGCGCCGCGGCCGGCATCAGCGGCCTGGTCGAGGTCCGCATCGACAGCCGCGGCAACGCGCCGATCGGCAGTTTCGCCCTCGGCAACACCGGAGGCTGGCAGAGCTGGCGCTCGGTGCCGGGCAACGTCTCCGGGGTGTCCGGCCGGCACACCGTCTTCCTGACCTTCACCAGCGGCCAGCCCAACGACTTCGTCAACGTCAACTGGTTCCAGTTCCGCCGCTGACCGCTGCGATGGCCGGACGCCGTCGGCGCGTCCGGCCCTCGTAGGCCGGCCCGGTCGGGACGTCAGGCACTCTTCGGCAGCGTCAGTTCCTCGTTGCGCACGCGGGCCGCGATGTCCTGGCGGACCTTGTCGGGGAGCTGCCGCAGCACCGGCTCGGCACGATCGCCGGTGATCTGACCCTGTACGTGCCGAATGCCGCGCCGGTAGATCTGCGCCAGCGGCGAGTCGCGCCCCACACCCTCGACCACCACGTTTCGGCGGCGTCGCTTGTCCGCGACGGTGGCGATGACCTCCAGCTTGTTGAGGGCCTGCGGGTGGAACATCATCGTGCGAGCCAGCTTGACCTGCGACCACGGCGTCTCGGCGACCCGGTCGAGGACCCGGCCGGCCTCGACCCCGTTGACCGCGAACTGGACACCGATGTCACGTGCGAAGTGCCTCAGCCGCTTCCGGAGGACCGTACGGGGTTTCGACGACCGCTCCTCGCCGGACGGGTCGAGCGGATCGTTGTCCGAGATCTCCAAAGTGACGGAGGAAGGATCGAGATGGGCCTTGGCGATCGCGTCTCGGAGGGTGTCGAAGTAGGAGTCATCCAGCAGCGAGCACATTGAAACTCTCACTGCCACCGGCTTCGGAGTCTTCCACGGGCCGGCGGCGTGCGCGTCGGCGTAGGCCGCCAGTGCCTTGCCGAGGATGATCCGATCGCGCTCGACGACGAACCGGTCGCCCCAGGTGTCGGCCACGGCCAGGATGCCCGCCGACCTGGCCGGGTCGCCGGACTCGCGCCGGGCCAGCGCCTCGTAGCTGTGCACGGTCACCTGGGCCGGCGTAGGGCCGATGGTGATCAGCGGCTGGAACGCGATGGACAGCGACCTCAACGCCTCGGCATACAACTGCAGGGAACGATCGACCAGCTCATCCGGCAGGCTGCCGTATCTGGCGAGCAGTGCGGTCAGAACCTGAAGTTCTGTCTCACCCGGAGACGCTGTGAAGTCGTTTCGCCACACGGTCTCCAGCACCGTCGACCCGGCTTCTCCGAGTCCCAGCAACCAGGACGGCGGATTCATCACGACTAGAGCCGTATGTGAGTCCTCGTTGTAGTCGAGAGGGGAGGACAGGAGCCACCGTTGGCTGTCGTTGGCCGCCGGTCGATTCATGTCGTCCAAACGGAAGTGTGCCGTGGCGTCGATCAGATGGACCTGATCCGCGACATAGCTGACCAGCGCCACCGCCTCGGCGCCGAGGGCCGAGCGGAGGTGTCCCACCCTGGTGGTGGGGAAGGCCGAACCGCGAGCGAAAGGCGCCGGTGCCGGAGAGTACGACGCACGGGCGCCGCCGGACAGCCGGCCGATCAGGTCGGCGATCTCGAAGCTGTGCCCCACGAGGCCGAGTGCCAGGGTCTGCCGGTTCCGCCACGCTCTCGTGTCCGCGCCCCGGGGCCTCGTTAGGACGAGATCGGCCTGAGGGTGGAGCATCACGCCGGGCCGGGGCTCCAGTCCCTGCTTCAGGACATAATCACCGACGTCCGCCAGTGTCACCGCTCCGTCGTCGTTCCCGGCCAGTCCCTGCAATGCGCGCAACAAGTGTCCGGTGAAGACGCCGTGCCGGCTTTCCGTGTCCTCTCGCGCTGCCGCGTCCGTCGTGCAGGCGGCCAGCACCGAATAGGAACGGTCTCGTCGATGCTGGATGTTCATCGCGGTCGCCGCCCGGCCACTGAAACAACAGTCCAAGATCACTACCTTGGGGCCCGCGAAGGATCCCGCGACGTTTCGATCCAAGAGGTCGACGCAGGGATCCGCGTCGGAGCCTCCGTGGTCGTATGTCAACACGCGATCCTGGGCCGACGGCGCGCCGTGTCCGGCGAAATAGAGCAGCAGCTGATCCGACCGGCTGGAGCCCGCCGCGAAGCGCCGCACCGCCGCTGTCACGTCGGCGATGCTGGTGTGAGACCCGGCAAAGAACGCGACGTCGTCGGGATCGAAGGCTCCGATCTCGGGGTCGCACAACAGATCGCGCATCGCCCGAGCGTCTCGTTCGGCGTAACGGACGCCCCCGCCGTCGACGCCGACGAGGACCGCGAAGCGCCTTTCCACCGACGCCGACACGGCGCCCCACGAGGCGGTGCGGCTCAGCTCGCCGCCGACCAAGCTGACCGCGGAGCCCCGGCCGCCCGGAAGCTGTTCCCAGCGCTCGCGCCAATCCGCCGGATCCTCGCCCAGGGCGGCCACGATCTCCCGCAGTACTGCCCATGTCGGCCGCGTTCGACCGGACAGGGCTGAGTAGACCGTGGAGGCGGATCGGCCGATCGAATCGCTGAGCCCGCGCACGGTCATGCCGCGCGCCTCCCGAAGGCGGGTCAGATCACGGCCGAGCCCGGCGAGTTCGTCGTCGGCAACGTCCGCGCCGGCGGCCGGCGGCGTGGTCACCGGATCTTCCGGCGCCTCGCCGTAGGCCAGATAGGCACGAAGCGCCTGACGGGTCAGCTCGCTGGGCGACACACCGGCCCGGCGGGCCGCCTCGGTCACCGCCTCGTGCAGTTCAGGCTCGAGCCTGACCTGGAAGACGGCCGCCGCGGCCGCGCCCATGGGCGGCCGTCCCCGACGCGGCCGCGGCCGGAACTCGGCGGGGTCGTGACCTCGCTCGGCTTCTTCCGCAAGGCGTTCGATGAGTTCGTCGGTGAGTTCCACTCCACCCGAGGTCGGCCGGTCCGGTGACTTCATGATCGCCTCCTTCCAAGGAACAACTTGACGTATTCCGGGCGTGCCCTCATCGCGTGGAAGGCCATCTCGTCGCCGTCGTCGAGCTCGACCGTGAAGATCTCGAGAAGGTTGCCGGCCTGGTCGGGACCCAGATACAGCAATTGGTAGGGCGGATCTTCGCCACGCTGCAGTGGCTCCGCCACGCGAAATTCCACGGCATGCGCGATAGCGGCGTCTGTGACGCCGTGCTTCCTCGCCGTTGAGTGGATCCGCACGGCACCATCTTATCGTACTACGAAATTCGGAGTGGGCGGCGTCACACCCACTCCATCGGGTTCCGCACTTGCAGGTCAGAGGTGGTGACTCAGGCCCGAGGGCACGCAGTGTGCTGGAAAGGACACGCAACGCCAACTCTGTCTGAGGACCTGGCTTGAATTCCGACGGTCATCGGAGGCCAGCGCGACCGGGCCGTGAGCGTTGGCGGTGCTGGGTCAGGGCGGCCATCGTGAGCCGCAGATCCTGCTCCTGCCGCCGTACGGCCGGTAAGGCCTCGCCGGTGAGCCAGCCGGCCGTCTCGACCAGGGCGGCGCCGTAGTGGGACGCCCGGAGCCGGTGCCGGAGCCGCAGGACCTGGTCGTGAGGGTCGTAGCGGGCGAGGACGTCGTCGTCGATCTCGGCCAGGATGGCGCCGACCTGGCCGGGGGTGAGATCGGCGAGGATCTCGATGTCCGCTTGCCACTGCATGAACCGAGTCTCGGCAGGCCGGGCCGGGGAAACGGGAAGTCCGGATGATTCCAGAGGACGACAGATGGTGCGAAGAGTCCGCTGACCGACAGGACGACGCGGGGGGATCGATAGGCTCGGATTCATGGCGGGTCCCCCTGATCCGGCCCGGGCGGGCGGTGTCGACGGTCGATACACCTTCCACGACCTGGTGCGGGCGTACGCGATCGGCCGGGGCCGGGACGAGGACCGGCCGGCCGAGCGCCGGGCCGCCCTCGATCGGCTCTCCGACCATTACGTGACGACGTCGGCGGCCACGGTGACGACCCTGTACGGGGATGTCACGCGCTACCTCCACGGCCGGCCGGTCCCGCCCGCCACTGCCCCCGCCCTGGATCTGACCGGCCCGGAAGCCGCTCGCGAATGGCTGGACACCGAACGGCCCGCCCTGATCGCGGTGGCCGCGCTGGAGTCACCGGCGCACGCCGTCACCCTCGCGCGCGTTCTCTTCCTCTATCTCAGCGGCGGCCACCACACCGACGCCGTGGCGGTGCACGGACATGCCCACCGCGCGGCCGTGCGCGCCGGTGACCTCACGGGGCAGGGGCACGCCCTGACGGACATCGGTGTCGCCTACTTCTGGCTGAGCCGGCACGCCGAGGCCGTCGCGTACCACCGGCGCGCGCGGGTCCTGTTCCGGCGGAACGGTGATCGAGCGGGCGAGGCGCGCGCCCTGGACTGCCTGGGCATGGCCTCGATCCAGGCCGGCCGGTACGACGAGGCGGCCGACTGTCTCCAGCGGTCGCTGACGCTGTACGAGCTGGTCGGTGACCGGGAGGGCCGAGGGGGCTCGCTGTGCGGCCTGGGCCTCGTCTCGCTCCGCAAGGGCGACCTCGCGGAGGCCATCGATTTCTTCACCGCGTCGGCGGACCAGGCGCGGCGGCTCGGCATCCGGTCGAACGAGGCGTACGCCCTGCACGGCCTGGGCGACACGGAAATGCGGATGGGCCGGTACGAGGCGGCCGGCGACCACCTGCGCGAGGCACTGGAGATCCTGCGGCGGACCGGGCATCGCGACGCCGAAGGCGATGTCCTCGCCACCCTCGGCGATCTGCACACCCGGCTCGGCCGGCCGGACGAGGGAGCGGACCATCACCGGCGCGCCCTGGAGCTGGCCCGTGGCACCGGCGACCGGGTCGGCCAGGCCTACTCCCTGAACGGCTTGGGTGACGCGGCCCTGGCCGCCTGCCACCCGGACGACGCGCTGGAGTTCCATTCCGCCGCCCTGACCAGCGCCCTCGGGAGTGACACCCGCGCCGAAGCGGCCCGCGCCCACGCCGGACTCGGCCAGGCCCGGTGTGCCCTGGACGACGAGGCCGGGGCCCGCGGTCATTTCGAGGAATCCCTGGCGCTGTACACGAGTCTCGGACTGGCCGAGGCCGGTCCGCTGCGGGATCGGCTGGCGAGCCTGGACGCGTTCTGAACCGCTCGGCCCCGGCCTTTCGGTACGCCTCGTCACAGCAGGGTTTTCTGTCGTACGGGCCGGGTATGCTGCCCGCACGATCATGGTCATCGTGGCGGTTCTCCGCCACGGGTAGTTGCTACGGCGCGTGCGACACCGGACGACCATCGGGGGAGGTCGCTGTGCACAAGCTCGCGGGTCGCTATCGGGTTGGGGAAGTCCTCGGCCAAGGTGGCAGCGCCGTCGTCCGATACGGGTTCGACAGTGTTCTGAAGCGTCCGGTGGCCATCAAGATGTTCGATGCGTCCGCGGCCGAGGTGCTGCGCGAGGCCCGTACGGCGGCCGGTCTCAGCCATCCGAACATCGCGCAGGTCTACGACTACGGCGAGATCGTCGACGGCGACGAACGCACCCCCTATCTGGTGATGGAGTTCGTCGGCGGCGAGACCCTGGCCGACCGGATCGCCCGCGAGGGCGCCCTGCGGTGGCGCCGGGCGGCCGAGATCGGCGCCGAGACGGCGGGCGCTCTGGCCGTCGCGCACGCGCAGGGCCTGGTGCACCGCGATGTGAACCCGCGCAACGTCATGCTGACCCCGGAAGGCGTGAAGGTCCTCGATTTCGGGATCGCCGTCACGGCCGGGCAGGGCGGCATCGACGCCGACGGCGGGCTGTGGGGCAGCCCGGCCTATCTGGCCCCCGAGCAGCTGCTCGGCGAGCCGAGCTTTCCGGCCGGCGACGTCTACGCGCTGGGCCTGCTGCTGTTCGAGAGCCTCACCGGCTCGCGGGCCTGGCCGGGCGAGACCATCGGCGCGCTGCTGGCCACCCGGCACGGTCGCCCGGCCCCGCGCCTGCCCCGCATCGCCGGTCTTCCGCGAGACCTGATCCGCCTGTACGAGTCCTGCACGGCCGACGACCCGCAGGGGCGGCCCGCGGCGGCCGACGTCGCCGCGGCCCTCCGGCGCCTGGGCTATTCGGCCCCCTCGGCCCGGCCGGTGCGGCCGGTCGTGCACCTCCGGACCGGTCTCGAGCCCGCCTCCGGCACCACCCCGGCGAAGCCGCACCGGTCCCGCCGCCGGGTCGCGGCCGTGGGATCGGCCGCGGTCGTCGCGGTGATCCTGAGCATCGTCGGGGTGCAGCTGGCCAACGGCACGGCCACCCCGGGCGGCCGGGAGGCCGAGGCCGCCGTGGAAGCCCCCGACCCGACGACGACCGCGCCGCGCACGAGCAGCCCGGCCGCGTCGACGTCCCCGTCGGCCCGGGTTCGCCACGACACCGGCACGACCACGGTGAACGACCGCAAGAGGGGCGGGACGCCCCGCACCGATCGGGCGACCAGGCCGGCGGGCACACCCGCGCCGACCACCCCGCCGGCCGCGCCGAGCAAGCCTCCGGTGAGCTCTCCGAAGCCGGACAAGCCGACGCCGCCGGCGCCCACGCGGACGCCCGCCCCGGACGGCACGACTCCGGTTCCGCCCGGCCCGACCGTCGAGCCGCCCGGCCCCGATCCGACCACGCCTCCGCAGACCACACCGCCCGTCACCACCGAGCCCGAGACGCCGGGCGCCGACGGCCCCGAAGTCTGAGTGTCCTGCTCGCCTGGCGCCGGTCCGACGCCGGCAACGGCCTCCGATCTCCGCCGGTTCGCCGTCGGCAACGGCCCCCGTCTATTCGTTGCCGGCGAAGGCGCCCAGCCGTTCGATCGCCCACGACAGGGTGAGGTCGCGCAGGGCCGCGTCGTCGTCATCGCCGTACAGGTCGATGTTGCGGGCCTCGGCGAATCGGGCCGTGAGCGTTTCCCCGAGGTCGACGGGCACGTCGGCCGGTCGCAGGGGCAGGTGCGGGAAGTCCGCCACGTAACCGGGATCGCGGCTCAGCGGCAACGCGCCGGGCACCTCGCGCGGGGAAGGCAAACCCAGAATGACGGCGCGATCCCGGGCGGACCGGGCCTGCTCGGCGTCCTCGGGGCGGCCCTCCTCGATCGTCACCCGTACGGGCCGCAGGTTGAAGTTGCTGCAGTTGGAGAGGTCGTCGCCGCAGACGTTGGGCACGACCAGCAGATCGATCAGGGCGACGAACTCGATGTAGTCGCCCGGCCGGGCGCGGTTGCGGCCGATGACCGGCTCGCCGCCGGGGCCGGTGCCGGTGTGCATGAACAGGTTGAGCGACTCGTGGATCTCCCACGGGCCCAGGCCGTACTCGCGCTGCGCCTCGTTCTGGATCTCCTGGCAGTTGGTCCGGTCATGCATGCCGAAGAAGGCGCTGTAGATCAGGCGGCTGCAGAACGGGAACTGGGTGTCGGTCGTGGCCGTGCCGGCGGCGATCACCATGATCGGGCGTTCCCACGGGGCGTTGGACCACAGCACGTCCCCGGGACCCGGGCGCAGGCCCTGCAGCCCGCGGGTGCGGCCGACGTGCAACCGCTCCCGACGGTCGGCCAGGGCGAACACATTCATGTCCACGCACTGATGACCCTCGACCTGCGAGATCCGGATCACCCGGCCCGCGGCCACCTCGAACGCCTTTCCGGTGCCGGGCTCGAGAATGTGGCCGGCCACGACCGTACGGGGGGAAGGGTCTGGGCCCGGTGGGGTGGCCCGGGAGGGAATGTGGGCCGGAGCGTCGCGGAGGGCCGCGCGCACGAGATCGCTGAGGTCGCCGAGCTGCGCGTCCCGGTCGGCCACCGCCTGCAGGAAGTCCCGTTGCTGGTGGTTGAGCCGCAGCGTGATCACCGGCGGGCCAGCATCGGGCGCAGGCCGTAGTTGACGGCGGCGTTGAGCACGATCAGCAGCACCGCGCCGAACATCATCGGGGTGGTGACCAGCGCCCGCGCCCACCCCGGCATGGTGGCGACCATCGCCTCCGGCAGCCACTGACCACCGAGCGCGAGGATGAACGCGGTGCCGGCGACCGTGATGTTGAGGTCGTCCCACTCGACCGCGCCCAGGATCTGCACGCCGCTCATCGCGATGATGCCGAACAGGACCGTGGACGCGGCGGCCAGCACCGCGCCCGGCAGGCCCGCGACGAAGGCGCTGAACACCGGCAGGAACGCCAGCGCGATCGCCACGAACCCGGCGGTCATCGTGACGAACCGGCTGCCGATGCGGGTCACCCGGACGATGCCGGCGTTCTCCGGGTACGAGGCGGTGCCGATCCCGCCGAACAGGGCGCCGGCCACCGAACCCGCGTACTCGGTGAACAGGCCGCGGGTGATGCGCTCGCGGGTCAGCTCCGTGCCACCCCAGCGCGACACCAGGGTGTACATGCCGACCGCCTCGGCGCTCGACTCGAGGAAGGCGAGCAGCATCAGCAGGACCGCGGGCCATGCCACGGCGAAACCGAACGGCAGCAACGAGGGCGGGCCGACGAACGACACCCCCGACATGTCCGGCATGCTCCACAGCCCGGTCGCCGCGGCCAGCACCGATCCGACCAGCATGCCGATGATGACGGCCGCCCGCCGGACCAGCGTCGTGCCGCCCAGCAGCAGGCAGGCGACCACGGTGAGCAGCGTGACCAGGCCGATCCAGAACAGATCCCAGCCGTACCCGGGTTGCCCCTCGGCGCCGAACCAGCCCGGCAGCCCGAGCGTCGCCAGCTGCGCGCCGATGATCACACACATCGTGCCGTAGACCAGGGGATCGGTGGCGAACCGAAGAACATGCATCAGCACCCCGAAACGCCGGACCGGGATGGTCAGCACCATGAAGATCAGCCCAGCCACGATCATCGAGCCGAAGGCCGCATCGAGCCCGTACGCCGCCCCGGCCGCGAGCAGGGCGGCGAAGAACGCGGCGGTCGGCCCCTGCACGATCGGCAGCCGCACGATGCGGCTCGACTGCAGCACCGTGACCACGCCGGCCAGCAGGAACGAGGCCTGGATCATGTGGGTGACGTCGCCGGTGGCCAGCCCGAGCGTGATGCCGATGAGCACCGGGAAGACCCAGATGGCCGACAGCGTCAGCAGATGCTGAACGGCGAAGAGCACGAGTTTGGGCGGCGGGACGCGGTCATCGAACCCGACGTCCAGCACAGGCCGGCGATCCGCTTCTATATCCACAATGATGGATGTTAGAGGTCGGGGCGGGCTCGGCAATACTCTGACGGGATGGCTCGCTACGTGATCGACGCACCCACCCTGCTGCATCTGACCGACAACACGTTCGCCGTCGACGGCCGCCACCAGCTGGTCGCACCGAACGGCATCCGGTCGGAGGCGTTGCAACTGCTGCTGCGCGAGGTCGGCCGGGGCGAGCGCACCGAGCCGGCCGCGCTGAAGCTGCACGAGCGGATGACCGAGGTCAAGATGCGCCTTCTCGGCGACCGGATGTCCCGGGCTACGGCGTGGCGGATCGCCCGTCAGAACGGCTGGGACACCCTGCGCGACGCCGAGTATCTGGCCGTGACGCGGTTGCAGGCTGACGCTCTGGTCACCGTCGATCCGCAGTTGGCGGCCCGAGCGGAAGGAATCGTCCCGGTGGCTCCGCTCCGGGACCTCTTGGGTTCCGACGGTCTTCGCAACGCCTGACCTTCCGGCGTTGTCGGCCGAGTCTGCTGCTGTGCTTCAGTCCGCGCGGCTCGCAGCACCTCGGACTGGGAGCCGGCGAAGCCGTTGAACTCGACGACCAGCACGGCGCCGGCGTCCAGTTCGCCGGGCGGGACCGCGGTGTTCAGCGGCCGCGCCCGGCGCTTGCCTATAAGGCGTTGTCCAGCGCCAAGGTGAGCTCGGCGATCCGCCATCCGAAATCGGACCGGCGAAGCCCGAACGTGTAGACGCCGGTCGAGATCACCTGCACGTTCTCGCCGGTGTTGCTCGTCTGCATCAGATAGGCCCGCACTTCAGCGCGGTTGTCGTCCGCCGTCTTGACCACGACATTGCTCAGGTGGTGCCGCACCCTTCCGGTCTGGGCCGCGTGCCCGTCACGGACGAAGTCGAGCACCGCCGTGCGTCCGGCGACAGGGCCGAGCACTCCCTGTCCGGGCACCGTGAAGGTCCAGGTGGTGTCCTCGGTCAGAATCGCTTCCAGCGCGGGCACGTTCAGCTCGTCCAGGGCGTGAGCGTAGTTCGCCACCGTGTGCTGCAGTTCGGCGATCACGAGACCACCGTCAGCACGATCTTGCCCTGGATGTGGCCCTGCGCGGCTCGCGTGTGTGCGTTGCCGGCTTCGGACAGCGGATACGTGCTGTCCACCCCCACCTGGAGCTTGCCCTCGTCGAACAGGCGCCCGATTTCGGCGAGCTGGGGGCCGTTGGAACGCACCTGGATGTTGGAGACCGAGATGCCCAGACGCGCCGTCTCTTGCGGGTCGTACTGGGCGAAGAACACCGGAAGCATGGTGCCGCCACGCTTGAGCACGGTCAGGAAGCGTGAGCTGTTCGGGCCACCGACCGTGTCGATCACGAGGTCGATATCGCTGACTACCTCCGCGGCCGATGTCCGGGTGTAGTCGATGAACTCGTCGGCGCCGAGCTTGCGCAGGAACTGCTCGTGGCGGCCCGAGGCCACCGCGACCACCCGCGCCCCCTTCCACTTCGCCAGCTGCACCGCGAAGTGGCCCACTCCGCCGGCGGCTCCGTTGACCAGCACGGTCATCCCCGGCGTGATCGGCACCGGCTGATGTACCTGACCGGTAAACGGAGACGGCACGTCGTGGCCGAGATCAATCAGGTACTGCCAGGCCGTGAGCACGGCCATCGGAGCCCCGGCCGCCTGTACGTGGTCGATACCGGCCGGCTTGCGGGCCAGGTCCGACGCCTGCGCGGCCACATACTCGGCGTACGTCCGGCCGTCGAACCCGGGGAACCTCAGCATGCCGAAGACCTCGTCACCGACGGCGAACTCCGCCACGTCCGCAGCGACCGCCTGGACCACACCCGACATATCCGTTCCGGGAGTCAACGGGAACTCCAGCGGCGGCCGCATCTCGGCCGGCATGACCTTCAGGCCCTCCCGCAGGTACCAATCCGGCGGGTTGATGCCCGCCGCGTACACGCGGACAAGGACCTCGCCCGGTCCGATCTCGGGTACCGGCACCTCGTCGTACTGCAGAACTTCCGGCCCGCCGGCCTCGTGGAACTGAATCGCCTTCATCACGCCTGTGCCTTCTCGGGGGAACATTGCCCTCTCAGTCAAGGCCGGAAACGGCCTGGGCGTCCAAGACCGGTTCGGCAACCGATCATTCCGAAAAGACATGACGCGTACGCTTAGCCGGGTGAACGATCTCGGACAGGACCTCGAACTGAGGCTGGTGCGCTACTTCACCACGGTCGCGGCGCACCAGCACTTCGGCCGGGCCGCCGCCGAACTGCACGTCGCCCAGCCGGCGCTGAGCCGCCAGATCCAACGGCTCGAGAAACGCCTCGGCGCACGACTGCTGGACCGCGTCCCTCAGGGCACCCGGCTCACTCCGGCCGGCCAGGCGTTCCTTCCCCGCGCCCAAGCCCTGCTGCAAGCTGCCCGGCAAGCTGAGCTGGCCGTACGCGACCAGGCCAAGACCGAACGGATCACCATCGGCTACGTCGAAGACCTCGTGATCACAGCCGCGGTCCGGGAACTGCGCCACCGCCACCCGCACGCCGAGATCACCACCCGGCACCTGACCTGCCGCGACGTAGGGGCGCTGTCCGACAAACGCGTCGATGCCCTGATTGGGCGGGCCCCGCTGCCGCTGGCCGCCGACGAGGTGCTCACCACCCCGCTGTACGAGGAACCCCGGATGCTGGTGGTACCGCGCGGCCACCCCTTGGCTGACCGCGCGTCGGTCACCTTGGAGGAACTGGCCGGCGAAAAAGCCGCACCCTGTGTCTTCGAGACCACAGACTGGACCTCCTACCAGCTCCTCGGCACCGGTGTGCCACCGATGGAGAACTACGAGGACAAGCTCGAACTGGTCGCGAGCGGCCGGGCCATCGCCGTGCTACCAGTAGGCGATCTGCGCAGCTCACTGCGTCCTGACCTGGTCACCGTCCCGATCAAAGACGCTCCCCCCAGCCGTGTCGTCGTGGTCAGCCACAAGGACAACCCGAATCCGATGATCAGGAGTTTCCGGCTGGCGGCCAAGGCCGTCCTGACCGCCCCAGCAGCCTGACCGGGTTGGCCCTGAGCTGCATCCGCATGCCGAGATGAGGACGCTCCATCATGCCTGTTAAGCGATTTGCACAGTTTCGGATCGGGCTATTGGCGGTGCCGTACTCATACCGGCAAATCTGCGGATACCCCTGATCCGGAGCCCGGCTGATATCGGAGTTGGGACGCTTCAGCTGCGAGCGGCGACCATCTTTTCGATCTCGTCGACGACGAACTGGGGCTTGTCCTGCGGGACCTCGTGTGAGCTTCCCTTGGCGGTGATCAGTGTGCGCCCGGGCCCGGCCGCGACGAACGCGGCTGCCGCGTCGCGCCAGTGCTGGGCGTCCTGCGGGGATCCGTCGAACGGCGTCTTCTCCGATGCGATGTAGGTGACCGGGACGCTGTCTGGCCAGGAGGCCTTGTGGTAGGCCCGATGGGTGGGACCGAAGTTCTCGGACGTGGCGATGAGCTGCCGATTCGCCTTCGTCGACGGCTGCTTCTTGAGCGCTTCGATTTGTGGCGTGGTGACCGCGACGAGGCGCTGGATTTCCTTGTCGGTGAAGAAATGCGGCACGTTGGCGTCGACGAGCACAGCCCCGGACAGCACGCCCAGGTTGGCGCGGGCGAAGTAGGTGGCAACCTCCCCCGCCTGCGAGTGGGACACGAGGATGACATTGCGGGTGACGCCGAGCTCGCGCAGACCGGCGCGCAGGTCAGAGGCGGCGGCCCGGCCGTCCCACGGGCCCTTCACCTCGTCACTGTTGCCTAGCCCCGCCCGGTCGTAGGTGATGATCTGCGACCCGGTCGCCTTCGACAGCTGAGGGACGATGTCTTTCCACTGGGTGTGATCCTCGCCGCCACCGGAGTCCAACACGATCGCCGGTGAGTGCCCGGGAGTGACGTAGAACGCGAGGCGGCGCCCGTTGTTGGTGATCATGCGCTGGCCGGCCGCAGGGGCCGAGTTTGCCGGCCCGGGCGCGTTGGCCGAGGCAGCGGGAGTCGGAGCTGATGGGCCGGTCGCGTGCGCGGTTTCCGGCGCCGCCGAATCACTGCACCCGGAGACCGCGCCGACTACGGCGACGGGCAGGACAAGGACGAGGGCGACTCGGCGGAACCGAGACAATTTCCTAGTGGCGCTGAGATCGTTCGCCATAATCATGGAGATCATTTTTCGCGGTTTCTCGACCGCGTTCGATCCTGTTGACACCCCGCTCGGGTGGGGGGCCTGCCCTACTCTTGCCACAGGCGGATCACAAACCGACCCAGGGCCGCTTGGCAAGGATGGTATGAGTCGCCTCGACCGCGTGGCATCCGGATCTGCCGCTGAGCATGCGCCCTGGCCGTTGGTTCGCGCTCACTCCGCCGTCGGCGGCTGGTCTGGCATGCTGCGACCGTGAAGGATCGACGGGGATCGACGAGGGCCGGTGCGCGATGCCGTTAATTCTGCCGGCCGGTACTGATTTCGGTGTTTGCCAGATCAGCTTCGAGGCGTTGCTCGACTCGATGGTTGTCAAGGCCTAGCTGGCCGGACCCGACATCATCGCCGTAGTGCGAGTGCTCTCATCTGGCCGACCGCGAGGTGAGTTCCCCCCGTTTCGACGGAGCGGTGGTTACCTGCTTCCGGTCGGGGCAGGGGTGAGGTTAGCTGGCTCGATCTGGGCGTGCCAGGCGGTCTCGTATTCGTCGGGGCTGAGGTAGCCGAGTTCTTTCTGGATGCGGCGGGTGTTGTACCAGCCGTCGATGTAAGTGAAGATTGCGTTCTCGGCTTCGTCGCGGGTCCGCCAGCTCGTGCGATACACGAGTTCGATCTTCAGAGTGGACCAGAAGTTCTCCATCAGGGCGTTGTCGTACGAGTCGCCGACTGAGCCCATCGACGGCCGGATTCCGTTGTCCTGCAACCGTTGTGAGAAGCGGAAGCTCGTATAGTTCGAGCCCCTGTCCGAGTGGTGGATCAACTGGCCGTCGCGGACGTCACGCGACCAGATGCCGTACTCGAGCGCGGCCAGGATCAGATCGGTGTCGCACCGGTCCGAGGTCTTCCACCCGACGATCCGGCGGGAGAACACGTCGCGGACGGCGGCCAGCCAGAACACGCCTTCCCCGCATGGGATGCGGGTAGCGTCGGCGACCCAGAGCCGGTTCGGGCCGACCGCGGTGAAGTTGCGGTTGACCAAGTCCGGCGCCGGCGTGTGCCGCGGATCCTGCCGGGTTGAGCCGCTGCGCCAGCCACGCCGCAGGAACGCGCCCTGCCAGCCCTGGTCGGCCATCAGCCGTTCGACACGCTTGCGGCCGACCCGGATGCCGTCACGGCGCAGCCGCCGGTGGACCCGGTCGGCGCCATAGGTGAAGCCGGACGCTTCCCAGATCTCATAGATGTTGGAGATCAGCCCGAGGTCGACCAGGTCGCGGTCACCGGGCTGCTCAGCTGCGCGCACCCACTGGTAGTAGGTCGACTCGGCGACGTTCAAGACCCGTAGCAGGAGCGCGACCGCGAAGCGGTCACGGTGTTCGTGAACGAACGTCATGACCGTCGCCGGGTCGGGCCGAGCTCCGACGCGAAATAGCTGCTGGCGGCACGCAGGATCTCATTCACCCGGCGCAGCTCAGCGACCTCTTCACGCAGCCGGCGGTTCTCCTCGGCCATCTCGCTGGTCGGCCGGTCGTGACGCTCGCCCGCATCGGCCTCGGCCTGGCGGATCCAGTTGCGCAGCGCTTCGTGATGCACGTTCAGCTGCTCGGCCAGACGCCGGATCGTCGGCTTCGGGTCCGACTCGCGATACAAACGCACAGCACGCGCTCGTAGATCGTCGGGGTATTTCTTCGGTGCGGCCACGGATACTTCCTCCCCATGATCAGTCGATCATGCTTGAGAAGCTCCACCAAACCGGGGGGGGGAACTCACCGGTCTGCTCCGCAGGATCGAAGGCCTCCATCGAGGACGGCGATCACCAACGGCAGTTCTGGCCCGGAGTCCTCGACCGGTGGCTCTTCTGAGCCCGCCCAACACTCTTCCGCTTTGCCGCGATGCTTGCGGACGTCACGCCGGCGACCGGGGCCGCGGGCTCAACCGAGTCCGACGGGAGGCAGTGGTACGCCGAGGCTTGAACAGAGTCTCGACAGCACCATTGTGACAGCCCTGACTGCAGTCGGGCCCGAAGGACCGCAGCGGTGGCACGGGTCAGCCATCGATCGGGATTGAGTTTTTGATCTGCTGGGTACCTAGCGGTCGGCGGGAGACGCCCGCCGACGAAACGGAGCAAGTCATGCTGGTTTTGGGGCTCATCCTTCTGCTTTTGGGCATCTTCCTGAGCGTGCCGATTCTCTACACGATCGGCATCATTCTCCTGGTAGTGGGTGCCGCCCTCTGGATCCTCGGCGCCATCGGACGCCCGGTCGGCGGTCGAAAAGTCTGGTTCTAAGCTTCCCGCCAGGCCACGCTGAAAAGGGCGTCCCACCTTCGAGTGGGCGCCCTTTCGCATGCCCGAAGGCGCTCCTGATCTGAAGATCGAAGTCGTCAAGGAATGACCCGGTCGCACGCGGACAGGTCGATGAGCGGTCGCCGGCCGTCTGCCTGGCCAAATCAGTACGGCGCCCGCGCCTCACTGGCCAGCTATGGTCGTCTGCTCTACCTGGACAGTTACGACTGTTGATGGTGACGGGGTGCGTCGGACCGCGGTGGGGTCCGGCTCGGGCTGTTTCCGCAGCCTCGCGGCGCGGCGGAACGACAAGCGGGCGACGAGCCGGCCCATGCTGAGGTCGCGCTCGCGTTGCTGAAATCCGGTCTGCGGGGTGGTCAGCTCCAGGCTGGAAAGGTACGGCATCATGTCGGTTGCTCCTGGTCGTCGGATGCCCCACCCGGGGCGCTGTCACCGGGACGTCGAGGCAGGTTCCGCGTTTCTCGACACCGTCCGCAATCACTTTCGAGGCGGCGCGGGCAGATGAGCACTCGCCGCACGACCAGCGGCGACCCGGCGTCCAGCTCGCGTGCATGATGTACGGGTGTCGGAGCAACCGGTGGAGGTGGCCTGGTCACGGCGGTTGCATCTACGGTCATCCTCCGAGACGCTCGCAGCCACCGCGGACGCCTTGGTGGTGGCGGAGCGGCACTCTCGTCTGGTCTGTCTGGACCCGAAGAGCGGGGCATTGCTGTGGGACCAACACGTCGATGACTGCTGGGGCGTCACCGTCATCGCCGGTCGCCGCTGTCTGTATCTGAGCCAGTCAGGAGTCCTGTACTGCTTCGACCTTCGCAGCGGTGAACGACTGTGGTCCACGCCGGGCCTCTCATTGCGCCATGACGTGAGTGTCAGCGGCTCGGTCGTCCTGACGGGTGGGTGGCGTAGTTACCGTCCGCTTCTTCGACTGTCTCTGTCCGACGGCAAACCCCTGCCGCCGGCCGAGGGCATGGCGCCGGCCCCCGATGATGGGACGGCCCGGTCGGACTTGCGCCAAGTGACACCCCAGCGAGACCTCACCGGCCATGCAACGCTCATCGCCGGCACCGATCGAGCCAGCCTGATGCACTTGGACCCGCGAACCGGTGTCATCGTCGAGGAATGGCCCCTGCCCGCTCCGGTCTACTTCTTTGAAGGCGAACCCGGCGGCACGGTCGGCGCCGATGGCCATATCGCTTTCCTCAGCGGCCGCCGGACGGTCATGTTCTTTCACCCGGACACAGGCGTGCACATACTGTGGGAACACGAGAAGGACCTGCTGCGACCGCCCTCGCTCGACGGCAAAACGCTCTGGCTGGTCGACGCAACCGGCGTCAGCGTCGTCGACCTGACCCGCAGCGAAGTCACCACAGTGAAGGCGACTTCGAATGGCGTTCCGTCGGCCGTAGCTGTGGTGATGGGCGGCGCCCTGGTCCTCTACACCGACGGTTCCACCGTTACCGTCGATCGTGCCGGCAAGGTTCGCGCCCGTCAGCGACTACCCACGCGGTCTGGCCGACTTCTGCCCGCGGCCGGCGGCCTCGTGCATGCCATCGGCAAGGGGCACCTCGTTACCCTCCGGATGCCCAGCACAGCGGTGGCATGAACGCTTTCTTGCACCAAGAAGCGGGGCGCCTATCGCACCGGGACAGAGGTGGTGCCGGCCCCGGCAGGGAAGGACCAAACGACCACGGGGAGATCCGATGCGGCGGCACACCGGCAAGATAGTCACGGCACTGCTGGGGGCCGGTGGGCTCGTTGCCCTCGTGGCGGTGGCGACACCGGCGCAGGCCGCGACCAACGGGCTCGCCACCGTGGTCGGCACGGGCATCGTGCAGTATCAGGCCGGGAAGGGTCGCACGAACGGCGTTGTGCTGACCCGTTCCGGCACGACGGTGACGATCGACGGCCGGACGACGATCACCCCCGGCAAGGGATGCAAGGCCGTGGACGCGACGACCGTACGGTGCACGGCCTCGAAACTGTCCTTCAAGGTGACCGCGGTTCCGGCGCCATCTGGGGTCTCGGCTGCGACGACCAGATCGATGCGAGCTACGACAACGATCGGGTGTCCGTCGGGGACGGCCACGACAAGATCGACGACGGCAACGACGAACTCACCGGGCACACGGGCAACGACACGTACAACGGCGGCCCGGGCAACGACTCGTTCAGCCCCTTCCAAGTTCACCAGCAGGCCCGCCCCGGGGCCGGCCACCGCGGTCAGGCCGCGCCCAGCACGGATTGGATGCCCGTCACCGCCGCGCCGTGGGCCCAGTCGCTGAAGGTCAGCGGGGCGACGGTGATGTCGAGTTCGCACCGCTGGGTCTCGTCCGGTCCCGGGCGCAGCCGGTCGGCGACCGCGGCGGCCATGGCGGGGGATCCGGCGATGGCCGCGATGTTCTCGCCGGCCAGCACGATGCGGGTGGTCTGGAGCGCGCCGGCGAAGGTCGCGGCCAGATGACCTAAAGCCTGGGCCGCGTCGGAGATCAAGGAGCCGGGGAGATCGTCGAAGGTGACGGGCCGGCCGGCGCGGGCGGAGGCGTGCCGCTCCAGGTCGTCGCGGTTGAGATAGGCGGCCACGCAGCCCCGATGGCCCAGGCTGCAGCGCGGGCCGCGCCGGTCGATGGGGGCGTGCGCGAGCAGGTGACCGTTGTCGATCAGCTGGTCGACGACGACGCCCTCGCGGACGACCGCGAAGCCGAGACCGGCGCCGACGGTGATGACGCCGAAGGTGCTGTGGGTGCGGCCGGCGCCGAACCACAACTGCTCGCGAGCCAGCGCGGTCACGTCGTTGGTGACGACGACCGGAAGGCCGGTCCGCCGGCGCAGGGGAGTGGCGAGGTCAACGTCGCGCCATCCGAGAAAAGTTCCTTCCCGTACGACGGATTGCTCGTCGACGACCCCGCCGAGCGAGACGCCGATGCCGTCGAGCGAGACGCCGATGTCGTCGAGCGAGGGCACCTTGCGACCCAGCCGGGCGGCCAGCTGGGCCAGGACCCGCACCGTGGCCGCGACCGGCACCTCGCCGCCCTCCGAACGGGCGGGCAGCGCCGCGGTCGCGGTGGCCAGGACGTCGCCGAGCACGTCGCACACCACGCCGTACGCCTTCGTGCCGGTGAGCTTGAAACCGGCGACATGGCGGGCCCCGGGCACGACGGACAGGATCTGGCGGGGCCGCCCGACGCCGGGCACGGGTTCGGCGTTCTCGGCGACGATGCCCACCCGGACGAGCGAGCGGGCCAGCCGGGACATCGAGGCCGCCGACATCTGCAGGCGGTCGCCGAGGTCGCCGCGGGTGGCCGGCCCGTGCACGAGCAGGTGGCGGGTCACCGCGAGGGCGCCGGTGGAGAGGCGGATGTCGGCGGTCACGGCCCCAGGTTACGGAACGACTCTTGTGTCTGGACCGGAGTGTGAATTAGTTTCTATCTGATTGAAATTAATTGATGTTGGGGGGTCATCGTGCCACCACGTCTACCCACTCCCGCACGCTTCATGCTGCTGCCGGTCATCACTCTGCTGGCCGGCGCCGTCCTCGCCGCCTGTTCGGGGGACAACCGCACCACCATCACGTTCTTCCAGTTCAAGGCCGAGGCGCAGTCCTACTTCCAGGATCTGGCGGCCCAGTTCGAGCGGGCCAACCCCGGCATCCGGGTGGTCGTCGACAACCCGGCCGACCCCGAGACCGCCCTGCGCACCCGGCTGGTCAAGGACGACGTCCCGGACGTCATGACGCTCAACGCCAACGGCACGTTCGGCGAGTTCGCCAGCGCGAAGATCTTCCGCGACTTCCGCGACGATCAGGTGCTCGCCGACGTCAACCCGGCCTACCTGTCGGTGATCGGCAACCTCGGCGCCGGCTCGAAGGGCGAGACCAACGGGGTGCCGTTCGCGGCCAACGCCAGCGGCCTGCTTTACAACGAGGAACTGTTCGAGCAGAACGGTGTCGAGGTCCCGACCACGTTCGACGGGCTCATCGCCGCGGCCGAGAAGTTCAAGGCGGCCGGGATCACCCCGTTCTACGGCATGCTGGCCGACGCCTGGACCGCGCAGTCCCCGCTCGCCCCGCTGTCGGCCCAGCTGCAACCGGCCGACTTCTTCCAGCAGCGCTTCCAGGACCGGACGACGTTCGCCGCCGGGTGGCGCGAGACGGCCGAGAAACTCGCCCAGCTGTACCGGTACACGCAGCCGGATCCGCTGTCCAAGGGCTACGAGGACGGTACGGCCGCGTTCGCCCGCGGTGAGTCGGCCATGCTGCTGCTGGGCAGCTACGCCGTACCGCAGATCCGCAACGGCAAGCCCGATTTCACCATCGGCAGCATGGCGTTGCCGGCCACCAACGACCCGGCCAAGACCACTCTGGTCTCCGGGGTCGACGTGGTCATCACCGCCTCCCGCGAGGGGGCGCACCCGGCCGAGTCGAGCAAGTTCATCGACTTCCTCATGGGCGAGAAGGTGATGCAGGACTACTGCAAGGCGCAGGTGGCCATCCCGGCCCGCAAGGGGCTCAGCAACGACGACCCGGCGCTGTCCGGGGTGCAGAGCTACATCGAGTCGGGCCGCATCGTCGGCTTCAGCGACCACCAGTTCATCCAGGCCATCCCGCTCGGCCCGCTGCTGCAGGAGTTCCTCATCGGCGGCGGCGAGGACAACTTCCTGCGCAAACTCGACGACGACTGGGACAAGGTGGCCCAACGGCGCACCTGGGGCCTCGGGGCGGTGATCGGATCATGACCACACAGACACCCACCCGGCCGGAAACCCGGGCCGGTCAGGGCGAAGCACAGCACAAGCGGGGCGTACGCCTGGCCGGCGCCTTCTACATCATGGTGCTGCCCGCCTTCCTGCTGTTCTTCGTCTTCCACACCATCCCGGTCATCCAGGGCGTCTACTACAGCTTCACCGACTCACCCGGATACGGGCCGGCCGACTTCGTCGGGCTCCGCAACTACGTCGCGCTGTTCACCGATCCGCGGGTGCTGCACGCGTACTGGTTCACGTTTCTGATCGCCGCGGTGGCCACCGTGCTGGTCAACATCGTGTCGCTGGCCATCGCGATCGGGCTCAACAGCCGGATCAAGTTCAAGAACGGCCTGCGCGCCATCTATTTCATTCCGAACGTGCTGGCCATCCTGGTCGTCGGCTACATCTTCAACTACCTGTTCTCCAACTCGCTGCCCGCGCTGGGCGAGAAGCTCGGCATCGACGCCCTGTCGACGTCGCTGCTGACCAAGGCGAGCACGGCCTGGATCGCCATCGTCATCCTGGCGGTGTGGCAGTCGGCCGCCTTCAACATCATCATCTATCTGGCCGGGCTGCAGACCGTGCCGGCCGAGATGTACGAGGCGGCCGACCTCGACGGCGCGTCGGCCTGGCGGCAGTTCCGCAGCATCACGTTCCCGCTGATCGCCGGCTTCTTCACCATCAACATGGTGCTGTCGCTCAAGGGCTTCCTGCAGATCTTCGACCACATCGTCGCGCTGACCGGCGGCGGCCCGGGCACGGACACCGAATCGGTGGCCCTGCTCATCTACAAGGGCGGCTTCCAGGGCGGCGAGTACGGCTACCAGAGCGCCAACTCGGTCATCTTCTTCATCGTCATCGTCGGGTTCTCCATCGTTCAGCTGCGCGTGCTGCGGCGCCGGGAGGTAGAGGTCTGATGTCCACCTCAGCCAGCGAGACCGGAACGCTAGCCGGACGCACCCCGGAGCGCCCCCCGCCCCGCCCCCGCCGCAAGGGCCCGGGCGTCAACTGGTGGCTCACCGCGTTGCTGATCGTGCTCGCGCTGACCATCGCGATCCCGCTCTACTTCGCCGTCGTCACCGCGCTCAAGACCACCGACCAGCTCGGCGGCACCGGCTTCGGCCTGCCGACCGAGGTCCGCTGGAGCAACTTCGCCGACGCCTGGCGGCTGACCGACTTCCCGTCCACCGCCCTCAACAGCGCGATCATCACGGTCGGGGCGGTCGTGCTGACCCTGCTGACCAACTCGATGGTCGCGTACGCGATCGCCCGCAATATGAACCGGCGCCTGTTCAAGGGGCTGTACTTCTACTTCGTCTCGGCGCTGTTCGTCCCGTTCCCGATCATCATGCTGCCGGTGGCCAAGGAGACGGCCATCCTGCACCTCGACAACCGGGTCGGCCTGATCCTGCTGTACGTGGTGTACGGGCTGGCCTTCAACATCTTCATCTTCACCGCGTACATCAACAGCATCCCGCGGGCGCTGGAGGAGGCGGCGGCGATCGACGGCGCGTCCACCTGGGCCATCTTCTGGCGGGTCATCTTCCCGCTGCTGGCCCCGATGAACGCCACCGTCGGCATCCTGACCTGCCTGTGGGCCTGGAACGACTTCCTGCTGCCGCTGGTCATCCTGTCCGATCCCGGCTCGGCCACCCTGCCGCTGGTGCAGTACGTGTTCCAGAGCCAGTTCCAGACCAACTATCCGGCCGCGTTCGCGAGCTATCTGATGGCGATGGCGCCGCTGCTCATCGTCTACGTCTTCGCGCAACGGTGGGTCATTTCCGGAGTGACTCGAGGCGCGGTGAAATAGCATGACGGCCTTTCTGATCGGGCGGCCGGGCGACACCGGTCTGGTGCTCGTCGAGCACGACGACCGGTTGCCGACCGTCGCGTGGTGCGGGGTGGCCGGCCCGGCGACGACCGCCGCCGACCACGCCGCCCTGGAACCGGTGGGCCTGCCGTTGGTGCCCGAGGGCTCGCACCTCTGGTACGGCCGGCCCGGCCTGATCGGTCACCGCGGCCTGGGCGAACCGGGCGCCTGGTCGACCCGGTTCGCGCCGGTGCCGATCCACGCCACCCCGTCCGGCGTGACGATCGAGGCCACCGACGAACAAGCCGGACTGGGCCTCCGTACGCTGGTCGAAACGGTTCCCGGTGGTCTGGTCCGGCTGCGGCACACCCTGACCAACACCGGCGCCACCGGCTATCGGCTGGACGCGCTCGACGTCGCCGTGCCCGTGCCCGACCGGGCCGCCGAATCGCTCGACTTCACCGGCCGGTGGACCCGCGAACGCGTCCCGCAACGCCGCCCGATCACCGACGGTCTGTGGCTGCGTGAGAACCGCCGCGGCAAGACCGGCTTCGACGCGGCCACCGTCCTCGTCGCGGGCACACCGGGTTTCGGGTTCGGGCACGGCGAGGTGTGGGGCGTGCACGTGGCCTGGAGCGGCAACCACCGGCACCGCCTCGAACGCGTGCCTTCGGGCCGGACCTCACTCGGCGGGGGAGAGCTGCTGCTGCCCGGGGAGATCACCCTCGCACCGGGCGCGAGCTACTCGACGCCCTGGGTCTACGTCGGCGCCGCCGATGACGGGCTCGACGGGCTGGCCGCCCGCTTCCACGGCTTCCTGCGCTCGGCGCCCGCCCACCCCGCCGCCGAGCGCCCGGTCACCCTCAACGTCTGGGAGGCCGTCTATTTCGATCACCGTACGGACGTGCTGCGCGAGCTGGCCGACCGGGCCGCGCGGATCGGCGTGGAGCGTTTCGTGCTGGACGACGGCTGGTTCGGCGGCCGCCGCGACGACCGGGCCGGGCTCGGCGACTGGACGGTCTCGCCCGAGGTCTGGCCGGACGGGCTGTCGCCGATCATTGACCACGTACGGGGTCTCGGCCTGCAGTTCGGTCTGTGGTTCGAGCCCGAGATGGTCAACGCCGACTCCGATCTGTTCCGCGAGCATCCCGAGTGGATCCTCGCCACCGGCGGCCGGGTTCCGCCCGAGGAACGGCACCAGCAGATCCTCGACCTGGCCCAGCCCGGGGCGTACCGGCACGTCCTCGACCAGATGAGCGCGGTCCTGGCCGAATACCCGATCGGCTACGTCAAGTGGGACCACAACCGCGACGCGGCCGACGAGGGTTCCGGCGTGCTCGACGGCCGCCCCGGCATCCACGCGCAGACCGCCGCGTTCTACCGGCTCCTGGACGAGCTGCGGTCCCGTTTCCCGCACATTGAGTGGGAGAGCTGCGCCTCCGGCGGCGGCCGCATCGACCTCGAGGTGCTGCAACGCGCCCAGCGGGTGTGGACCTCCGACCAGAACGACGCGCTGGCCCGCCAGGCCATCCAGCGGTGGACCACCCAGCTGGTCCCGCCCGAATACCTCGGAGCCCACGTCAGCGGGCCGCGATCGCACCAGACCCGCCGCATGCTGCCGCTGGACTTCCGGGCCGCCACGGCGCTGTTCGGCCACTTCGGCATCGAGTGGAACCTGAACGACGCCACCGGCGACGATCTGGACACGCTGGCCCGCTGGATCGACGTCTACAAGACCCATCGGAACCTGCTGCACACCGGCCGCACGGTCCGGCTCGACTCCGCGGCCGAGGACGCGTGGGTGTACGGAGTGGTCGCCCTCGACCAGTCGGCCGCGATCCTGGCCTACGCCCAGCTCGACGAGCTGGCAGCCGACCCGCCGCGGTTCCGCCTTCCCGGCCTGGACCCGGCGGCCCGCTACGTCATCGAGCGCATCGACCCAGCCGCGTGGCCCGAGTACGTTCCGCCGGCCGTCGCCCTCAGCGGCGCGGCGCTGGCCGACACCGGGCTCCCCGGCCCGCCACCGGCTCCACAGTCGGTCGTCGTCGTGCTCGCGACCCGGGAAAATTAACCGCCCTGGCATGCAACCCTGGACCCCGCTCGTCTCCTCTAGGTCTCGACGAGAGGAGACCGGCCGGTGGATGCCGAGTCAGAAGAGGGGTTCCGTGAGTTCGCGCGGGCCCGGTTCCAACCCCTTCGGACGCTCGCCTACGTCACGTGCGGCGACTGGCAGGCCGCGGAGGACGCGGTGTCCGGGGCCCTGGCGAGGCTCTATCTGAAGTGGGACAGGGTCGTCTCGCCGGAGGCGTACGCGCGTAAGGCGGTCATCCGCGCGGCGATCGGCGAGAAGCGCCGTCCGTGGCGCCGCGAGCACGCGGTGGGGGAGGCTTTCCCGGACGTGGCCACCCCCGACCCCTCGGGCGCCGTCGACGAACGGCTGCGGATGCGGGCGGCGCTGCGTCAGGTCCCGCCGCGGCAGCGCGCCGCGCTCGTGCTCAGGTTCCTCGAGGGACTGAGCCTGGAAGAGACCGCCGAGGTGCTCGGCTGCGCTCCGGGAACGGTCAAGAGCCAGACCAGCCGTGGCCTGGACACGCTGCGTGCCGTCCTGTCCGCCGAGATCACCGAGAAGGGAGCCGACCATGTCGTATCGCATCGAGGACGTGCTTGAGTCCGTCGGGGCGCCGGCGCCGGCGCCGCGCACCAGCACCACGGACATCATCGCCGCCGCCCATCGGATCCGCACGCGGCGCCGCTGGGCCGCGGCGGCCGGGGCCGGAGGCGCGGCGATCGTGACGGTCGCGGTGGTCGCCGGGCTCGCCGGCGCGGCGCCGCAGGCTTCGCGGCCGAACGCGCCGGCGGCCGCGACGACCACCACCACGCCGCCCGTGGCCAAGGAATTCGAGCAGCCGCAGGGTCTTGAGTTCACGGCCGGAGGCGGCCGCACCGGCCTCTGGCAGATCGGTCCGGCGGACGCGGCGACCATGGGCTACCAGCGGATCCCGGTGTACCGGGACGGCCAGACCATCCAAGTGGACGGCACCTCCTACCCCTACCTGGACGGCCGGATCACCCTCTACCGTCCCGGCGCATACGACATCAAGGCGCTCGGCGTGTCCGAGCGGCCGGACCAGACCTATGGTCCGCCGAAAGACGTCGTGATCGCGGGCCGCCCGGGCATCGAGCGTCAGCTGACCTACGAAATGCCGGACCTGGCGGACATGCGGGCCAAGCAGAAGGACAACCCGGCCCTGTCGTCGCACGACCCGAGCATCAAGACCGAGACCTTCACCCGTACGGCGTTCGCCTGGAAGTTCGACGGCGAGGCGTGGGCCACCTTCGTGCCGGAGACGCCCCGTGAGCCGCTCAGCCGCGAGCAGACGCTGGCGATCATCAACGTGCTCGAGCCGCGTCCCGCCGAGCCGGTCCGGGCGCCGTACAGCATTGGCTGGCTGCCGCCGGGATGGAAGGTGGTCGCCGCGGAGCAGGGTCCCACCGAGATGGTGTCCCGGGTGCTCTTCAGCCGGCGGACGCCGGCGGGCAGCGACCTCATGCAGAGCGTGGACAACCATCCGCACAGCGGACAGCTGACGATCTGGCAGGGCCGGCCGAAATCGGACAACGCGCCGGCCGGGGGCGAGAGCTTGCAGTGTATGGACCGCAACGATTACTGCACGCTGCTCATCGACAAAAACCACTTCGCCCAGTTCGAGCACTTCCGCCAGGGGCTGTCGATGGACGACGCCCGCCGCGTCCTGCGCGGGCTGAGCTTCGCCGATGTCAGCGACCGGGCCACGTGGAAGCCGCTCCCGCATTGACGGCCGTCGTTCTACGAAGTAGTTTCCGCTGGGGAAAGCGCATTCCCGGGCTGGCGTGGGCGGCCCACCGGCCATGCTTGAGGAGACCCGGAGATGAAGCGGAAACACCTGCTGACCGCGGCCGTGCTCGCCACCACCCTGGCGGGCGCCGTCGCCGCACCGGCGCGAGCCGCGGAGACGACGTTGTTCGTGGCGCCCGGCGGCAACGACGCCAACCCGGGCACGCAGAGCGCGCCCCTGGCGACCATTCAGAAGGCGGTCGGCCTGGTCGTCGCGGGCGGGACGATCGCGGTGCGCGGGGGCACCTACGCGCTGAGCACGAACATCACCATCGCCAAGAGCGGCACCGCCTCGGCGCCGATCACGCTGACCGCTTACGCGGGGGAAAGGGTGATCATCGACGGTGAGGCGCTGGCCTACACGCCCGGCGCGGTCGGGTCGACGATTCCGGCCGCGCAGCGCGGGGCCCTTCACATGGAGGCCTCGTACTGGCGGATCTCGGGTCTGGAGATCGTCCACGGGCCGTACGGGGTCTACTGCGCGAACTGCAACAACAACACGTTCGAGCGGCTCAGCACGCACGACAACTACGAGACCGGCTTCCAGCTGCAGAACAGTTCGGCCGGCAACCAGATCGTCAACCTGGACAGCTACCAGAACCGGGACCCGCGCAAGAACGGGGAGAGCGCCGACGGACTGGGCATCAAGGAGGGCAGCGGGGCCGGCAACGTGGTGCGCGGGGCGCGGCTGTGGAACAACGTCGACGACGGCTTCGACGCCTGGTCGTTCAGCTCGCCGATCACGATCCAGAACAGCATCGCCTACGGCAACGGCTACAACCGGTGGAACATCCCCAGCTTCTCGGGTGACGGCAACGGCTTCAAGATGGGCGGCAGCGGCGGCACCGGCCCCGCGGCGGCCCACACGGTCACCAACAGCATGGCTTTCGGCAACGCGGCCCACGGCTTCACCGACAACGGCAACACCGGCTCGCTCGTCTTCAGCCGCGACACCGCCTATCAGAACGCCAAGACCGGCTTCGACGTCGACGGCGGATCCACTTCGAAGCTGACCGCCAACCTGGCCGTGTCCAACAAGACGGCGGTGGCCCTGGGCAAGTCGACCGCCTCGGGCAACTCGTGGAACCTCGGCGGCTCGTGGGGCCTGTCGAGCACCGACCCGTCGACCATCACCGGCGCCCGCAACGCCGACGGGTCGATCCGCTCCTCCAACTTCCTGGTGCCGGCCAACGGTCAGGCGGTCGGAGCGAAGATCTGACCGCTCAGCCCGGGAACGACACGTGCACGGTCAGGCCGTCGCGGCCGGTCGAGGAGGCGGTGATCAGGCCGTTGTGGGCCTGCGTGATCGAGCGCGCGATGGCCAGGCCGAGCCCGGCGCCGCCGGTGTGGCCGGTGCGGGCGCCCGCGCGGCGGCGGAACGGCTCGAACAGCGCGGGCACCTCGTCGGGCGGCACGTCGTCGCCGGTGTTGGTGACGGTCAGCGCGGGATCGTCACCGACCCGGACGTCGAGGGTGCCGCCGGGACGGTTGTATTTGAGCGCGTTCTGCACGAGGTTGGTGACCAGCCGTTCCAGCAGAACCTGTTCGCCCAGCACCGTACGGGGACGCAGGTCGCTGGTCAGGGTCACGCCGGCCTCGGCGGCCCGTTTGCGGTGGCTGTCGAGCACCGCCTCGGTGATCCGGTCGAGCCGCAGCGGTGTGCGGGTGGTCAGGCCACGGTCGCTCTCGGCCAGCACGAGCAGCCCCTCGATCAGGCGTTCGTTGCGTTCGTTGGTCGTCAGCAGCTGATCGGTGAGCAGTTCGAGCTGCTCGCGGGTCAGGTCGTCGGCCATGCTGACCTCGATCAGCGTCCGCTGGACGGCCAGCGGGGTCCGCAACTCGTGCGACGCGTCGGCGGCGAAACGGCGCTGGGCCTCGTAGCCGGTGGCGATCCGGTCCATCATCTCGTCGACCGTGCGGGCCAGCACGGTCAGCTCGTCGGAGCCCGGGCCGGGGCGCAGCCGATAGCCGAGGTTCTGCGGCCCGACGCTGCCGATCACGGCGGTGACGTCGCGCACCGGGCGCAGGCACCAGCGCACGGCCGGCACGCAGACGGCCAGCAGGGCGGCCAGCAGGACGGCCAGCACGAGCCCCTGAACGAGCAGGCCGGGCAGGCTGGGCCAGCGGAAGAGCAGCGAGCACAGCGGATCGGAGGTGCTGTCCGGCACCAGGCCGATGTCGCGTCCGCACACGCTGGGCGACAACGTGAAGACGAGGTCGACGAGGTTGCCGCGGACCCACGGGGTGACCTGCGAGACCAGCAGGACGACGGCGCACAGCACGAGGATCCGGCGGGCCGGCGACCGGCCGGTCACGAGCCGATCCGATAGCCGGCCCGGCGCACGGTGTGCAGCACCGGCGGGTCGCCCAGCTTGCGCCGCAGCGTCATGACGGTCATCCGTACGGTGTTGGTGAACGGGTCGGTGTGCTCGTCCCAGGCCTGCTCCAGCAGTTCCTCGGTGCTGACCAGGCGGCCCCCGGCGCGCATCAGCACATGCAGGACGGCGAACTCCTTGGACGACAGGTCGAGCACCTGTCCGTCGCGCCACGCCGTGTGCCGGGTGCTGTCGAGCACGATCCCGTCCTGGTCGAGCACGGGCGGCAGGGCGGCGCCGGACCGCCGGGACAGCGCCTGCACCCGCGCGGCGAGCTCGGCGAACGCGAACGGCTTGGTCAGATAGTCGTCGGCGCCGAGCCCCAGCCCCTCGACCCGGTCGCGGATGCCCGCCGCGGCCGTCAGCAGCAGCACCTTCGGGCCGTCCCCGGAACCGACGAGCTGCCGGCACACCTCGTCGCCGGTGCGCCCGGGCATGTCCCGGTCGAGGACCGCCACGTCGTACCGGTTGACGGTCAGGCGTTCCAGCGCGCTGTCGCCGTCGTAGACCACGTCGACGGCCATGGACAGCTTGCGCAGCCCCTCGGCGACCGTGTCGGCCAGCAGCTGCTCGTCATCGGCCACCAGCACCCGCATGCCGGATCCTCCCCAAAGAACGTCAGACTCGCACACCGCGGATAAGCGGCCCATAAAGACGTCGCTGATGCTGCCCCGACGGCCCGGCCGGAAGGATTCGGGGCTCCGCCCGGCCGACGTACGGATGTGTCGCCTTGACCAGGTCTATCAGGAATTTTCTAGCCGTTCTCGTGGTCTGCGCGGCCGCCGTGCCGTTCTCGCCGCGGCCGGCGAGCGCGATCGCCCACGGCGTGGACGCGAAGAACGGCGCCTACCGGTTCTCGGTGCTGCTCACCATGACCGGCCTGCCCGCCGAGGGCGGCGGCACCCGGGACAGCTCCTGCTCCGGCGCGCTGATCGCCCCGGAGTGGGTGATCACCGCCGGGCACTGCTTCCGCGACGGGGAGAAGCGGGTGAGCCGCACGGTGGCCGAGCGGACCACCGCCGTCGTCGGCCGCACCGATCTGAGTGGCCAGGGCGGCCGGGAGGCCGAGGTCGTCGAGGTGTATCAGGCCGAGGGGGCCGATGTCGCCCTGGCCCGGCTGGACGAGCCGGTCACCGGCATCACTCCGCTGCCGATCGACACGCGGTCACCGGCGCCGGGGGAGGTGCTCCGGCTCACCGGGTACGGGCTGATCCGCGACGACGGCGGCGACGCCAGGCCCGCGACCCGGATGCAGACCGGGCTGTTCACCGTCGTCGCGGTCGGGGACACGCTCATCGAGACGTCGGGGCGGTCGCCGCGCCCGGACACGAGCCCGTGCCCGCACGACTCGGGCGGGCCGTACTTCCGCCAGCGCCGCGACGGCACCTTCGCGCTGGCTGCGGTGGTCAGCTCGGGTCCCGGCTGCCCGCACACCGGGCCCGACCTGAGCGCCCGCACCGACAACCTGGCCGGCTGGATCAGCGGCACCATGGCCGACCCGCCGCGCTCGTACGGCTCGCTCGCCCTGATCGGCGGGGGAGGCGTGGTGCTCGCGGCTCTGCTGCTGACGCTGACCGGCGTCCGGAGATCGCGCCGGTCGGTCAGCTCCCGCTCGGGACGCTGACGGCCGCTATCCGGGCCCGCATGTCGGCCGCGCTCATCGGGCGGGCGAAGTAGAAGCCCTGGGCCCGGTCGTAGCCGAGCGCGGTCATCCGGTCCGCCTGTTCGGCGGTTTCGATCCCCTCGGCCACGGCCTGCACGGCGAAGGCCCGGGCCATCTGGGCCACCGCGTCGGCGATGGCGTCCGAGCCGCCGCTGTCCGGCACGAACGAGCGGTCCAGCTTGATCTGGTGGACCGGGCAGGTGGCCAGCAGGCTGAGCGTGGACGCGCCGGTGCCGAAGTCGTCGAGCGACAGCCGCACGCCCAGGTCCCGCAGGCCTTGCAGGTTCTCGCCGGTCGCGCCGCCGCCGACCGCGACCGATTCGGTGATCTCCACGGTCAGGCGGTGCGGTGGGAGTCCGCTGTCGCGCAGCGCCGCCGCGACGACGGCCGGGAAGCCGGTCTCGCGCAGCTGCCGTGCCGACACGTTCACCGACACGGTCAGCCCGTCGGGCCAGGACGCGGCCTCGCGGGTGGCGGCGCGCAGCACCCAGGCGCCGAGCGGGACGATCAGGCCGGACTGTTCGGCGGTCTCGATGAAGGCGCCCGGGCCGACCAGGCCGTCGGCCGGGTGCTGCCAGCGCACGAGCGCCTCGGCGCCGGTGATCCGGCCGTCCGGCAGCGCCACCACCGGCTGGAAGAACACCACCATCTGGTCCTCGAGGATGGCCGTACGCAGGGCGGCGGCCCGCCGGTTGAGCTCGGCGCCGGGCGCCTGCATGCCCGCCTGATAGCGCTCGCAGCCGGCCCCGCCGCGCTCCTTGGCCGCGTACATGGCGATGTCGGCCCGGCGCAGCAGCTCACCGGCGTCGTCCCCGGCCCGGCCCTCGGCCACCCCGAAACTGGCCCGTACGGTCATCAGCTCGCCGTCGATCACGGCCGGCTCGAGCAGGCTCGCAGCGATCCGGGTCAGGACCTGGTCCACGCCGTCCCCGCCGGCGCCGTCGAAGAGGATCGCGAACTCGTCGCCGCCGAGCCGGGCCACCGTGTCGCCGGGCCGCAGACAGGCCCGCATCCGCCCGGCCACGTGCACCAGCAGCGCGTCGCCCGAGGTGTGCCCGAGGGTGTCGTTGACCAGCTTGAAGTCGTCCAGGTCGACCAGCACGATGCTGACCGGCCGGTCCGGCCCGTCCCCGGCCACCGCCGCGGCGACCCGCTCGCCGAACAGGGCGCGGTTGGCCAGCCCGGTCAGCACGTCGTGGCCGGCCTCGTAGCTGAGCCGCTTCCGCAGGGCGTCGTTCTGCCGGGACGCGATCAGCTGGCGCACCACGACGATCGCGGTCAGTGTGACCGCGACCCCGTCGATCAGCATGCCGTCGCCGGTGCCCCGCAGGTTGTGGTCGACCACCATGGCGTCGACCGCCGCGATGGCCGCGTACGGCATCAGGTTGTAGCCGCGCGGCGCCCGGCGCGGACCCTCACCGGCCGCGGTGTCGGCCACCTGCATCCGGGCGCCGACCGCCGCCGCGAACGCCGCGAGCGGCAGCACCAGCAGCAGCGGGTTGCCCGCGGGCTGCCTCGGGTCCAGGAAGCTGATCGCCGAGCCGAGCCCGCCGATCAGGGCCGACGCGCCGATCCAGTACAGCCCGCGCCGGGCGAACGAGTCGACCCCGGACAGGACGACCCGGGCGGCCAGATAGACGCCGTTGAGCCCGGCGCCCATGATGACGACCGCGGCCAGCACCCGGGACGTGGTGATCCGGCCGTCGGTGAACTGGTGTGACGCGGCGAAGTGCCAGATGAGCAGGGCGGCCGCGGCCGACAGGGTGCCCAGGTCGAGCCCGACGCCCACCTTGTCGGCGCGGCTGCGGGCGCTGAACGGCAGGCCGAGCAGCGGCCCGGTGAGCACGATGCCGCCGACGACGTGCAGCACCACCGAGGCCGGTACCAGCCAGTCCCCGGCGCCCAGCCCGGCGAGGATCCGCAGGCAGGCGACGCCGAGGAACAGCGTGGTGCCGATCTCGACGGAACGCCAGTAGCGCCGCACCACCGGGGAGGCGGCCGGGTCGGTCCGGGCCCGCCGGCAGAGCACCTGGGTCGTGGCGACGACGGCGATCATCAGCAGCCAGTCGACCGGCGCGGGCCACAGCCGGCCGGTGTTCTCCTGCAGCACGAAAACGGTCACATTGACGATCGACAAGGCGATGACCAGCTGGAACACCCGGTCGGCGAAGAGCGGCAGACGGCCGGGAGCGATGGTCACGTAGTAGCGATCGGCATCCGCTGGGCCTACGTGAGTGGTCGGACGTATGCGGCGTGACCGTCCGCACATAGATCCACACCCTCCCGTACGGGCAGACTGGCCGGTGTGGGAGCTGCGGAGGACGCGCCGGGCCTGATCGGGCGGGGCGCGGTGTGGGCGCGACTGCTCGATCTGGTCGGGGGCGACCACGGCGCGACGGTCCTCGCGGGCGGGCCCGGCCTGGGCAAGACGGCCCTGCTGGCGCGCCTGGCCGGCCACGCGGCCACCCGGGGTCATCCGGTGCTGCGGGTGACCGGTGACTCGGGGATGCCCGGGGTGGCGTACGCGGCCCTGCGGGTGCTGCTCGGCGGGCGCGACCTGACCCGGTTGTCGCCGGCCCGGCAGCGGGCACTGCAGGCCGCGCTGGGCGGTGAGCCGCGGGAGGTGGGGGTGCTGATCCTGCGCGCGGCGGTCGGCGAGGCGATCGGGGAGCTGGCCACCGACCGGCCGGTGGTGCTGATCGTCGACGACGTCGACCGGGTCGACGCGCCGAGCCTGGACGCCCTGCTCACGCTGGCCTCGGTGGTCACGCTGGGCCAGGCGCCGGTGATCGCGGTGTTCGCGGCGCGCACTGAGCGGGTGCCGGTCGAGCTGGCCGAGCTGCTGCCGGTGGTGACGCTGCCGCCGCTCACCGGGCCGGAGGCCGAGCGGCTGCTCGACGAGGCGCCCGGCGCGCCGATCGGCTCGGCCCGCCTGGAGATCCTGCGCCGCGCCGAGGGCAATCCGCTGGCGCTGCGCGAGTTCGCCGACTGGGCCGACCTGCCCGGCGGGCGTCCCGGGGTGGCCGACGTCTTCGCCCGCCGGGTGAACGCCCTGCCCGGGCCGACGAGGTGGGCGCTCACCCTGGCGGCGGCGGGCGAGCGCAGCCCGGCCGTGCTCGCGCAGGCCGACCCGGCCGCCGGCGCCGCGGCCTGGCAACCGGCCGTGGACGCCGGGCTGATCACCGTGACCGATACCGTCATCCGTTTCCGGCACCCCCTGGTCGAGCGGGCCCTGCTGGCCGACGCCGGAACCCGGGCCCGGGCCCACCGGGCACTGGCCGCCGGCGCCACCGACCCGCGGCGGGCGCTGTGGCACCGGGCGGCCGCCGCCGAGGGGCCCGACCCGGAGCTGGCGGCCGAGCTGGCGCGATCGGCCGACGGGCTGGACGTGACCGCGGTGACCGCGGTGACCGTGCTGGAGCGGGCGGCGGCGCTGCTGCCGGCCGAGCAGCGGGCTCCGATGCTGCTCGACGCCGCGGCCCGGGCCGGCGCGGTGGGACGGCTGCGGTGGGCCCAGGACCTGCTCGACCGGGCCCGGGCGGTCCTCGACCCGGCCGCGACCCCCGGGCTCGGCGTCTCGCTGGACAGCTTCGGCTCGTGGCTCGAGACCATGCGCGGACGGCTCGGCGCCGCCACCGGCCTGCTGACCGGGATGCTGGCCGCGGCGCCGGTGACGATGGGCACCTCCAACACGGCCGCCTTCCCGGCCTTCCTGCTCGGGCACGGCCGGCTGACCGACGCGCTGACCAGCGCGACGGCCGACCTGCCGGTCGACGAGCCGTGGCTGTTCCCGCTGGCCGTGTGCCGGCCCGGCGACGAGGTGCGGGACGGGTGCCTGCTGGTGCCCGAGGCGGACTCGCCCGCCGACCAGAACCGCTCGGCGCGGGTGGGCGCGGCCGCGATGCTGGCCGACGAGCCCGAGAAGGCGCTCCGCCTGCTCGGCGGGGCGGTGACCGCGGTCGTCGAGGGCGCCGCGGCCGGGGTGTTCCTGGCCGCCCCGGGCGCCGCCGGGTGGGCCCTGATCGACCTCGGGCGCTGGGTCGAGGCCGAGGAACGGATCGTGCCGCTGCTGTCCTCGCCGGTGGCGTCGGAGGCCCCGCTCATCCGGGCCGGCACGTATGCCCAGCTGGCCGTGATCGCGCTGCAACGCGGACGGCGCGGGGCCGCGGCCGAGCTGATCGGGCGCGCGCCGATCGACCCCTTCACCGTGCCCGCCTTCGCGCTGCGCCTGCGGTGGGCGCAAGGTGTGGCGGCGGCCGCGGCCGGGGACCGCGACGAGGCGTACGAGCTGTTGTCCGCGGCCTTCGCGGTGCCGCACGACTGGCAGGTGCTCGTGCTGCCCGACCTGGTGGCCGCCGCGACCACCGACGACGCCCGGGCCCGGGCGCGGACCGCGGTGAAGGAGGCCGGGGAGGCGTACGGGCCAAGGTGGCTGAGCGCCCGGGCGCGGGACCGCCTCGCCGCCGCCCGAGCGCTGCTCGACGACGACCTCGCCGCCGTGGTCGCGCTGGTGGACACGGCCGAGGCCCGGCGCCGCCCGTTCGAGCGGGCCACGCTCGCGGCCGAGGTGGCCGACCGGCTGCGCCGCGCCCAGCAGCCCCGGCCGGCCCGCGATCTGCTGACCGACGCGCTGGACGGCTTCGAGCGGCTCGGCGCGGCCGGATGGGCCGCCCACGTGTCGGCCCAGCTGCGCGAGGGCACGCCGGCGGCCGACCCGTTCGCGGCGCTGACCGCCCAGCAGGAGCAGATCGTGCGGATGGCCGCGGGCGGCCTGAGCAACCGGGAGATCGGCGAGCGGCTGTTCCTGTCGCCCCGCACGATCGGCTCCCACCTCTACCGGATCTTTCCGCAGCTCGGCGTGGTCAACCGGACCCAGCTCGGCGAGCTGCTGACCACCCGCGGGGCCGGCCGGTGACCGTTCTCGACGAGGCCGCCCGCCGGTTGACCGAGGGCGCCCGGCTGCCCCCGCACCTCTACGGCATCGATCCCGGGGACGCGCGGCTGGCGCTCGGGCTGATGCAGGCCCCACCGGCCGCCTCGCCCGGCCTGGACCACCGCACGACGACCGTGCCCACCCCGCACGGCCCGATGACCGCCCACGTGCTGACGCCCCGCGCCGGGTCCGCCGGCCCCCGCCCGGTCATCCTCTACGTCCACGGCGGCGGCTGGACGATCGGCGGCTACGCGACCCACCACCGGCTGGCCGAGACGCTCTGCCGGGACACCGGCGCGGTGGTCGTCGCGGCCGACTACGCGCGCTCGCCCGAGGCCCGTCATCCGGTCGCCGTCGAGCAGATCGCCGCCGCGCTGGCCTGGATCCGCGGTGGCGCCCTGGGCGACCCGGCCGACCCGGCCCGGGTCGCGGCGGTCGGTGACTGCGCGGGCGCGACCACGGTGCTGGCGGTCGCGCTGGCCGACGCCGACCGGATGCCGCTGCTCGCGCAGGTGCTGCTCTATCCGCTGGGGCGGCCCGGCCCGGGCGACGCGTCGGCGGCCGAGTTCGCCACCGGCGCCGGTCTGCGCCTGGACGACGTGCGGCGGCTGTGCCGGATGTACGCGCCCCGGCCGGACCCGTCGGCCGACCCGCTCGGCGCCACCGACGTCGCCGCCCTGCCACCCACGCTGCTGATCACCGCCGAGGCCGACGTCACGCGCGACCGGGCGGAACGGCTCGGCAACCGGATGCGGGCGGCCGGCGTGCCCGTCACCGCGGTGCGCTACCTGGGGACGGTGCACGACTTCGCGGTGCTGGACGCGCTGCGCTGGACCCCGGCCGCCCGCGCCGCGCTCGACCAGACCACCGGCTTCCTGCGGGCGGCCCTGGCCGGCCCGGCATGAGCGAGCCCATGGTGGGACGGGACAGGCAGCTGCGCGAGATCGCCGCCGCGCTCCGCCGGGGACAGCCCGTTCTCGTGCACGGCCCGCGCGGCACCGGTCGCTCGGCGGTGCTGG
Organism: Actinoplanes sp. NPDC021490; assembly: GCF_055562135.1. Taxonomy (NCBI): domain Bacteria; kingdom Bacillati; phylum Actinomycetota; class Actinomycetes; order Micromonosporales; family Micromonosporaceae; genus Actinoplanes; species Actinoplanes sp. NPDC021490. Next base: position 336,548 of record NZ_JBVHFW010000010.1, read on the forward strand.
CCGAGGCCGCCCGCCGCCACGGCTCCCGCGTGCTGTTCGTGCGCGCCCTGCCCGGCGACGACGCGCTGCCCGGCGCCGGCCTGCACCGCCTGCTCGCCCCCGAACGGTCCCGCGCCGCCGGGCTGGCCCCGCCGGTGGCGGCCGCCTTCGCCCGCCTGTTCGGCGACGAACCGCCCGCGGCCGCGCCCGCCCCGCTGGCCGAAGCCGTGTGCGAGCTGTCCCGCGCGTCCGGCGCCCGCCGGCTCTGGGTCGTCGACGATCTGGACCGCCTGGACGAGCTGTCCCGGACCGTGCTGCTCGGGCTGCGGCGCCCGTTGCTGGCCACGGCGACCGGCCCGCGGACGGCACCGGCCATGACGCCCGTACGGCTGGGGCCGCTGAACCGGGCCGACGCGGCCCGCCTGCTGGACCGGCTGCCGGGCGTGCGCGACCATCCGGGCGCCCGGCTGGTGGCCGAGCAGTCCCGCGGCAACCCGCTGGCCCTCATCGAGCTGGCCCGGCACCTGCCGCCGGCCGCCGACCTGTCGCCGATCAGCACCGAACTGCCCGTGCCGCCCCGGCTGCGCCACGCCCTGGCGCCGGCCGTCGACACCCTCGATCCCGTACGGCTACGGGTCGCGCTGCTGGCCGCCTTCGCCGCCGAGACCCCGGGCCGGGCCACCTCGGCCGCGCTGGCCCGGCTCGTTCCCCCCGGGGTGCGGGACGCCCTGGTGGCCGCGGGCGTCCCGCGTTTCCCGCACCCGGTGGTGCGCGCCGCCGTCATCGACCGGGCCGGGCCGGCCGACCGGCTCGCGGCCCGGCTCGAACTGGCCGCCGGTCTGCCCGCCGGCGACCGGGCCCGGGCCTGGCACACGGCCCGCGCCGAGCCCCGGCCCGACGAGAGTCTCGCCGCCGCCCTCGACGAGGCTGCCGCCCAGTTGTCGGCGGCCGGCCGGATCCGCTCGGCCGCGTACGCCCTGGGCCTGGCCGCGGCCCGCAGCGGCGACCGGGCGGCCGGTCACCGCCGATCCCTGCGCGCCGCCCACCACGCCCACCTGGCCGGCGACGACCGGTGGAGCGCCGCGTTCTCGGCCGGGCAGCGGGTGGGCGAGGTGCACCTGCTCCGGACGCTTCGGGTGGCCTGGCTGCGCGGGGACGAGCGGTCCCGCCAGGAGGTGCGGGAGGCGCTGCGCGACGGCTGCGCGGGCGATTCGGAGCTGCTGACCGTGTGGGCGCTGGCCATCGCCGACGACGAGGACGTCGACGGGCGCGCGGAACGACTGCTGCACACCGGTGACCGGGCGGTCCGCCGCGAGTCGATGCCGCCGGACGTGCGGGCCGTGGCGCTGGGCACGATCGGCCTGGCCCGGCACGAGACCGATCAGGCGGTCCGGTGGCTGACCCGGGTTCTCGACCTGGCCACGCCGGGCGGGCCGCACCGCGCGCTGGCGCTGAACGCGCTGGCCTGGGCGCGCTTCGACCTCGGCCGGCTCGGCGCGGCCCGGGACACCGCCCGCCAGGCCCTGGCCGAGCCGGTGCCCGACCGGCTCACGGCCGACATCCGCGCCGGGGCGCTGGCCCTGCTGGCCTCGGTGGCCGTCCTGCGCGACGAACCGGACCGGGACGACCGGCTCCGGGACGCCCGCGCGGTGCTCCAGCTCTCCCGGCACGCCGCCTACGACGTACGGCTCAACCGCGCGCAGGGCCTCGCCGACGCCATCGCCGGCCGGCACGGCCTGGCCTTCCACCGGTTGCGCCACCAGTACGACGGGCTGGGCCGGCCGGTGCACCACCGCATCTCCGACCTCGGGCTGGCCGACCTCGTGCAGGTGGCCGTCGTGCTCGGCCGTCAGGACCAGGTCGCCCCGATCGCCGCCGCCGCCGCGACCCGGGTGCGGGCCCTGCGGTCGGCGCGGGTGACCGCCCTCTGGCACCGGGCGCAGGCCCTGCTGGCCGGGGCCGATCCGGGCGCCGAGACGGGCTACCGGCTGGCGCTGGCCGACCCGGGCAGCGACCGGTGGCCGGTGGAGCGGGCGATGACCCGGATGGACTACGCGCAGTGGCTGCGCCGCCGCCACCGCCCGGCCGAGTCACGGCCGCTGCTCGCCGCGGCCCGCGACGTCTTCGCCGCCTCGGGACTGGACGCCTGGCGGCAGCGCGCCGAGACGGAACTGGCGGCGGCCGCCCCGCCGCGCCGTCCCGGCATCCCGGCCGGCGGGCTGACCCCGCAGCAGGGCGAGGCGGTGCGGCTGGCCGCGCAGGGCCTGACCAACCAGCAGATCGCCGCCCGGCTCGGCCTGTCCGCGCGTACGGTCGGCACCCACCTGAGCCGCGCCTACGCCGTCCTGGGGGTGACCCGCCGCTCGCAGCTGCCCTCGGTGCTCGACCGACTCTGACTGCGGGCTTGACTATGACGCTGCGTCAACCCTGCATGCTCGCGGTCATGAGCATCCCGCCGGCCATCCACGTGCAGGGCCTGGAGAAGTCGTACAAGCAGTCGCGTGTGCTGCGCGGCGTCGACCTCGACGTGGCGCGGGGCAGCATCTTCGCCCTGCTCGGCTCGAACGGGGCCGGCAAGACGACGGTGGTGAAGATCTTGTCCACGCTGCTCGGCGCGGACGCGGGGACCGCCCGGGTCAACGGCTTCGACGTCGCGACGCAGGCCGCCGATGTCCGCGGGTTGATCAGTCTCACCGGGCAGTTCTCGGCGGTCGACGAGATCCTCAGCGGGCGGGAGAACCTCGTCCTGATCGCCCGGCTGAGGCACCTCGAGGACCCGGGCACGATCGCGGACGACCTCCTGAAGCGCTTCGCGCTGACCGGGGCGGGCCGCCGGAGAGTAGCGACCTACTCCGGTGGCATGCGCCGCCGCCTGGACATCGCGATGAGTCTCATCGGCAGTCCGCCGGTCATCTTCCTCGACGAGCCGACGGCCGGGCTGGACCCGCAGGCGCGCCTCGAGGTATGGCAGGCCGTCCGGGAGCTCGCCGAGGGCGGCACGACCGTCCTGCTCACCACCCAGCACCTGGACGAGGCCGAACAGCTGGCCGACCGGATCGCGATCCTGCACCAGGGCCGGATCATCGTCAACGGCACCCTGGCCGAGCTCCAAGCGCTGCTGCCGCCGGCCACGGTCGAACACGTCGAGAAGCAGCCCTCCCTCGAAGACGTTTTCCTCGCGGTCGTCAGTGACCGCGACCCGAGATAAGGGGACAGCAATGGCCACGCGTTTCTTCGGCGACACCGCTGTCCTCACCGGACGGACCGTGCGCCACGTCACCCGCAGCCCGGACACCATCATCACGACCGCGCTCACACCGATCGCCATCATGCTGATGTTCGTCTACGTGTTCGGCGGCGCGATCGACACCGGGACGGTGTCGTATGTCAACTACATGCTGCCCGGCATCCTGCTCATCACGATCGCGTCGGGCATCTCGTACACCGCGTTCCGGCTCTTCGGCGACATCCAGGGCGGAATCTTCGAACGATTCCAGTCCATGCCAATCGCCCGATCGGGCGTGCTGTGGGCGCACGTGCTGACCTCGCTGCTTGCCAATGTGATCTCGCTCGTGGTCGTCGTCGGCGTCGCCCTGCTCATCGGCTTCCGCTCGGGCGCCGGAGTGGCGGCCTGGCTCGCGGTCACCGGCATCCTGATCCTGTTCACCCTGTCGTTGACGTGGATGGCCGTGATTCCCGGGCTCGCCGCGAAGACCGTGGACGGCGCGAGCGCCTTCGCCTACCCGCTCATCTTCCTGCCGTTCATCAGCTCGGCCTTCGTGCCCACCGGCACCATGCCCGGCCCGGTGCGCGCTTTCGCCGAGAACCAGCCGGCGACCTCGATCGTCAACACGATCCGGGGCCTGCTCACGCAGCAACCGGTCGGCAACGGCATCTGGACCGCCCTGGCCTGGTGCGTCGGCATCCTCGTCGTCGCCTACATCTTCGCCACCATCGTCTATCGTCGCCGGATCTCCTGAGCGGCGTCCACCGCGTCCGGGCGGGTTCCAGGGCAGGATCTGCGGCATGCTGACGATCGGTCAACTGGCGGCGTACGCGGGCGTCACCGTGCGGGCGGTGCGGCACTATCACCAGATCGGACTGCTGCCCGAGCCGGACCGGGATGCTTCGGGTTACCGCCGGTACGGCGCCAAGGCCGTCGTGTCGCTAGTAAGGATCCGCACCCTCGCCAACGCCGGCGTGCCGCTGTCGCAGATCGGTCAGATGCTCGAAGCCGACGCATCGACCTTCGCCGAAACGGTCCAACGGATCGACAGCCACCTGCGCGACGAGATCGAACGACTCGAGACCAGCCGCGAGCAAATCGCGCAGCTCGCGGCCGGTGACAGCCTGGCGCTCCCACCGGAGGTGATCTCCTATCTCGATCGGCTTCGGGAGATCGGAGTGTCCGAACGCATGGTGGCGGGCGAGAGGGACGCGTGGATCCTGGTCGCGGCTCGCTGGCCCGATCACCTTCGCGAGGTCATGCAGGCCAAACACGCGCAGCTCGACGACCCGCGACTCGTCCGGCTCTATCGTCTGGGGTCGCAGCTCCTCGAAAGCGACGACGTAAGCGACGACCCGCGTCTGGAGGAGATCGCCGGCATCATGACCGGCCTGGCCGAGCAGGCGTACGCCGCCGGGGAGAACGACCCCGGCGACGGGGCGCACGACGACCTGCCGTTCGAACTTCTGGACGCACTTGCCGTCGAGTCCGAGCCGCGGGTGCGGCGGCTGATGGAGCTGATGCGCGAGCGCGGCTGGGCCAGTTGGACCCGGGCCCGGCCGGAGCGGCTGGCGCAGCCGCCCGACTGACCTCGGTCTGCCGTGCAGTCGTTCGACGGACGACGCGCCGCGGGCCCGGCGACACGATGGGTTCATGAGTTATCCCGAGCCGGTTCTGGAGCCGGCGGCCAAGCAGTTCGCGCTGGACACCGCGAACCCGCCGTACCTGTTCGACCTGAGCATCGCCGACGGCCGCAAGACGGTCGACGGCGTGCAGTCCGGGGATGTGCCCCGCCCGGACGCCACCATCGAGGAGCTGGACGTCCCCGGCGGCCCGTCGGGCACGGTCCCGATCCGCATCGTGCGGCCCGCGGGCGCCCAGGGCGTTCTGCCGGTGGTCTTCTACATTCACGGCGCGGGCTGGGTGTTCGGCGACGCGCTGACCCACGACCGGCTCGTGCGTGAGCTGGCCACCCGGGCCGGCGCGGCGGTGGTCTTCCCCAGCTACAGCCGGTCGCCCGAGGCGCGCTACCCCGTCGCGATCGAGGAGTGCTACGCGGCCCTGGAGTGGGTCGCGGCCAAGGGCGGCGAGCACGACCTCGACCCCGAGCGGATCGCCATCGCCGGTGACTCGGTGGGCGGCAACATGACCGCCGCGGTGACCCTGATGGCCAAGCAGCGCTCCGGCCCGGCGCTGGCCGCGCAGGTGCTGTTCTATCCGGTCACCGACGCCGGCTTCGACACCGACTCGTATCGGCAGTTCGCGACCGGCTACTGGCTGCGCCGCGACGCCATGCAGTGGTTCTGGGACCAGTACACGCCCGACCCGGCGGTGCGGGCCGAGATCACCGCCGCGCCGCTGCGGGCCACCACCGAGCAGCTCGCCGGGCTGCCCCCGGCGCTGGTCATCGTGGGCGAGGCGGACGTGCTGCGGGACGAGGGGGAGGCGTACGCGGCCAAGCTGCGCGCCGCCGGAGTTCCCGTCACCGCCGTCCGCTACCAGGGCATCGTCCACGACTTCGTGATGGTCGACGCGATGCGCGACACCCATGCCGCGAAGGCCGCCACCGCGCAGGCCGGCCGGTTCCTGCACGACGCCCTCACCGACTGAAAGGCCGCGAACACCATGACCACTGTCGTACTCGTCCACGGCGCCTTCGCCGACTCGGCCAGCTACGCCGACGTCGTCACCGAACTGCTCGCCGACGACATCACCGTACGGGTGCCCGCGGTGCCCAACCGCAGCCTGCTCGGCGACGCCGCGTACATCTCCTCGGTGATCCGGCAGATCGACGGGCCGGTGCTGCTGGTCGGCCACTCCTACGGCGGCGCCGTGATCACCGTGGCCGGCGCCGAGGAGAACGTGGCCGGTCTCGTCTACCTCTCCGGCTACGCCCTGGAGGAGGGTGAGAGCCTCGGCCAGCTGCAGGGCGGCTTCCCCGACTCCGACCTGGCCGCGGCGCTGGTCTACACCAAGTACCCGATCCCCGGCGCCGAGGACGGCACCGACGTGTCGGTCGACGTCGACAGGTTCCCGGCCATCTTCGCGGCCGACGTCGACCCGGCCCGCGCCCGGGTGCTCGCGGTCTCGCAGCGCCCGCTGGCGGCGGCCGCCTTCGCCGAGGCCGCCCCGGTCGCGGCCTGGAAGACCAAGCCCGCGTGGGGCATCGTGTCGAGCGCCGACCACACCATCAACCCGGACGTCGAGCGTTTCGGCTACCAGCGCGCCGGCATCAAGGCCATCGAGCTCGACTCGTCGCACCTGGTCATGCTGTCGCACCCCAAGGAGGTGGCCGACCTCATCCGCCAGGCGCTGGCCGAGATCGCCCAGCAGTAGTCAGTCGTGGACGCGAGCGCGGGGCCGGTCCGGGGCGGCCCCGCCCTCCGCGAAGGTGTATCGCCGGCGTATCGGAAATCGCATACGCCGCGGCAACCCGTCGTCGGCTTCGATGGGGACGTGAAACGCAGAATGGTGCTCGCCGGCCTGGTGCTCCTCGGGGTGGCGGGCGCGCTGTCCGCCGTACGGCGGCCGCTTTTGATGTCTGCTCCCCGGTGCCTGGCCGGGCATTGGCACGGCTGCTACGACACCGAGAACGGCGTGGTCCTCATGACCCTGCTCGGGCTGCCGGCGGCCGCGCTGCTGGCGTGGGCTCTGGCCGCCCTCCGGCACGTTCCGGTGCGCCTTCCGCTGGCCGAGGTGGGCATGGTCTATGGAACTGTGCCGTTCGTGTGGATGACCCTGATGCCCGGGCCGGGAGCCGGTGTCGTCCCCGGCCGGGTGAGCCTGATCCCGCTCGTCGACCTGGTCACGATGGGCCCGATCGGCATCGGGGGCAACCTGCTGGTCTTCGCGTCCCTCGGTTTCTTCGCCCCGATCCGCTTCGCGGCGCTCGCGTCGGCGTGGCGGATCCTGGCCCTCGGCGCGGCCGGCTCGGTCCTGATCGAGGCCGCCCAGTACGTCTTCCAGCTGGACCGGGTCTCGTCGGTCGACGACGTGCTGGTCAACGCGACGGGGGCGGCTTTGGCCGGGCTGGCCTCGAGCCGCTGGTGGCCTCGCGAGCAGGAGCCCCATCCCGTACGGGTTCCGGCCGCGGCAGACTGAGCCGCATGCGCGTACTGATCGTGGAGGACGAGCCGCACCTGGCCGAGGCGGTCCGGGACGGCCTGCGGCTGGAGGCGATCGCGGCCGACATCGCCGGGGACGGGGACACCGCCCTCGAACTGCTCGGCGTCAACTCGTACGACCTGGCCGTGCTCGACCGCGACATTCCCGGGCCGTCCGGTGACGAGGTGGCCCGGCGCATCGTTGCCTCCGGCAGCGGCCTGCCGATCCTCATGCTGACCGCGGCCGACCGGATCGACGACAAGGCGTCCGGGTTCGAGCTGGGCGCCGACGACTACCTGACCAAACCGTTCGAGCTGCGAGAGCTGGTGCTGCGGCTGCGGGCGCTCGACCGCCGCCGGGGGCACGCCCGTCCGCCCGTACGCGAAATCGCCGGCCTGCGGCTCGACCCGTTCCGCCGCGAAGTGTTCCGCGACGGCCGCTACGTCGCACTCACCCGCAAACAGTTCGCCGTGCTGGAGGTGCTCGTCGCCGCCGAGGGCGGGGTGGTCAGCGCCGAGGACCTGCTGGAACGGGCCTGGGACGAGAACGCCGACCCGCTGACCAACGCTGTCCGGATCACCGTCTCGGCCCTGCGTAAACGGCTCGGCGAACCGTGGATCATCGCCACTGTGCCGGGCGTCGGCTACCGCATCGAGGAGGCGGGTTGAGCGCCCGCGGCAAACTCGCCCTCAGCTACGCCGGTTTCCTCATGCTGGCCGGTGTCCTGCTGCTCGCGACGGTGTGGGTGTTCCTCCTGCGCTACGTTCCCGATCAGGCGCTGCTCGTTCCGACCGGCAACGACATCCCGAGCGGCGCCGTCTTCCCGATCCGGTCCGAACTGCTGCGCGCGTTCGCCCCCAAGGCGGCCGCGGTGCTGGTCTTCCTGCTGGCATTCGGCCTGGCCGGGGGATGGATCCTGGCCGGCCGGATGCTCGCCCCGCTCACCCGGATCGCCGAGGCGGCCCGGACGGCCGGCACCGGGTCGCTGTCGCACCGGATCGCCATGACGGACCGGCGCGACGAGTTCCGGGAGCTGTCCGACGCGTTCGACTCGATGCTCGAACAGCTCGAATCGCACGTGGCCGAGCAGCGGCGGTTCGCCGCGAACGCCTCCCACGAGCTGCGTACCCCGCTCGCCATCTCGCGGACGCTGCTCGACGTCGCCCGCAAGGACCCGGCGGGCGACCGGGAGGAGCTCATCGAACGCCTGCAAGCCGCCAACATCCGGGCCATCGACCTCACCGAGGCCCTGCTGCTGCTCGGCCGGGGCGAGCGCGGCGGGTTCGTCCCCGAGCGTGTCGACCTCTCCCTGATCGCCGAGGAGGCCGCCGAGACGTTGCTGCCCCTGGCCGAGCAGCGCGGGATCACGCTCGAGGTCACCGGTGGGGCGGCCCCGGCCGACGGCTCGGCCGAGCTCCTGGCGCGGATGGCCGCCAACCTCGTCCAGAACGCCATCGTCCACAACCGGCCCACCGGGGGCACCGTCACGGTCCAGACCGGGACGCGGGGCGGCGCCGGCTTCCTGCGGGTCGGCAACACGGGCCCTCGGCTGCCGGCGGAGCTGATCCCCACCCTCACCGAACCCTTCCGCCGCGGAACCGGACGGGTCCGCACCGACGAGCACGCCGGTGTCGGGCTGGGCCTGGCCATCGTGCACAGCATCGTCCGCGCCCACGACGGCGCCCTCGAACTCGTCCCCGGCCCCGACGGCGGTCTGCTGGTCACGGTCCGCCTGTATCGCGGGCGTATCGGAAACCGCATACGCCCCGGCAACCGGTCACCGTCTTCAGTGGAGCCATGAAGAGCACATTTCCCGTACGGGGCATCGCCCGCCGACGCTTGATGAAGTGGGGTGGGCTGGCGGCGGCCGGGGCCCCGCTCGCCGGCACCGGCGCCGCCCACGCCACGCCCGGCCCGGTTCCGCCCGGCGCCCGGCCCGGCGGCGCCTACGACCGTTACGTGGCCGGGCTGGCCGCCCAGGGCGAATTCTCCGGCGTGGTCATGCTGTCGCACCGGGGCCGGACGGTGCTGTCCCGCAGCTACGGCTGGGCCGACGAGGAGCGGGGAATCCGCAACCATGAGGGCACCGCGTTCAGCCTCAGTTCGGCCGGCAAGCCGTTCCACGCGGTCGCCGTCCTGCAGCTGGCCCAGCGGGGCAAGCTGACCCTCAACGACCCGGTCGGCACCCATCTGACCGGCTTCGCCCCCGACCTGGCCGAGCGGGTGACCATCCACCATCTGCTGTCCGGCACCTCGGGGACCGACACGCCGCCGGAACAGGTGCAGCGGGTCTTCCGGAGCCGCGACGAGGTGCACGAGTTCTATCAGCGGCGGGCCCGGCAGGCGAAACTGACCGGCGTTCCGGGCCTGCCCTCGGCCGCGCACGCCGAGGCCGAGGTGACCATCCTCGCGCTGATCGTGGAAGCCGTGGCCGGCACGACGTACTGGGACTACGTCGAGGAGAACATCTTCCGGCGCTGCGGCATGACCGGATCCGGGTTCTTCACCCGGCCGCAGTGGCTCACCGACCGGCATCTCGCGCACCCGTACATGGAGGTGGCCGGCGGGCGGGTGGTCGACGCGCTGCGCCACCTCGACCAGGGCAGCCCGAAGCCGTACGTGCTCGGCAAGAACCCGGGCCGCGCCTTCATCGACGCCCCCGGGGACGGTGGTTTCGCCACCGCGCCCGACCTGATCCGGTTCACCCGCGCCCTACGTGACGGCACGCTGCTCGACCGGCCCTGGGCCGACGTGCTCACCGCACCCAAGATCCCGCACGGGCCGGCGTCGTTCGGCGCGTACGGGATGGCGACCGAGATCGTGGGCGGCCAGTGGGCGTTCCAGCGCGCCGGCGGCAACCCCGGCGTCGGCGCCAACTGGAGTGTCTATCCGGACACCGGCTGGGCCGGCGTCATCCTGGCCAACCGCGACTCCGGCGCGTCGCTGACCGACCTGATCGGGCGCGAGGTCCAGGCCGTCACCGGGGTCGCGCCCGGTGACGGCGGAGCGGGTGGCTGATCCTGCTCAGCAGGACGCCTTGCCGCCGTTCAGGCGTTCGGTGCTGTGCCGCTGATAGCCGAGCTCGGCGCCGCCGCGCAGCGTGATGCTGTTGCAGCGGTGCACCGACGGCGCCGAGTGGGCGACGAAGCTGGCCGTGCTGACCGTGTTGCCCTCGAAGGTGACCTTGCTCAGGTCGCCGTCGAGGATCGGCGGGTCCTGCGAGCCGGTGCTCGAGATCTTGTTGCCGGTGAAGGCGATCTGCGCGTCGGCGATGGCGAAGTTGCCGCCGGTGTGCAGCACCAGGCCGCCGTGCGAGTTGCGGAACGTGTTGTTGCGCAGCTTGATCCGGTGGGCCGACGAGTCGCCCTGGTCGGCGCCGATCTCGAGGATGCCCTGGGTGTTCGAGCCGGTGCTGTGGTGCACGTCGAGGTCGTCGGCGTAGTTCCACACCTCGACGAAGCCGCCGTCGTGGCCGTAGTCGTTGCTGGGGGCCCGGCAGTTGGTGCAGCTGCTGTAACCGATCTCGACGCCGTGCGCCTCGACCAGGAAGCCGACCGCGCCGTAGTCGTCGTCGCCGCCCGGGGTGTCGCGCACCATGGTCAGGTCGCGCACCGTCACCTTGTCGGCCCACGTGTCGGGCGCCCGGAACTGCACCCCGACGCCGGCATGGTCGACGGTGCTCGACCGTACGCCGCTGTTGGCGCCGTGGATGACGAAACCGTTCCGCATGGCATTGGTGACCCGGATGTTCTCGACGATCTGGTAGCGGCCGGAGAGCAGCACCACGCTCTCCTGGTCGGCCTTGCCGCCGTTGATGACCGGGAGCGACCCCGACCCGTACGCGGTCAGCTTGACCGGCTTGGCCTCGGTGCCGTCACCGCGCAACTCGACCGTCGTCTGCCAGGTGCAGCCGCGGGCCAGCCCGATCACCGTGCCGGGATCGAGCGAGCGGGAGGTGGCGGCGCCCACGCTGCGCAGCGGTTTGGCCAGTGTCCCCGGGTTGCCGTCGTCGCCTTTCTCACAGTCGACGTGAATGTCGACGTGGACGGCGGCGGCCTTGGGCTTGGCCGGGGCCGAGGTGACGTACGCGGCCGTCCCGAGACTGGGGGCGACGCTGACGGTCGCTTTCGGTGACGGCGTCGCGGAGGTGCTCACCGACGGTACGACGTTGCTCACGGCGGCGGCATCGGTGGCGTCCTCCGAAGGGGAGGAATCGGAGAAAGGGGAGTAACCGGCGACGGCCAGTCCTCCACCCAGTGCGGCAACCGCAGCGGCGAACACCAGCGGGAGACGGAGGCGTCTGCTCAGCATTTCGCCACCCTACCGAACCCCGAAATAGTCATATTGACCGTCATCAGCGCCTGCTCGAGGGCGAAATGACGCAGCCGCACCGACAGGGATGCGACTGCGCCGTTTAGCCGGAACGCGGGAAATGTCAGAGCTGGCCGAGCAGCAACAGCAGGAAGTTCAGGATCGCGGCCAGCTGACCGGCGGTCGGGGTGCCGTCGAGCAGGCCGGCGATCGCGCACAGCAGGTTGCCGAGCAGGTTGCCCGGGGCCGAGACGGCGGTGATGAGCAGATGCACCTGGTTCAGGTCGACCACCAGGCCCAGCAGGTCGAGGTGCAGCGGCCCGAGAGTCAGGTCGAGAATTCGGCACGTCGCCTGGGCGACCACCGCGGAGGTGCTGACCGTACGGGTCACCGTGCCGACGGCGGTGCCGGTCGAATCGGTCATCGTGCCGGTCAGCGTGCCGGTGGCCAGCAGCTGCCCGTTACGCGTGGAGAACCGCGTCGGGGTGAACTGGCCGGCGAAGGTGCCGGTGCCCCCGGCGGCGTCGGTGAAGGTGCCGGTGATCGGTGTGCCGGGAATGGCGGCGGCCGCAGGCGGGGCGGCGGCCGGGGCGGCGGCGGCCGCGTTCGCTCCCATGCCGGCGAGCCCGAGCGCCGCGACCACTGCTACGACGATCATCGAGAGCCGTTGACGATGTGACATCGTTCCTCCTGCTGATAGCGAACCTTCGTACACCGACAAGCCTCGATGGATGCGGAGATCGGTCCCAGTGAGTGCTGTCATCGGCCGGCCATGACTCCAGTGAGGACGGAAAGCTGACAAGAGTCATGTTTGGCTCGCTTCAGGGCAGCCAGCCCGCGTCCTCGGCGACCCGCACCGCCTCCAGCCGGTTGCGGGCCCCGGTCTTGCGCAGGATCACGGAGATGTAGTTGCGGACGGTCCCCGCGGTCAGGTGCAGCCGGGCCGCGACCTCCACCGACGGCACCCCCGACGCGGCCACGCTCAGCACGTCGAGCTCCCGCGCCGACAACGGGCTGCGCGGCGCGGCGACCATGGCCACGGCGAGCCCGGCGTCGATCACGCGTTCGCCCCGGGCCAGCCGCCGGATGTCGCGGGCCAGCTCGCACGGGGCGGCCTGGGTGCCGAGGACCCCCCGCACGTGGACGTCCAGCGCACGGTTGAGCCGCCCCGGGGCGTCCGTTCCGGCCAGCACGAGCATGGCGCAGCCCGGCTGCTGCACGCTGAGCTCGGTGAACAGGCGCAGGCCGTCCCCGGCCAGCAGGCCGACGTTGACGACCGCCACGTCCGGCGGCACGGCGCGGGCCATGGCCGGCGCCTCGTCCAGGCCGCTCAGCTCGGCGACGACGGCGAAGTCTTCTTCCAGGGACAGGGTCGCGGCCAGGGCGCCGCGGAGCAGATTCATGGGTTCGACGAGCAGGATGCGGATCACGATGGCCTCCCAGCCAGGGTCAAAGCCGTGCGGTGGGAAGGCCGGCGTCCGAGATGGCGTCAGGCCCGTACGGGCCGAGCTCGGATCGTCGGAGGCCGGCCGGGGCCGTCGCCGGGTCGATGCACCGGCGGCGGCCCGCTTCCGGACCGCGTAGTTCAGCTGGGAGGGCCGCTGTATCGGACGGTGCGTCCGGAAATGTCGGCGCCGGTGGGCGCGACAGCGGTGGTGGCGGCGAGTTCCGGCCGCCAGAACGACGGGACGATGCCCATCGGGGGAACGGCGCCGCCGCCGGAGTCACGCACGTGACCGCCGCCGGCGGACGGGCCATCGGGATGCGAAGGCGGCCGGGGCGTGACCGGCCTCGGCCCGCCTCGGCCGGACGAGGCGGCGGCCGTGGGCGTGATGCTCGCAAATGGGGCGGACTGCGAGCCGGCCAGTGGTGTGAGCGTCCTCGCCGGAGGAAGTGTGACGGTGGCCGCTTCCCGGCCGGCCTGCGGCAGGGTGACGCGGCCGGGCGCGTCGTCGGCGACCGGAGCGTGCAGTGCTTGTCCGGCCGTGCGGCGCGACTCGCTCCGCGACGAAGGTGCCGCGATCACCCGCTTCGCCGGTCCGGTCAGGGCGTGTCGCATGGGCGTTTCGGCGGCCCGTTCGAGCAGGCCCGAGGCCTTCTGCGCCGCCGGTGCCGTCGACAGTTTCCGGCCGCTTGTTGCCAGAGCCGGGACCGTCCGCAGCGGTGCGGCCGAGAGCTCGCCGGCGGACCTGGCCCTGACTTCGAGGACCAGCTTCTGCGGCGCGGAGGTAAGCCTGTCCGATTTGATGAGCTCGGCCGCGGGAATCGACTTCTTCATCGTCCCGAGCGCCGGAATTGCCGCCTTTGCGACCCGCTTCGGCGCCGCGGCCAGTTCCGCTTTCTTGGTTACGGCCCGTAGGTGCGTCTTCGGCGGTCCGGTCCGGTGCGAGACCTGAGCGGTCAGGCCTTTCGTGGCTTTCCGCGTGATGGCGACCCGGGTGGCGAGGCCGGTACGGGCTTTCTGCTTCGTGGTGGCGCCCAGGGTGGCCAGGCCGTTTCCGGCTTTCTTCGGGACGCTCCGGGTGGCGAGGCCGTTCCCGGCTTTTGCCGTGACGCTCCGGGTGGCGAGGCCGTTCCCGGCTTTTGCCGTGACGCTCCGGGTGGCGAGGCCGTTTCCGACTTTTGCCGTGACGCTCCGGGTGGCCAGGCTGTTCCCGGTCTTCTGCTTCGGGACGCCCGGGGTCGCCTTGCTCTTCGCGGCATCGGCGACCGGCTTGCTCACAGCCGCCGGCGCGTCGACCGGCAGCGGCTGATCGGCCACCCCGTCGTCGGCCCGCGCGGCGTGATCAAAGACGCTCAGCACCAGGTAGGCGGCCGCGGCCAGGCCGATCAGCAGCAGGAGGCGAGTGACACGCCGGGCAGCGGAAGCTGTCGCAACCCCACGCATGATCCACCTCCCACCGGCAACATCGTTACGGCCATCGATGAATCCGTACCCATTCCCGGGCGGCTGACACCCGCCGGTTTCGCTGGCAGTGAACGCCGGAAGAGGACGGACCTTTTCGAGGTTGAGCGGCTCATACTCAACTTTTTTGGAGGGGCCGAATGACCACCAAGCGCCTTCCCGTGTTGTTCCTGGACGACATCGTCCTGCTCCCGGGCATGGTCGTTCCGGTCGAACTGGACGAGGCCGCCCAGGCCGCCGTCGACGCGGCCCGCACCTCGGCCGGGTCCGAGTTGCTCATCGCTCCGCGGCTCGAGGACCGCTACGCGTCCCACGGGGTCGTGGCGAGCGTCAAGCAGGTCGGCAAGTCCCGCGGCGGCACCCCGGCCGCCGTTCTGCGCACCGGTGTGCGCGCCCGCATCGGCAGCGGGGTGACCGGCCCCGGCGCGGCGTTGTGGGTCGAGGCCGAACCGGTCGAGCCCGGCGCGGTCACCGAGCACACTCGTGAGCTGGCCGCCGAGTACAAGCAGCTGGTGGTCTCGGTGCTGCAGCGCCGCGAGGCGTGGCAGGTCATCGACTCGGTCAGCGCCATCGACGACCCGGGTGACCTGGCCGACACCGCCGGCTGGGCGCCCTACCTGGCCAACGACCGCAAGCGCGAGCTGCTGGAAACCCCCGACGTCGAGGCCCGGCTGCGGCTTCTGATCGAGTGGACCCGGGACTTCCTGGCCGAGTCCGAGGTCAGCGACAAGATCGAGCACGACGTCCGCGAGTCGGTCGAGAAGCGCAACCGCGAGTACCTGCTGCGCGAGCAGCTCAAGGCCATCCGCAAGGAGCTCGGCGAGGACGAGGCCGAGGGCAACGACGACTACCGCGCCCGGGTCGAGGCGGCCGGCCTGCCCGAGGCGGTCCGCGAGGCCGCGCTGCGCGAGGTCGGCAAGCTCGAGCGGGCGGGCGACCAGAACCCCGAGGCGGGCTGGATCCGCACGTGGCTCGACACGGTCCTCGACCTGCCCTGGAACGTGCGGACGACCGACAACACCGACCTCGAAGCGGCCCGGGCCGTGCTCGACGCCGACCACCACGGCCTCGACGAGGTCAAGGACCGCATCGTCGAATACCTCGGGGTCCGGGCCCGCCGCGAGTCCCGCCACCTCGAGAAGATCGGTGGCCGTGGGTCGGGCGCGGTGATCCTGCTGGCCGGGCCGCCCGGAGTCGGCAAGACCTCGCTCGGGGAGTCCGTGGCCCGCACGCTGGGCCGCAAGTTCGTGCGGGTCGCCCTGGGCGGCGTCCGCGACGAGGCCGAGATCCGCGGCCACCGCCGTACGTACGTCGGTGCTCTGCCCGGCCGGATCGTGCGTGCCGTCAAGGAGTCGGGCTCGATGAACCCGGTCGTGCTGCTCGACGAGGTCGACAAGGTCGGCAGCGACTACCGCGGCGACCCGGCCGCGGCGCTGCTCGAGGTGCTCGACCCGGCGCAGAACCACACGTTCCGCGACCACTACCTCGACCTGGACCTCGACCTGTCCGATGTGCTGTTCATCGCGACCGCGAACGTGCTCGAGACGATCCCGCAGGCGCTGTTCGACCGGATGGAGCTCATCTCGATCGACGGCTACACCGAGAGCGACAAGGTGGCCATCGCCCGCGACTTCCTCGTGCCCCGGCAACTGGAGCGGGCCGCGTTGCAGACGGACGAGGTGACGGTCACCGAGGAGGCCCTGCGCGAGATCGCCGCCAATTACACCCGGGAGGCCGGCGTACGGTCGTTCGAGCGCTTGCTGGCCAAGGCGTTCCGCAAGGCGGCGCTGGGTGACCTGCCCGCCACCGTCGACGCCGCCGGCCTGAAGGACCTGATCGGGCGCCCGCGCTTCATGCCCGAGTCGTCCGAGCGTACGGCCGTGCCCGGGGTGGCCACCGGTCTGGCCGTGACCGGAATGGGCGGTGACGTGCTCTACATCGAGGCGTCGCTGCTGCCTGGCGACAAGGGTGGCCTGTCGGTCACCGGCCAGCTCGGTGACGTGATGAAGGAGTCGGCCCAGATCGCCCTCTCCTACGTCCGGGCCCACGCCGAGGAGCTGGGCATCTCGCCCGAGCAGCTCGACCACCCGATCCACCTGCACGTGCCCGCGGGGGCGGTGCCCAAGGACGGGCCGTCGGCCGGGGTCACGATGACGACCGCGCTGGTCTCGCTGCTGCTCGGCCGGAACGTGCGGGCCGAGGTGGGCATGACCGGTGAGGTGTCGCTGACCGGGCGGGTGCTGCCGATCGGCGGCGTCAAGCAGAAGTTGCTGGCCGCCCAGCGGGCCGGGTTGACCGAGGTCTTCCTGCCGCAGCGGAACGAGCCCGACCTCGACGAGGTCCCGGCGGACGTGCTGGCCGACCTGACCGTGCACATCGTCTCCGACGTACGGGAAATCCTGGGGTCGGCCCTGGAGCCCGTGTCGGCCGGCCTGGTCGCGGCGGCCTGACAAAGCGGTCCCTCCGGTCGTGGAGTGCCACGACCGGAGGGGCGTCCGCTATTCCGTCTTGGAGTCGACGTCGGCCTGCCCGCTCTCGCCGACCCAGACCGCTTTGAGGTTGCAGAACTCGCGGATGCCGGCCGCCGACAGCTCGCGCCCGTAGCCGGAGTTCTTGACGCCGCCGAACGGCAGCTGCGGGTACGAGGTGACCATGCCGTTGACGAACACCGCGCCCGCGTCGAGCTCGGTGACCAGCCGCTGCTGCTCCTGCGGGTCGTCGGTCCAGGCGTTGGCGCCCAGCCCGAACGACGTCGCGTTGGCCAGTTCGATGGCCTCGTCGATCGAGGCGGCCCGGTAGACGCCGGCCACCGGCCCGAACACCTCCTCGTCGAACATCCGCATGTCGCGGGTGATGTCGGTGATCACGGTCGGCGGGTACCACCAGCCGTCGCCCTCGGGCGCCCGGCCCCCGCAGCGGACGGTGGCGCCCTTGTCCACCGCGTCGGCCACCAGTTCCTCGACGTCCTTACGGCCCTGCTCGGTGGCCAGCGGGCCCACGTCGGTGGCGTCCATCATCGGATCACCGACGGTCAGCGCCGACATGTGGGCGACGAACGCGTCGACGAACTGGTCGTAGACGTCGGTGTGCACGATGAACCGCTTGGCGGCGATGCAGGACTGACCGTTGTTCTGGCATCGGGCGGTGGTGGCGACCTGCGCCGCCTTATCCAGGTCGGCCGTCGGCAGCACCACGAACGGGTCGCTGCCGCCCAGCTCGAGCACGGTCTTCTTCAGTTCACGGCCGGCGATCGCGGCGATCGAGCGGCCCGCGTTCTCGCTGCCGGTGAGGGTGGCCGCGCGTACGCGGAAATCGGTGAGGATCGTCTCGACCGCGTCCGAGCCGACCAGCAGCGTCTGGAACGACCCGGCGGGGAAACCGGCCCGGGTGAACAGCTCACCCAGATAGAGCGCGGTCTGCGGGACGTTCGAGGCGTGCTTGAGCAGCCCGGTGTTGCCGGCCATGAGCGCGGGCGCGGCGAACCGCATCGCCTGCCAGAGCGGGAAGTTCCACGGCATCACGGCCAGCACCGGTCCGAGCGGCTGATAGCGGGCGTACGCCTGCGTGGCGCCCACCTCGGATGCCTCGACCGGCTCGTCGGCCAGGAACCGCTCGGCGTTGTCGGCGTAGAAGCGGCACGCCTTGGCGCACTTGACCACCTCGGCCTTGGCCGCGGTCAGCGTCTTGCCCATCTCCTGGGTCATCAGCGCGCCCACGTCGTCCTGTTCGGCCTCGAGCAGGTCGGCCGCGGCCCGCATCCACCCGGCGCGCTGCTCGAACGAGGTGTCACGCAGCGCGTGGAAGCCCGTCACGGAGCGCCCGATCGCCTGGTCGATCTGCTGGGCGGTCAGCGGCTCGAACGTCTTGAGGACCTCGCCGGTGACCGGATTCGTCGTCGCGATCGGCATGTTTGCCTCCTTGTTGCCTGTCTCCCTCAGGCGCTACCCGTTCCCGTCGCCGCTAACCGTCGGGTTGGGCGTTCGTCCGGGCCCTCCAGTGGGCAGATACCACGCCGTGCAGACCTCTGACGTCGTTTTCGCGGTCATCGGCCTCGGAGCGCTCCTGGCCGGTGTCCTCCCTCGATTGCTGGAACGGCGACCGCTGTCGATGCCGATCGCCTTCCTCGCCCTCGGCATGCTGGTCTTCGCACTGCCGATCGGGTTGCCCGACCCCGATCCGCTGACCCATCCCAAGGTGACCGAGCATCTCACCGAGATCGGCGTCATCGTCGCCCTGATGGGCGCGGGGCTCAAGATCGACCGGCCGTTCAGCCGCCGGGGCTGGGCCTCGACCGGCCGGCTGCTGGTGATCGCCATGCCGATCACGATCGCCGCGATGGCCCTGCTCGGCTGGTGGTGGGCCGGGCTGGTGCCGGCCACCGCTCTGCTGCTCGGCGCGGCCCTCGCGCCCACCGACCCGGTGCTGGCCTCGGACGTGCAGGTGGGCGAGCCGACCGACGAGGAGGACTCCGAGGACGAGGTGCGGTTCGCGCTCACCTCGGAGGCCGGGCTCAACGACGGGCTGGCCTTCCCGTTCGTCTACGCGGCGATCGCCATGGCCGGCGCGGCCGGTCTGAGCTGGGCCGGCGAGTGGGCCTGGAAGGACCTGCTGTTCCGGCTCGTGGTCGGCGTGGCCGCGGGCCTGCTGGTCGGCAAGCTGCTCGGCCGGCTGTTTTTCCGGGCCCGCAAGGCGGAACTCCGGCTGGCCAAGCACTCCGAGGGCTTCCTGGCCCTGGCCGCGACCTTTCTGGCCTACGGGGTGGCCGAGGTCGCCCAGGGCTACGGCTTCCTGGCCGTGTTCGTGGCCGCCCGGGCCATCCGGGCCGCCGAACGCTCGCACGACTACCACCAGGTGTTGCACGATTTCGCCGAGCAGGTCGAGAGGCTGCTGACGGTCCTGCTGCTGCTCCTGTTCGGCGGGGCGGTCGTGGGCGGGTTGCTGGGCCCGCTGACCTGGCCCGCGGCCCTCGCCGGGCTGGCGCTCGTCTTCGTCATCCGGCCGTTGACCGGCTTCCTGTCGCTGCGGGGCGCCCCGGGCCACCGGGCCGAGCACTGGGTGATCGCGACGTTCGGCATCCGCGGCATCGGCTCCTTCTACTACTTGTCGTACGCGCTCACCCACGCCGAGTTCCCGGGCGCCGACCTGGTGTGGGCAACGATCGCCTTCGTGGTGCTGATCTCCGTGGTCCTGCACGGGGTGGCGGCCACCCCGGTCATGCAGTACGTCGACCGCGCCAACGAGCGCAGCGGGCAGCCGGACCGGGTCGGTGAGACGGCCTGACCGGCCCGGGTAGTGTCGCGGGCATGTCCGACCCGGGTTCGTTCGATGCTGTCCTGTTCGACTGCGACGGGGTCCTGGTGGCCTCGGAGAGCATCACCAACGGGGTGCTCCGGTCGATGCTGCACGAGCTGGGCTGGCCGATCAGCGAGGCCGACTGCTTCGCAATGTTCGTCGGGCGGGCGCTGAACGACGAGACCGCGATCATCACCGCCCACACCGGTTTCGAGGTCACCGACGAGTGGCTGGCCGAGTTCCGCCGTCGCCGCAACGTGGCGCTGGCCGCCTCGCTCGAACCGATCCCGGGCGCCGTGGCCGCGGTGCACGAGATCGACCGGCTGATGGACGGCAAGATCGCCTGCGCCAGCGGGGCCGACCTCGGCAAGGTGCAGTTGCAGCTGCGCAAGGTCGGCCTCGACCGGGTCTTCGCCGGCAAGATGTTCAGCGGCATGGATCAGCCGCGCAGCAAACCGGCGCCCGACGTCTATCTGGCCGCGGCGGCGTTTCTCGGCATCGATCCCGTACGGGCGGCGGTCGTCGAGGACACGGTGCCCGGGGTGACCGCGGGCGTGGCCGCCGGCGCCACCGTCTTCGGCTACTGCCCGCCGGACAGCCTCGCCCACCACCCGCCCAAGGCGCTGCTCGATGCGGGCGCGACGCACATCTTCACCGCCATGGCCGACCTCCCGGCTCTGGTCGGCCGCCCGGTCCGCGCCGCGAGCTGAGCAGGCGGGCTCCTCCGCGTCTTCCCGGGCGTGCCGGAAAGTCATAGTCTTCGATCGAGGACCCGGTACGCGCGTCATCGCTGAGGAGGGGTCATGCGGCTCTTGGGTAGGTTCGTGCTTGCAGCGATCATGGTGGTGGCGGGGTTGATCGGCCCGGCCGGCCCCGCTCAGGCGGGAGGATCCGGGCATCATCCGGACTTCCGGGCCCTGGTCTTCTCGAAGACCGCGGCGTTCCGGCACGACTCGATCCCGGCCGGCGTGGCCGCGATCCAGCGGCTGGGCGCCCGCAACCACTTCCGGGTCGACGCGACCGAGGACGCCGCGGCGTTCACCGACGCGAACCTGGCCCGATACGACGTCGTGGTGTGGCTGAGCACCACCGGTGACGTGCTGGACGACGCCCAGCAGGGCGCCTTCGAGCGCTACATCCGGGCCGGCGGCGGATATGCGGGCATTCACGCCGCCTCCGACACCGAATACGACTGGCCCTGGTACGGCGGCCTGGTCGGGGCGTACTTCCGCGATCACCCGGGCTCGGTCAACGCCCAGTTCCAGGTGGCCACGGTCAAGGTGCTGACCCGCGACACGGCCGCGACCCGTCCGCTTCCGCGCCGCTGGCAGCGCGAGGAGGAGTGGTACAACTTCCGGACCAACCCCCGTGACACCGTACGGGTCCTGGCCGAGGTGGACGAGACGACGTACGACCCGCGCGGCTACAGCATGCCCGGCGGGTCGCCCGGCATGGGCGCGCATCACCCGATCTCGTGGTGCCAGCCGTACGATGGGGGCCGCGCCTTCTATACAGCGATGGGGCACAAGGCCGAATACTTCTCCGACCCGTTGCTGCTGGCCCACCTGCTCGGTGGCCTTCGCATGGCGGCCGGCGAGACCCGCTTCCCGTGCGGCCGCCCGGACTGAGCGCTCCCCCGGCGATATCGGAGGTTTTCGCCCGAATCGCGGGTAATCGGCAACTATTCTGAGCCGATGGCGTCTGTGCTCGTTGCGGAGGACAACCCGGATCACCGGCGGATCCTGGCCCAGGTCGTCCAGCGGCTCGGGCACGAGGTGACGGTGGCCGATGATGGCTGGGCGGCGCTGGTCTACGCCACCCATCATCGGCCCGACCTCGTGCTCGCCGACGTCGACATGCCGGAGATGGACGGGCTGCAGCTGTGCCGGGCGTTGCGGGAGGACCCGATCCTCAGCGGCCTGCCGGTCGTGCTGATCACGGGTCTGCTGCTGCGGGACGACCCCCGGTTCGGCGAATGCGGCGCCGTCGAGGTGGTCAGCAAGCCGTTCGATCTCCGCGAGCTGTCCGGCGTGCTGACCCGGATCCTCGACGGGTCGGCCTCCCCGGGGCCGGAAGCACGAGCGTCGTCACTGCCTCCGGTCGCTCCGGTCTTCCTCGAGGAGATGGTCGGCAGCGTCGACGCGGGCATGGCCGCGTGCGACACCAACGGACGGCTGATCATGTTCAACGGCTTCCTGCGCGACTTCTTCGGTGCCGACAGCGCGGCCGTCCCGATCAAGGAGTGGGCGCAGCGCTTCGGGCTGCGCCACCACGACGGCAGCCCGCTGCCGACCAGCGAGGTGCCGATGGTCCGCGCGCTGCAGGGCGAGACCGTCGAGCACGCGGGCCAGCTGGCCATCGACCGGCACGGCCGGCAGCGCTGGCTGACGATCAACGCGCATCCCGTACGCGAGGGCGAGACGATCATCGGTGCCGTCGCGGCCGTGCACGACATCACGACCGAATACCGGTCCCGTATCTACCGGGCCTGCCGGGCCGAGGTACTGGAGGCGCTGGCGCAGAGCCCGACCTTCGCGGCCGCCGCCGACAACGTCGCACGGATCGTGGGAACGACTCTGTGCTGGTCCTTTGTGCGCCTGTGGCTGGTCGACCCGGTGACCGACCGGCTGCGCCCGGCTGCCTCTTATACGGCCCCGGGGGAACCGGATCTCCCCATGCCGACCAGCTTCTCCCGCGGCCGGGGACTGGCCGGGGTGTGCTGGGAGCGCGGCGAGATGGTGTGGGTGCCCGACATCCACGCGCCGGACTCGCCGGTGCTGCCCGAGATCGCGGCCGCGGCCCCCTACCGGGGCGCGGGTGCTCTCCCGGTTCGCAGCGGCGACCGTGTGACCGGCGTGCTCACCTTCTTCAGCCGCGACCAGCAGGACCCCGAATCGGCTCTGGTGCTGCTGCTGACCGGCATCGCCGACAGCATCGGCGCGTATTGGGAGCAGCGCCGGGCCGACGGGCTCGCCCGCGACCTGGAGGCCACGACCGACGAGTACGTCGCGCTGGTCGGTCACGAACTGCGCACGCCGCTGACCTCGATCACCTCGTACGTCCAGCTCATCGCCGAGAGCCCGGAGGTCACCGATGATCTGCGCGAGCTGATCGAGGTCGTCGACCGCAACAGCCGGCACCTGCGCGAGGTCGTCGAGCAGCTGCTCGACCTGGCCGCGCTCGACGCCGGGCACACCGTGCTGCACATGGACGAGGTCGACCTGGCCGCCCTGATCGCCACGGTGACGGACGGGGCCTGGGCGGCCGCGGACGCCCGCCGCATCTCCCTGGCCACCCGGACCGACGGCGATCTGCACGTCACCGGCGATCCCGCCCGGCTGACCGAGATGCTGCGCTGCCTGGTCGACAACGCCGTCATCTTCAGCCACGAGGACTCCAGGGTGCTGATGGAGGCCGTGGCCGAGGAGGACACAGTCCGGCTGACCGTGGCCGATTGCGGCGTCGGGCTGCCCTCCGACAACACGGCTCAGCTGTTCCGGCGCCTCTACCGCGGCGACAACGCCCGGCACCGCGGCATCCCGGGCAACGGCCTCGGCCTCGCCCTGAGCCGGGCCGTCGTCGAGCGTCACGGCGGCACCATCACGCTCGGCGCCAACCAGCCGTCCGGCACGATCGTCACCGTACGGCTGCCTCGGATCCCGATGACCGCGGGCTGACTCAACCCTTGACGGCGCCGGTGAGACCGCCGACGATCCGGCGTTCGAAGAGGCTGAAGAAGACCAGCGCCGGGATCATCGACAGCGAGGTGAACGCCAGCACCTTAGCCGTGTCGACGGAGTACTGGGAGGCGAAGGCCTGCACCCCGAGCGGCAGAGTGAAGGTGTCCTGGTCGTTGAGGATGAACAGCGGCAGTAGGTAGCTGTTCCAGCTGCCGATGAAGGCGAGGATCCCGGTAGTGATCAGGCCGGGCACCGAGAGCGGGAGCACCATCCGCCAGAAGAAGCCGAGCCGGCTGCAGCGGTCGATGGCCGCCGCCTCCTCGATCTCCTTGGGGATGGCCCGCAGGAACGGGACCAGGATGATGATCGTGGTGGGCAGCCCGAAGGCGATCTGCGGGAGGATGACGCCGGGCAGGGTATTCACCAGTCCCAGGTTCTTCACCAGGATGTACAGCGGCGTGATGGCGACGGTGGCCGGGAACATGAGCCCGGCGGCGAACAGGGCGTACAGGGCGCCGCGGCCGCGGAAACGGTAGCGGGCCAGCACGTAGCTCGCCATCACGCCCAGGGTGACGACGCCCACCGTCGTGACGACCGCGGCGATCGCCGAGTTGCCGACCTGGCGCCAGAACGTGCTGCCGGTCAGCACGTCGGTGTAGTTGGCGGTCACCCACGGGTGAGGCAGGCCGGCCGGGTCGGTGGTGATCTGCGAGTTGGTCCGGAACCCGCCGATGATGATGTAAATGACGGGGCCGAGCATCAGGCCGATCAGCATCAGCGCGGCCACGTAGACCATCGGGTTGCGCCCGGGACGAGCTGTCGTGGCCATGGCTACAGTCCTCCGGTGAGTGCGCCGTCGGTGTCCCGGCGCAGAACGAAACGCTGGTACACGAGCGCGATGATCATTGAGATGACGAAGAGGACGACCGCCACGGCATTGCCGTATCCGTAGTTGCCCGCGTTGCGGCCCTCGGTGACCATGTACGTCGCCATGGTCGAGGTGCCGGCGGTGGAGGCGACGTACTGGCCCCAGATGATGTAGACGAGGTCGAACAGCTGCAGCGCGCCGATGATCGACAGGAAGGCCCAGATCCGGATGGTCGGGCCGAGCAGCGGCAACGTGATGTGCCGCTGGGTCTGCCAGAAGGACGCGCCGTCGACCGCGGCCGCCTCGGACAGCTCGTCCGGGATGTTCTGCATGCCGGCCAGGAACAGGATCACCGCGAACCCGACGTACTTCCAGGTCAGGATCAGCATCAGCGTCCAGATGGCCAGGCGCGGGTTGGCCAGCCAGTCCTCGGTCAGCCCGCCGAGGCCGATCGACCGCACGACGTCGTTGACCGCGCCGTTGGTCTGCAGGATGAGAGCCCAGGCCGTGCCGGTGATGACCTCGGAGATGACGTACGGGACGAAGATCAGCACCCGGATGGCCGACTGGCCACGCATCCGCCGGTTGAGCAGCAGGGCCAGGCCGACCGCGATCGGGCCCTGCAGCACGATGGACAGCACGACGATCTGGGCGTTGTGCCACAGCGCCTCGTGGAACGCGGTGTCCTGCAGGATGGTGACGTAGTTGTCGAGCCCGACGAAGTTGGTCGGTTTCCCGAAGCCCTTCCACCGGTAGAAGCCGTAGTAGGCGGCCATCAGGACCGGGAAGATCACGAAGCCGGTGAACATCAGGACCGCCGGGCCGGACAGCGCCGCGATCTCCAGGCGCTGGGCCCAGCCGATGCCGCGCCGGCGGGGACGCAACGGAGGCGACGCCTGAACGCCACCTCCGTTGCGCACACGATCGCCGGGCGCGTCGTGAGTGACCGCCACGCTTTCTCAGCCCTTCTTGGCCGCGTCGTTCACGGCCTTGATGATTCCGGCGACGTCGCCCTTGCCGGCGAGCAGATTGACGACACCGATGTTGAGGGCGTTGCCGACGTTCTGGCCGTACACCGTGTCGAGCCACTGCGACACGTACGGGGCCTTGTTGTAGGCGTCGAGAACGGCCTTGAGGTAGTCCTCGGTGACGGCACCCTGGGCCTCCTTGCTGACCGGCAGCGAGTTGAAGGCCTTGTAGTAGCCCTCCTGCACGTCCTTGGTCAGGATGTAGTTCAGGAAGTCGGAGCATTCCTTGGGCGCCTGCGCCGAACAGGAGTAGCCGTCCGCGCCACCCATGATCGCGGCCGGGTCGCCCTGGCCCCCGGGAACCGCCGGGAAGGGGAAGAAGCCGAGGTCGGGCAGCGGCTTGGCGTCCTTGGTCAGCGAGGCGATCACACCGGGATCCCACGAGCCCATCAGTTCCATGCCCGCCTTGTGGTTGGCGATCAGGCCGGCCGAGCTGCCCGCGCCCTGCTGGGCCGAGGTGGTCAGGAACCCGTCGTTGAACGGCTGGGTGCCGGCGAAGGCCTTGAGGTCCTCACCCGCCTTGGTCCAGCAGGGGTCGCCGAAGTTCTTGTCCTTGGCCGCGGCGTCCAGCGTGGCCTGGCTGCAGGCGCGCAGCGCGAAGAAGTAGTACCAGTGTGCGGCCGGCCAGGCGTCCTTGCCGCCCAGGGCGATCGGCGTCCCCTTGGCCTTGAGCTTGGCCGCGGCCGCGTTGAGTTCGTCCAATGTGGTCGGCGTGCTCGTCACGCCGGCCTTCTCGAACAGATCCTTGCTGTACCAGAAGCCGCCGGGCAGGATCGAGACCGGTACGGCGTAGGCCTTGCCGTCAACCTGCCCGGTCTGCAGGGCGGCTTCGCCCACGGCCTGCTTGGTCTCGGCCGTGATGTCGGCGGTGACGTCCTTGAGCTGACCCGCCTCGACCATCGCGGCCATCTTGCCGCCACCGCGCTGCAGGAAGATGTCGGGCGCCGACCCGGAGTTCAGCGAGGTCTGCAGCTTGCCGTCCAGGTCCTCGTTCTGAACCGACTGGATCTTGATTTTCACGTTCGGGTGGGCGGTCTGGAAGTCAGCGACGGTCTTGTCCCAGAACGCTTTGCCGGGACCGGTCGTGGCGTTGTGCCAGAAGCTCATCGAGACATCGCCTCCCGAGCTGGAACCTCCGTCGTCGTCGTCGCCACCACTGCAGGCGGCCAGGCCCATGGCGCCCAGCGCGACTACGGCCGCCACGGCGAGACCTCTTCTATGGTTCATCACGTCACCTTTCGGGGAAGGGTCCGGCCGCTGGACACGGCCGGGTCAGTCAGTCCGCGCGGTAGGCGGCCCGGTCGAAGTCGGCGTAACCGCCCTCGGCGCCCAGGTCCTGCACCCAGAGGCCGACGAAGGCGCCGGTGAAGCCCCACGCCTCGGGTTCGCCCGGCACGATGGTCGCGGCGTACTCGTCGGACAGGGTGGTGACGTCGAAGGCGCGGCCGAGGTCCTTCCAGACCGGCTCCCCGTCGGGATCCGTCGTGCCGGCGAAGGTCAGGGCCGGGCCGTCCAGGCGGATCCGCAGACCCACCCGTCGTACGCCGGGCAGCGGCACCCGCAGACCCGGAGGGATCGTGACGCGCCCGCTGTCGCAGCACAGCACGTCGAGCACGGGCCGGCCGTCGTCGTCGGCCGTCACGTGCAGGAAGTACCAGTTGCGGGAGTTGTAGTACGCGGTCACGCCGGCCAGCTGGCGGGTGTTGCGCGGCTCGAACTCGCAGGTCGCCTCGAACGTGCAGTGCTGGGCGGTGACCCGGCGGGCCACCAGGCTGGGCCGGTGCCGGGCCATCGGGGACTGGCCGCCGCGGATCCGCAGGTGTGAGGGGCGGGCCGACAGGTCGAGCCAGTCCGGCGAGGCCGGGCGGCGCAGGGTCGACCAGTTGACGCCGAGTTCCGGCCCGTCGAAGTCGTCGTCCTCGACCAGTTCGGAGGACGGTGGCTGGATGGTCGCCGGGGCGGCCGCGGGGGCCGGGACCTGTTCGGCCGGCACGCCGTCGTTGATGCGGGGCCACGCGCCGGTCGGCCACTCCACCTTCTGCAGCGCGGTCTCGCGGCCGAGGACGCAGCGCCCGGACGGCGTGTACGGCCGGGCCACCAGATGGGCTAGATACCACTCTCCGGCCGGGGTCTGCACGAGACTCCCGTGACCGGCCTTCTGCAGGGTCAGCTCCGGGCGCCCGGCCGAGGTCAGCATCGGCCCGCTGGGGTCCACCTCGTAGTCACCCAGCAGATTCCGTGACCGCGCGACGGTGACCTGGTGCGTCCAGCTGGTGCCGCCCTCGGCGGTGACCAGGTAGTACCAGCCGTCCTTGCGGTAGATGCCGGGCGCCTCGGTCAAGCCGGCCGTGGTGCCCTCGAAGATCAGGTGAGCCGGGCCGGTCAGGCGGCGAGCCCGGGGGTCGTACTGCTGGATCTCGATGCCACCGAAGCGGTCGCGGCCTGGCCGCCAGTCGGCGCGCATCGACAGCATCCAGGTGGTGCCGTCCTCCTCGTGGAACAACGAGGCGTCGAACCCGCGACCGTGCAGAACGACCGGGTCGGACCACGGGCCGGCCATGCTCGGCGCCGTGACCAGATAGTTCTGCGGATCCCAGTAACCGCCCGCGAACGTCGCCACGTCGGTGAACAACAGATGGAACAGCCCGTTGGCGTACGTGAGGTTGGGCGCCCAGATGCCGCACGAGTCGGCGGTTCCGGCCAGATCGAGAAGCCGTCGTTCGGTCAGGACACCACCCAATGGCTGCCAGTGGACCAGATCCGTCGAGTGGTGCACCCGTACGCCCGGATACCACTCGAAGGTGGACGTGGCGATGTAGTAGTCCGGACCGACCCGCAGGATCGACGGATCCGGATGGAACCCGGGCAGCACCGGGTTGCGGATCATCGGGCTGTCGATTCCGCCGTCGCCGAGGGGCGAGACGGCGGGCCTGGCAATCGTCATGAAGTACCTTCCGGCGATGGTGGCGGGGGGGGGGCGGGCCCCCCCCCCCCCGCCGGGGCGCAGTCCGGCGGGGGGCCGTTGGGACCGAGGGCTAGAGGGGGGGCGGTAAGTGACACCCGCCCAGTTTTGATCTGACTGGGG
>NZ_JBVHFW010000011.1:0-363478 GCF_055562135.1 Actinoplanes sp. NPDC021490
TCGATCGGCTCGCCGTACCGGGGATCCTGCGCCGTCCCGCCCGGGCCGGGGAATCGCTGGTAGCCGACCGCGTGCGGGCGCGGGATCGTCGGGTTGGTGGCCGGCAGGTAGGTGTGGCGCAGGCGCAGCGGCTCGACGATCCGCTTCCGGACCTGCTGCTGCCAGGTGCGACCGGTGATCTTCTCGATGATCATCGAGGCGACGACGTAGTTGGTGTTGGAGTAGCCCCATTTTGCGCCCGGCGCGAAGTCGGCCGGGAACTGCATGGCCAGGCCGACGAGTTCAGCGCTTGTCCAGGTACGCAGCCGGGTCTTCCGGAAACCCTCCACGGTGCCCATGGACGTCATGGCGTTGGTGTATTCCGGCAGGCCGCTGGTGTGCTGCAGAAGCTGCCGTACGGTCATCTTCTGCCCGTCGTTGCCCTTGCTGCGGATCAGACCGGGCAGGAACCGCTCGACCTTGTCGTCCAGCGACAACTTGCGCTCGCCGACCAGCTGCAGCACGGTCGCCGCCACGAACGGCTTGGTGTAGCTGCCGATCCGGAACTTCGCGTCCCACGGAACCGGGGTGCGCTTCGCGACATTGCCGTACCCGCTACGCACTCGCACGTCACCCCGCGGAGTGTTCAATCCGACCAGCACGCCCGGCGCGCCGTACCGCCCCAGTGCGTCCGCGTCGGCCTGCAGGGTCGCGGTCAGTCCGGGCCGGCCGGGCGTGCTCGCCTGAGCGACCCCGACGCCGACCAGGGCGGCTCCCACCAGCGTCGCCGTGGCGACCACGGCTACAAGTGATTTCTTCATGTCGATGACGCTAGAGAGATCACCTGCGGAAAACGTCACCACAGAGTGGACAGTCGGCCGTCCCTCGCACGGGGGACAGAACGCCACTACGACCGGGCGTCAGATGCGGCAAGCGTGGCGGCCAGAGCGGGCAGGCGACCAAAAGCACGGGCGCCGGCCACGTGGTCGACGTAGTCGCGGGACTCGACGATCTCGCCGTCCCGGACCCGGACCACGAAGATGCAGGGCAACGTGAAAGCGCGGCCGTCGATCACCCCGGCGTACCGGAATTCGAAGATGACCACCTCGGGATCCGGTGTCCGATACACGTGGTCGTCAACGACGTCGTAGCGTTCCACGCCGGCCGGGCGGCCCCCGGCGCCGAAATGTTCCCGAACCTTGGCGCGGCTGCTCAGCGGAGTGTCGCCGACCGGGCTGAACGGATGACGCACGTCCGTGCGCTCCGCATAGCAGGCTGCCAGGTCATCGATCTGCTCCGCCTCCTCGGCGGCGGTGAGCCCGCCGCGCATGAGCCGACAGACACCGGCGGCCACGGTGCGAACGGTTTCCTCGGGCGTGCGCATGGCACTGCTCCTAACGAAGTCGAGACTCCGTTACCGTACCGAAGTCCAGACTTCGGTTAAAGTCTTCACGTGCGACAGGATGCCCGGGAGAACCGAGAACGCATTCTCGTTGCCGCCGACCAGGTCTTCGGCGCGAAGGGCGAGTCCGGCTCCACCGAGGAGGTGGCGCGGCTGGCGGGCGTGGGCATCGCGACGGTCTTCCGCCACTTCCCGACCAAGGAGGGGCTGATCGAGGCCGCGCTGGTACGACATTTCACCGGCCTGCTCGACCGAACCCGCGCGGCCGCCGCGGCCCCCGATCCGACGACGGCGTTGCCCGCACTGATCCGCGAGATGATCGAGCGCGGCGCGAGCAAACTCACCTTGGCCTCGATGCTGGGCGATGCCCCACCGGCCGTGGTCGCCGTGGCAAGCGAGCTGAAGACCGCAGTCGACATGGCGTTGCGGCGTGCCCAGGCCGCCGGCTCGGTGCGACCGGATGTCGGCGTCGACGAGCTCTACCTGCTGATTCGCGGCTTGGCCCAAACCACCGCAGCCACGCCGGTCACAGCCGAGATGCTCAAGCGCGCCATCGACGTCATCCTGGACGGCCTCTCCACCCGGTAGCCGAGCATTGCCCCGTGCTGCGGCGGATTAGACAACAAAACGGCCCTCCACCATTGGTGAAAGGCCGTTTCGTGTGGTGCGCCCGAAGGGACTCGAACCCCTAACCTTCTGATCCGTAGTCAGATGCTCTATCCATTGAGCTACGGGCGCTCAGTGCTTTGCCAGCATACACACCGGCTCTACACGCGGAGACTCCGGGATTCGAACCCGGGAGGGGCTATAAAACCCCAACCGCATTAGCAGTGCGGCGCCATAGACCAGACTAGGCGAAGTCTCCCCGGTGACCGTGACGACCACCGACGCTTGAGGATACCGGACCGGTGGAGCGCCACACAAAGAGGTTGCCATCTGGCGGGTCGGACCCCTCTCCAACAGGTGAAATGTTGCTATTGGGGATAGGCTCTCGCGGCATGGAGGACAACTCGCCCCCCGAGCGCCGCAAGCCCACGCGTGCCCGCGCTCCCCGGCCGCCGTTCAACGCGCCGGGCGAGTCGCCGCCGAGTGAGACGCCTCCGAAACGGCCACGGAAGGCCCCGCCCGCGGTCACGTTCCAGCCGCCGGGTGCCGAGAATCACCCCCAAGAGCCATCCCGTACGGGGGTCCCGCGCGGAACAGACCTCCCAAGCAGCCCCCACCCCGCCGGGCCGGAGCCCTCCGACCAGCCCGCGCCGCGCTCCGAGCGCACCCGCAAGCCGCCCGCCGACGCCCTGCCGCCGGCCAAGAAGGCAACACCACCCCAGAAGCGCCCCGCCAAGAAGGCCGCGGCCGCCGCACAGACCCCGCCCGCAGCCAAGGCCGCCAAGAAGGCCACCCCAGCGAGGAAGGGCCCGCCGGCACGCCCAGCCCCCTCGCCCGGGTCGACCTCAGCCCCCGAGCCGACACGCGCTCCCGAGCCGAACCGACCCGCCCGTCCCGTGCCGGCTCCCGCGGCGAACGCAACCACGTCCGAGCCGGCCACTTCCACGGCTGCGCCCAAGCCAACCGCTCCCACAAGCGCACGCACCCCCGAGCGGACCGCTCCGCCGAGCGCGCCAACCTCCGAAACGGCAGCTTCGACGAGCACGGCCGCCTCTGAGCCGCCGGCCGTCGCGAGTACGTCCGCGTCGCAGCCGATGCCGGCGGCGAGTGCCGCGCCCGTCGCCACCCCGGAGCCGGTCGCCGATCGGGCCGCCGCGGCGCCGACGTTTGCCCCCGAACCGGCCGCCACGCCAACTCCCGCCTCCCAGAGGCCAGCGCCCGGCGCCAATCCGAAGCCGGTCACCACCCCCGCGCCCAATCGCGGAAAGAAGCCCACGACTGCCCCCATCCAGCAGCCGACCGCCTCTTCCGCCCCGGACCGCGAGGACAAGTCCGCGACCGTCACCAACTCGAAGCCCGCCGCCACTCCGGCGCCCGACCGCGACCGGAAGCCCGCGACGGTTACCAACCACCAGCCCGCTACCGCTCCCGCGCCGAACCGCGACGACAAGCCGGCGACCACTTCCGGGTCCAGCCGCGACGAAGAGCCCGCGTCTCCGCCCAAGCCCGCGACCGCTCCCAACCCGGCACCCGCTGCAGGGGTTGGAGTAATGAGGGCCGCCGCAGGGCCGGAGGAAGCAAAGACCCTCGTAGGGGCGGACGCAGCAGGCACCGCCACAGATGCGAAGGCAGCAAACAACAGCGCAGGCGGGCAGGCAGCAAACGGCCCCACAGGCGCGCAGGCAGCAAAGACCCCGGCAAGCGGGGAAGCAGCAGCCACCGCCGCACGGGCGGAGACGCCGAAGGCCCCCGCAGGCGTGGAAGTAGTAAGGGCCGCCGCAAGGGCAGAAGCAACCAAAGCCGCAGAACGGGAAGCAACGAAAGCCGCAGAACGGGAAGCAACGAGAACCGCGGAGCGGGGAGCGAGAGCCGGCAAGCCGAGCAGCCACGAGCCGCCGGCTGCGCAGGCCGAGACCGACCGCTGGGCCCGGCTTCTGGCCGATCCGGTTCACACGCCCGAGCTCCTGGCCCTGGCCGCGGTGGCGACGGTCGGCGCCCGGGCCCGGGCCTGGGCGGCCGCCACCAGTGCGGCCTACCCGGCCGCCGGCCCGGAGGCGCTGGCCCGGCTGGCCACCCGGCAGTTCACCCGCTTCGGCGCGTTCACCAGCGTCTTCGGGGCGCTCGCCGGGTCGTACGCGTCAATTGCTCTGGTTTCTTCCCGGACGCTGACCGACGCCGAGCTGATTCTGCATCTGGCCGCCGCTCACGGCCTCGACCCGACCGACCCGCGGCGCGCCGTCGATCTGCTGGTGATCACGCAGGTGTACGAGACCGCGGCCGAGGCCGAGGAGGCCCTGGCCGCCATGCAGGGTCCGGAGCCGGCGACAAGTGGTCTGGCCGATGCCGTGTGGCGGCTTGGTCGCCTGTTCTTCAAGCGCAGCGGCGGCTGGACGGTTCTGCGCGCGATCAACCGCTACTACCCGGGGGCCAGCCTGCTCGGTGCCGTGCTGACCAGTGCGGCCGACGCGCAGGCCACCGCCGCCCGCGCCGGACGCTACTACCGGGGCGTCACACCCAGTTGAGCCACGAGTCAGGCAGCAGGGCGTATCCGACGAAGGCCACGATGTCGAGAAGCGTGTGCGCCACGATCAGCGGCATCACGCGCTTGTACTTGACGTAAAAGAGCGCGAACACGACGCCCATCACGGCGTTGCCGAGGAACGCGCCGAACCCCTGGTACAGGTGGTAGGAGCCGCGGAGCACGGCCGAGGTCGCCACGATCATCACCGTGGACATGCCCCACTGCTTGAGGCGCGTCATCAGGTAGCCGACGACGATCACCTCTTCCAGCACCGCGTTCTGGATTGCGGACAGGATGAGCACCGGCACCGCCCACCACACGGACTGGAGGGCCGCCGGCACGATCTCCGCGTTGATGCCGAGCAGCTTGGCCACGTACACCAGAAGCAGCCCGGGAATTCCGATGCAGGCGGCCAGCAGCGTGCCCCAGCCCCAGTCGAAGCGTGGCCGATCGGCCGACAGGCCGAGTTCGTGGCGGGGCGAGATGCGGTCCCGCATCAGCAGATAGAGCGCGAGCGCGACCGGAATGAGGTCGAACACGATGTCGAGCAGTTGGTAGGTGAGGTCGAGGTAGGGCCTCGACGACTGCGACGCGTTGAGCACGGCCGCCTGCTGCGAGAGGGGCTTGTCGGCGGTCAGTTTGGCGATCAGCGAGACCACCGAGTAGATCGCGCTCTGCCCGAGCGACAGCATCAGCACGATGATGATCTCGACGGTGAGGATCGGCCGCGTGGCCTGCTGGCGCTCTAGGGTCACGGGCCAACTTTAGGGAGCGGTCACCCGATGGGTACTCCGACCCACGACGTAAACGGACTAATCGGGGCAAGCGTCACGGCATGAAATGAGATGAGTCGCACGGGCCGTGCGTCGCCTTTCCGACTCTTCTGCCCACCCTGAAGGCATGGGAGACCTCGGACGCTTGCTCAAGGAGAGCTGGAGCCTCGTCGAGGAGCATCAGGACAAGGTCGCCGGCTATTTCTACGCGCGCCTGTTCCTGTCCAACCCGGAGCTTCGGGACCTGTTCCCGGTGCACATGGACACCCAGCGTGCCCGGTTGCTCGACGCCATCGTGCGGGCCGTGCAGACGCTCGAGGATCCGGAGAAGTTCGACGAGTATCTACGCGCGCTCGGTCGTGATCACCGCAAGTTCCACGTGGAACCAGAGCACTACGAGGTGGTGGGAGGGGCGTTGATCGAGGCCATGCGGCAGTACGCCGGCGAGCAGTGGAGCGTCGAGTACGACCAGGCCTGGGCCGACGCGTACGCGACCATCGCCGCGAAGATGCTGAGCGGGGCGGAGGCCGACACCAACCCGCCTTACTGGCACGCCGAGGTGGTCGCGCACGAGCGGCGGGCCAAGGACATCGCGGTGTTCACCGTCCAGCCGATGCAGCCGCTGGAGTTCCGCGCCGGCCAGTACATGAGCGTCGAGTGCCCACGGTTCCAGCCCCGGCTGTGGCGCACCTATTCGGTCGCGAACGCCCCGCGCCGCGACAACACCCTGGAGTTCCACGTACGCGCGGTCGGCGCCGGATGGGTGTCCAGTGCCCTCGTACGCCGTCTCGAGGTCGGCGACATGATCAGGCTGGCCGCCCCGATGGGAACCATGAACCTGGACCGCCGCTCGACCCGCGACACCGTGTTCGTCGCCGGCGGCACCGGGCTTGCGCCGGTCAAGTCGCTGCTGGAGGAGCTGACCCGCTACAACCGGACCCGCTGGGTGCACCTGTTCTTCGGGGCCCGCAACCGCGAGGACCTGTACGACCTGGCCGAGCTCAACCGGCTGGCGGCGCGCTACCCGTGGCTGTCGGTGGTGACCGCGTGCAGCGACGACCCCACCTTCCCGGGCGAGCAGGGTGACATCTCCGAGGTGGTGGCCCGCTACGGCCCGTGGAGCGAGCACGACTTCTTCGTCTCGGGGTCGGGCCCGATGGTCAAGGCGACGCTGAAGACGCTGGCCGAACTGCAGGTGCCGTCGATCCGCATCAAGTACGACAGCTTCACCGATTTCTGAGACCGACTCCTGAGACTTACTTCTGAGACTTACTTCTGAGACCGACTTCTAAGCGCCGCAGCGACCGGACCGGCCCTCAGTACGCCCAGGGCCGGCCGCTCTGCGTGTAGTCGGGCACCAGGTTGGCCTCCGCGGTCATCCGGTCCACGTACAGCCGCCCCTCGAGGTGGTCGATCTCGTGGGCGACGAGCCGGGCCATGGCTCGTTCGAAGCGCGTGACCACCCGCGTGCCGTCGTACCGGGCGTGCTCGACGTCGATGCACAACGGCCGCCGCACCAGCCCGCGGTAGTCGAAGAACGACAGGCAGCCCTCGTACTGCTCGTCGCGGTCGCTGGATTCGCCGACGATCCGGGGGTTGATCAGCACCACCGGTTCGGCGTCGCGGTCGGCCGGGCGCACCACCGCGACCGCCGCCGACCGGCCGATCTGCGGCGCCGACAGGCCCACGCCCTTGCTGAAGTCGTGCACCTGCTCGAGCCGTCCCAGCGCCGAGTGCAGGGCCCCGACCGTTTCCCGGGCCGCGGCCGACTCGCGGGGCAGCTGGAAGTGCCGGGCGCGCTGCCGCAGCAGTTCCGAGCCGCGCTGGACGATGCCGACGCCGCGCATCTGGCCCGACGCCCGCGGCTGGCCGTTCCCGTTGCTCTCCGGGGCCAGCGCCGGGCAGGCCGGGGCGCCCGCGGCCCGGAACCGCCATTCGAGCCGGTAGCGCGCGTTGAGCTGGGGCGAGTCGGTCGACCATTCGAAGATCGCCCGGTCGCCGTCGTTGTGCCGCTCCATCGGGGTGCGCACCGGCACCTCGGCCGCGAGCGACGTCTCGACCCCCCACACCTGCGGGTCGAACGAGATCGGGAAGTCGAGCCGGACGGTCAGGCGCCGGGTGGGCAGCCGCACCGCGCGCTGGAACCACTGGCCCCACTTCTCCACGCCGATCGTGTATTCGTACTGGATGGTGGTTCGCTCGCCCGGGTAGAGCGCGAACTGGCCGCTCTCGTTGGCGAAGAGCAGCCACACCTCCTTGGAGGCGTCCCGGTCGAGCTTGATCCGCCATTGCATCGGCTCGACCGCGTCGCCCTCGCCGGCGCAGGCGCTGAGGGCCAGCTCGTCGAAGGTGAGCGGGTTGTCGCGGTGGTGGCGGTTGGAGCCGGTCGGGTCGTTCGGGTAGCGGTCGACGGCGATCTTGACGAGGTATCGCGTCACCGGTTCGGACCCGGCGTTGTAGAGGGAGCGCCGCACCCGGCAGCGATAGACCCCTTCCACGTACGTGAGCTCGGCCACTTCGCTCTCGACGATGAGCCCGGTGCCCGGCGGGAGCCACTGCACCGGCACCGGCGGGTCCCGGTGCAGGGACGCGCTGCGGGCGTGACGGAGTTCGTCGTACTCCTGGAAGCGTTGCCAGATCACCCCACCGGCTCCGAGGACGGCCTCGGCACGGCGGGCGAAGTCCTCGGTCGGCTTGTGCCGCCGGCCTTCGACGTGGCTGACGTAGGACGGGTCGAAACCCATGCGCGCGGCGAGCTGCTTCTTGCTCATGCCCCGCTCGACCCGCCAATGCGCCAGCGCTGTCACGAACTGGTCAGCGGCCCGCTCGACGGGCGAGGTGGTCATCATCGATGTCCCCTTCGCGGACGAGAATTTCAGTGTCGCCGCCGGTCGTGTCCGGATGGTGCTAGTAGCGCGTACACGACAGATACCTTGACGAATCAGGCAACGTGCGCGCGGTCCGTTAGGTCACCCTCGCGGAGGGTATTCGTCCGAAAAGTGGGCTTGGTTAGGCTAGCCTTACAGGTGTACGGTGGGTCGTCGTCACGGAGGCGTTTCGGCCTGCGTGTCTCTACTTCGGCTCTTATCGAATTCGGCGAGGTGAATGCGGTGACCGTGTCATGGGAATCGCCGCAGGACGGGTTCCGCCGGTGACCACCGCCATCCACCGCGTTGCACACACTGTCACCGTCGCCGAGCCCCTGGCGCCCGTGACAGCCACCTTGCGCGCGATGTTCGGCACCAGCACCGAGTTGCCCGGGCTGGCTCCCGATCTTGTGGTCCACGACACTGCGGGCTGGGTTCCGACGACCGCCCTCGCCGGCGACCATCTCGGCACGCTGCTCGAGTCGTCGAGCCGCCGCTGGAACGCCCAGCCGCACGCCGCCGCCGCGCTCGCGTGGAAGGCGTACACGTATTGGCTGGCCCTGCCGGCCGTGCTCGGTTACGCCTCGGCCCGCCGCGTGCCCCTGCTGACCGCCGACAACGTGCTCATGCACTTCGACGACCCGCGCCCGCTGGTCACGATCGGCCTGCGCGCCGGCGCCCCGGTCGCGGTGCTGCCCGGCGACCCGATCGCGATCGCCGGCCTGCCGCACGTCCGCGTGGTCCCCGACGAGGCGGCGCTGCTGGCCGAGCTCCGCCGTTCGCTCCTCGACGAGCACCTGAGCCCGCTGCTCGACGCCGTCCACGACCGGGTTCGCCTGGGCCGGCGCACCCTGATGGGCTCGCTCTCCTCCGGGGTGGCGTACGGCGTCCTCCGCTCGGCCGACGTGCTGCCGGGCTCGTCCGTCGAGACGATCGCCCAGCTCCACGAGGCCCTCGGCGTCGAAGATCTGATCGAGCTGGTGCCCGGCCACAACGGCAAGCTCGACGTCCAGCGCAAGACCTGCTGCCTGGCCTTCACCCTGCCGCAGCCCAAGGTCTGCAAGGGCTGCTGCATCAAGTCCTGACGGGCTGCCCAGCCCCGGCCTGAGAACAAAGGGCGGTTCCCCGTACGGGAAACCGCCCTTTCACTGTCTTTTCGAAGCTCAGCCGATGTCGGGGCCGGTCAGCACCGCGTTCGGGTTGTCGACCAGGTGGCGGACGTCCCAGACCCAGGCCCCGCCCGTCCAGGTGGGCTGGAAGCCGAGGAGCCCGGTCATGGCGCGCAGCATCTCGGTGTCGCGCAGCTGCGGCGTGAGCACGATCACCGCGGCCTTCCAGTAGCGCAGGTCGGCCAGGGTCATCTCGCGGCGCGTGTCGTTGATCTCGGGGATCGGGTTGCCCTGGCGGATCGACGCCATCAACCCGCTGGTCGGGCGCCACGGCGGCGAGAACAAGGCCGTACGGTCGCCCGGGTTCAGCGGGTTCTGGTTCGGCAGCAACGCGTACGCCCCGGCGATGCGCATGTCCTGGCCGGTCGTCGCCGTCCACCGCAGCGGGTCGGGGTAGCCCGAGTCGGGCAGCGGCAGCGCGACGACGGTGTGGTTGTCGTCGACGTACTGCTTCCAGGCGCCCGACGTGACGAACTCGGGCGTCGGGGCCATCGGCACGGTCTTGAGCTGCACCGGCACGAGCGGGACCAGAGCCATCGCGACCGCCGTGATCATCGCGACCCGGATCGGGCCGCGGGCGGCCGGCTGGGACTTCACCAGGTCGATGGCCCGCTGCACCCCGAGGGCCAGCAGGAAGCCGACGACCGGCGCGACCGCCATCGCCCAGCGGGTCGGCACGGCCGAGTTGAGCACCGGAACGCTGTGCAGAACGGACCAGATGCCGGGGATGCCGGTGTTGATGCCGTTGAGGAAAATTCGCGGTCCGAGCGACATCGCGGCGAACAGCAGCGCCACGAACCCGAGCGAGAGAACTGCGGCCGAGCGGCGCATCCACACGATCAGGCCGAAGAACAGAATGACCAGACCCCAGCCGAAGAATGCGTTCTCCTCGGCCGGGTTCTGCGCGAGCCGCTCGGCGATCACCGAATTGCCGGCGACCGAATGGCTCGAATAGGCCGTGAACGAGGCGAGGTCGGCCCCGAAGTTGCGGACGAACTGCGGCAGGCCGTGGTAGCTCTGCGGGCCGAAGAACTGCACCGACAGCGGGTAGGCCAGGACGGCCAGCGTCACGGTGCCGGCGATGGCCAGACCGCCCAGGAAGCGGCGGGTCTCACCGGGATGATCCTTCCGGCGCACGACGGCCATGATCAGGCAGAACACGCCCAGGCCGACCGCGGTCATGAAGAGGACCTCGAGATTGATGAACGCCTGCCAGATCAGCAGCGCGGCCATGATCAGGCCGTTGCGCACGGCCCGGCCGGGCTGCCGCAGGCGCAGCGTCCGCCAGATGATCAGCGGGACCAGGAATTGCGAGACGATGTTCGGGTGGCCGCCGGCATGCGACACCATGCTCGGCGCGAATGTGCAGAAGAGCGCGCCGACCCAGGCCGCGAGTCGTGACGAGACGAACACGCGGGAGAAGACGAAATACCACGCGATGCCGGTAAGTGACAACGCGAGAGTAAGAAATAAGTTGAACGCCACATGGGGCCCGAAGAGGAGAGTCACGGGCGTCATCGGCAACGAAACGGCCAGCACCGAGGTGTTGGCCATCATGTTCACCCCATCGGGGTAATTCATGCGATCCGAGAAGAACGGATATGCGCCATCGGTGAGCACGCGCGCACCATGCGCCATCATCCACTCAAAGAAAGCTTGATCCTGTGGATCGTCTCGCAACTGGTGATCGAGATTGAGCCACAAGGGAGCTGTCAGGTAGAGCGCGACAACGACGAACGTCACTGTGGCCAGGACGTCGCGCCAGTCGGGACGCCGCTGCCACCACCGTTTGACCGGCTTGATGTCCTGCTCAGGGGCCGCCTCGACAGCGGGCACGACCGCGATGGGAGCGGTCGGTGCGACATCCGTCTCGAGCGCGATCAACTCCGCTTCGAGATCCTCTGTTTCGGTCACTTGACGGGACGGCGACACGTTCCCGCCGACCGGTCGGCCCGTCGAGGCATTACCCGTAATCGTCATAGCGAGGGCGAGCCTAACTGAGGTTGGTAACGTTGCAGTGACGAGCGTCCCATGCGTGATCGAGCCGATATGAACGGTGTAATCGCGACATCCGTACGGTCGGGCGCATGCGAAGCGGCAGGGCGGTGTACCCAGCTGACTATGTCTCAATCAGGCAAATAATGAGGGCCCGTCCCGGCCTCAACTTTCGGTTACGCGCGCAGGGATGGTTAACTCTTCCGGTCCCGCTGTCAGCTCGGATCGGCAAGACGAGGGAACCTTACATATGGCAGACATCACTGGAGACCAGCGGATCCAGTCCGAAGTGCTCGAGGGCCTCGCCACGGCCGTGAACCACCGGCGGTGGTTCGTCGAGCTCGCCCTTCCGTACCTGGGGGACAACCCGATCGAGATCGGCAGCGGTCTCGGGGACTATGCGATCGAGTGGGCCGAGCACCTTCCGCGGTTCACCGCGACCGAGGCCGACCCGGACCGGCTCGTGCTGCTCAAGGAGCGCATGGCCGACCACCCGAACATCGACGTGCGCCAGATGCTGCTGCCGTCGCCCGACGCCAACGGTGAATACAGCGCCGCGGTGTCGTACAACGTGCTCGAGCACATCGAGGACCACGTCGGCGCGCTGCGCAGCATGGCCGACCTCGTCCGCCCCGGCGGCCGGGTCATCATCATCGTGCCGGCGTTCATGTTCGCGATGAGCAACGTCGACATCGCGACGGGCCACATCCGCCGCTACACCAAGAAGACGATGCGCGCCGCCATGGATGCCGCGGGTCTGCAGATCGAGAAGATGCACTACGCGAACGCGCTCGGCCTCATCGGCTACTACGGCGCGACCAGCATCTTCAAGCTGGCCCCCAAGGAAGGCCCGATGGTCAAGGTGTACGACACGATCGTGCTGCCGGTGACCAAGGCCGCCGAGAGCGTCGTGAAGCCGCCGTTCGGCCAGTCCGTTTTCGTCGTGGCGCGCACGCCCGCCTGACGTCCGCGACAAACGAAGGCCGCCGTCCCTCGACGGCGGCCTTTTCGCGTACCGGAAGCTCAGCCCTTGACCTGGAACGTGGGGCGGATGGTGGCCCGGGCCAGGGTGTGGAAGGCCAGGTTGAAGCCGACGTACGCTGGGGAGGCCTCGGCCGGCACCTCGAGCTTGTCGACGTCGATGGCGTGCACCGCGAAGACGTAGCGGTGGGGCCGGTCACCGGGCGGCGGGGCCGAACCGCCGTAGCTGCTGTCGCCGTAGTCGTTGCGGACGCAGAACGCGTCGCCCGGCAGCGGGTCGACGCCGCGGGGCAACTCGGTCGTGGTGACCGGCAGGTTGACAAGCACCCAGTGCCAGAACCCGCTGCCGGTCGGGGCGTCGGGATCGAAGCAGGTCACCACGAAACCGCGGGTCTCGGCCGGAAAGCCGGACCACGACAGCTGGGGTGAGAGGTTCTTGCCGCCCACGCTCGTGTGTGCGAACAACTCGTCGAGCGGCTGACCGTCGGTCACGTCCGCGCTGGTCACCGTGAAGGACGGGACCGCGGGCAGAAGATCGTACGGATCCGGGGCAACGGCGCGTTCGAGACTCATCGTGATGTCCTCCGGCGATATGCAGGCTTTCTCCGCCCGAAGAGTAGTCCGTTCCGGTATCGCCCGCCTTTCGTAGCGATTGCCGCGCACTGTCACCCGTTCGGGCGGACGCACAGCCGGTGCGCACGCGAACGGGCGTGGCGGGTGATGCTTCTGTCTGACATCCGACCGGGTGTGTGCGGCCGAGATCCCCGCGCCCGGTGGCGATACGCAAGTCGGCACCCGCCGCTGAAGGCGGGTGCCGACTGCTGTATCGGCCCGTTGTCCGACGAATCCCTCCAAATGCGGCGCGCGACCTGAGACGATCGAATCATGAGGGCGCCTCTGCCGGCCGATGAGCCGGGCCGGCTCGCGGCTCTGCACGACGCTCAGGTCCTCGACACCGCGCCGGAGGAGGACTTCGACGACATCGCGCTGCTCGCGTCGCAGATCTGCGGTACGCCGCTGGGCGCGGTCAGCCTCGTCGACCGGGATCGGCAGTGGTTCAAGGCCAAGGTCGGCACCGACGTCCAGGTGGTGCCGCGCGATCTTTCCTTCTGCGCGCACACCATCACATCGCACGACATTCTCGAGGTTTCCGACGCGACAGCCGACCCGCGCTTCGCCGGGAACCCGGCCGTGAACGAGCACCGGCTCATGTTCTATGCCGGCGCGCCGGTCGTGCTGGACGGGACGCACGCGGTCGGCACGGTCTGCGTCGTCGACCACGTGCCGCGGATCCTCACCGACGCACAGCGGCGTGCGCTGCGCAGCCTGGCCCGGCACGTGTCGGTGCAGCTGGAGCTGCGCCGGTACGCCCGGCACGCGGGCGAGTTCGCGGA
Organism: Actinoplanes sp. NPDC021490; assembly: GCF_055562135.1. Classification (NCBI taxonomy): domain Bacteria; kingdom Bacillati; phylum Actinomycetota; class Actinomycetes; order Micromonosporales; family Micromonosporaceae; genus Actinoplanes; species Actinoplanes sp. NPDC021490. The sequence goes on from NZ_JBVHFW010000011.1 coordinate 13,688, forward strand.
CCGGATGCGTGAAGTCGACCGGATGAAGGACTCGTTCCTGGCCAACGTCAGCCACGAGCTGCGGACGCCGCTGTCCACCATCCGGGGCTATCTCGAGATGCTGCTCGAGGACGAGTTCGACGCCGAGACGTCGCGCCGGTTCCTGACGGTGATGTCGCGCAACTCCGACCGGCTGCTGGGGCTGATCGACGAGCTGCTGCTGGTGGCCAAGATGACCGGCGATCAGGTGGAGCTCGACCTGGCCGAGGTGGACCTGGCCGAACTGGCCCACCAGGCGACCGCGGCCTGCCGGGCGCTGGCCGACCACCGCGGGGTCAAGCTACGTGATCGCACCGATCACGCGGTGCCGGCCCGGGCCGATGGCAAGCAGATCGCCGAGGTGCTCAACCACCTGCTGGTCAACGCGATCAAATTCACCCACCCGGACGGCGAGATCACGATCGACACGACCCTCGACGGCCGTCCCGGGCTGATCATCACGGACACCGGAGTGGGCATCTCGGCCGACGAGCTGCCGCACGTGTTCGAACGGTTCTTCCGCTGCGCCGCGGCCGAGGTGATGGCGGCGCAGGGACCGGGCCTCGGGCTGGCGGTCGTCAAGTCGATCGTCGATGCCCATCACGGCAGCGTGGATCTGGAAAGTGAGCCGGGAGTCGGCACGACGGTCCGCCTCACGCTGCCGGGATGAATTCGGGAAAAGGCGCCGGGGAATCCTCCCCGGCGCCCTTCCGAATCTAGCGGTGCGCGACGCGAGCGACGCGCAGTCCGGAATACACCTTGCGATACACCACCCCGGTGCGGTGGTTGCCCGCGTCGATCATCATCCCGCGGCCCATGTAGATGCCCACGTGGCCGGGCCCGACGACCAGGTCGCCGGGGCGGGCCTGGGCCCGCGAGATGCCGCGCGAACGGGCGGCCTGCGCGCCCGACGAGTGCGGCAGGCGAATGCCGGCCAGGGCGTACGCCCGCTTGGTGAACCCCGAGCAGTCGAAGCCGCCGGGGCCCATCCCGCCACTCACGTAACGCTTGCCGACCTGGGAGCGGGCGAACGCGATCACGGCGTTCATCCCGTTGCCCAACTGCATGACGCGCTGCCCCCGCTGCTTGGCCGGCGCGTACCGGACCGTCACCGCGCGCTGGTGGCGCACGGTGGTGCGGGCCCGGTTCGCCCCGGCGTAGCGGGTCCGGTCCACCCCGGCGTAGCGCGCCTGAGGCGCCACGTAGAGGGGACCCTCGACGCTCTCGGCCGCCTCCTGAGCAGCCCGGAGGGCGGCCGTGCGGGCGTTCCGCTCGGCCAGGGCCCGCCGCGCGGCGAGCCGGCGAGCGATCTCGTCGGCCCGGGTGAGCAGGTCCGCCGAGGCGGGTACGGCCTCGTCGGCCGTCACCTCGCCGCCACGCAGGTCCGAGCGCTCCTCGACCGCGGCCAGGGTCTCGGCAGTGCGCAGGGCCTCGCGCTGGTCGGCCACGGCCAGTTCCACGGCGTCGCGCAGAGCCTGGCCGCGGTCGACAACGGCGAAGGGGTTGGTCCGGGCCGTCGTCGCGGCACGGGCGAGCGAGAAACGCCGGGGGGCGGCGCGCGAGGCACGCTCGGCGGTGGTGCTGCGCTCCTCGAGTCGGATGTCATCCGAGGACTTGGGTCCCACCGGGTTGGTGGGCGGCACGGCCTCGGCGGCGTGCTCGATCGGGTCAAGAGCGGGCGAGATGACGGCCAGCGCGATTGCGCCGGCGGTGAGCGCCCGGCTCGGGGACGGACAGTGCAGTGTTGCCTCCGACATCGGTCCGGGGCTCTCGCGCGAATCCCGTCGGTGTGGCATTAGCGTGTGCCGCACCGGTGCCGCCAATACGGACGGCAATGGGAACCCGGACTACTCGTTAATTCCGTCGACCATGCCAACACACAACAGGAATGTTGCGGGGCAGAAATCGCACAATCACCCTTGCTCGATCGGAAAAAAGAATGTGAGTTACGCACTCGATCGGTGACTGTGGATATCCGAAATGCGTCCGTGATCAGGACAACGGCACCCGTACGCCCGTACTGTATGGCGACTTGCGGAGCCGGAACTCGGTGAGCCGGACCCCCTTGGGCACATCGAACGGGACCACGCCCTGCCGGATCGCGCCCGGCGGGATCTCGTCGAGCAGCGACGGGTCCTGGTCGTTCACGAGAACGGCGGCCTGCTCGGCCACCCGATAGGAGTTCCCCGGCCCGTCGACTGCGCGCTGCGCGCCCGGGTCGAGCAGCCGGGGTTCCGTCCCGGTGTTCTGCACAGCCATGCTGACCAGGCAGAACTCGCCCTCGGCGGCAAGCGGCAGATCAGGTGGCCCGACCTCGGCCACTCCGCATTCGGTCCCGGTGACGGCGACCGAAAGCGTTCCCTCGGCCGCCTTCCGGCCGGCCGGAAGCACCGTCAGCTGAGTCGGCTCAGCATTGATCGGCGCGGCACTGTCGAGCGCCGCGCTGCCGGTGGTCACCGTGCCGGCCGGGGGCTTATCGCCGCCCCGATCGGCCACGGCGTACCCCACTACCCCGACCACTAGCAGCGCAAACACTCCACCCACAAGCCACGGTGCCTTACCGCGTCGGGCCGGTTGGGGTGCCGGCCTCCGATCGGCGGGCGCCGACCGCGCGGGGCGCAACGGCGTGTTGGTCATGAGACCTCCCGATGTCGCTCGTCAGGCAGGACCCGCGAGGCGCGAGCCCACCGGCCGATCACTCGGCCCGAGTGACACCATGCTGAGCGGCGCGCCCTCCCGGAACGTTTCGCCGCGCCGCAGAAAGCGGTCAAAGACACACAAAATCCGCACAACTATCGCCCGAACGTGTACGTTCAAGGTGCCACTACGGGGTCAACAGGATCTTCCCGAGGTGGTCGCTCGACTCCATCAGCGCGTGCGCCGCGGCCGCCTCGGCCAGCGGCATCGTGGTGTGGACGATCGGCTTGACGGCGCCCGCCTCGACCAGCGGCCACACGTCCCGGGCCACCGCGGCCACGATTCGGGCCTTGTCGTCGGCCGGCCGGGCGCGCAGCGACGTCGACGAGACCGAACCTCGCTTCGACATCAGAAGGCCCAGGTCGAGTTCGGCCTTGCGGCCGCCCTGCATGCCGATGACCGAGATCCGGCCGTTCGGCGCGAGCGCCTCGATGTTGCGGCTCAGATACTTGGCGCCCACGATGTCGAGGATCACATCGGCGCCCTGCCCGTTGAAGTCACGGGTGGCGCTCACAAAGTCGTCGGTGGTGTAGTCGATCACCAGGTCGGCGCCGAGGCCCCGCAACGCCTCGTGCTTGCCGGCCCGCGCGGTGGCGATCACGGAGGCGCCGAGCGCCTTGCCCAGCTGGATAGCGAACGTGCCGATGCCGCTGCCGCCGCCATGCACCAGCAGCGTCCGGCCCTTACGCAGCCGATCCCGGTCGACGACGTTCGACCAGACCGTGCACGCGACCTCGGGCAACGCGGCCGACTCGGTCAGCGAGAGCCCGGCCGGCACCGGCAGCAGCTGACCGGCCGGCACGGCGACCTTCTCGGCGTACCCGCCGCCGGCCAGCAGCGCGCAGACCCGCTCGCCGACGTGCCGGTCGGTCACATCGGGGCCGACGGCGCTGATCACCCCGGCGCACTCGAGACCCGGATAGGGCGAAGCCCCGGGCGGCGGTGGATAAAAGCCCTGGCGCTGGGAGACGTCGGCGCGGTTGACGCCGGCGGCGGTGACGTCGATGACGACCTCACCACCGCCGGCCTCGGGATCCGGAACCTCACGCAGGACCAGTTTCTTGTCCTCGATAACGATGGCGTGCATGGTTCCTAGCTTGCCCTGTTACGGCGTGGTCCACTTCTGGTTCGCGGCGCCGGTGCAGGCCCAGAGTTGCAACTTCGCGCCGTTGGCCGAACTGTTGTCCTTCACATCGAGGCATTTGCCCGACGCGTTGTTGACGATGTCGCGACCCGCCGTGACCGTCCACTTCTGACTCGCGACCGAATCGGTGCAGTCCCATTGGTGGACCGTCGCCCCGTCCGCCGTCGAGTTGTTCGCCACGTCCAGGCACTTGCCGAGACCACGGATCGTGCCGTCGGTACCCACCGTCCACTGCTGGTTGGTGTTGCCCGAGGTGCAGTCCCACAACTGCGGCAGGTTGCCGTTGGCGGTCGAGCCGCCGGTGACGTCGAGGCACTTGCCGCCCAGGCCGCTGATCGTGCCGGTCCGGCCGGTGCCACCACCGCCGCCGCCACCCGACTGCGAGCCGTTCCAGGTGAAGGTGGCCGACGTACGGCCGGGCAGGTTGTAGACGAACGACTGCCCGCCCCAGTTCACCTTGACGCTCTGGTTGCCGGTGGTGGTGTTGTACGCGATCAGCGCCTTGGAACCGTCGGTGTTGCGGAACGCCACGTTGGGGACCGTGCCGTTCGCGCTCGAGTCGATGCGGACCGCGCCCGGGCGTACGAACTTGGTCAGATGCCCCATCGTGTAGTACTCGACGGTGTAGTCGACCTGGCCGTTCCGGCTGCCGCCGCGCTGCACGGTGATCAGGCCGGTGCAGGTGCCGCAGCCGCCGTTGTGCGGGCCCATGTTCTGGTCCACCGCGAGCGACCACTTCGTCCAGGCCCGGCCCCAGTTGCGGAAGTACTCGATGAGGTCACCCATGTCCTCGGCGTGCTGGTTGCTGACCCAGGTGCCGCCCGAGTGCTCGGTCATGTACATGTTGACGTTCGGGTACTGGTTGCGCACGGTGCTCGCGGTCGACGGGTTGCCGCCGTAGTCGTGCCAAGCGATGCCGCCGAAGTTCGGGTGGTTGCGGATCGCGGCGTCGGCCACGAGCGGGGCCACCCACTGGTCGTACGTGTCGAAGTTCCAGTCTCCGATGAGGAGCTTGGTGTTCAGCCCGGCCGCCTGCAGAGCGGGCATGAGGTCGTTCTTCGCGAACGACTGCAGACCCGACACCGGCCACTGCATCGACGGGTAGCCGGGGCAGCAACCCGGTTCGTTCTGCGAGGTGACGTACCGGATCGGGACACCCTGCGACTGATAGCCCTGGATGTACTTGACGAAGTACTGCGCGTACGCCTTGTAGTACTGCGCCTGCAGATACCCCTGGCTGTACGCGTTGTTGTCCTTCATCCACGGCGGCGCCGTCCACGGCGAGGCCATCACGAACCCGGCCGGGTTGAGCCCGACCGCCTGCTTGGTCAGCGCCATGACGTCGGCGTCCCGCGCGAGCGAGAAGTCGTTCACGTCGCAGCACGTGTTGTCGTACGAGAAATTGTTCTGCGCCAGATCGGACGAGCCGATGACGTTGCGGATCGCGCTCACGCCGATGCCGGCGGTCGGGCTGAACAGCTTGGTGATCACGTCGTTCTGGGTGGCGGCCGAAAGCGCGCCGCTCCCCCGGATGTTGAACGCCGCGGTGTCGGTGATCGACGCGCCGGCGCCCTCGAACTGCTGGTAGCTGGTGTTCTCGTTGACCGTGATGGTCTGGTTGGCCGACCCGCTGCTGCTCGCGAACGAGACCGGGGCCTGCTGCTGGAGGCCGCGCGTGACGGTGCGGCCGCCGCTGTCGCTGGTGGTGGTCAGATAGACGTTCACTGCCTCGTTGGCGGCAAACGCCTCGGGTGCCACAAAGACGGTCGCCGAAACAACCGCGGCCGCGGATGCGACCCACCCGATCTTCCTGGGGATGGACATACGGGGACTCCCTTGCCTGAGGTGGGGGCCTTGGCGGGATAGGTAAGGCTCTGAACTGTAAACATGTTCGTCGATCCCGTGTCAACTGCCTGTAACAGTTCCGGAGAGCGTGTTCCAGCAGCTCAGATGCCTTTTAAGAGTTTTGAATTAAGTTTCGCGCCGGGCGGTCCCCGGGTGGCGGGCCCGCATCTGGCACACTGGACGGCAACATCGGGAGGGCTCGCCTAGTGGCCGATGGCGCCGGTCTTGAAAACCGGTAAGGGGAAACTCTTCGTGGGTTCGAATCCCACGCCCTCCGCTCCGCGATGAACAGCGAAAACCGTCGCTGACCTCGGCGAACGTAGGTCAGCGACGGTCATCTCAACTCACCGCTCGGTCTCACTCAGTCCCACTCAGGACCGCTCAGGCTCACTCGTCGCGACAAATACGCGACAACGAACGCGTCGGCGCCTCCTACCCGTCGTGCGGCTCACCCAGCGCCTCGGCGATGCGGAGCCGGGCCGCTTGGTCCTGCCCCTCGATGCACTTGGCGTAGACCTTGAGCAGCACGTTGACGCTGTGTCCGGCCCACTCGGCGACCTGGGTAGCCGGTACGCCCGCGTTGAGCCACAGGGATACGGCCGCGTGCCGCAGGTCGTACGGCCGGCGGGCGAGTGGTGAGCGCTGCTGCGCGGGCGTGAAGGCGATCTGCCGCGCCCGTCGCCACGTCCGCGAGTAGGTCTCCTTGGATACCGGCCCGTTGCCGTAGCCACGCGTGACGAACAGTCGTCCGTCCGGCGCGTGCCCGTAGGCCGCGATGTGCCAGCGCAGGGCACGCACGAGCATCGGCGCGGCAGGCACCGGGCGAGTTGCGGTCTCGGGGCGATGTTTCAACGCCCGGTCCTCAAGTACGGCGCTGCTGTCGTCGCCCCAGTCCTGCCCCACGTGTTGGGTGGAGCCGGCGAGCCGCAGCATGCCCCACCCCTGCTCGGGCAGCTCGCAATCATCTACGCGGAGATGCAGGGCTTCGGCCGGCCGCAATGCCGCAAAGTAGAGGCACGCGAAGAACGCGACGAGATGCGGTGCGATAGCCGCGACGACGGACAACAGCAGGAGGGCTTGCGCCGGATTGATGACCGAGCGCCTGTCCACCTCATCATCAGATTTGGGCGTGATCCATTGGACGTGATCCATAGGGTGGGTCGGGAGTAGCCGCAGCTCGACGCCGTAGCGAAGAGCGCCGTAGAAGACGCCGCGTTTACGCGCAATGGTTGTCGCGGCTGCTGGTCGACCGTCCGTGGTGCGGAGCGTGAGCGTATCGAGGGCCTTTCGAATCAGGGCGGCGTCTTCCAATGCTGTCAGCGGCACGGTATTGCGCTCCAGCCAACGCACCGTGTCCGCAATGTCGCTGGGCGGCAGCCCTACCTCACGTCGCGTCCGGTTGAACGACCACGAATACAGCGCACGGCGGATCTCGACATCCGAGGGTGCGCCGCGCTCACCGGCGAGCAGGGCCGGCGTGACGTGCGCCAGAGACTCGGCGATGCTTTTACGGTGTTTGGCTGACGCGCGCGGCCACTTCATATCCACAAACTTGACAGCGTGCTCGTACCATGAGCAGGTGTTGCGAGCCCGCGCCATTGGCTCGGGTAGGCCGGTCGCTACGTCGAATGCGACGCCTTCCCGCTGAAAGGTGACCAGTTTCGACCGGAAGCTCTCCGCGAGCGCTTTCGTCTGGAAGCTCTCGCCGAACACTGAGCCTGCGACAACCCATCGGACTCGGTGGGTGCTGCGCGGTTTTCCGGTCTTACGTTCCTTTCCCTTGTGTTCCTGGATTCCCCAGATCTTGACGTCATAGGTCGTGTTCATGCCGCTTGAGGTTCCTCTCGCGCAGACAGCCAGGATTCGAAATCGGTGCGGCGAATGCGGATCTGCCGGTTCGGCATTTTGTAGGTGCGTGGTGCCCGGCCTTGCGCCTTCCAGCGGAAGAATGTCGAGCGAGGGACGTCCAATTCGGTCAGGAATTCGTCGAGAGTGAGGAAGCTGCGCGCTGCCATGGGTTCCGGCCTCCCTGGCGTGGGGTGTTGCGGGGCTCTCAGCGGTTCCGTGTCGGCCTCAGGGCCGGGCGCGGGTGTCATGTGGACGGTGCGGAAGGCGCGGCGACAGAGGGGCGGAGAACGACCCCCTGAGCGCCACACTGAGCCAAGATCTCGTGGGTCCCGAGGTGTTCCTATGCATCCGGCCGGTATCGCCCCGGATCCTCCGTGTTTCAGCCGATCTCTCATGATCAGGCGCCACCCTGGCTGTCACTCCCGCTGTCACTGCCGTTTTCGCAGGTCAGCTCGGGTTGAGTGACAGCAGTGACAGGAGTGACAGCGGTGACACCGGGCGCCCGGTACCGGCCGCCGGGTTCGGCGGCTAGCTGGCCGTCGGCGAGCATCCGCGTGCAGTTCTGCCGCACGGTGTCCGGCTTGAGGCCGGTCCCCTCGGCGATGACCTTGGGTGTCGAGCCCGGCGCGCCGCGCAGGTAGCGCAGGATCGTCGCGCGGGTGTCGCTGAGCTGGTAGTCGCCGGCCGGGCCGTCGAGCATCCGCCACGCGCCCGCGGCGGGGTCGAAGGTCAGCGGGTACTCGGCTTCGTCGACGTCGCGGCCGGTCACGTGCAGCACGCCGTCACCCTGGTTGCGTGCCCGCTTGAGCACGAGCGTGGCGTCCGCGGCCCCGGCGAGCCCGTTGGTGCCGGACACCTCGGACAGGAAGTCGTCCGAGCCGAGCTTGCGCACGTGGTGCACGGCGACGACGGCGACGCCGTAGTCGTCGGCGACCTTCTTCGCCCGGCCGACCGCGGCGTAGTCGGCGTCGTAGGCGGACGCGCCCGGGGTGGAGTTGCCGCGCAGCTTGGCGAACACGTCGATGATGACCAACCGCGCCCGCGGGTGCCGATCGAGCCACGCGGCGATGGCCTGATCCCCGCCCTGCGGCAGGGGCGGGCATTGGGTGGCGAGGGTGAGCCCGGCGGGCGCGGGCCGGTCGCCGAGCACCTTGCGCAGCCGGTTCTGCAGCCGCCGGGCGGTGTCTTCCAAGGCGAGGTAGAGCACCGGCCCGGCGTCCACACCGATCGAGCCGAACGCCCGGTCGCCGCGGGCTACGTCGACACCGAGCCCGAGCGACATCCACGATTTGCCGACCTTGGGCGGCCCGCACAGCAGCGTGAAGCCCTCGGCGATCACGCCGGGCACGGCCCACTTGGGCGGGGCGAACTCCATCGCCATGATGTCCGCGGCGGTCCACGAGGTCCGCAGCCGGGCGGGCTTGTCGACGGCGGACAGCACGGCCGCGGCGTCGTCCGGCCCGGCGACGCGCAGCGCGGGCCGCTCGGCCGGGGTCGGGGCGGTCATCACGCCACCTGCCGCGGGCGGCGGGCACCGGCGCGCAGGCCGGACAAGATAGTGCGCTCGATCTCGCGTGAGCTGAGGCCGAGCCGGGATGCGCCGTCGACAAGCGCGGTGATCACGGTGTCCTCGGCGACCGCGCCGCCGGCGGCGAGCTGGCCGAGGGTCTGCGCGGCCATGAACAGCGCGTGGTTGCGGCCGCCCTCGCCGGCGTCGGCGAGCTTGGCCAGGGTGCCGTCGATCGCGGCCCGCACGTACGCGCCGCGCCGGTCCGCGGGCAGCTCGATGACGACCGGCGGGCCTTCCGGGCGTAGCGGTGTGGGCTGTAGCCGCTCGGTCAGCCAGTCGGGCAGCGTGGCCGTGTGTGCGTCCTGCCGCACCGTGTACGGGCGGCCGGCGACGATCGAGCCTGCGGCGACGACGTAGCCGCCGTGCGCTCGAGTATCGATCAGCCAACCGAGACCGCCCCGGTCGCCTTGGGTGTTGCGCAGCTCGACGCCGTCGGGCTGGTGGAAGTACAGGTGCAGCCCGCCCCGGCCGGTCGCGACCGCGTACGTGTCCTCCGGGACCGGGTGGCCGAGGTCGGCGCACAGGTCGGTGAACACGCCCCAGCCGTGCATGTAACCCTCGGCTCCGGCGGGCGCGGCCTGCCCGGTTTTGCGGGCGTCGAAGTCGAGCACCACGAGGCCGGACGGCCCGCAGGCCAGCCCGATCCCGTACGGCCCCGCGGTCCAGCACCGGCGGATCCGGTCGGGGTCGGTGGTGGCGCGCTGCTCCCACCGCTCGATCGCGGGCCGCTTGTCGTCCGGGCGGAGCGGGAAGACGTGCCAGCCGCGGGCCGCGGCGGACAGCGCGGCGGTCAGGAAGTCGTTGTCGTGCATGGGAGTCCGCTCCTTCATGTCGCTTGTGGATGGTGTTAGTTGGGCTTCCGCGCAGACCTTGTGGCAGGGCCGGTCGTGGTCGTCACGGCAGATCGCCGGGCGGTGGCAGATCCGGCAAGGCAGCGGGTTTCCGGCGAGGTGTTCACGCCAGTCCAGCCAGCCGCCCGGCGTCGCTCGGCTTGTCATGGCGTGTCGCGACGCCGGCGGACCTCGGCTCGGATCTCGTCGTAGAGCGCGGACGACGTCGTGGTGTCGCGTTGGGCCATGGCCAGGTCGGCGTCGGATGCTCCGGTGACGCCGCCGCTCTCGATGCGTCCGCGGGCACCGGCGTCGACCGGTTTGCGGACTTGGATGAGGTGGCCGTCTTGGTTGCCGGTCCTGAACGCGCCGTCGCGTTGCTCTTGGGTGAGGACCTTTTGGTTGGACTCGGGAACGATCGTGACGTTGGGGTCTCTGGACAGCTCCCGCAGGGCGGCGTCGACCTCTTGCTTGCTCAGGTCGGGCAGCGCGTTGCGGAGATCGGAGAGCATCAGCCAGCCCTCGGTGTTCTGGAGCAGGTCGGAGACGGTGTCGCGGATCCGGTCGGCCGGGGCCGTCGGCTTGGCGACCTGCTCGGTTGCTGCGTCCGGCTGTTCGCCTTGCTCGGCCGCTTCCGCCGGCGGGTGCGGGCCGATCTGGCCAGGTTGGGGCAGGGGCCGGCCTCGACTTCCTCGGCCGCCCATTACCGGCCTGCCCAACGCGTCGGGTAAACCCGTGTCGCCACGTCGCCAACCGCGCAGGTCGGCAGGGGTGTGCCGTAGATCAGCACGAGCGAGGGCCGGATCCGATCGCACATCGCCGTATAGCCGGCCGCGAACAGCGGCCGTGCGTCCCGATCTCGGACGACACCGACGGTGGACACGGCCACTGTCGAGCCGGGGGCGATGCCGGCGAACGCGAACGGGTAGCTGTCCGGCGTCGACCAGCTCACGGTCGGGATCGCGGTGATGCCGTGAGCGAGCATCCAGGCGCCGCACCACCGCGATCGGTAGACCTGCCATTGCTGCATGACCAGCGGCATCGTGGTCCACAGACTGAAATCGGGCGTGAGGGCGGCGCCGACCGATGCGCACCGGGACAGACCACGTTCGGGTTTCGCCCACACGGTCTCGAACCGGTAGTCATCGAGGAAGAAGTGGATCGCGTCACCCGGCCGGGCCGCGGTGAGTGCCCGGCGGTCGTTGTAGGGCAGCAACCGTGCAGGTTCGCAAGCCGCGGCGGGCAGGTCGGGGATTCCCCACGGGTTCGCGCTGGGGAACAGGGCGCGGGTGTTGAGGCGGTCCCAGCCGCCGGGCATCTCGCCCCAGCGGTGACTCGATCGGGTGCCGCCGAGGGTGTGTTCCGGTGCGACGGTCATCGGGTGCTCCGTTTGTCGTGGCAGGTCAGGCATTCGCCGAGCGAGCGCGGGATGTAGTAGTCGCGGGTCTCGTGGCAGGTCGGGCAGGTGCGGCGGGCGCGTAGCGCGGCCCGGATCGCACGGCGCTGCGCGGGTGTCGCGGGCCGCTTGGGTCGGGCGAGATCGAGCCGGTAGAGGTGCGCTGTCCGGACGCCGCCGATCCCGGCCCACAGGATTTGCGCGGCGATCGGCTGGCGGCCGGGGCACAGCCCTTGGGCGCGCAGTTGCCGGCGGGTGGCGTAGCCGTCGGGGGCGCCGCGCCACCAGTACGTCGGCAGGCCGTACCGGGCGCCGTCGGGGTCGTGGAACGCCACGCGGATTCGGCCCATCACGCGGCCTTTCCTGTCGGCTGCGCGAACCGTGCAGGTCGAGCAGCCGCGGAGAGGTAAGCGCGGCCGAGCCATGCGGTGAAAGCGGGTGGGATGGCCTCGGTCAGTTCCTCGCGGACATCGGTCCAGTCGATGCCCATCGCGGTCTGCATCTCGGCCACCGTGGCTTTGCCGCCGCCGTCGCCGTAGGCGGCCACGTAGGGGCCGTCGTGGTAGACGCCGTGCCGCCAGCCCCGCACGCGGCCGCGGTGTTTGACGTGCGTCGGCCGCGGCGCGGTCCAGCCGCCGAGTTCGAAGTTGCGGTGTCGGATCACGCCGAGCCCGAACATCTCCCCGCACAGGGTTACGTCCTTGCGGACCGGGGCCTTGCCGTCGGGTTGCTCGATGACGTACGGCAGCCCGGAGCGGTCGAGCAGGGCGCGCAGGTCGGGGATGAGTTGCACGTGGTCGCGGCCCCAGCCCATCGCCCGGTTCGTGCCCTGGGTCAACGCGCATCCGGCCTGACACGGCGGTGAGGTGTGGATCAGGGTGAACGCGCGGATGCGGTCGCGGCGGATCAGCATGTCGAGGAAGGACAGGGCGTCGGCGCGGACGAACCGGAACGGGTAGCGGGGCCGCTCGGCGATGTCCACCCCGACCACGTCGAACCCCGCCGCCGCGTACCCGGCGGCAGCCCCGCCAGCGCAGCAGAACAGATCGAGCAGCAGCGGCCGGGCCATCACGCCGCCCTCCGGTCGATCGCGGGCCGCTCGGCCCGATGCCGCAACACGCCGCGGCGGATCGCGACCGCGGCCAGCAGTTCCCGCATGAGGTGCAGGGCGGTGCCGAGTTGCCAGCGGGCGCCGGTTTCGGTGTGGTGCAAAGGGATCCGGGCGCGGATCTCGATGTACTCGACGTCACCGGCCCGCACGCGGGTGAGGACGGCCCGGCCGCCGATGCCGTCGGCGAGCAGGTCGGCCGAGCGGTGCTCGGCGATCCCGCAGCGGTGATCGCGGGCGCACCATGCGGTGTGCGGGGTGGGTTCACGGCGGAACCGGGCCATAGTCCGGGCGGTCATCGGTTGCCTGCCTTGTGCTCGGAGCGCAGGTACTCGTAGATGCGGCGTCCGACGCGGATCCGGCGGCCGGTGCCGCCGCAGCGCGGGCAGTCGCGGAAGGTTTTGGCGAAGATGCGGGAGTAGATCCGTCCGCCGGTGCAGCGGGGCCGCTTGCAGACGCCCCAGGGGGAGATCGCGCAGGTGGCGATGTAGAACGCTGCGTAACCGAGGGCGGCAAGAACGGCTAGGACGATGAGGGTCGTCACGGCAGGGCCTCCTGAGCTGGTTTCAGGGTGCACGGGGCCGACGCCTCTAGGTGCTAGGGCGCTGGCCAGGGTTCGGATGGGGTTCTAGGAGGGGTCCTAGGTCTAGGAGGGCAGGGGTCCTAGACCTAGGACCGTCGCGCGGGTCACTTGGTCTTGCCGCGCCCGCCGTTTCCGTCACGCTTGGTGATGGCTCCGGTGATGTCGGCGAGGGTGTAGCCCTGCCGGTTGCCGGTCTCGCCGGTGTCGGGGTCCTTGCCCCAGACCTGCCCCGGGGTGACCTCGTGCGGGGCCAGGGCGGCCCGGAGCTGGTCGGCGGTCAGGTCGCCGTAGACGTCGGGCCGCAGCTCGGCGAGCAGCTTGACCAGCACGGCGGCCCACAGCTTCTTCTTGCCGGCCATCACCGCGGCGGCGTCTTCCAGCACGGTGTCGCGGCGCACCTCGGTGGTGTCGAGCACGACCCCCGCCGCGTGGCCGGTGATGTTCCCGGCCTTCTCGCGGGCCGTCCGCGCCCGCTTGACCAGGACTTCCGCTCCGGGGGCGTCGATGTAGAACCCGCGGGCGATCACGGGGTCGTCGCCCTCACCGGCGAGGTAGCCGATCCCGCGGTCGCGGCGGCCGAACATGGTGGCCCGGATGCCGTTCTTGTACTGCGAGGTGCCGAGCACCATGTCGTTCTCGATCTGGCCCATCACCTTGAGGCAGAACCGCAGCACCGCGTTAGCCGAGATCCCGGAGGGCAGGGACTTCGCGTCGGGGCGCTGGGTGGCCAGCACGAGGGTGATGCCGGTGGCCGGTCCGCGCTTGATCAGGTCGGTGCAGATCTCCTCGAACTCGTCGCCGTACTTCGGGTGCTCGAACCACACCTGGCACTCGTCAACGCCGATCACGATCGGGTGCAACCCGAACTTCTTGATCCCGGCCAACTCGTCGGTGACCTTGTTCTCCGGGCACAGGTCGCGCGGCAGGTCGCGGATCACCTTGGTGCGGCGGCGCATCTCGGTGCGGATCTCGCGCATCGCGGCCAGGTCGTAGGCGATGTCTTCGTCGTCGTCACCGGCCCGGTACCGGTGCGACACGGGCTCCAGCGGGGACAGGTCACCGGTGCCCTTGAGGTCGAACGGCAGCACCCACGCCCGCGGGTCCAACGCGGCGATGAGCAGCACGAACCGCAGGGCGAACGTCTTGCCCATGCGCGGGATCGAGCCGACGATCATCGAGGCGAACATGAGCGTGATCGTGACCAGCGCGCCGCGGGGGTCGGTGCCGAACGGGGCCGGCTTGAACAGGTTCACCGTTCCGGCCTTGAGCAGCGGGAACGCTGCCTGCTTGGCCTTGGACATGTCCTTGTCTGCGACGAACAGCACGAGCCGGCCGGGGTGCACCTCGGCGTTGGCCTCCGGCCACACACACCCGAGCGGGCGGGTCAGCGCGGCGGCCAGTTCCTCGCGCTTGTCGACCACGGCCGAGGCGACCACCCCGCGGGGCAGCTCCACCTCGCACCGCCAGCCGACACCGTTCTCCCGAGCGATCGGCGCGGGGAACCATGAGCGGCCGGTGTCCCCACGCCGGATCGCCTGGTTGATCCCCGGGATACCCAGCGCGGCGAGCGCCGCGAACACCTCAGCCGAGGTCAGCGGTGCCACCTCGGTCCGCACCACCGCGGTGTCCAGCAGCGGCTTGTCCGCCGGGGTGCCCAGTCGTCCCAGCAGCACGCCGAGGGCCGCCAGCGCGGTCCACCGCTGCCAGCCGGGGGCGAGCAGCAGCCATCCGGTCACGGCCAGCAGCAGCACCAGCATGCCGACAGCGGTGATGCCGCGCCACCGCACGCGCCGGTCACGCTGGCGGGCCAGCTTGAGGTAGCCCTCGGCGTCGTCGCGGCGCACGGTGGCCTGCCGGACCGGCTCGCCTTCCAGGTCGAACAGCCAGCGGGTGTAGCCGCCGATCACCCGGACCGCGCCGCGCGGGATCCGCCACGCGATCCGCAGCGCGTACTTCGGCACCCGCACCGCGTGATATGCCAGCGCGTGCACGCCGAACCCGGTGGCCCAGGCCAGGTTCCCGCTGAACTCGGTAGTCGAGCGCAGCCACGACGGGACGATCGGCACCCGGGTGGCGTCGCGGAACGAGGCGAGGGAGAACCGCGGCCGGCGCTGCGCGACGATGCTGTCCACCAGCACCGGGCTGTCCTCGCGGTCCACCTCGTCCAGGTCGGCGCCGGTCGGGTAGGAGGGCGTGGGGTTGCTGCGCCGGGCGCGGGCGGTGTCGAGGTCGACCACCTCGGCCTCGGAGACGTCGGCCTCGGCGGCCGTCCAGTCGAAATCGTCGGGGTTGTTGCGGGGACTGGTCATCGACGGTTCTCCTTCCGGGCACTGCGGGCGGCGAGAACAGTGCTGAGGGTGAACCCGGCCGCCGCAACGGCGGACAACCACCAGCCAGCACCGGGGTCAGTGATCGCGTCCACGGCGAAGAGAACCGCGGGCACGGCAAGCAGGTACCAGAAACGCATCTCGGGTCAGCCCTTCCGGCGGGTCTTGGTCAGGTGGTCGGGCCGCATCGCGTCGTGGCCGCGGGGGCACGTGGCGTACTCGCCCGGACGGCTGACGACGGTGCAACCGCAGGTGAGTCGAGTCGTGACAGTGCGATCGGTCTGCGCGACCATGGGGGTCTCTCCTTGAGGTCGTGATGGGCTTCGGAGGGACCGGCGGCACGGCGCTGCTTTGGTCGGTTGAGCCGTGCCGCCGGGCAGATCAGAAAGGGCGCCGCGGAAGCGGCTCGCCGATCGCCAACGCGGCAACCGCGGTAGACAGGTGCTCGGCGATGTACTGCCGGTCGTGGTGGTCGACGTTCAGCGCGTTCTCGGCCCAGTCGTGCAGGTTCGCCAGGTCGGTGCGCAGGTTGTGAAGTTCGGCGTGCGCCTCGTAGATCTCGGACTCGGTCATCGCTGGTCACCTCACGCGGCCACAAGAGCGGGCGTTTCGGCAGGAACCGGGGCAGATGGTGACGCATCGCTGACGCGCTGGGGCAAGTGACGCCGGGCGGTCGACACCGACACACCGGCCTTCTTGGCGATCTCGGCGACGGGCGCGCCGGGCAGCTTGGCGGCGGCTTTGGCCACCTTCTCGGCCGATGCCGGTCGCGGCGTGACGCGCTTGACCGGAGCGGTCTTGACCGTCTGGACCGGTCCGGGAGCCGGGGCAGCCTCGACCTCGATCACCGGCTGAGGCGTGACCGCGACGGCCGCCGGCAGGGGCGCGGGCATAGGCGCAGGCGCCGGGGTCTCGGTCTGCGCCAGGGCACGGATCCGACCGCCGATCTCCACCAGGCTGATCGAGGCAACCACGATCAGGCCGTCCACGCTCAGCGGCAGCAGATACGGGCTCGCATCGGTCTCGCCGTACCGGGACGCCACCGCGACCATGTGCCAGTACGACACCCACGCCGCGATGCCGGCGATAACCGCGGTCGCACCCAGCCGGACGTACGACATCCAGCCGCGACGGCCAGGGATACGCGAGATCAGCTCAACTGCCAGCAGCAGCGCCAGTGGCGACCACGCCGAGATGGCCTTGCTGATAGGGCTGTCCGCGGCGTGCAGCACGTTGCCCGCCAACGAAGCGGCGATGCCGAGGGCGAACACACCCCGGGTGCCCCAGCCGATGCGCTTGAGCCGGGCGATGTCCTGCGTCATCACGCCACCTCCCGCAGGGCGGCGGGAAGCGCGGCCAGCTCAGCGGCAACCCGGGTTACGCGGGCCTCGGCCCGACGGAGACGACGCCGATCTAGCGGCGACGGGCCGCCGCGCTCGGCGGCGTAGATGTTGACGATCTCGGCGTCAAGCACGGACAACTCCGCCTCGATCAACGGCCACTCGGCCTCGATCGCAGCCAATGCATGCGGGGAAGGTCCGCTGACATCTTCGGCGTGCTCTTTCACTGAGTCCTCCAAGGGTGGCTAACTGGCTTGAGCCAGTACTGGCTTGAGCCAGTAAAAGCCTCTACCCGGCCCCATGTCAAGAAGTGGCCCAAGCCAGTTCGGTTAACATGGCCAGGCAGCCTTGGCGCGGAGCGAAGGAGAAGGGCTCAAAGTGACGTCTGAACAGGGCGAACGACGACCACCAAGCCGGCGCATCGCGGACGACCTCAGAGCGCAGATTGGCGACGGGACATTCCAGCCGGGCGACAAGCTGCCATCCGAGAGGGTCTTGGCAGCGAAGTACGGGACGGCGCGCAACACCGCGGCCGAGGCCATCGACATGCTCAGGAGGGAGGGACTGGCGGTCGCCAAGCATGGCGCCGGCGTGTTCGTTCGAGAGCACCGGCCGCTGCTACGACTCGGTAGCAATCGGTACTCACGAGCACTGCGCGAGACCACTGGCCTGTCTCCGTACCGGGCGGAGGTCGCCAGGCAGGGACGAACGGCACGCGTCGATTGCACGTCGATCACCCGTGTGGATGCGCCGGATGATGTCGCCGAACGGCTTGGGCTTAGCCGCGATAACCGATCTGTGACGCGCAGGGAGAACTGGTATTTCGCCGATGACGAGCCCGTTCAGGTCGGCGTCACGTATATCCCTTGGACCATCTCCGAGGGTTCTGTATTGGCAACCAGTGCCAACATGGGCAAGGGCAGCCTTTACGGCCGGTTCGAGGATCTCGGGCATCCGATCGCACGAATTCGCGAGGAAATTTCGGCGCGCATGCCGACACCCGAGGAAGTCAACGGGTTAACCATTCCCGACGGCGTCCCAGTACTCGATGTGCTTCACACCGCATTCGATAAGCTCGGGACACCATTCGAGGTGACAAGGTTCGTGCTCCGCGCGGACCTCAATGGACTAGATTACAACATGCCGATTGAGGATTAAAAATGACACAGATGCCTAACGGAGGCCAGTCAGTGCGCGTTCGTCCGCGGACTGACTTCGATGTACCCGAATGCGCCGCCCTACTCCGTGAGGTTTACGCACTCGACGGCTATCCGGTAGAAGGGGTGGACGACGCGGAGGGATGGATGTATCCAGCGGGCCTAAAGGCTGCCTGGGTGGCAGGCGAGCCCGGGGAGATACTTGGCCACGCTGCAGTTTGCGAACCGCACGGCGATGCAGCCGTCTCAATGCTCGTGACGCGTACCGGAGTATCGGAATCCGAAGTCGTCGTTCTTGCACGGCTGTTTGTTGGACCGGCTGCGCGCGGTCGGGGTGCTGGCCGGCTGCTCGCCCAAGCAGCAATGGACTACGCCAGAGACGAGCATCTCAAGGCCGTCTTCGACGTAATGGAAAAGGACCAAACCGCGATCAACATGTACGAACGCATGGGGTGCTTCTTGCTAGGTTATACCGAACACCGCGTCGCGGACGGAAGCACTATTCCGGCGCGTTGCTATGCGGCTCCAGGTGTCATTGACTCCGACGCTTAACGATGCTGATCATTGCTCTCTCGCTGCAACCCCTTCAACGTCTTCTGCCGAGGCCAGGAAGCCCGCCAGGTACGGCAGGAACGCTCTTAGAGGGGCCACCATCGTCCACTCTTAGCGCTGGCGCAGGTGGGGTTTCTCGGCGAAGCGAGGGAAGTTCCGGTGGCGACCGCAGTTCCAAATCAGGTTGCAGCACTGCGGAGGCTGAGGCTGGACACACTTTCGTTCCGTCAGAAGGCGTATGAGAGTAGAGGAGACCTGTACGGAGGTTTACCTTTGTCACGCGCCCACAAACGGAGCAGGCGTGAGGTGCCGCGCGTGCGGGTTTCCCCGCTTGACGTTATCGCTCATGGCCTCACCCGCACGCAAGAGTAGTCAACGACAGAACCGAGATCCTACGCGCAGCCGGTAGCCCATGTCACCGCTGTCACTTCTGTCACCGCTGTCACCTGACGTGCTCTGGCCTGCAAAAAGTTGAGTGACAGGCGATCCATCAGAGTGTCACTCAAGCTTATGCGCGATCGGTGGGTACGTCTCGACGAGCCGGACAGAGTCCACCGGAAGACCCCTGTTGTGCATGGCTCACACGGCGGTACGGTGACTCTCCTGGTAGGACACCTGGCAGGTGGGGCGCACGATTCGGCCGATCTATACCACCTCACTTGACGAGACCGGAGACGCCTTGAGCGAACTGACGAGTTACCCAATTCGGAAAATTCTCGATCAGGTATATTCTGGACAGATTC
This sequence comes from Actinoplanes sp. NPDC021490, assembly GCF_055562135.1. Lineage (NCBI taxonomy): Bacteria > Bacillati > Actinomycetota > Actinomycetes > Micromonosporales > Micromonosporaceae > Actinoplanes > Actinoplanes sp. NPDC021490. Next base: position 32,846 of record NZ_JBVHFW010000011.1, read on the forward strand.
GGATACCAGCGTTTCAGCGCGGATTCGTGTGGGACGCCGATCACGTAGCGCACTTTCTCGATAGCATTTATAAAGGTTACCCTTTCGGTTCGCTTCTTTTTTGGCTGACGCAGGAGAAGTTATCCTCCGAACGTGATCTTGGACCGTTCAAGCTTCCAGATCCCCACGAGAAGTACCCGATCTCGTATGTTCTCGACGGGCAGCAGCGCGTCACCTCTCTTTTCGTAACTTTTCAAACCGAGTTCGAACGCCCTCCGGACTCTTCCTGGCGGTCGGTCTACTTCGACCTTTCGGCGCCCGAGGTTGCGCAGCAGTCACAATTCGTCGCGCTATCTCCTGATGAAGTTGACATGAGTTGCCATTTTCCGCTGGACGCGCTGTTTGACTCCGTGGCCTACCGGGTTGCGTCAGCCCGGTTCACACGCGAGCGTCACATCAGAGCCATAGACAAGTTGCACAGTGTTTTCAAGGAAGCGCAGATACCAATTCAGGCTATGGAGGCCGACGATCGGGCCACCGTTGCAATTGTCTTTGAGCGAATCAACCGCATGGGAGTGGAGCTAACAACCCTAGAATTGCTGTCTGCCTGGACTTGGAGTGAGCAATTCGATCTGCGCTATAAGCTTGAACTGCTGCAGGAAGATTTGGAAGACTTCGGATTCGGCGACATTGGCGCCGACCCCAATCTTGTTTTGCGCTGCTGCGCTGCAATCCTGCGCTCGAACCCGGCCATCGATACGCTCATGGACATAAATGGAGAAGAAGTTCGACAGAGTTTTGATCGCGTTCAGAATGGCATAAAGGGAGCTGTCGAATTCTTACGGAAACAACTCAAGGTCGAAACGATAAAGACCCTCCCGTATCCTCTAATGCTCGCGCCACTATCGGTCTATTTTGCCGTTCCGGGTGATTCGCTTCGACTTACACCCGATTCGGAAGTCCGGGCGCTAAAGGTTTGGTTCTGGCGTTCCTGTTTCGCGGAGAGGTATAGCGGGCAGAGCATTCGTGCCGCCCGTTCCGACATCACCGAGATGGGTCTGCTGAGAGAGGGCCAGGAAAACAATCTTGGGAATTTTGCGGTCGAAGTCAAGCCGAAATGGTTCTTATGGTCAGACTTTAGGCCATCCTCAGCCAAGACTGCGACATTCGTAACCATGCTGGCGCAGTTGAATCCACGCAGCTTCATCTCGGGCAACGCCGTTGATGTTGACAGGGTACTTCAGTCGTATAATAGAGCAGAGTTTCATCACATGTTTCCGAAGGCCTACGTAACGAGAGTTGCGGGGGCAAAAAAGTGGCGTTCTGGATATCTGGTTAACTCGCTCGCCAACTTCTGCTTCCTTTCGCGCGTAGACAACAATAAAATTCGCGCAAAGGCGCCCCAGGATTACCGATCCTTGATGCCGGAAGACGGTGAGGTTCTGGATGATATTCTCCTCAGCGCAGGCACAGGTGAGTGGCTGTTCACTGCAGGGTTCGACGACTTTCTGGGAACACGAGCAGTTGTGCTCGCTCGGCTGGCGAACTTGCTTATAAACAAGGGCTATATCGATCACGTCGATATTGGCCCAGCTATCCCAGATCAGGTGGTCTCTCGTGAAACCTGGGACCCTTTCTTCAACCGGAGAATACCGCGGCAGGCTCGACCATCACCTCAGCCGGCACTGATCCCCGAGGATGCTGTGAGCGAATCGCCGCAGTTGCCCCTCCCGATCGAGGACCATTCGGAGTAGTTAGTTACCTGAGACGGGGTGGGGATGGCCACGACGCCAGCCATCCCCACCCTTCAGGAGCGACCGCTGAAACACTGAGAGCACGACGTATACGCGACGACGAAGGGCTTGCCCCTGGTGTTTCAGCAGGTCATAGCCCTGCTGCGCACGGTCTTGAAAACCGGTAAGGGGAAACTCTTCGTGGGTTCGAATCCCACGCCCTCCGCTGTGCTCACCTGGGGGCGACCCCCAGACCCCGCGGTGCGATGGGCGCGGCCGGTGCGCGGCTCACGCCTTCGTCGGGGTTGCGTCCTGCGGCCGTTGGTGCGATGTGGGCGCCGCGTCGGAAGCAGTGCAATGGCCGTGGCCGGTCCGAGCACGCCGGGGCGGCCTTCGCCGGCTTGAGCCTGCGCAAACTCGCGGACTACCTGCCCACCGACGTCGCCCGGCCGCTGCTTGTCGGCCGGGAACGGGTGCGGCACAGCGCTCAGGCGGACGCGCGTGGATGGTGCCGGTGTCGGGTGCCGAACGGCATCCAGCGGGCCCGGCCGGCGGATGTCGGCGTTGAGCTGCCCGTACGCGTCAGGCAGTCTGTTCTGCGATCTTTCGCAGCATCGCGATGTGGGAGCGCAGCGCCGCGCGCCCGGCCTTCGAGAGGTTGAGCCAGGTGCGCGGGCGCTTGCCGACGTAGCCCTTGCGCACCTCGACGAAACCGGCGTCGCCGAGCTGGGAGATCCGCTTGGACAGGGTTGAGTCGCTGAGACCGGCCGTGTCGCGGACGAAGCTGAACTCGGCCCACTCGGCTGCGGCCAGAGTAGCCATGATGGACAGCCTGGTCGGGTCGAGCAGCAGAGGTTCCAGCCGCGGATCGCCGGCGGCGGTCGGATCCTCGTCGGTCACGGCCGGGCGGCTTCTCGGGCGAGAGCGCGGCGCTGCCACCACGGGCCACCGATCGCCAGCAGCAGGCCGAAGACGAGGCCGACGACGGCGGAGCTGTGCGGCAGGTCGAGGCCGGCCAGGGCCAGCATGGCGACCAGGCCCAGCACCGCCCCGAGGACGGCGAGCAGCCAGCGCCGCCCGGTGGGCTGACGCCGCACCTGCACCCGGCGGCCGAACAGGGCACTGCCCCAGCGGGTGGTCGACAGCACCACGACGGCCAGCAAGGTCAGACTGAGCCCGGTGCCCCCGGCCCCGGCCCAGTCCGGATAGAAATCGGTGAAAACACCGAAGGCGGCGACGAAGACACCAGCGCCGATCCAGTAGGCGGTGGAGTAGCCACTCGCGGTGGCACTGTCCTTGCGCTGCTGGTCGTAGCCCTGCAGCGCCTGGCGGGCCTCTTCGGGCGTAGGTGTCGCAGACATGGTCCGTCCTCCCTGTCCCCCGTGATGAAAGTACTTGCTTGGAGAGAAAGTTACTCTTCACTTTCCGCTCCGGCAAGTATTTTCATCCCGCACAGTTCTTGCTGCATGTCCGTCGCACTCCACGACGTACGTCGATAGATGGGGCCGCACAGCACGCGCGAGCGGTCCACACGTCCGCTCCTGCGACCCGCCTGCCGTCACTGCCGGCGACCCGCCACCAGGACGTTGGGCAGCATCGCCACCACGCCTTGGCCGCCTGCCGAGCAAATACCGACGAGGCTCCAGCGGAGTCCCACCTGGTCAGGGAGGCGTCGATGCGGCTGCCGGTCGCCGCGAACGGTCGTCGGGCGTCCATCGTTGACCAGTCCAAGAAGGGCATGGCTCGATAGCCGCCCCGATCCTCTGGGCGGCGAAGGGCGATGCGCCGGTCAGGAGTGCAGGGCCTCGCGGGCGGAGAACATGACGCTGGCGGCCAGGAAAGCGGCATTCACCAGCGTGAACAGGCCGATGAACCAGATTGTCCACTGTGGGGCGATGGTCAACACCAGGCCGGCCAGCGCGATCACCGCGCCGTAGTCGCGGACCAGCTTGACCAGGCGGACCGGCAGGGAGCGGCTGGTCACCATGCTGGCCGCCTTGTCGCCGCTCTGCATTACCGAGGTCACCAGGTTGACCATCCAGGTGCCGGCGAAGGCGGCCAGCAGCCACGCGGGGGTGTCCGGCACCTGCGCCTCGGCCGTTGCGGCCAGGGCCGCCACCAGGGAGATCTGCACGGCCACGTCGCAGAGGACGTCGAGGCGACCGCCGGCTGCGCTGCTGCGGCCGGTTACGCGAGCCAGCTGGCCGTCGGCGCAGTCGAAGGCGTACGCCAGTTGCCAGCCGATCAGGGCCAGCAGGCCGATCGGCCAGGCCCAGATCCGGTCCTCGGCGACCGGGATGGCGGCGGCGATCACCACGATCGAGATCAGGCCGCCCAGGCCCAGGTTGAAGACGGTCAGCACGGTCGGCGCGAGGCCGTACTTGTAGGCGCGTACGGCGATCTGCGCGCCGATCCGCTGGCTGAGCGCCTCGCTGAAGAGGCCGCCCCCGCGGTTGACGGCGTAGTAGTCGGCTGCGGTCGGCGCGTGCGCCGGGCCGGTGCCGGGGTCAGCGGGCGGCGACGGCTGCGACATAGGAAGCCAGCTTTCCACTGATCTCGTCGGGGGTCATGGCGAGGTGCTCCAGGATCGTAAAGCGGTCGGGGCGGGTGCGCGGGGCGAAGTGGACCGCCTCGACGAACTCGTCGCTGGTCAGGCCGACGTCGGACGGCAACCGGGGCAGGCGGTGGCGGGCCAGGCAGTCGGCCATCTGGGCGAAGCGCCGCTCGTCGCCCCGCAGGTACGTGCAGAACAGCGCGCCCAGCCCGGCCAGTTCGCCGTGCGAGGCGGTGCCGGGGTAGAGCGAGTCGACGGCGTGCATGATCTCGTGGCAGCCGCCGCTGGCGGGGCGGCTGCTGCCGCAGATCGCCATGGCCAGGCCGCTGGAGATCAGCGCCTCGGCCAGCACCGTCACGAACGCGTCGTCCTCAAGGTCGCCCGGCATCGTCAGCACCGCCTCGGCACCCATGCGGGCCAGTGAGGCGGCCAGACCATCGACCGGCTCGCCGCGGACCTCGCGGGCCAGTTCCCAGTCGGCGAGCGCGCTGATGTTGCTGATCACGTCGCCGATGCCGCCGCGGTTGACCCGGTCGGGGCCGGTCTCGACGAAGTCCAGGTCGACGATCACGCCGAACGGGATGTGCACCCCGTACGACCCCTTGACGCCCTCGTTGATCAGGCTCGCCACCGGGGAGGCGATGCCGTCGTTGGCCAGGCTGGTGGCGACCGAGATCATCGGCAGCCCCCAGCGGTTGGCCGCGTATTTCGCCGTGTCGACCGTCGTGCCGCCGCCGATGCCGACCACCGCGTCGTAATGCCGGGTGCGCAGCTTGGCCGCCAGTTCGAGGGCCGCGTCGAGGGTGCCACCGGTGGTGGTGAAGACGTCGGCCGACTGCAGCGACGGCCGGATCAGCTCGGCCACCCGCTCGCCCAGCCCGGGCCCGACCACGACCGCGACGTCACCGCCGGACGAGACCCGCCCGTCGGCCAGGATGCGGCCCAGGTCGGCGACGGCGCCGCGGCGCACATGAATGTGCAGCGGCGCCTGAACGCTCCGGGCTAGTAGTGGCATGCGATGTCCCGGGCCTTGGCCAGGTCTTCATGGTTGTCGACCTCGACCCAGGACACCTCGCCGATGGTGGCGGCCCGGACCTCGCCGCCGCGGTTCGCGAATTCCTGGAAGCCGTCCTCGTAGTAGAGGTTGGGGTCGCGTTCCCAGGTCGCCTTGAGCGAGTCGGCCAGCTCGGCCGCCACCGACGCCTCGATGATGTTGGCACCGATGTATTCGCCGAAGGCCTCGGCCGGATCCATCAGCTTGGTGATCCGGGTCAGACGTCCGTCGTCGCCGAAGACCGTCTTCATCTCTTCGTCGGCGAGCTTCTTCACATTGTCGACGGCGAGCAGAATGCTCGGGCCGCGCTGTGCGAGGAGGGTCTCTTCGACGCTGATCGGGTGAACCGTGTCGCCGTTGACCATCAACGCGCCCTGCGCGAATTGGTCGCGGGCCAGCCAGAGCGAGTAAGCGTTGTTCCACTCCTCGGCCTTGTCGTTGTGGACCAGGGTGATTTTGACGCCGTACTTACTCTCGAAAGCGGCCTGGCGTTCCTCGACGGCGCTCGCGCAGTAGCCCACGACGATGGTCACGTCGGTCAGGCCGGCCGCGGCCAGGTTGCGCAGCGAGATGTCCATGATCGTCGTCTCACCGTCGACCGGGACGAGGGCCTTGGGCAGGGTGTCCGTGTACGGACGAAGCCTGCGTCCGGCTCCGGCGGCGAGTATCAGACCGATCATCGGGGTCTCTCCCTCTATCTGGTGAACTCCAGGAGAATAACGGGTTGAGTCCCACAGCCCGGACGGAGCGAGGCAGAGGAAAATTCTACAGACACGGCTCGTAAGCTTGTCGCCATGACCGCTGAGCAGCTGATCTCTTTCGCCCGGGGCGCCCCGTCGCTGGACATCATCGACGTTGAGGGCCTCAAGGCCGCCGCCGCGCGAGCCTTCGACGCCGATCCCGCTGGTGTGACCGCTTATGGCACGTCCGTCGGCTACGTCCCGCTGCGCAAGTGGATCGCCGAGAAGCACGGCGTCTCGCCCGACCAGGTCATCGTGACGAACGGCTCGCTGCAGGCCGACGCGTTCCTGTTCAACCACCTCGTTCAGCCGGGCGACGACGTCGTCGTGGAGAAGCCGACCTACGACCGTACGCTGCTGAGCCTGCAGAACCTGGGCGCCAAGGTGCACCAGGTCACGCTGCGCCCCGACGGCATCGACGTCGACGAGCTGCGTTCGCTGCTCGAGTCGGGCGTGCGGCCCAAGCTCGCCCACATCATCCCGAACTACCAGAACCCGGCCGGCATCACTCTCTCGCTCGAGAAGCGGCAGGCCCTGCTCGCGCTGGCCGCGCAGTACGAATTCACGATCTTCGAGGACGACCCGTACGTGGACATCCGGTTCCGCGGCGACGCCCTGCCCTCGATGCTGTCGCAGGACACCGACAACCTGGTCGTGCACGCCTCCAGCTTCACCAAGACGGTGTGCCCCGGCGTTCGCGTGGGTTACCTGGTCGGCCCGGCCGCTCTGATCGACGCGATCGCCAAAAAGGCCACCAACCTCTACATTTCGCCCGGTATGGTCTCCGAGGCGATCGTGCACCAGTTCTGTGTCTCGGGTGACATCGAGCGCTCGGTCGCGACGGTCAGCGCCGCCCTCGGTGAGCGCGCCCGCGTGCTGGCCGAGTCGCTACGCAAGCACATCCCGGGCGCTACCTTCACCGAGCCCGACGGCGGATACTTCCTCTGGGTCGACCTGCCCTCCGATGTCGACGTCGACAAGCTCTTCCCGGCGGCGATGAAGAAGGGTGTGGCCATCGTCAAGGGCAGCGACTTCCTGCTCGAGGGCGGCCGCAGCTCGGTTCGCCTGGCCTACTCGGCCGTCACCGTCGAGCAGATCGACGAGGGCGTACGCCGGCTGGCCGAGGCGATCGACGAGGTGCGCGCCTGATCCCACCGGCGGGGAACGGACGCCCGGTGGGTATGTGCAAGACCCGCCGGGCGTAGCCTCGGGCGGTTTGTTTCGTCCGTGTGGGGGAGGGTGACGGTGAGCGATCGCAACCGGAACAGGCCGTTGTCGCGAGCCTTCGCCGCCCCCGTACGCGCGATGACCCGGATTCTCGGCACGACCGACGGCCACGAGGACCACACCACGGGACGCCGGGCCGGCAGCGCGGTGGTGGACTGCGCGGTCTACGCGGCCGGTCAGCGGATGCCGGGCCATGTCTCTCCCGACGAGGCGCTGCGGATCGCGTGCGAGCGCGACGACGCGTTCGTCTGGCTCGGCCTGCACGAGCCGGGCGCGGAGGAGATGTCGGAGATCGCCCACACGTACGGCCTGCACGAGCTCGCCGTCGAGGACGCGGTCAAGGCCGAGCAACGGCCCAAGCTCGAGCAGTTCGGCTCGGTGCACTTCCTGGTCATGCGGACCGCCCGGTACGTGCCGCACGGCGAGATCACCGAGACGTCGCAGGTGGTCGAGACCGGCCAGATGATGGTCTTCGTCGGCGAGCAGTTCGTCATCACGGTCCGGCACGGCGACGCCTCGGAGCTGGGCTCTGTGCGGGCCGACCTGGAGTCGTCGCGGGCCGACCTGATCGAGCAGGGCCCGTGGGCGGTGGCCTACGCGGTGACCGACCGGGTGGTCGACCACTACGTCGCGGTGGCCGACCGGGTCGAGGCCGACCTCGACCTGATCGAGGAGGGCGTGTTCTCCCGCGACCACGCGAGCCCGATCCCGGCCATCTATCAGATGAAGCGGGAGCTGGTGGAGTTCCGGCGTGCGGTGGTGCCGTTGCAGCGGCCCCTGGCCACCGTCGTGGCGCTCGTGCCCAAGCGGATCGGCAAATACTTCCGGGACGTGCAGGACCACCTGACCCGTACGGTGGAACAGGTCTCGTCCTTCGACGATCTGCTCAATTCGATCCTGCAGGCACGGCTCGCGCAGGTCACGGTCGACCAGAACAACGACATGCGGAAGATCGCGGCGTGGGCGGCCATCGCCACGGTGTGGACCGCGGGGGCCGGCATCTACGGCATGAACTTCTCTTTCATGCCCGAGCTGACGTGGCAGTACGGCTATCCGGCGTGGTGGACCATCATCCTGATCGCCTCGGTGCTGCTCTACCGGGTGTTCCGCCGCAGCGGCTGGCTCTGAGCCGGCACCACAATGGGGCGGGCCGCCTGAGCGGGCCCGCCCGATTGGGCGTCACAGTCTCTACCGAGGGGTGTTCGGCGAGGTTCCGTTCTGCGAGCTGTACGCCTGCGGGTTCTCCGTCTCGACGACGACGACCTCGGGCTCGAACGCCGCGTCGTCCGCGCCGGTCGCAGCCGGCGTCGTGGAGCTGATCGGCTCGGCCGGGTCGTACTCGTCCCACTGCGCGGCCTGGCGGCGCTTGTTGGCGTAGGCCGCGGCGATGCCGATCGCGGCACCGAGCAGAGCGAAGCCGACGAGCTTCTTGCCGCGTCCGCGAGGCTCACGGCCGATCGCCTTGTTGGCCCGCTTCTGCAGCGTCTTGGCCGCCTTCTTGTTCTGCTTGGCGGCCTTCTTGGCCTTGCGCCGGCTGAGTTCGCCGGTCTGCCGGGCGCTTTCGCCCGTCTGCCGCACGGTCTCGCCGGCCGCGGCGACGAGCGGGGTGATCGTCGCCACCGCGCTGCCCCAGCCGCTCGAGGCCGCATCCTTGGCCTTGACGGCGGCCGGCTGCACCCGGTCGACCGCCGCGCTCAGCGTAGGTCCGACCGTCGCGCTGGTCTCCTGCGCCGCGAGCGACGCCGCACGCTTGAAGTGGTCAACACTCTGTCCGAGCTCGTTCTTCATCCGCTGGCCGCGGCTCTTGCGGCGCATAGTCGTGATCACCAGTGCCCACCTCCTGTGTCTTTGCCATGCATGGTGCCCTGTTTCGGTACCCCCTCGCTGCCGCTTCAGACACATGGGGGAGGATCCGAACTGCAATGAACTGTCCAATCGCCCCGACGAGGTACGCCCCGGGGCGACCGTGACACAGACAGGAGTACCCGTGGCCGAGAAGCTTTACGCCATCCTGCACACCAACCATGGTCCGATCCGGCTGCAGCTGTTCCCGGATCACGCCCCGGCGACTGTGCGCAACTTCGTGGAGCTCGCCGAGGGCACGAAGGACTACACCGACCCGCGCACTGGTCAGAAGGGTTCCGGGCCGTACTACGACGGCACGATCTCGCACCGTGTGATCGCCGGTTTCATGGTCCAGATGGGTGACCCGACGGGCACCGGCCGGGGCGGCCCCGGCTTCCAGTTCGGTGACGAATTCCACCCCGAGCTGCAGTTCGACCGTCCGTACCTGCTCGCCATGGCGAACGCGGGCCCGGGCACCAACGGCTCGCAGTTCTTCATCACGGTCGGCCCGACCCCGCACCTGAACCGTCGCCACTCGATCTTCGGCCAGGTCGCGGACGAGCAGTCGGCCAAGGTCGTCGACTCGATCGCCACCACGCCGACCGGTCCGGGCGACCGTCCGCGCGAGGATGTCGTGATCGAGCGCGTGGAGATCGAGCGCGTGAACGACTGAAGTACCGTTGATGCATGAGTGAGGCTCCCTCGACGGTCCCGGTCTGCTACCGCCATCCGTCGCGGGAGACCTACATCCGGTGCACACGGTGTGACCGGCCGATCTGCCCGGACTGCATGAACGAGGCGTCGGTCGGTCACCAGTGCCCGGAATGCGTGGCCGAGGGCAAGCGCACCCAGCGCCAGGCCCGCACGGCGTTCGGCGGCAGCAGCGTCGGCCGGGCCGGCTACGTGACCCGCGGCCTGATCGGCATCAACGTCGCTGTGATGGTGCTCTCGGCCGTCGTCGGCGGCCCCCGGGCGATTGCCGGCGCGGGCGGATGGTTCGGCCTGATGGGCGGTCAGACCGACGTCACACGCTGGGCCTCGGTGCTCGGCTACGCGCCGTACGTGATCGGCGGAGAACCGCACGGCATCGCCGCCGGTGAGTGGTATCGCCTGTTCACCGCGATGTTCGTGCACTACGGCGTGCTGCACTTGCTGCTCAACATGATGTTGCTGTGGCAACTGGGCCGCTATCTGGAAGAGAAGCTGGGCCCGCTGCGCTTCGCCGCGCTCTATCTGCTGGCCGGCATCGGTGGCAACGTCGCGGCGTACGTCTTCACCGCCCCCAACGCCCCGGCCGCGGGCGCCTCGACCTCGATCTTCGGCCTGGTCCTGGCAATGATCGTGGTGAACCGGCGGCTGCGCCTCGACATCACCCAGCTGATCCCCCTGCTGGTAGTCAACCTGCTCTTCACGTTCAGCGTCCCGAACATCTCGGTCGCGGGTCACATCGGCGGCCTGGTGATCGGCGGGGTGGTCGCCTTCGTTCTCGCGTACGCCCCCACGAAGAGACGCAGCCAGATCCAGGCCGCGGGCTGTGCGGCCGTGTTCGTCGTGCTGCTGATAGCCGCGGTGATGCGCACCACGGTGCTGCTGGGTTAGCTCGCCACCCGCAGGTCGGCCAGCGCGGCGGCCACGTCGTCGGGCAGGTCGCCCAGGTCGTTGGCGCTGAACAGATAGATGGCGTCGCCCGCGTCCAGCTCGAGGAATTCGCTGCGCAGGCCCCTATGCGAGCGGCGGTCGACCCGTACGCGCTCGATCTGGCCCCAGTCGAGCCGGCGCCGGCCCAGGAAACCCGTCACCACGGTCACGCCCTCGGCGTCGGCGGCCAGGCGCACCGGCCGGACCAGGTCGCGCAGAGCCCACAGAAGCAGCGCCACCACGAGCACCGCGGCCAGCGCCCAGCGCACGAGGTCGTAGCCCGCGAAGGCGAACGCCAGCACCACGACGGCGACCACGGCGATGAGCTTGCTGACCGGGAGAACAGGCTTGATGCGCCACTGCATGTCACCACTATGGCAGTTCGGGCTACCGTCGAGTCATGCGTGATGCGGTGATCGTCGGAGCGGTTCGGACCCCGATCGGCCGGCGCGGCGGCGGCCTCGCCGGCGTGCACCCGGTCGATTTGTCGGCGCACGTGCTGCGGGCCCTGGCCGAGCGCACCGGCTTCGACCCGGCTGTCGTCGACGACGTGATGTGGGGCTGCGTCTCCCAGGTGGCTGAGCAGTCGTGGAACATCGGGCGCAACGCCGTGCTGGCGGCGGGCTGGCCCGAGGCGGTGCCGGGCACGACCATCGACCGGCAGTGCGGCTCCAGCCAGCAGGCGCTGCACTTCGCGGCCGCGACCGTGATCTCCGGGCAGGCCGACCTGGTCGTGGCGGGCGGGGTCGAGTCGATGACCCGGGTGCCGATGGGTTCGAGCGGGCAGGGCGCCGACCCGTACGGGGAAACGCTCCGGACCCGATATGGCGTCGACTCGTTCAACCAGGGCATCGGCGCCGAGATGGTGGCCGAGCGCTGGGGTTTCTCCCGTGCCCAGCTCGACGAGTTCGCGCTCTCCAGCCACGCCGCGGCCGCCCGCGCCCAGGACGCGGGCGAGTTCGACGCCGAGATCGAGCCGCTGGCCGACCTGAAGCGTGACGAGGGCATCCGGCGTGACACGACGCTCGAGAAGCTGGCCGGGCTCAAGACGCCGTTCCGCGAGGACGGGCGGGTCACCGCGGGCACCGCGTCCCAGATCTCCGACGGCGCCGCCGCGCTGGCCGTCACCACCTCGGAGTGGGCCGCCGCGCACGGTCTGCGCCCGCTGGCCCGCGTGCACACCGCGGTGGTCGCCGCCGACGACCCGGTGATCGTGCTGACCGCACCCATCCCGGCCACGGCGAAGGTTCTGGCCCGGGCCGGTCTGAAGATCGACGACATCGGCGTCTACGAGGTGAACGAGGCCTTCGCGCCGGTGCCGCTGGCCTGGCTGGCCGAGACGGGCGCCGACCGGGCCCGGATGAATCCGCGGGGCGGGGCGATCGCCCTCGGTCACCCGCTCGGGGCATCGGGCGCGCGCATCATGACGACGATGCTGCACCACATGCGACAGTCCGGCATCAGGTATGGCCTGCAGACGATGTGTGAGGGCGCCGGCATGGCCAACGCCACGATTGTCGAGACTCTGTAATTCGACATTCATCGGCCGACGGCAGCGACTTCCCCGAAGGCTCGCCGTTAAACGCCACATGGACGTCTTTTCCCGTACGTTCCTTCCCGCCGCCGCCGAAGCCGGTATCACCCTCCCGACCGTGAGCCGGCACATGCCGATCTTTCGGCGCTGCGTCGAGCCGGACGAGACAACGGTGCTGGTCGGCCGATGTCTGCGCCCCGAGGCGCCGTTCTCCGGCGAGTTCATGCTGGTGCTGACGCACCGGCGGCTCGTCGTGACGCAGGAGACCAAGGTGCTGCACCGGTTGCGCCTGCACCTCAACGCCAACCTGCGGCACCTGAGCAACGTCTCGTGGAGCCCGACGGCGTCCCGCTCGGCCCTCGACATCGCCGCGACGGCGGTCGACGGGGTGCGCGAGCGGTTCCGGATGCGGCTGAGCACCCCGGACGCCGTGTGGCACATGGACGGGCGGCTGCGCGAGATCTTCCACGCCAAGCACGCCCTGGCCGCCTAGGCTTCTCGTTCAGCCGAGGAAGTCCACGATCGACGCTCGCAGGCCCGCGGCGTCGAGGCCGTGCGCCCGCGCGTGGTCGCGCCAGTTGCCGTAACGCCGGATCTCGGTGCGCCCGACCCCCAGGTGCATCACCCGGTGCGGCACACCGGCGAGGGCGCTGCTCACCGCGGCGGCCGAGGTGCCGGCCAGATATGGCTCGACCATGACGACCTCGCCCTCGGTCAGCATCCGCAGGCCGTCGGCGTCGAGCGGGCGTGGCGTGTTGGTGTAGGCGACCGTCACGTCGAGCCCGGCCGTGGCCTCGAGCACCGGATCGAGCATCGGGCCGACCGCCACGACCAGCGGCCCGCCCCGGCGCAGCACCCGCAGCCGGCCACCGTCGGAATACGCACGGTCGTTCTCCTGCACGCCCAGGCGCACATAGACCCGGTCGTCGTGCCGGGCCGCCTCGCGCAAAATCGCCGGCACCTCGTCGTGATGCCCGGGCACGTGCACGGTCCAGCCGTCGAGCGTGTCGAGCAGCGCGACGTCACCAGGTGACTGGTGCGTGTAGCCCTCCTCCGACGCGTCGTACGAGCCGCCGATGCTGACCACCACCGCGCCCGTGTCCTGGTGGCCGAGATCGAGCTTCAATTGCTCGTACGCCCGATCGACCGCGAACGGCGCGTACGAGTGCAGGTAGGGCCGCATGCCGGTGAGCGCCAGCCCGCCCGCGACACCGGTCATCAGCTGCTCCCGGATGCCCACGTTGAGCACCCGGTCGGGATGCCGGCGGCGCGCCGGTTCGAACGACTCGGCCGAGATGTCGGCCAGCACCAGCGCCGTACGCGGATCCTCGTCGAGCAGCGCGGTCGTGGTGGCCACGAACGTTTCCCTCATCTTGCTCAGCTCCCCTTGCGTTCGACGGCGGCGACGACCAGGTTGGGGCGGTCGTGCCGGGGTTGGAGCGCGCGTTCCAGCCGGTCCTGATCGCGTCCGTCCACAACGGAGACGTCCCAGCCCGGGAACCGCGCGGCGATCCCGCCCGGCCAGCCGTGCGTCGACGACTGGTTGTCGATGACGATCGCCGTGATCGGCAGCCGGGTCGCGGCGGCGTACGCGATGGCCTCGTGGTTGGAACCCTCGTCGAGCTCGGCGTCCCCGATCAGCACGAAGGTCCGCGTACGGGTGAAGCCCTGGGCCCTTAGACCGAGAACGACGCCCACGCCGAGCCCGAGGCCGTGCCCGAGCGATCCCGTGCCGATCTCGACGCCGGGGATGCGAACGCGGTCCGGGTGATGGCCGAGCGGGCTGTCCCAGCTGCCCAGGTCGTCCAGCCACTCCTCGGGGAAGAACCCCTTGGCCGCCAGGACGGCGTAGTAGGCGGCCGGCCCGTGCCCCTTGGAGAGCAGGAAGCGGTCGCGGTCGGGCGCGTCGGCGGTCTCCGGGGTGACCCGCAGCACCCGGTCGTAGAGCGCCCAGAGCACGTCCAGCGTCGAATGGGCGCTCGGCAGATGTTTCTTGTCCCCCGTGATGCGTTCCAGCAGGGGGCCGAGCCGGTCGGTGTGCACTGCTGTCGCTGTCATGGGGATAGAGTGCAACTTAAAGTTCGCTTCAACTCAAGGATGACGATGGAGACACTGACCATCGGTGACTTCGCGGTCCGCAGCGGCGTCGCGCCGTCCGCCCTGCGGTACTACGAGCGCGAGGGCCTGATCCGCTCCACCCGCACCACCGGCAATCAGCGCCGCTACGAGCGGGCCGAGCTGCGGCGGGTCGCCTTCATCCGGATCGCCCAGCAGGTCGGCGTCTCCCTCGACGAGATCCGGGCCGCACTGGCCGAACTACCCGAGAACCGTACGCCCACGCGGGCCGACTGGGCCCGGCTGTCCGACCGGTGGCGGCACCGGCTCGAAGAGAAGATCGCCCTGATGCAACGCCTGCGCGACGACCTGTCCGGCTGCATCGGCTGCGGATGCCTCTCCCTGCACCGCTGCAAGCTGATCAACCCCGATGACCGGATGGCCGCCGAGGGGTCGGGCCCCCGCATCCTGCTGTCCTAACATCGTTGCCATGGCAACCCGGCTCGTGCAGATCAACATGAAGGCCCACGACGACGCCGCCCTGGGCCGGTTCTGGGCACAGGTGCTCGGGTGGGGCCTCGACAGCGAGGCCCCCGGCGTGACCAACCTCGAACCCGAAGGCTTCGTCTATCCCGATCCGGTCGCCGTCTGCATCGACCTCATCGCCTCCACCGAACCGAAGACGGTGAAGAACCGCGTGCACGTCGACCTGGCCTCCACCTCGGTGGCCGGCCAGGCTGAGCTTGTGGAGCGCCTGATCGCGCTGGGTGCGAAGCCGGCCGACGTGGGCCAGGGCGACGTTCCCTGGAAGGTCCTGGCCGACCCGGAGGGCAACGAGTTCTGCGTGCTGGAGCCGCGGCCGATCTATCAGGACACCGGCCCGATCGCCGCGATCGTGGTCGACTGCGCCGACCCGCAAGCCATGGCCGGCTTCTGGGGCCAGGCGATGGACTGGACCGTGCACGAAGTGACCGACCAGATCGCGACGCTGCGGTCGTCCCAGGGAGTCGGGCCCTACCTGGAGTTCGTCCGCACGCCGACCCCGAAGACCGTCTGGAACCGCGTGCATCTCGACATCCGCCCGTACAAGGACGACGACCTGCAGACCGAGGGCGCCCGGCTGCTGAGCCTCGGCGCCACCCCCGCCGACCTGGGCGACGCCAACATCTCGTGGCTGGTGCTGAAGGACCCCGAGGGCAACGAGTTCTGCCTGCTGTCACCGGGTTAGAACTGCCCCGTCAGGGGATCTGCGGGAGAGCCGCTATGACCGCGTCGTAGGCGGCCAGGTCGCTTCGGTCTTCTCTGGGCGGCGGAAGCCCGGCGGGCAGACCGGCAGGCGGCAGTTCCCATAGGACATTGGCGGCGCCGACGTGTTCCACGGCCTGGTACCACTGCTGTAAGGGTTCCATGAGCCGGATATGTAGGTCGAAGTTGCGACGTCGACGCGTGGAGTCCGCGTCGCGGCGCCGGCGAAGTTCCTCTTCCGGTGGCGCAGACACGAGAACCAGGTCCGCGAACCCGAGCCGGCCGGCCGCCACGGCGAGGCGGTGGGCCTCAACCTCGGCCTGCCAATGGCGCCAGGACAGCGCCCCGATACTGGCCAGCGACCAGCTGTAGTGCAGCTTGAGCGGGTCGTCGTCACAGACGGCCAATCCGGTGAGGCGCTCTCGGCGCAGGGCCTGCAGCCACCGCCGAGAGTTGACTTCGCACCAGAACGCCGCTTGTTCCGCCGGGTCGGGCCCGGGGAGGTCGTCGCTGTCCGGGATGCACTCGGGCACGGTGTCCTCGGGAAAGTGCCGGCGACACCATATGGTTTTTCCGGCTGCACTGGGTCCGGTCACCACAACAATCACGTCCGTGGTTCTACCGGAATCACGGGCTCTCCGCTGTTGCCCTTCCTGACCCTGACGTGTCCCGGCTGGTCGGCAGTCAGCGCGGCACTCGCCAGTGCTCCGGCGGCAGGGCGGTTGCCTGGTTCAGAATGCGGCGTACGGCCTCGCTGTGAGCCGCCGCCTGCGTCCGCTCGGCGTCGCGCCATACGCGGACAGCTCGAATGCGGCGCCGCCACAGCAGGCGTCGCGCAAGCCTGCCGGCCGCCTCATCGTCGATCTCCTCGCCTCTCGATTTGAGAAGGCCGCGAGCGCTGTTCGGGGGAACGTGTCGCCGCCTTCACTCCTGATCGTCGACGAGCGAGGGCCGCGAGTGGAGCGTCGAGCTGTCCGCAACCGGCGTCCGCCTGTCCGCTGATCGGCGAACACGGGGCTCACGAGTTGATGGCCGGGCAGTGCGCTGTCGCAAGCTAGCAGCACCGCTCAGGCTCCCGCACTCATTCGGCCGCGTCTGCTTTCAGGGTCAAGCCTCGATCGATGAAGTCGATCAGCCACTCGAAGCTTTCGTTGATGTCGGTGTTCATCTCGAAGCCGCCCTGGGCCTCGATCGTCGCGAAGCCGTGGAACAGGCTGCGCAGCAGGCGTAGCGCGTGCACAGTGTCGGCCGGGGGGATCTTGTAGCCGGACAGGACGGCCGACAGGGAGGTCAGCGTACGTCCGCCGGCGACGGCCAGGGGGTCGTCCGGGCCGGTCACGCCGAGCCGGACCGTTGCCGCGTAGCGGCCGGGGTGGCTGACGATGTAGTTGCGCATCGTGCGGGCCGCCGCGGCGAGCGCGTCGCGGCCGGCGAGGCCCTGCAGGGCTTCGCGCAGCTCGTCGCCCAGTTCGTTGGCGACCAGCAGGGCGATCCGCCGGTTGAGGTCGGCCTGCGAGTCGATGTGCTTGTAGAGCGACGGCGCCCGTACGCCGAGCCGTTCGGCCAGCGCCCCCATGGTCACGTTGGCCAGCCCGACCTCGTCGGCCAGTGCGGCGGCGGCGAGGGTCACGGCCGCCGGGTCGAGTCCGGCTCTAGGCACGGGCGTACGCCTTGAGGAACGGCAGCATCACCGCGACAGTCTCGTCGGGGTACTGCGTGTGCGGGTAGTGTCCGGCGCCCTCGATCACCTCGAGCTGGCCCAGGCCGGCCGGCAGCTCGGCCACGATGGCCGCGCCCTCGGCGCGCGGGTCGGCCCAGTCGGGGTCGAGCGAGCCCTCGATGATCAGGGCCGGGCAGCGGACGTTGGCCAGTTGCGCCGCGGCGTCGGCCGGAGATCCCTGGCCCATCTTCTGCAGGGCCTTCATCCGGCCCGGCTCGCCGAGGCCGGCCGCGTTGCGCCGCAGCTGCTCGTCCCAGTCGGCCGGCTTGCGTCCGGGGAACGCGAGGTCCAGGTATCGGTGCCACGACTTCACACTGCCCAGCATGGTCGCCATCATCAGCCGTGTCATGCCCGCCCGGTACGACTTCACCCGCAGGTCGCCCAGCTTGATCGACTGCTTGCGGGTGAACGATCCGAGCTCGACGATGCCCTGCACCAGCTCGGGGGCCTGCGCGGCGGCGATGGTGACCGCGCCGCCCGAGATGGACTGCCCGACGAGCACGGCCGGGCCGCCCAGGTGGCGCACCACTGCGAGCAGGTCGCCGGCGATGTCCGTACGGGTGAAGGACGGCCACTCGGCACTGGACTGGCCGCAGCCGCGCAGGTCGACGTTGGCTACCCGATATCCGGCCGCCACCAGCTGCGGCACCACGAACCGGTAGGACTCGCGGGTGTCGCCCATGCCGTGGGCCAGGACGACCAGAGGGCCCTCGCCGGTCACTTCGTACGCGATGGTGCCGCCCGGAACGGAAACAAACTCGGTCATGACATCTCCCTTGTTGGCTAACTTCATTAGCTAAAAGCTAACGTCATTAGCCAGCGATGTCAAACCCGAACCGGAATGGCCGATGAGACCCCGAGCACCTTCCCGTTCGCGTCCAGCGCCTCCGCCACCACGTACTCGGGCGTTCCGGCCACCGTCAGGGTCGTCTCGAAGCCGGTCCGCGCCTCCTCGACCTCGCCGCCGGAGAGGGCGCCGGGCTGGGTGCCCCACCGCGCCCGCCAGCGCGCCACCCTGGTCGCGCCGTTCCAGCTGGCCGAGACGATCACGTTGCCGCCGTCGACGCGCAGGCCCAGGGCGGGCTGGTCGGCCGGCGAGCCGGTCCACTCGGCCTTGTACGCCCGGTACGACTGGTTGTCGAGCGGCAGGTGCCCGGCCAGGCGTACGGTGCCGTCCGCGTTGTGCTCGGTGAAGTGCGGCATCTGCCCCCACCCGACGAACGAGCCACCGTCGGCCAGTTCCCGGAAGCTGCCCTGCGTGGGCGCCGACAGCCGCTCGGGGTGCAGGAACTCGGCCACGAACGTCGTCTTGCGGGCGGCCTCGTCCACCTTGAACACGAGCCCGCGCGAGTACTCCTTCTCCTTGGTCACCCCGGCGCCGTTGTCGAACAGCCCGTACGACCCGTCGCGGCGCTGCCGGAAGTCGTGCTGCCACGAGAACTTCGTACGCTCGTCGACCTCGAAGTCCGACTTCTTGCCGCCGATCCGCCAGAGGATCTGGCCGGACTTCCGATCGATCTTGTAGACGGTCCAGGTGTGCCGGGCCGAGATGATGATGTTGCCGTCGGCGGCCAGGCCCACCGAGTTCGCGTGGAAATAGTCGTACGGGAGGTGCTCCGATTCCCCGACCGGCCGCGGCGCGTACGACTCGTCCAGGGTCACGTGCTCACTCGACCGCCACTCGAAGATCTTCTTGCCGGTCGCGATGTCGATCTCCTGGATCACGCCGTCGTGCAGCACGCCGTCGGTGGGGCCGCCGAGCGCGCTGAGGTCGTACGGGATGGGGTCGTAGACCCAGAAGAGCGCGGTGTCCCGCGGCGTGATCACCAGGTCGTGCTGGTCGGCCTGCTCGGTGCCGGCCGCGCGGATCCGGGTGATCTCGCGGTACGACTGGTCGGCGATCACGAACTCGCCCTGACCGACGCCCTGACCGCCGGTGCCCCCGATGGTCCCCTCCCACCAGGTCAGGACCGGCTTGTTCCGGTACTGCTGGGCCTTGAGGTCGATCGCGACGGTGGCCGGGTCGGGAACCTTCTTGAACCAGACCGGCGAACCCTTCTCGTCGACGACGAGCGGACCCCACAGGCCGGTTCCCGAGGCGGGGGTCAGAAAGATCGAGCCGGCCACCGTGCCGTTGGCCGCCGTCGTGATCGTGACGTCGGGCAGCGTGCGCAGGTCGGGCCGGGAACGGTATTTCGGATCGCCGGCCGGCGCGGCCGCGGGATCATCAGGGGCGGCCACGGGGTCGTTGTCGCGTCCGAGCGCATAGCCGACGCCACCGCCGGCGAGACCGGTCACCACGGCGCCACCCACGCCGAACAGGACATTTCTCCGGGAGATGCTCACGAGGCGAGCGTTCCCGGCTGCGACGAGATCTACCTTGACGAATGATCAGAGTTCGCTGTGAGGCCGGCGTAGATCCCGATCAGCCGCGGGGTGAGCACATCCGGATGGAACTTCTGCTGGTAGCGGGCCCGCGCGGCCGGGGCTCGAAGGGAGGCCTCGTTCCGGGCGCGGGCGAGACCGGCGGCCAGCGCGCCGGGTTCGGGCGCGACCACCCAGCCCGCTTCGTCGCCGACGAGATAGGGGATGCCGCCCACCTCGGTGCCGAGCACGGGCCGCCCCGAGGCCAGCGCCTCCAGGATCACCGTGGGCAGGACGTCGTTCCAGGTCGGCGTCGCGATCACCACGGCCGACTCGTCGCGGACCTTGCGCATCCCCTCGCGGTCGAGAATGCCCAAATACCGCACGTCCGTACGCTCGGCCGCCGCTTGCTCGGCCAGCGGCCGTAATTCGCCGTCACCGGCGATCCGCAGCGTGCCCAGCGACCCGTCGGGGTGCCGCCGCCAGGCCTCGAGCAGCAGGCCCAGGCCCTTCTCGGGGGAGAGCCGGGCGCCGTAGAGAAAGCCCTCGCCCAGCGGCGCCGGCTCACCCGGGTCGGGCAGACCGTTCGGCTTGACCACGATGTGCTCGTCGGGGATGCCGTAGTCGCGCAGGTGGTCGGCGATCCGGTCGGTCAGCGCGATGAACCGGTCGACCGAGCGCCAGGTCGGGCGGTGCACGGCCAGGGTGGTCGCCATCAGGGCGCTCTGCGCGGCCGAGCCGCGATAGCAGCGGTGCTGGACCGCGGGCCAGCCGATCAGCTTGCCCCGGCAGTCCTGGCAGTTGTGCCCGTCGCGGAAATAGAGGCCGGACGAGCAGACCTGGCGATAGTTGTGGACGGTCTGGATCACCGGCACGCCATGCGCATGGGCCGTCCGCACGACCCAGGGCGAGAGCAGCGGGTACGGGTTGTGCAGGTGCAGCACGTCGGGGCGCTGGGATTTCAGCAGCTGAGCCAGGTCGCGCTGGGCGGCCCCGCCATAGATCGGGGACAGCGGCAGCAGCGCCTTCTCGGCCAGGGGCAGGTCACCGATCGAGTCGGAGCTGCGCTCGAACGGCAGCACCTCGACGCCGGCCTCACGGAGCTGGGCGATCTCGGTGTCGACGATGACGTTCTCGCCGGACGGCATCGCTTCCCGATACCGGTTGTGCGCAACGACGACCTTCACGCCCGGAGACGCTACCGTTGAGGTCGTGCCCGAACTTCCTGAGGTCGAGGCGCTCGCCGCCTACCTGCGCGAGCGCGCGGTCGGCCACACCGTGGAGCGCTTCGAGGTGTCCTCCTTCAGCGCGCTGAAGACCTACGATCCGCCGGCCTCCGCCGTCGCCGGCCTGCCGATCACCTCGGCCGGGCGCCACGGCAAGTTCCTCGACGTGGGTCTGGGCGACGACCTCCACCTGGTCGTCCACCTGGCCCGGGCCGGCTGGCTGCACTACCGCGAGACCTTCAAGTCGCCCGCGCCGCTCAAGCCGGGCAGCGGGCCGATCGCGATCCGGGTGCGGATCGACGACGGCTCCGGGTTCGACCTGACCGAGGCCGGCACCCAGAAGTCGCTGGCGGCCTATCTCGTGCGCGATCCGGCCGCGGTCCCGGGTGTGTCCCGGCTCGGCCCCGACGCGCTCGCCGTGTCCCGCGACGAGTTCGCGACCGCCCTGAAGAGCCGGAACGGGCAGGTCAAGGGCGTGCTGGTCGACCAGGAGGTGCTGGCCGGCATCGGCAACGCGTACTCCGACGAGATTCTGCACGTGGCCAAGCTGTCGCCGTTCGCGCTCACCGCCAAACTGACCGACGAGCAGATCGACATCCTGTACGCGGCCATGCGCGAGGTCGAGACCGACGCGGTGGCCCGGTCGGTCGGCATGAAAGCGGCCGAGCTCAAGGGCGAGAAGCGGGCCGGCATGCGCGTCCACGCCCGTACGGGATTGCCCTGCCCGGTCTGTGGCGACGCCGTCCGCGAGGTGTCGTTCGCCGACAAGAGCCTGCAGTACTGCGCGACGTGCCAGACCGGGGGCAAGCCGCTGGCCGATCGACGCCTGTCCAAGTTGATCCGATAGCGGCGTATCGGTCACGCTACGTACATGGCCGGGAATGCGGGCACAACGTGCGCTTCTTTCCGCCCGATCCATCGGTATAGTGGCCCGGTCCCACGTTTCCGCGGCGCGGCTTTCCTTCGAACCCGTCGCGGTGCGTAATCTTTTCCGGATGCGGGAGGACGTAGGCGAGGTGACCGCTAGCCTGCATCGCCCGGTTACCGACAGCAGCCGGAGCAAACCCGTGCCGTACGACAGCTTCGAGTGGCAGCAGGAGCCGCCACCGAGCAACGGCGTACCCCGATCCGCGTGGAACCGGCAGCACAAGCGCCTGTCGCGCTGGCACCGGCCGTACACGCTGGCTCTGCTCTTCCTCGATCTCATCTCGGTCGTCCTGGCCAGCCATCTGGCCGCGACGTACATCGAGAAGTCCCGCTCGGGTTTCTACGGCAAGAGCCTGTTCTTCCTGCACAACGAAGAGCTGTTCATCTTCTTCGCGTACGTCGTGCTGCCGCTCGGCTGGATGATCCTGCTCTGGGCCAACGGCACCTACGACCGGCGATATCTGGGCCTGGGCAGCGAAGAGTTCAAACGCGTCGTGCGCACCTCGGTCACCGTGGTGGCCTGCGTGTCGCTGCTCGCGTTCGCCACCAAGGCCCCGCTCTCGCGTGGCACGGTCGCCGCGGTCTCGCTGATGGCCGTGGCCTTCCTGATCACCGGCCGCGTCGGCGCCCGGCAGGTGCTGCACTTCGCCCGCCGCAAGACCGGCCATGGCGCCCACCGGATGGTTCTGGTCGGCACGCTGCCCGAGGCGCTCGAGGTCTACACCGCGGTCACCCGCAGCCCGGCCGCCGGCCTGATCCCGGTGGCCATCCACATCACCGACGGGTACGCGGCCGCCCGCGGCATCGAGACGCCCGTGCCGGTCTACGCCGCCCGTGACGTGCTGTCGCTGGTGCGCGAGGTCGGCGCCGACACCATCGCGGTCTGCGGGTCGGCCAGCGCCGAGCCCGGCGAACTGCGCCGCCTGGCCTGGCAGCTCGAGGGCACCGGCGTCGACCTGGTCGTCGCTCCGCAGCTCACCGACATCGCCGGCCCCCGGGTGCACATCCGCCCGATCGAGGGCCTGCCGCTGCTGCATGTCGAGGAACCGACCCTGTCGGGCCCCGGCTGGCTGGTGAAAAACCTGATCGACCGGGTCGCCGCCGCCCTCGGCCTGCTGGTGATCAGCCCGATCCTGATGGCCATCGCGATCGGCATCAAGCTCTCCGACCCCGGCCCGGTCTTCTTCCGCCAGCCCCGCGTCGGCCACGAGGGCCGCACGTTCCGGGTGTGGAAGTTCCGGACGATGTATGTCGACGCCGAGGAACGCAAGCGCACGCTGGAGGAGCTCAACGAGTCCGACGGCATGCTCTTCAAGATGAAGAACGACCCGCGGATCTTCGCGTTCGGCGCCAAGCTGCGGGCCACCTCGCTCGACGAGCTGCCCCAGCTGATCAACGTGCTCAAGGGCGAGATGTCGCTGGTCGGCCCGCGCCCGCTGCCCGCCGACGACGGCGACTACCTGGGCGACGTGCGGCGCCGGCTGCTGGTGCGCCCGGGCATCACCGGCCTGTGGCAGGTGTCGGGCCGTTCCGACCTGTCGTGGGACGAGGCCGTACGCCTGGACCTGTACTACGTCGACAACTGGTCCCTGACGTACGACCTCGGCATCCTCTGGCGAACGATCTTCGTGGTGCTCAAGCGCAAGGGCGCCTACTAGCTATACGGGCAGGTGCTGCGCCACTCCTGGATCGCCGAGCCGGACGGGTTCGGGCACAGGAACTGGTCGTAACGGGTGTCGTCGTCGATGAAGCGCTTGAGCCACGAGATGCTGTACTTCGCGACCGTCACGTTCGTCGAGGTCGGCGCCGAGTGCGAGGCGTTGTTGAGTTCCAGGTACGCCTTGTCCGAGGCCGCCGGCAGGCTGGTGTAGAACGGCTCGGAGTGTGAGCTCACGGGGGCCACGGTGTCGTTCTCGGCCCCGATGATCAGCGTGGGCACCCGGTCGCTCGACCAGCTCTTGGTGCCGTGCCACGGGGTGAGCGGGACGGCCGCCTGCAGGGACGGGCGGCTCACCGAGGCCGACAGGCTGCCTCCGCCGCCCATCGAATGCCCCATGACGCCGAGCCGGGCGGCGTCGATGCGCGTACGGACGCTGCTCGTGCGGGTCAGGTAGTCGAGCGCGGCCAGCAGCTGGCTGCCCCGGCTGGCCGGCTGGTCGAGCGTGCTCAGCGTGTCGATCGTGATGACCACGAAGCCCTGCGACGCGATCCGGGGACCGAGCCACGCGACGCTGGACTGCGAGGCGGTGAAGCCGGGCGAGATGGCGACCGCGCCGAACGTGCCCGCCGTGGTGCTGGTCGGGTAGTAGATCGTGCCGCCGCCGAACCCGCTGACCGCGGAGCGGGCGACGGAGGTCTGCGCGGTCGCGAAGGAGCCGCGGGAGGCCTCGATGCTGCTGGTGGTGGGGGCGGGACCGCGCTCGTACGGGTTGGCCGCGAGGGTGGATGCGGCGAGTTGGTGGTCGGCGGCCAAGGCGGGGGATGCGGACGATGCTCCGGCCAGGCTGATCGCCAGGACGGCGGCGGCCAGACCGGCACGGAGCGAGGGAACGGATCTGATCATGGAACTCTCCCTGGGTGTGGGTGAGCCTCGTATTGATGGTTGTCACATTGTTGATCGGTCTGTTACCGGCCGGTAATACCAATTGACACCCTGCCAATACGTTATGGCCGCTGGACGCCGGCTTGCGAACCGGCCACTATCTCCTGCGTGACCGGACAGGTGGGCAGCGTGCTGGCGGTCGTGGCTGTGCTGGCCGCGCTGGCCGCCGCGGTGGTGGCCGTCGTACGCCTGCGGGCCCGCCGCGGTATCGCCACCGCCATGCAGCGGGCCACCTACGACGTGCTGCACACGGCCGCGCTGGCCGCCGACCCGCTGCGCGCCGGCCTCAGCCCCGGAACCGCCGCCAAGGCCGTCCGCCCGCTGCGCACACTCGTCGGCGCGGCCGGGCTGACGATCACCGACGGGGACAGCTGCCTCGCCTTCGACGGCCGGGGAAGCCACCACAGCGAGCAGTTCACCGCGGCCGCCGTACGGGCCCTCGACACTCAGCGCTCGATCGTGCTCTCCGCCTCCGACCTGCCCTGCGACCGGGTCGACTGCGTCGTGCGGGGCGCCGTGGTGGCGCCGCTTCCCAACCCCGACGGGCGGGCCGCCGCCGCGATGGTGGCGGTGGCCGACGACCAGCCCGCCCCCGGTCTCGTGCAGGCCACCCTGGAGGCCGCCCGCTGGGCCGGGTCGCAGCTGGCGCTGTCCGAGCTCGACTCGTCGCGCGAGCGGCTGGCCAAGGCCGAGGTGCGGGCGCTGCGGGCCCAGATCAGCCCGCACTTCATCTACAACGCGCTCACCGCGATCGGCTCGTTCGTGCGCACCGACCCCGAGCGGGCCCGTGAGCTGATCCTCGAGTTCGCCGAGTTCACGCGCTACTCGTTCCGCGCCCACGGCGACTTCACCACGCTGGCCGAGGAACTGCGCTCGATCGACCGCTATCTCACGATCGAACGCGCCCGCTTCGGCGACCGGCTGCAGGTCCGCCTGCAGATCGCCCCCGAGGTGCTGCCGGTCGGCCTGCCCTTCCTGTGCCTGCAGCCGCTGGTCGAGAACGCCGTCCGCCACGGTCTGTCGCGCAAGCCGGGCGTCGGTATGGTGAGCATCGAAGCCCGGGATTCCGGAGCCGAATGCCACATCACGGTGGAGGACGACGGGGTCGGCATGGATCCGGCGGTGTTCGCCGCGGGCATGCCCGAGACAGACGACGGGCAGCACGTGGGCCTGGCAAATGTGGACGAGCGACTGAGGTCGGTCTTCGGCGACCATTTCGGCCTGGTGGTCGAGACGGCGCCCGGAGCCGGTACGAAGGTGAGCATGCGAGTGCCGAAGTTCCACCCCGGAGTACGCGCATGACCATGCGAGCGCGCGCCGCCCGCCGACGCCCGGGAGCCCGGGCGTGAGCCTTGTCGTGCTGGCCGTGGATGACGAGCCGCCCGCCCTGGACGAGCTGGCCTACCTGCTCAACGCGGACGGCCGGGTCGCACACGTGCACCGGGCGGGCGACGCCACCGAGGCCCTGCGCGTCCTGCGCGACACCGAGGTCGACGCCGTCTTCCTGGACATCCGCATGCCCGGCCTCGACGGCATGGAACTGGCCCGCATCCTGCGCCGTTTCGCCCGCCCCCCGGCCATCGTCTTCGTCACCGCCTACGACGACGGCGCCGTCGACGCCTTCGACCTGGGCGTCACCGACTACGTCCGCAAGCCCGTCCGAGCCGAACGCCTGGGCGAGTCCCTGCGCCGCGTGGCCGGCACCCGCCCGGCGCCCACTCCCGCCGCTCCGACCCCACCGGCCGACGAGCCCACCATCCCGGTCGAGCTGGCCGGCACGACCCGCATGCTCCCCCGCTCGTCGGTCCGCTGGGTCGAAGCACAGGGCGACTACGCCCGCCTGCACACCTCCGACGCCTCCCACCTGGTCCGCGTCTCCCTGGCCACCCTGGCCGAACGCTGGGCCGACGCCGGTTTCGTGCGCATCCACCGTTCCTACCTGGTGCAGATCCGCCTGATCGCCGAACTACGCCTGACCGGCTCCGGCTACGTGGTCTCGGTCGACGGCATCGAGCTGCCAGTCAGCCGCCGCCACACCCGAGAGCTGAAGGACCGCCTGATCAGAGCCGTAAAACACGACTGGACCCGCTAGCCGTCCACACGGTTTTCCACAGCCCAACCGAGTTCTCCACAGACTTATCCACAGGCAGGGGTCACGATCCACTTTTTTGACTTAGGTCTGTTCCTACATTGACCTGAAGGCACTATGGTTTAGGCGTCTGAGCACTCCACTCGTCAGCAAGTGCCCCTATGGTGAATCCAGGATCCTGGCTGGACCCGGGTCGGCGGCATGATCTGTCGAGCGGGCTACCGGAGGGGCGGTGTGAATCTTGAACACCAACGTTCACCAGGGCCTTCATGGAGAAGGTTTCATCTATGCCTTGGCCGGCGCGGCCGGTCTCACCACGACAAAGATGAACCTCGACCATGATGGCGTCGACTGGCAGATCGCAACGTCGGGACCTCGGGGCACACAGCGGTCACCACGGCTGGAATGCCAGGTGAAATCCAAATCGAATCCAGACTTCCGCGAAGGCCACTATCGGGTCCGCCTACCCATCAACAACTACAACAAGATCGCTGGGACCGGATTTCAGGTGCCCCGCTTCCTGTTCACCGTTGTCGTTCCGGCCCAAGCGTCCGGCTATGCCAGGTGTGAACACGAAGCGATGACGCTCGGAACGGCCGGATATTGGCTGTCAATGGCCGATCTTCCGGTCGAGCCCACCACGGCGGACGATCCGAAGAGCGTTGTTCTGGCGGTTCCCAGGCAGAATCTGCTGACGACGGACACCTTGCATGCCCTGATCATCGGCGACCTGGAGGGGGCAACGACATGATCGATGTCCATGTCACCGATCGACATGCCCTCGCATCTCGGTCTCCGTTCGAGCTCGCCATGTACCTGCGGTCGAGGGGTTGGGAGTCGCGCGAGCGCAACGGCCTCGGCGTCCAATGGGTCAAGACTGTCGACGGGGAGGAGTTCGAGGCGGTCCAGCCCAGCGAGCCTGACCTTCGCGACTACAGCCTTCGAGTACTCGACGCTCTGCGAGTACTCGCGATAGTGGAAGACCGTTCGGAATTGGACGTCCTGCGTGACATCTCGAATGTATCCATGGATGTTCATACTATTCGCGCGTTCCCTGCTGAGAGCCCGCCCGGGATGATCGGTCTGGAGGATGGGGTCCAGGCTTTCGAGAGCCTCCGGAATCTCATTCTCGCCGCGGCCTATTCCGTCAGCGTCGAACAGGCGAGGGCGGTGCAACCGGCCAGAAAACCCACCGAGGTGTTGAAGCTTCTCAGGGACGTTTTGATCGGACCGGCAACCGAAGGCAGCTATGTCATAACCGCACACACGCCGATTCCGCCTCGCTTGACGCCGGGGCCCACCCCACTCTTCAACGGTGATCAGGTTGACGCTCTCGAGCCGCTGGAGCCCTTCGAGAGGCGGGTGTCGCTCCGCATCTATGACGCGGTCCATGCGGCCCACAACGCGGCCAACGACGCGCTGACCAGTGCCGACGGCCTGGACGCCTTCACCGCGGCAGTAACTCGCGGCGTCAGCGCCAACCTGTGTGAAGCCCTGGTCGGGCTCGGCGGGGACACGGGACACGCGTTCGAGCTGGACCTTTCCCTGGCAGCCTCACGGCCTCTTGCGCGACGGCAACTCAAGCCCATCCGCTTCCGCCACGACCACTTCCCGGTGCTGGAAGCAGCCGCCCAAGAGCTACGGGAAAGGGTGGCCGAGGACGCTGTGTCAGTGATCGGCAACGTCGTACGGCTCCATCGGGAAGGATCAGGACCGGGCGAAATCAGCGTCGCCGGAACAGTCGAGGGCGATGATCGCCTACGGCGGATCTGGATGGACCTGCCCGAAGACGATTATTTGCAGGCGACGCGGGCGCACGAACAGATGCTCAACGTCTTCGTGCGAGGCGACCTGATCCGGCGGGGTAACCGCCTCGTCCTGAGAAATCCGGGTGGGTTCCAGGTCGTGCCCGACAGCGGCGGCGACTAGCCGGCCTTCTCGGCCTGAGCTGTGCAGCCGACAGCGGGTCGGGCGAGGACGACCTCCACAGGTCGTTCACAAAGTCGCCGCCACGCCTGCACCCATGGTCAATAGGCTCATCGCCGTACGGTCGGTGGGTCACGGGGGGCCACCGGCCGCCTGGGTGGAGAGGGTGCGGGCGTGGAGACGGAGCGGCGCGTTCTTGTTGTCGAGGATGAGCGGACCATCGCGGAAGCGGTTGCGGCCCGGCTGCGGGCCGAAGGGTTTCTGGTCGAGGTGGCCGGGGACGGTCCGGGGGCGGTTGAAGCCGCCCGCCGTACGCCGCCCGACGCGATCGTTCTCGATGTCATGCTGCCCGGCTTCGACGGCCTCGAGGTCTGCCGCCGCATCCAGGCCGAGCGGCCGGTCCCGATTCTGATGCTGACCGCCCGCGACGACGAGACCGATCTGCTCGTCGGCCTGGCCGTCGGCGCCGACGACTACATGGTCAAGCCGTTCTCGATGCGGGAACTGGCCGCCCGGGTGCACGCGCTGCTGCGGCGGGCTCAGAAGATCACCGTGGCGCCGAAGGGGCCGCCGACGTTGCGGTTCGGCGACCTCGAGATCAACCAGGCCGAGCGGCGAGTTCTGCGGGCCGGTGTCGAAGCCCACCTGACGCCGACCGAGTTCGACCTGCTCGTGCACCTGGCCGCCCACCCCCGTACGGTGCTCCCCCGCGAACGGCTGCTGGCCGACGTCTGGGGCTGGGCCGACGCGTCCGGCACCCGCACGGTCGACAGCCACATCAAGGGACTGCGCCGCAAGCTCGGCTCCGACCTGATCCGTACGGTCCACGGCGTGGGGTACGCGCTGGAGGTCGAGCGATGAGGGAACGCATCGTACGGGCGCTGCAGTGGCTGCCCCGGCCGCTCGACCCGGTCCGGTCGATCAAGATGAAGATCGTCATGGTGCTGCTGGCGGGCGGTCTCAGCGGTCTCATCTGGTTCTATCTGTGGCTGGGCTGGTTCCCGATCTGGACGGGCGTCACCGCCACCATCATCGGCGTGACGATCGTGCAGTTCCTGGCCCGGGGCATGACGTCGCCGCTGCGGGAGATGACCGCGGCCGCCCGGGCGATGGCCGAAGGCGACTACGACCGCCGGGTCCGCGCCACCTCGGCCGACGAGGTGGGCGAGCTGGCCGCCGCCTTCAACCACATGGCGGCCGACCTGGCCGCCGCCGACCGGCAGCGACGCGAGCTGATCGCCAACGTCTCGCACGAACTGCGTACGCCCATCACCGCCCTGCAGGGCCTGCTCGAGAACATCGTCGACGGGGTGGCCAAGGCCGAACCCGAGATGATGCAGACCGCGCTGGCCCAGACCGAGCGGCTCGGCCGGCTGGTCACCGAGCTGCTCGACCTGTCCCGCATCGACGCGGGCGTGGCCCCGCTCAGACGCCATCCGATCGACGTGGCCTCGTTCCTGGACGGCGTCGTCCGCGAGGCCGAGGTCAACGCGGCGGGCAGCGGCCGCGACGTCCGGTTCAAGGTTTCCGCGCCCGAGATCGTCGTGCCCGGCGACCGGGAGCGGCTGCACCAGGTCTTCGCCAACCTGCTCGACAACGCGGCCCGGCACAGCCCGCCCGGCGGCACCGTGCAGGTCCGCGCCGAGCGCCGCGACGATCACGTGCTGATCGCCGTGGCCGACGAGGGCGAGGGCATCCCGCCCGAGGAACGCGACCGGGTGTTCGAGCGGTTCACCCGCGGCGAACGGCCGGGCGGTGGCGGCACCGGTCTGGGGCTGGCGATCGCCCGCTGGGTGGTGCAACTGCACCACGGCACGATCGCCGCGGTCGACCCCGAGCGCCCAGGCTGCCAGATCAATGTGGAGCTTCCGCGCGCCCTGAAGTAAGCCGCCGAAAACCCCGCAACCCGGAATTGAGGTACGTCGTGACGATGCCCCCTGCCCAAAAAACGATGAGCCAGGCCGCATCCGCCCCACCGACGCCGGCCCGGCAAGGCCCGTGGCCGTCGACCGCCCCGTGGGGCCGGTTCTGGTCCGGCCCCGGCCGCCCGGCCTCGATGATCACGGTTGCGGCGGTCGCGGGGGCCGCCGCCGTCGCGGCTCTCTGCCTTCCGATCGACAGCCCGGGCGTGGGCTGGCTGCTCACCGCGATCGCGGCGGTCGCGGCCGTCTCCGTGGCCGGCGTCGCCCGCGTCACCGGCGGCCCGGCGCCCCTGGTCAACCGGCCGGTTCCCCGGTTCCGGGCCGAGCAGCTCGGCTGGGCCGCGGCCACGATCGCCCTGCTCGCCGTGGGCACGTTCCGTTCGGCGGGCTGGCTGTTCGCCCTGTGCGTGGTGGTGGCGACCCTCACCGCGGCGCTCGCCCTGGCCGGCGGGCGCTCGATGCGCAGCATCTTCGTGGCGTACGCGATGCCGTACCTCGCCGCCTTCCGAGCCGTCCCGTGGCTGGCCCGCGGCCTGTCCCGCCCGGGTGACGAGCGGCTGGGCAACGGCCGCGTCCGCATCGTGGCCACCGCCGTCGTCTCGGCAATCCTGCTCTTCGCGTTCGGTGCGCTGCTGGCCTCGGCCGACAGCACCTTCGCCGATGCCCTCGAGCGGCTCGTGCCCGACCTGGGTGTCGACACCGTGTTCCGGTGGATCTTCCTGGGCGGTTTCGCGGCCATGGGCATCGGCGGCGCCGCGTTCCTGCGGGTCGCCCCGCCCGACGTCTCCCGGCTGGACCGCACCGAGGGCCGCAAGGTGCACCGCTGGGAATGGGCCGTTCCACTCGGCCTGCTGACCGTCCTCTTCGGCCTGTTCGTCGCCGTTCAGGCGCTCACGCTGTTCCGGGGGGACTTCCGCGTGCAGGAGTACGCCGACGAGGCGCGCAGCGGGTTCTGGCAGCTCAGCTGGGTTGTCGGCCTGACCCTGCTGGTGCTGGCCGGTGCGGCTCGCTGGGCGCCGCGGGCCGAATCGGCCGACCGCCGGCTGATCCGGATCATCCTGGGCGCGCTGACCGGCTTCACGCTGGTGATCGCCGCGACCGCGGTCCACCGCATCGTCCTCTACACCGCCGAGTACGGCCTGACCCGCCTGCGCCTGCTGGTCTTCTGCTGCGAGTTGTGGTTCGTGTTCGTGCTGCTGCTGGTCCTGATCGCGGGTCGCCGGATCCGGGCGCCGTGGCTGCCCCGGGTGGCCATCGCGGCCGGTGTCGCGGCCCTGATCGGCCTGGCCGTGGCCAACCCGGACGGGATGATCGCCGAACGCAACGTCCAGCCGCACGGTGACCGCCCGGTTGACCTGAGCTATCTGGGTGACCTCTCGCCCGACGCCGTGCCCGCGCTCACCGAGTCGGGCAGGCTGACCAACAACCAGCTCCTCTGCGTGCTCGGGCGGCTCAACACCGGTTCGATGAGCATGTCGGACGACTGGCGTAGCTGGAACGTCGGCCTGGCCCGGGCCCGGGTCCTGATCGCCACCCACGGCAACCCCACGTACGACTGCACCCCTTGACATCCTGCCGTCGGCGGCCAGACTCCGGGCATGGCCGCCGACGACCGGAGCACGCCGAGCACGGGGGAAGATCCAACAGTTCCCCGGCGTACGCGTGTGGTCCTCGGTGAGGCGGCGGCCCGCAGGCGGCCCGCCGACCGGGCCGGCACCGACCTCGCGGAGCAGACGCCCGTCGGCGAGGCGCTGGTCAAGGGGCTGATGCGGGCCCAGCTGGCGCTCGCGTTGCGGCTGGCGCTGGTGGTCGTCACCGGCCTGGGCGCCCTGCCGCTGCTGTTCGCGGTGGCCCCGGGCGTGGGCGGCATCAAGATCTTCGGTGTGTATCTGCCGTGGCTGCTGCTCGGCCTGCTGTCGTTCCCGTTCCTGATCGGCGTGGGCTGGGCCTACGTCCGCTGGGCCGAACGCAACGAGCAGGACTTCGTCGCGCTGATCCGCCGGCCCGAGCCGTGATGAACCCGTACCTCGTCCCCGGTCTGGTCGTCGTGGTGCTGGTGACCGTCGGCATCGGGGTGTACGGCCTGCGGTTCGCCCGCACCACCTCGGATTTCCTGGTCGCGTCGCGTTCGGTCAGCCCGGCCTGGAACGCCGCGGCGATCAGCGGCGAATACCTCTCGGCGGCCTCGTTCCTGGGCGTGGCCGGGCTGATCCTGCGCTACGGCGTCGACGTGCTCTGGTACCCGGTCGGTTTCGCCGCGGGCTATCTGGCGCTGCTGCTGTTCGTGGCCGCGCCGCTGCGCCGGTCGGGCGCCTTCACGCTGCCCGATTTCTGCCAGGTACGCCTCGGCTCCCCCTTGCTGCGCCGGCTGGCCAGCATGTTCGTGGTGTTCATCGGCTGTCTCTACCTCGTGCCCCAGTTGCAGGGCGCGGGCCTGACCTTCACCACGGTCACCGGCGGCTCGTACGCCTGGGGCGCCCTGCTCGTCGGCGCCGTGGTGACCGCCAACGTGGCCCTCGGCGGCATGCGCGCGATCACGTTCGTGCAGGCCTTCCAGTACTGGCTCAAGCTCACCGCGCTCGCCGTCCCGGTGATCTTCCTGGCGCTGCAGTGGCAGTCGGACGGCCGCCCACCGGTGACCCCCGACGTCGGCGCGACCTTCCCGGTGGCGACCACGGTCGTGCTCGAGCAGGACGCGCTGGTCGACGGCGTTCCCCTGGAGAAGGGCCAGCAGCTCAGCTATGACGCCGGCGCCCCGGTGCCCGAGGTGAGCACTGTGGACGCCCACTTCGGCGCCGACTGGCTGCTCCCGGGCGGCGACGGTTCCCTGTTCGCCACGTATTCGCTCATTCTGGCCACGTTCCTGGGCACCATGGGTCTGCCGCACGTGCTCGTCCGGTTCTACACCAACCCGGACGGCGCCTCGGCCCGCCGGACCACGCTGGTCGTGCTCGGCCTGGTCGGCACGTTTTACCTGCTTCCGACCCTGTACGGCGTCCTCGGGCGGATCTATACCCCGCAGCTGCTGATGACCGGTCGCACCGACGCCGTGGTGCTGTTGCTGCCCGAGGCCGCGCTGGGCGGCGGCCACCTCGGCCAGTTGCTCGGCGCCCTGGTCACCGCGGGTGCGCTGGCCGCCTTCCTCTCCACCTCGTCGGGCCTGCTCACGAGCGTGGCCGGGGTCGTCTTCACCGATGTGCTGCGGGCCGGCCGCGGCGGCTCGATCCGGGACTTCCGCCTGGCCACGGTTCTGGCCGCCTCGGTTCCGGTGCTGCTGTCGCTGTACGTCTCCAACATGGACGTCTCCCGCGTGGTCGGCCTGGCCTTCGCGGTCGCCGCCTCGAGCTTCTGCCCGCTGCTCGTGCTCGGCATCTGGTGGCGCCGGCTGACCGACGTCGGCGCGGTGGCCGGTCTCGTGGCCGGTGGCGGCGCCTCGATCGCGGCCGTGCTGATCACCGTGCTCGGCCCGCCGCTGGACGGCTGGCTGGCCGACGCCGTCGGTCAGCCCGCCGCGTGGACCGTCCCGCTGGCCTTCCTGGTGATGATCAGCGGTTCCCTGCTGACCAGCCGGCGCGTCCCGCCCGACGTCGGCGCGACCATGCTGCGGCTGCACGCCCCGGAGGCCCTGCGGCTCTGATTGCGCTGGTCACGGCCGGGGGCAAGCCGATAGGTTGCTCACCATGACGGTGCCGGCTCCACGCGAGGGGGACCAGGCCGCGGCGATGTCGCTCCGCGGTTTGGTCAAGCGGTTCGACACCAAGCTCGCGGTCTCCGGGGTCAGCCTCGAAGTGCCCGCCGGTTCCTTCTACGGGTTGCTCGGGCCGAACGGCGCCGGCAAGACCACGACGCTTTCGATGGCCGTCGGGCTGCTGCGGCCCGACGCCGGGCACGCCGTCCTGCTGGGGTCGGACGTGTGGGCCGATCCGGCCGCGGCCAAGGCCCGTCTGGGGGTGCTGCCCGACGGCGTACGCCTTTTCGACCGGCTGACCGGCCCCGAGCTGCTGGCCTATCACGGGTTGCTCCGCGGCATGGACGCGGCGACCGTCGACCAGCGGGCCCGCGAGTTGCTCGATGTGCTCGAGCTCGGCACCGGCAACCGCACGCTGGTCGTCGACTACTCGGCCGGCATGCGCAAGAAGATCGGGCTGGCCTGCGCGCTGCTGCACGCGCCGCGGCTGCTCGTGCTGGACGAGCCGTTCGAGGCCGTCGACCCGGTCTCGGCCGCCCGCATCCGCGACATTCTGCAGCGGTACGTCACCGGCGGCGGCACGGTCATCTTTTCCAGTCACGTGATGGAGGTGGTCGAGCGGCTCTGCTCGCACGTCGCGATCCTCTCCGACGGCGTCCTGCGGATGCACGGCACGCTGGAGGCCGTACGCGGAAACCGGTCTTTGGAAGAGGTGTTCGTGCAGGTCGTCGGGGGTCGGGTCAGCACCGGCTCGGAGCTCGCGTGGCTGTGACGGCGGCCCCCGGCGTCGGCCGGTTCGTGCGGCTCAAGCTGCGGCTGATGATCAACGGCATGCGTGGCCGCCCGGCCCGGGTCGTGCTGTTCGTGCTCGGCGCGGTGATGGCCGGTTTCATGGCGATCGCCGGTTATGCGATCTTCGCGATCCCGGGGGTGGCCGGTGACGAGCGGGCCGCCGGGATGCTGCTCCAGCTCGGGGGCTCGGCCCTTGTGGTGGGCTGGCTGGTGCTTCCGCTCATCTTCTTCGGGGTCGACGAGTCGCTCGACCCGGCCCGGTTCGCGCTGTTTCCGCTGCCCCGCCGCACCCTGATCACCGGGCTGTTCGCGGCCTCGCTGGCCGGTCTGCCCGCGCTGTCCACACTGGCCGCCACGGCCGGGATGGTCAGCACCGCGGCCGACCTGGGCGGCACCGGCGCCGCGCTGGCCCAGCTGGCCGGCATCCTCGGCGGCCTGCTGATCTGCGTTGCTTTGAGCCGCGCGGTGACCAGCGCGTTCGCCACCGGTCTGCGCTCGCGCCGGTCGCGCGACCTGGCCGTGGTCATGTTCGCCGTGCTGGCCGCGCTGCTCGGTCCGCTGCAGCTGGCCCTGCTGGCCGGGGCCGAGCGGGCCGACTGGAACGCGTTCGCCGTGCTGGCCGACGTGCTGGGCTGGACGCCGTTGGGCGCGCCCTATTCGGTGGGGCTCGACGTGGCCGACGGACGCCTGTGGGCCGTACCGCTGAAGCTTCTGATCGTCGCCGGGACCATCGCCGGGCTGCTCTGGTGGTGGAGCGCGACGCTGGAGAGCGCGATGGTCGGCACCGAGAGCCGGGGGCGCACCGGCAATGAAGGGGACATCGCCTCGCCGACCGATCTGCTGCTCGGACGGCGGCTGCCGCGCACCCGGTTCGGCGCGCTGGTCGCCCGCGAGACCCGGTATTGGTGGCGCGAGACCCGGCGGCGGGCCGCGCTGATCACGTTCTTCGTGGCCGGGCTGTTCCTGCCGATCTCGATCTCGCTGAGCGGTGGACCGGCGGGGCCGATGGCGGTCTTCGTCGGCGCGATCGCGGCGATCGCGATGGCCAACCAGTTCGGGTACGAGGGCAGCGCGTACGCGGCCAACATCACCGCCGGCGTTCCGGGCCGGGTCGAGATCCACTCCCGGGCGACGGCCCACGCGCTGTTCGTGCTGCCGCTGTTGCTGCTGGTCGCCGTGGTGGTGGGCGCGGTGTCGGGGCGGCCCGAACGGATCGCGGGTGACCTGGGGCTGCTGATCGCCACCTACGGCACGGGCCTCGGGCTGGTGCTGCCGATGTCGGTGCGGGCGGCCTATTCGCTGCCCGAGTCGACCAGCCCGTTCGCCGTCTCGTCGGGCGGCGGGATGGCCAAGGGCCTGCTCACCATCGCGGTCATGTTCGGCACGCTGATCGCCACCGTGCCGCTGCAGATCCTGGCGTACGCGCTGGGCGACGTGTGGTTGTGGATCGGGTTGCCGGCCGGGGCGGCGTTCGGCTGCGGGGCGTACCTGATCGGCTCGGGTGTGGCTGGCGACTGGCTCGACCGGCGCATGCCCGATCTGCTGGCCGCCGTGACCGCGGGTCGCTGACGCGTCTCACCGGGCCGGGCGCAGGCCATCCCGGCGTACGAAAATGCGGCGTCTCTGCAACGCGGCGCCGCCCGGGCCGAGCACATAGCCTTCGAGCCACAGCCACCCGTCGTAGGTGCTGCGCTGGTCGACCCGGATCAGGCGGAAGGTCAACGCCCGTCCGCCGTCG
Source organism: Actinoplanes sp. NPDC021490 (assembly GCF_055562135.1). Classification (NCBI taxonomy): domain Bacteria; kingdom Bacillati; phylum Actinomycetota; class Actinomycetes; order Micromonosporales; family Micromonosporaceae; genus Actinoplanes; species Actinoplanes sp. NPDC021490. The sequence continues at coordinate 69,444 of NZ_JBVHFW010000011.1, forward strand.
AACTGGACGCTCGCCTCACCGTCGATGTGCAGCACCACTCCCGGGTCCAGCTGCACTTGCGAATGCACGGGCGACCTCCTTCCGGACGAAGATAATTGTTGATCAACGCAGAGGGATAGCTATGTGCACCTTCTGTAACCAAAGCGAGAATGGTGCCCGTGACGATTCATTCCACTGACCCCTTCGCCACCCCGGACGAGGAGAAGTCCGCGGTGCGGCGGTTGCGCGGGCGCCTGGCCGCCCCGGTCACGCTCTGGACCACCGCCGGACCGGCCGGACTCACGGTGTCGTCGGCGCTCGTCGCGGACGGTGACCCCGGCCGGATGCTCGGGCTGATCGACGACGAGAGCGACTTCTGGGAGGCGGCGGAGCGGAGCCGCCGGTTCGCGGTGGTCGCGCTGACCCCGGCCGACCGGCAGCTGGCCGACCGGTTCGCCGGCCTGATGCCCGCGCCCGGCGGCCTGTTCGCCGGCGACGACTGGGCCGACACCGACTACGGCCCGGTGCCCTCGGGCGCCCGCACGTGGGCGGGCTGCCGGCTCGAGTCCTCGCGGGTCGTGGGCTGGGCATTGCTCGTCGAGGCGGTGATCGAGCGGGTCGAGGCCGGACCCTCGGCCGACCCGCTGATCCACTATCGCGGTCGATATCACACGCTGGGTGGTTGACCTTCGACCCGCTCAGCGCAGTCAGACGGCCACTTGGCGCAGGGGCTGACCGGTCGGTCTCAGGTGGCCCGAGTTCTTCATAGGTTGCCGGAAAGTCCGCCCTCACCTTCGAAGGTGGTGAACCCCGGTGACTACCGAAGTGCCCTCGTCCTCCTCCACGGAGGGGTACCAGGCCGTCCAGCAATCCGAGGAATTCGGCCGGCTGCGTCATGCCGTACGCAGTTTCGTCTTCCCGATGACGGTCGCGTTCTTCCTCTGGTATGCCCTCTACGTCCTGCTCTCCGCGTACGCACGCGGTTTCATGAGCGCGAAGATCGTCGGCAACATCAACGTCGCGCTCGTCTTCGGCCTGCTTCAGTTCGTCTCGACGTTCCTCATCGCCTGGTACTACTCGCGCTACGCGGCCCGCAAGATCGACCCGCTGGCCGAGAAGATCCACGCCGAATTGAGCACCGGTGACAAGAAGGTCGAGGACTGATGGAACCCCACTTCCTTGCGGCCGAGGTCTCCACCTCCACCTCCCGCGGCCTCACCATCACGCTGTTCCTGGTGTTCGTGGCCATCACGCTGGCCATCACGATCTGGGCCAGCCGGCAGACCAAGACGGCCACCGACTTCTACGCCGGCGGCCGCCAGTTCTCCGGTTTCCAGAACGGCATGGCCATCGGCGGCGACTACATGTCGGCGGCGTCCTTCCTCGGCATCGCCGGCCTGATCGCCCTGTACGGCTACGACGGCTTCCTCTACTCCATCGGCTTCCTGGTCGCCTGGCTCGTCGCGCTGCTGCTGGTGGCCGAGTACCTGCGGAACTCGGGCCGCTACACGATGGCCGACGTGCTGGCCTTCCGGATGCGTCAGCGCCCCGTGCGTACGGCGGCCAGCGCCTCCACCATCGTGGTGTCGATCTTCTATCTGATCGCGCAGATGGTCGGCGCCGGCGCCCTGGTGTCGCTGCTGCTGGGCATCAAGGCCGACACCACGTTCCTCGGTATGGACGCGGGCACGGCCAAGGTCGCCACGATCATCATGGTCGGCGCCCTGATGATCGTCTACGTCATCGTCGGCGGCATGAAGGGCACCACGTACGTCCAGATCGTCAAGGCGTTCATGCTGATGACCGGCGCCCTGGTGATGACGCTGCTGGTGCTCGCGCACTACAAGTTCAACCTGTCGCAGCTGCTCGGTGACGCCGCCGCGCAGTCGGGCAAGGGGGACGCCTTCCTCGAGCCGGGCCTGCGCTACGGCGTCGAGTCGGCCAGCGCGTCGGCCACCTTCTACAGCAAGATGGACCTGCTCTCGCTGGGCATCGCGCTGGTGCTCGGCACGGCCGGCCTGCCGCACATCCTGACCCGGTTCTACACCGTGCCGACCAGCAAGATCGCCCGTAAGAGCGTGCTCTGGGCGATCGGCATCATCGGCACGTTCTACCTGTTCACCCTGGCCCTCGGCTTCGGCGCGGCGGCCCTGGTGGGTGGCGCGAACATCACCGCGCAGGACAAGGCGGGCAACACGGCCGCACCGCAGCTGGCTCAGGTGCTCGGCATCGACTACTTCGGTGGCGAAACGGGCGGCGCGGTCCTGCTGGCCATCATCGCGGCGGTCGCGTTCGCCACGATCCTGGCCGTGGTGGCCGGCCTGACCCTGGCCTCCTCGTCGAGCGTGGCGCACGACTTCTACGCCAACGTGATGCGCCGCGGCGAGGCGTCGGAGCGCGACGAGGTTCGGGTCGCCCGGATCTCGGCGCTGGTCATCGGCGCGGTGGCGATCGCCCTGTCGATCTTCGCCCAGAGCCTGAACGTGGCCTTCCTGGTCGCGCTCGCGTTCGCGGTGGCGGCCTCGGCCAACCTGCCGGCGATCCTCTACAGCCTGTTCTGGCGGCGGTTCAACACCTCGGGCGCGCTGTGGTCGATCTACGGCGGTCTGATCGCGGCCGTGGTCCTGGTGTTCTTCTCGCCGGTGGTCTCCGGCTCGGCAACCGCCATGTTCCCGGACAGCGACTGGCACTTCTTCCCGCTGTCCAACCCGGGCATCATCTCGATCCCGATCGGCTTCCTGTGCGGCTGGATCGGCACGGTGATCTCGAAGGAGGACGACACCGCGAAGTACACCGAGCTCGAGGTCCGGTCGCTGACCGGGCACGGCGCGCACTAAGTCTGGATTAATTCGACATGCGGGGCCGGCCATCGCCGGCCCCGCATTTTTCCTGCTGAGGGTTCTCCCGACTTCGTGCCGTGTCGGTTTGATGGCAGGGCGTTCGGGCGTGGGGTACGTAATCTGGTTTCATGTCAGCGCCTACGTCCCCTTACGGGAGTTCCGGTTCCGGTCGAGCCTCTGTCCCGTCGTCGGGCCGGGCCTCCGCCCGCCCTGCGGGTGCATACCGAGGCAACGCGTCGCCTCAGCGCGACGACTGGCCTCCCCGTGGGGGCGCGGGCGGCGGAGGCGGCGGCGGCACCCCTCCCGGCGATCCCGGCCGCGGCACCTCTTATCGCGGACGCCGTCCCAAGCCCCGCTGGGGACGGATCGCCCTGCTGGCCGGCCTGGCTGTCCTGATCATCGCGATCATCGCGGGCATCTCGCTCTACGGTTACGCCTCGGGGCTCGACAAGGACCTCAAGCGCACCGACGCCTTCAGCGGCATCAACCCGGACCGGCCGGCCAAGCCCATCGAGGGCGCGCAGAACATCCTGCTGGTGGGCAGCGACTCGCGCGACCCCGACTCCAAGGACGACGGCGCCGGCAAGTGGCGGGCCGACACGCTGATCCTCATGCACGTCCCCGAGGACCACAAATCCGCGCAGCTCATCTCGATCCCGCGTGACCTGTGGGTCGTCGTGCCGCGCAGCAACGAGGCCGAGTGCGGCGACGGCGGCCGGGCCAAGATCAACGCGGCGTTCGCCTTCGGTGGCCTGCCCCGCGCCGTGCACACGGTCGAGTGCCTGACCGACGTCAAGGTCGACCACGTCATGGCGATCGACTTCGGCGGCTTCAAGGAGGTCACCGACGCGCTCGGCGGCGTCGACCTCAAGGTCGAGCAGACCGTCACGTCGATCCACAAGCCGTACCGGGTGTTCAAGAAGGGCACCATGCACATGAACGGCGAGCAGGCCCTCGACTGGGTGCGTCAGCGCAAGCAGTTCGCCCGGGGTGACTTCGCCCGCATGCAGCACCAGCAGGAGTTCCTGAAGGCGCTGATGGACAAGGCGGCCAGCGGCGGCACGATCACCAACCCGGCCAAGCTCAACTCGTTCCTCAAGGCGGTCACCGCGGCTGTCACGGTCGACAACGATTTCTCGCTGACCGACATGGCGACCGAGATGCGCGGCGTCCGCGGCAACAACCTCACCTTCATCACCAGCCCCAACAAGGGCAGCGAGAACATCGACGGCCAGTCGGTGGTGGTCTCCGACAAAGAGAAGGCGCTCGCCCTCTTCAAGGCGGTGGCGGCCGACAAGATGGACACCTGGATGGCGTCCAACCTCAAGAAGGGGTCGGCGGCCACGGCCGGCAACTGAGCCCCGTACGCTTGGGAACGTGTTCGGACCCCAAGTGCCCAGCGTGACCCCCGCCGACGTCGGCGACGACGCTTATCTGCTCGACGTGCGAGAGCCCGACGAGTGGACGGCGGGGCACGCACCCGGCGCCCACCACCTGCCGATGATGGAGATCCCGGCCCGCATGGCCGAGGTCCCGACCGACCGGGAGGTGGTGGTCGTCTGCCGTTCCGGCGGCCGCTCCGGCCAGGTCGTCTCCTATCTGATGGGCAACGGCTGGGACAACGTGCGCAACCTCGACGGCGGCATGCAGTCGTGGGCGTTCGCCGGCCGTGAGGTCGTCAGCGAGAACGGGCAGCAAGCACAAGTTCTGTGAACGACTACCGCCCGCTCGTCTTCGCGCACCGCGGAGGCGCCGACGCCCTGCCCGAACACACGCTCGCCGCCTATCTGCGCGCCCTGGAGGACGGCGTGGACGGGCTGGAGTGCGACGTGCGGCTCACCCGCGACGGCCACCTGGTCTGCGTGCACGACGGCCGGCTCGGCCGCACCAGCAACGGCCGCGGCCGGGTCAGCACCAAGACGCTGGCCGAGCTCGACTCGCTCGACTTCGGCTCGTGGCACCCGGGATATCCGGCCGACGAGGAGCCGCTGCCGGAGTTCTCGCGCCTGCTCACGCTCGACCGGCTGCTGGCGGCGGTGCGTGACAGCGGACGGGCCGTCAAGCTACTCATCGAGACCAAGCATCCGTCACGCTACGGAGCCGAGGTCGAGCGCCGGCTCGTGAAGCTGCTGCGCCGCTACGGTCTGGCCGACCCGAAACCCGACGATCCCGTCCAGGTGACCGTGATGTCGTTCGCCGCGCTGGCGCTGCGACGCGTACGGGCTCAGGCGCCGGGACTGCCCACGGTCTATCTGCTCGAGATCCTGCCGCCCGGGATCGGCCGGGGGCGTCTGCCGTTCAGCGCCCGCATCGCCGGGCCGGGGGTCACGCTCGTGCGGTCCCGCCCGGGGTTGATCCCGGCCATCCGGGCCGCGGGGCACAAGGCGTACGTGTGGACGGTCAACGACAAGGCCGATCTCGACATGGTCCTCGAGCACCGGGTCGACGGCGTCATCACCGACCGGCCCAAGTTCGTGCTGGACCATCTGGCTTCCGTCCACCAAAGGGACTGAGCCGCCTGTTTGTGACGTCCGACACTATCGGGGACCGAGGAAGCGAGGCAGACTCGCAGTCATGCCGGAGCGTCCCGACTACACCGCGCTGACGCGCGGGCAGATCGCGGTCCTCGACCGGATAAACGCGGGCGAGGCCGAGCTGCCCGTGCTGCAGCAGATCGTCCGGCTCGCTCAGGAGACGCTGGGCGGCCGCGGCGCCGGCTTCGCCGAATACGCCGCCGACCACGGCCGCATCGTCGCCGCCACCGGAGCGTGCACGCCCGCAATCGGCCGCCGGGTCGACCGCGCCGACACCCGCCTGCGCGACGGCCGCACGCTGCTCATCCCGCTCGACTCGCTCAACGACGAGTTCGCCAAGCAGGTGCAGGGCGGCGACGTGCATCGCATGCTGGGCGCGCGATGCGAGGTCGGCGAGACGATCGTGGGGTCGCTGCACGTCTATTTCGGGGACAGCGACGACGAGCCCGGGCCCGAGCATCACGCCGTCCTCGAGCTGCTCGCGGGTTACGCCGGGCGGCTCTACGCGGCCCGCGACGGTCTGACCGCGCACACCGGCGAACAGGTCCGCCGCCAGGAAAATCGCGATCTCTGGGTGGCGGTGACCAGCCACGAGCTGCGCACCCCGGTCACGGTGATCAAGGGGTATGCGGACACGCTGTCGAACCATTGGGACACGCTCGGCGATCTCGGCCGCCAGGAAGCGGTGCGGATCATCAACACCCGCGCCGGCGAACTGGCCCGGCTGGTCGACCGGCTGCTCTCGGCGGCCAGCGAGGACGGTGACGTCGGCGCGTCCCCCGCCGGCCCGTTCGACCTGCCCGAGGCGCTGCGCAACGCGGTCGAAGAGCTGCCGGCCGACCTCCGCCGCCGGATCGTGCTCGACAACCTGCCGGGTGAGCTGCCGAAGGCGTACGGGGAAAGGGATTCGATCGCGACGATCCTGACCGAGCTGGCCACCAACGCCGAGAAGCACTCCCCGCCGGGGTCGATCGTCGAGCTGTGCGCGGGCGCCGACGAGGAGACGCTGCGTTTCCGCCTCTCCGACCGGGGCGCGGGCATCCGGCCCGAGCACGTCGAGCGGGCGTTCGAGCGTTACTGGCAGGCCGAGGGCGGCGACCGGCGGCACCACCCGGGGGCGGGTCTGGGGCTCTATCTCGTACGCCGGCTGGTCGAACGCCAGCACGGCTGGGTGTCGTTGCGTCCCCGGGAGGGTGGCGGCACCACCGCCGAGGTCCGTCTTCCGCGCGCCTGACCCTCCCCCTTCCGCGCTCATGGTGCGGGCTTCCGCGCTCATAGTGCGGGGCGGAGTGTCCCTTTCGGGCGCGCACCGCCTAGGCTGTCTCGCCGTGAGCAAGCGTCGCAACCAACGCCCGTCCGCACCCAAGCGCGAAAAGGTGCGGGACATCTTCGTGGCCCGGCCCTTCGAGGGGCTGACCGACGAACCGGAGTGGATCGCGCTGCGCGAGCTGGTGCCCGCCGCGTCGGCGCCGCTCACCCTCCGGCCCGAGATCATCGAGGAGTACGGGGACCGTCCGGTCACCCTCTCGACGGTGCTGCCCATGGCCTGGCCGGCGATGACGCGCCAGGACGGCCGGGTCTTCATCGGCCTGCAGCGGCACGTGCAGTCGGGCGACGTCTCCCGCGACCTCGCGGTGGCCATCCTCAGCGCGCTGCGCACCGACCCGGGCGACACGGTCTCCGTGCCGGCCCTGCCGGGTCAGGGTCCCCGCCTGCAGGACGTGCTGGTCGACGGCCCGCTCGAGATCACCATGCACGACGGCTTCGAGTACTGGCTCGACGCCGAGCAGGCCGAGGACCCGACGGTGAAGGCGTCCCTCGAACGGGCGAACGCCTCGATCTATCCGACTCTGCGGTTGTCCGCGGGCCGGGCGGCGTACTGGTGCCGGGTCGCCCCCGACAAGGGTCACGTGCGCTGGGTGCTCCCCGACGGCGAGGACCGCGCGCTCGACACGCTGGCCCGCCTGTCCGCCTCGGGCGACCTGCTGCTGGGCGAGCAGACCAAGTTCGCCGGCATGTTCCGGGCGCACGGCCTGCTGGTGCCGGTGTGGGACATCCCGGGCGAGCCCGAGGGCGCCGACTGGGAGGCGCCGCTGGCCGACTTCGCCAAGCGGTATGCCGACACGCTCGCCGAGACGGGCCCGCTCGACGCGGACGCCCGCCGGGCCAAGCAGGGCTTGATCGGCCGGCAGCTCACCCTCCGATAAATGGCGCGCTGTTACATGGCCTCGCTCCGCTCGGCGTGCAGTGCGCCCTTTGAGGTCGGGCGCACTGCGGGTAGGGCCCTGAACAGGAGCAATAGGTGCTGGACGAGCGGTTTCAGGCGGGTGAGTTGGACCGGTCGGTCTGGGTGCCTTGGTATCTGCCGCACTGGAGTTCGCGAGCGGCCTCGGCGGCGACGTACGGGGTCGGGGGCGGGGAACTGCGGCTCAGCATCCCCGCCGACCAGCCGCTGTGGGCCGAAGGCGTGCACGAGACGCCGCTGCGGGTGTCGGGCATTCAGAGCGCGAACTTCTCGGGGCCTGTCGGCAGCACCGTGGGCGGTCAGCCGTTCCGGCCCGGGCAGCGGGTGCTCGAGGAGCAGGGCGAGTTCTGGGGTTACACGCCGCTCTACGGCGACCTGGAGATCCGGATGCGCGGCACGATCACGCCGCGGTCGATGGTCGCCTTCTGGCTCTCCGGCATCGAGGACACCCCCGAGCGGTCCGGCGAGATCTGCGTGATGGAGGTCTTCGGCTCGGCCCCGCAGGCGGTCGGGATGGGGTTGCACCGCTTTCGCGATCCGCGGCTCGCCGAGGACTGGGCGACGGTCACCCTGCCGATCGACGTTTCCGCCTTCCACACGTACGCGGTGAGCTGGCGCCCCGATTCGCTGGTGTTCTCGGTCGACGGCGAGGTGGTCAAGCGGGTCGGCCAGGCCCCCGACTACCCCGTCCAGCTCGAGATCGCCGTCTTCGACTTCCCCGGCCGGGCCGATCAGGTCGAGGGGCCTGTGCCGGTGCCCGAGCTGGTCGTGTCACACGTCAGCGGCCGCCCGGCCGAGTGAGACCCGTTCGATCGGGCAGCTCATGCAGCGCGGCCCGCCCCGGCCGCTGCCCAGTTCCGAGCCGCTGATCCGCACGACCTCGATGCCGGCCCGTTCGAGCTGGGCGTTGGTCTCGACGTTCCGCTCGTACGCGACACAGAGCCGCGGCGCGATGGCCAGCGTGTTGTTCCCGTCGTCCCACTGCTCACGCTCGGCGGTGACCGGATCGAGGCCGGTGTCGATGATCCGCAGCCGGTCGATGCCCATCGCCTCGGCCGCCGCCTCCAGGAAGGGCCGCGGCGCGGTGGCCCGAGGCTCACCGTCGGCGTCCGCGGTCACCGTGTACGCCCGCAGCGTGTCCGCGACGTTCGGATACATCACCACGGCGTCCACGTCGACCATCGTGCACACGGTGTCGAGGTGCATGGTGGCGCGTTCCTGCGCGATCGGCACGGCCAGGATGGTGCGGGCCAGGCCGGCCGCGAACACCCGCCGGGCCAGCCGCTCGGCCCCGGCCGGGGTGGTGCGCTCGCCGACCCCGATGGCCAGCACCCCGGGCGCCAGCAGCAGCACGTCGCCGCCCTCGAGCAGTTCGAGCGAGGGGTCGTAGAGCAGGTCGGTGCCGGCAAAGCGGGGGTGGTATCGGTAGATCGCCCGGGTCAGCGTCGTCTCGCGGCTGCGGGCGGGCATGGCCAGGCTGGTGACCGCCACCCGGTCGCCCACCCAGACCGACGAGTCGCGGGTGAACAGCAGGTTGGGCAGCGGGTCGATGACGAAGTCGAGGCGGTTCATCATCTCGTAGACCAGACCGCCCGGCCCCGGCTTGAGCTCCTCGTGCGCCAGCCCGGCCATGAGCACCCCGGCCAGCCGGCGCGGATCCTGGTCGGCCAGATAGCGGCCCACGCTGTCGCGCAGGGTGTCGCCCAGGCGGCGGTCGGCCAGCACGCCCGCGGTCAGCTCGGCCCGGGCGGCCTCGACGGCGAGCGTCTCGGCCAGCAGGTCACCCAGATAGAGGACTTCGACGTCGCGCTCGCGCAGGGCGGCCGCAAAGGCGTCGTGCTCCTCTTGAGCTCGGCTCACCCACGGAATACCGTCGAAGAGCAGGCTGTCGTTGTTCCGCGGAGTCAGCCGGGCCAGTTCCGGCCCGGGGCGGTGGAGCAGCACCGTCCGCAGCCGGCCCACTTCACTGTCGACATAGTGCGCCACGAGCCGACGTTAGCCCACTCGTCGATCTCCCGGCACCCGCCGGGCACTCAACGCTATCGGCCGATGACGTTCTGCCTAGATCATGAGACATCTGTGCACGAGCGCGGCACGCCGACTAACTTGGTCTTGAAACTCTTTCGACCGGGGGAACAGGCGCCGAGATGCACCATCCGCAAGAAGTCGCGATGCGTGAATGCGGCATTCATCCCCTCATTCCACTTTCTTGACACGCCTACGTCTTGCTTCCGTATGGGGTCGAGCACTTACGGTAGTGAAAAGAGAGCCCGAAGGACCTTTTGCCGGAGGTCGCAGTGACTGTCTTCCCAGCACGCCCTGCTCTTCCCGTCCCACCGAACAGCCAGAGGGTCATCGATCGCCGCCCGGGCGAAACGCAGGCCCTCGAGCCCGCCCGCCAGTCGCCCGCCGACTGGGCACGCCGCCGCCGCGCCGAGCGTGAGGCCCGCCGCCTCGAAGCCGCCGGCGCCCGTGCGCTGACCCGTCTTGACCGTCTCGGACCCAACTGGCACATCGTGGACTGGCCGCGCACCGACGCGCTGAGCTACTACGAGCCCGACCCCGCCGACGACCGCGCCGGGTTCCTGGCGATCGGCCCGGGCGGCGTCTACGCGGTCACCGTGGCCGACCACGGCCGCGCCCGGGTGCTCATCGCCGGTGACGTGGTGCAGATCAACGGAAAGCGCCCGCACTACATCGCGGAGGCCCGTCGTGAGGCCCGCCGGGCGAGCAAGGCGCTCTCCGCCGCCGTCGGTCTCAGTGTGCCGGTCACCCCCGTGCTCACCTTCGTCGGATCCGGTGTGATCAGCGTGCACGGCCTTCCCAAGGAGGTGCTCGTGGCCACCGACAAGGAACTCGACCGGTTGCTGATCGCGGGCGGGGCCCGCATCTCGCCGGCCACCGCGGGCAAGCTTTCGGCCGTGGCCAACCATCCCGCGACCTGGGCAAACGCTCCGTATCGCCCGGCCGGCGACTATCGCTGGCACGCTGACGGACAAACGGCCGCTGACAAGCGGACAGCACGCCGGTAACGTTCCTTCCGGTTGTAGTCGACGGCTGGCCGCCGCGGCGGGCACTCGGGTCATCCGGGTGCGGTCGCGGCGCCGCCCGTCGAACGGCAAGAGCGAGGAGGACCGGGTGGCGCACGTCGAACTCTCACTTTCGGGAGCGTTCGTACCGCAGGCGCGCACGCCGTCCGAGGCCGAGTTCGTCCCGAGCCTGGAGAGGTGGACGGCGACCGTCGCCGCCGCTCCGGAGCCGTGCCTCATCATCGACGCCGCGACCGCGATCATCGCGATGTCGGCGTCCTGCGGCGAACTGCTCGGCGTCGGCAAGCCCCCCGAGGTGATCGGCAAGGCGCTCGGCTCGGTGCTCCGCCTGATCGACTTCACGGCGACGGCCGGTGAGCTCGAGGAATCGGACGCTGACAAGATCCCGCCGTTGCTGGCCCTGCGCAGCGAGCGCCTCGCGCGTGGCCTGTTGCGCGTCGTCCCGGCCCCGGGTGAGACCCCGCTGACCGTCGACGCGATCGCCACTCCGCTGTTCGACAACGAGCGCCTGGCCGGCTCGATGACCTTCTTCTCCGCAGTCCGGTACTGACCAGCCGTTATTACGAGCGCGTTTCGCGTTTTGTGGTGTTTGACGCACCCCACGGGCATTGGGCAACCCTGATCTCGAACCGTAGTCTGCCCTCATGCTCGATCTAGATCTGCTACCGGCGGAGTACGCGGTGTGCCGGCTGCCTGCCGGTTCGCCGATCCCTGCTTCGCTGAGCGGGGGTCCGGACGAGAAAAGCGTCATTTCGCTCAGCTGGGACGCCGACGAGTTCTCGATCATCTGCCCGGCCGACCGGGTGCCCGCGGGCGCCGAGGCCGACACCGCGTGGCGCTGCCTGCGGGTGGTCGGCCCGCTCGACCTCGCGCTGACCGGTGTGCTGGCCTCCCTGATCGGGCCGCTGGCCGAGGCCCGCGTGAACATCGTCACCTTTTCGACGTTTTCCACCGATTATCTACTGGTGCCGACCGTGCGGCTCACCGAGGCGGTCGACACGCTGCTCGCGGCCGGCCACCGGATAGCGTCCTGAGCCTGGTCACATCGGGCACTGCCGGACCTAATATGTGCGCGTGTCCCCCCGCACACAACTGATCACCGTCGCGCTCGCCGGCGCGGGCCTCCTGCTGGGCGCCTGTGGCGAGCCGCCGAAGCCGATGCCGACCTCACCGCCGTACGCGACCCCCAGCGCGGGCCCCATCTCGATCGGTCCCTCGGGCGGGTTCCCGCTGCCGACGGCCCCCGGGTTGCCGACCGGCCCGACCCCCTATCCGACCGGCCCGGCCTACCCGACCGGCCCCGCCTATCCCACTGGCCCGGCCTACCCGACCCGGCCGGCTTATCCGACCGCGCGGCCGACCACCTTGCCGACGACGGCGCCCGAGACTGTTCCGGCCACGCCCACGCCGTCGCACGCTCCCAAGTGCACCTCCCAGCCCACCGGCGCCCAGATCCTGGCGCTGATCAAGGGACAGCCCGGTATTCCGAACAAGCCGATGCGGATCTACCAGGGCCCGTTCTGCGCGGGCACGTGGTCGTTCACCACCGTCGAGGTCACGGGCGAGGGCGCCGACGAGCTCGAGCCGCTGATGGTCGTCGCGACCGGCACCGGAACCACGCTCGCACTGGTCGCCGCGGGCACGGAGGTCTGCATCGACCGCGTCCAGACCACCGCCCCGCCCGGCATCCGAGTGCTGGCCTGCGGCTTCTGAGAGGGTTGGGCCTAGACTCCGCGTATGCCGGGAACGCCGCCTACGCGCTTCGTCTACCTCGGGCCGGAGGGCACCTTCACCGAGGCCGCCCTTCGCACCATCTCCGCCGCCGAGCACGGACTACGCACTCCGGCGCGCAGCGTGCCCGAGGCGCTCGAGGCCGTCCGGGCGGGCGACGCCGACGCCGCGCTGGTGCCGCTGGAGAACTCGGTGGGCGGAGCCATCCCGGTCACGCTGGACGAACTGGTCACCGGCAGCCCGCTGGTGATCACCCGTGAGGTCGTGATCCCGGTCGAGTTCGTGCTCGCTGCCCGCGCGCTGACCCCGCTCGGCGAGATCCGGTCGATCGCGGCCCATCCGCAGGCCTCGGCCCAGTGCCGCAACTGGCTGCTGGCCAACGTGCCCGACGCGGTGATCGTCGACGTGCTCTCCAACGCGGCCGCGGCGATCAGCGCGGCCGCCGGCGAGCACGACGCGGCCCTCTGCGCGCCGATCGGGGTGCCGCGCAACGGGCTGACCGTGCTGGCCGGCAAGGTGGCCGACCACGCCGACGCGGTGACCCGGTTCGCGCTGCTGACCCGGCCCGGGCCGACCGGCGAACCGACCGGCGACGACGTTACGTCGCTGGCCGTGTCGATCCGGCACGACCAGGTGGGTGCGCTTCTCGCGGTGCTCACCGAGCTGGCCGTACGCGGCATCAACCTCTCCCGCATCGAGTCCCGCCCGACCGGCGTGCAGCTGGGAACGTACGTCTTCTTCCTCGACTGCACCGGCCACGTGGCCGAGCCCCGCCTGGGCGAGGCGCTGCAGGGCCTGCGCCGGATCTGCGCCGACGTCCGCTTCCTCGGCAGCTATCCCCGGCACAGGCTCACGCCCGAGGCCCCCGTGGCTTCCCCGCGAGGCCTCTCGAACACCGACTTCGCCGACTCCGCCACGTGGCTGGCCCAGCTGAGAGCCGGCAACTTCGTCTAGTTACCGAAGATGTTGCCGAGGAGGCCGCCCTCCTGCTGGCTGTTGCCGCCGCCGGTGCCGGCCAGACCGGCCGGGGGCTCCTCGGAGGGCTGCACGACCACGAAGCCCTGACCGGCGAAGCTCATCGTGAACCGCTCGCCCGTGGTGCGGCCCAGCAGCGTGCCCAGGCCGAGCTGCTCGGCCCGGTGATAGCCGGTCTGCAGGCTGGCCGACCAGCAGATCGCGGCCTGCGGGTCGACAAAGGTCGGCTGGTCGACCGTGAGCACGACCGGGGTGCCCTTGGTGGTGACCGCGATGCGCCCGTGCCCGCTGAAGACGCAGTTGAACAGGCCGGCGTTCGACATCATGCCCGCGCCCTGCACCATCTTGATGTCGTAGTTGAGCGAGGCGTCGAAGGCGAGCACGTTCGACCCGTTGATCGAGAGCGCGTCGCCGGGCTCGAGGTCGATCAGGTGGACGTCGGCCGCGTTGTCGGCCAGAAAGACATCACCGTTTCCCCGTACGCGCATCAGCGGCACACCCTCGCCGGTGAGCTTCTGCTTGAGGAACTTGCCGAGGCCGCCGGACCCGAGGGCCTCGAACTGCACCTGACCCTGGTAGGCGACCATCGAGCCGACGCGGGCCATGAACTCGCCGTTCAGCTCGGCCTTGAGCAGCTTGGAATTTTGAAGACGGAGTCCGGGCTGGGCCGACTCCTTCTCGAGGTTGTCGGCGGAGAAAAGCTCGCTACGCATGCACGTCCTCCTGCTAGCTATTTGCCATCAGGGTAGGAGGGTCTGCCAACCCGGGTATCGGCTTTCAGCCCCATCCCAGCTCGTGCAAGCGGTGGTCGTCGATGCCGAAGTGGTGGGCGATCTCGTGCACCACCGTGATGGCCACCTCGTCGATGACGTCGGTCTCGGTGTCGCAGACGCGCAGCGTGGGGTTGCGATAGATCGTGATGCGGTCGGGCAGCACACCGGCGTAGTCCCAGCCGCGATCGGTCAGCGCCGTGCCCTCGTACAGGCCGAGCAGATCCTCGCCGTCCGGCGGATCGTCCTCGACCACGATGACCACGTTGTCCATGACCTTCAGGAGCTCGGCGGGCACCTCGTCGAGCGCCTCGCCGACCAGGTCCTCGAAGCGTTCCCGACTCATCTCGACCGGCACACGAGCAATTGTGCACCGGCCACCTGAGAGCGGCCGGTGCACGGGATGACGCGGGTGGGTCAGGACAGCTTGGCGCTCAAGGTGATCTCGGCGCCCGGCGAGAGCAGGCGGGAGATCGGGCAGTTCGCCTTGGCGTCCTCGGCGATCTTCTGGAACGTGCCGTCGTCGACGCCCGGAACATCGCCCACGGTCTCGAGGTCGATGCGGGTGACGCTGAATCCGGCGTCGGTCTTGTCCAGGTGCACCTTGGCGACGGTCTCGACCGAGGTCGGCGTGAAGCCGGCGTCGGACAGAGCCTTCGAGAACGCCATCGAGTAGCAGCCGGCGTGCGCGGCGCCGATCAGCTCCTCGGGGTTGGTTCCCTCGCCCTCCTCGAAACGGGACTTGAAGGAGTAGTTCCCCTGGACGCCACCCTTGCCGGTCTTGATCGTGCCGGAACCCTCGGTGAGGTTCCCCTGCCAGCGGGCCGAAGCAGAACGAATAGGCATAGCCAAACGCTAGTCCATCCCGCGGTTGCTGGCCGCTCGACCTGGCACAGGGCACCATGGTTGCCATGCCCTCGCAGCATCCGCCCGTCCCCCAGCCGGCCGAGATCGATGTGACGCCGCACGAGGCCGTGGTCGAGTTCGGCCCGGCGCCCAAGGAACGCCGCCGCCGCTGGGACTTCTCCGGCTCGGGCCGCGACCTTCTCGCGGACCGCCGCACGGTGCCTCTGGCCGCGCTGCTGGCCGCCCTGGCCGCGTTTGTCTCGGCGCTGTCCGAGTGGCAGGTCACCACGCTCGACGCGAACTCGCTCGGGAGCGATGCGGGCGAACAGGTGCTGCCCAGCGGCATCGACGATCTCGGCGTCCTCGGCACCGGCTACCTGCTCGGCCTGTTCCTGATCGTGCCGGCCGTGGTGCTCACGCTGTTCGGCCCGCCCTCGACCCGCCGCGTGTTCCGCCTGGCCGGACTGAGCGTGGCCGGCACCCTGGCCGGGGTGCTGCTGGCGCTGGCCGCCCGGTTGAACTCGGTGAGCTTCGTGATCGACCCGGTCTACCGCGTCGCCCTCGACGACCCCAGGATCACCCTCGCGTACGGGCGTGGGTTGTGGTGTGGCTTCGCCGCGGTGCTGCTGGCGCTGGCCGCGCTCTACCTCGCCGGGCGGCACCTGGCCGACGACCGGGCGGCTCCCGGGGTGACCGGGGCCGGCGCCGACGAGGTGCCGCCGGCCGACATCTGGTCGTGGCGCCGGCCCGCGACCGGCCGGGAGGAGCAGCCCGACAGCGGGGCGCTCGACCTCACCGTCACGTCGTCGCAGCCGTTCACGACGTTCAACGACGACCGCGATCGCCCGAACTGACCGGTTCCACCCCCTGCGAGCCGGACTCGGGGGATATCCGGGTGCTGACCGGACTCGGCCGCCGGTAGGCTCGACTCTCGTGATTGACCTGCGTCTGCTTCGCGAAGACCCCGACCGGATCCGCGCCAGCCAGCGACTGCGTGGCGAGTCCACCGAGGCGGTGGACGAACTGCTGCGCGCCGACGAGTCGCGCCGATCGGCCACCCAGCGGTTCGAGGCGCTGCGGGCCGAGCACAAATCGCTGAGCAAGCAGGTTCCCAAAGCCTCCGGTGACGAGCGGGCCGCCCTGCTGGCGCGCACCAAGGAACTCGCGGGCGAGGTCAAGGCGGCCGAGGCCGAGACGACGGCGGCCGACGAGGCGCTGCGCACGGCCCACCTCGCGGTGTCGAACGTGGTGCAGGACGGCGTGCCGCCCGGCGGCGAGGACGACTTCGTCGTGCTGCGCGAGGTCGGCGACATCCCGCAGCTGGAAAACCCGAAGGACCACCTCGAGATCGGCGAGGCGCTGCGGGCGATCGACACCGAGCGCGGCGCCAAGGTGTCGGGCTCGCGCTTCTACTTCCTCACCGGGGTCGGCGCGCTGCTCCAGCTGGGTCTGCTGCAGATGGCGATCGCCCAGGCGGTGGAGCACGGGTTCATCCCGTCGATCACCCCGTCGCTGGTCAAGCCGGAGTCGATGGAGGGCACCGGGTTCCTCGGCGCCCACGCGAGCGAGGTCTACCGTCTCGAGGCGGACGACCTCTATCTGGTCGGCACGTCGGAGGTGCCGCTGGCGGCCTACCACTCCAACGAGATCATCGACCTCGAGCGCGGTCCCGAGCGCTTCGCCGGCTGGTCGTCCTGCTATCGCCGCGAGGCCGGGTCGTACGGCAAGGACGTGCGCGGCATCCTGCGGGTCCACCAGTTCGACAAGGTCGAGATGTTCTCGTTCTGCAAGCCGGAGGACGCGGCCGCCGAGCACCTGCGCCTGCTGGCGATGGAAGAGGAGATGCTGGCCAAGGTCGAGATCCCGTACCGGGTGATCGACGTGGCCGGTGGCGACCTCGGTTCGAGCGCCTCGCGGAAATACGACTGCGAGGCCTGGGTGCCGTCGCAGGGCCGCTACCGCGAGGTCACCTCGACGTCGAACTGCACGACGTACCAGGCCCGGCGGCTCAACATCCGCTACCGCGACGCCGACGGCAAGCCGCAGACGGCGGCCACCCTCAACGGCACGCTGGCGACCACCCGGTGGCTGATTCCGATCCTCGAGAACCACCAGCAGCCGGACGGTTCGGTGCGGGTGCCCAAGGCCCTCCAGCCGTACCTCGGCGGCCGGGATCTTCTCGAAGCTTCCCGCTAACGGTGAATACATCCACCGGCTACCAGAAGTCATAGCCGCTGGTAGCAGGTGGGTGTACCGTTTTCCTTCCGCCCTCCGCGGGGGTTGCACAACCCTCGGAGGCATCTGTGGTCAAGCCTGGACTCCCCAAGCTCATCGCGACCGACCTCGACGGCACTCTGGTGCGCAGCGACGACACCGTGTCCGCCTATACCCACGAGGTTCTCGAGCGGGTGCGGGCGGCCGGCATCCGTGTCGTCGGCGCCACCGGCCGGGGCCCCCGGCTGACCTCGCTGACCCGCAACGACATCCGCGACGCCGACTTCCTCGTGATGGCTCAGGGCGGCTGGGTGCTCGACCAGGCCGAGTCCACCTACCTGCTGCGTTCGCGTCTGCCCGGCCCCGCACTGGGCCGGGTGCTGGCCGGCCTCGAGGCCGAGGTCGGCGAGCTTTCGGTGATGGTCGAGGCGCTGGAGCACGACGAGTCCCCGCTCTGGGGCGACTACGACCCGACCTGGCGTTACCCCGTGGTCGTCGAGCGGCGTAACCGCGCCGAGTGCTGCTCCGGTGATGTGATCAAGGCGTTCGCGCGTTCGTTCGCGTACGACGTCGACGATCTGCTCGCGGTGGCCCGCCGGATCGTCCCGCCCGAGGTGGCCTCGGTCACCCAGGCCGGCCTCGACTACGTCGAGATCTGCCCGGCGAACGTGGACAAAGGCACCGGCCTGGCCGTGGTCGCCGAGGCGGTCGGCGTCGACCCGGCCGACGTGCTGGTCTTCGGCGACATGCCCAATGACCTGCCGATGTTCGCCTGGGCCGGGTGGGGACGGGTGGCCGTGGCCAACGCCCATCCCGAGCTGCGGGCGGTCGCCGACGACGTGACGCTCACCAACGACGAGGACGGCGTGGCGGTCTATCTGGACCGGCTAATGTCGAGGTGATGTCCACGCCTTACAAGCTGGTCGCCAGCGATATCGACGGCACCCTGATCCGCACCGACGGGACCCTGAGCAAACGCACCATCGAGGTGCTCGACGCTCTTCCGGTCCCGTTCGTCGTCGTGACCGGGCGGCCGGTGCGCTGGCTTCACCAGCTCTTCGAACAGATGGCCGCGCCGGTCCCGGCGATCTGCGCGAACGGCGCCGTGATCTACGACGCCGACCGCGACGAGGTGCTGCGGGCCGACCCGCTCTCGGCCGAACTGCTGCTCGACGTCAGCAAGCGGCTGCGCGAGGCCGTGCCCGACATCGCGCTGGCCGTGGAGGTCGAGGACGGGCGCTCCTTCTGGTACGAGGAGGCCTGGCCGGTGCGCTGGGAGGCCGACAACCGGGCCGTACGCGTCCTCGCCACCCCGGAAGAGCTGACCTCGGCGCCGGCCGTCAAGCTGCTGGCCCGCTCGGCCAACCACGGGCCGGACGACTTCTTCGAGTTGGTCAGCCGCACCCTGGGCGACATCGCCACGACCACCCACTCGTCGTCGAGCGCGCTGGTCGAGATCAGCGCGGCCGGCGTGACCAAGGCGGCCGGGCTGGCCTGGCACTGCGAGCGTTACGGCATCGACAAGTCCGAGGTGGTGGCGTTCGGCGACATGCCCAACGACATCCCGATGCTGACCTGGGCCGGTCACTCGGTTGCGATGGGCAACGCCCACCCCTCCCTCAAGAAGGTGGCCGACGAGATCGGACCCACCAACGACGAGGACGGGGTGGCGCTTTACCTGGCCGGCCTCTACGACCTTTAGAGGTATTGCCCCGTGCGGCCGTCGCTGCCCTCGCGCGGGACGGGCATGCCGGGCATCGCACCCATCGGCAGCGCCGGTCGGCCCGGGTTGCCGCCGCGCATCTGCTCGAGCTGCAGCCGGGCGGCCATCTGCTGGGCGACCAGCGCGGCCTGGATGCCGTGGAAGAGCCCCTCGAGCCAGCCGACGAGCTGAGCCTGCGCGATGCGCAGCTCGGCCTCGCTGGGCGGCGTCTCACCCTCGAAGGGCAGCGAGAGACGCTCGAGCTCGTCCCGCAGCTCGGGGGCGAGACCGTCCTCGAGCTCGGTGATCGAACGCTGGTGGATCTCGCGGAGCCGGCCCCGACTGGCCTCGTCGAGCGGCGCCGCGCGAACCTCCTCGAGAAGCTGCTTGATCATGCTGCCGATGCGCATGACTTTGGCCGGCTGCTCGATCAGGTTGCCGGGCTCCTCCGGGTTGACCGTCCCGTCGGCGTCGATCGTGCCCATCGGCCGCCCGTCGGGGCCGACCACCATGACAGAGCCGTCTTCCTGCTTCTCCGCGTTGCGCTGTTCGTCGGTCATGCGATCCATCTTCCCGCACGCTGCCTAGTCATTCGCCAGTGCCCGTGCCGTTGTCGGCCGAGACGACCGTCACGCCCGGAGCTCAGCTACGGCGCATTTCACACTGCCGCCGCCCCGCTTGAGCTCCGACAGGTCGACGTGGACGGGCTGATAACCGGCCGCGCGCACCTTGTCGCCCATGGCCGTGGCCTCGGTGTTGAGAATCACATGACGGCCGTCGCTGACCAGGTTGAGCCCGAACGCCTCGGCATCGGCCCGGTCGGCCCGGACCGCGTTCGGGAAGAGCTGCGCCAGCACCCGCTGCGAGGACGGCGAGAAGGCCTCCGGGTAGTACGTGACGTTGCCGTCGTCGAGGGCGGCCAGCGCGGTGTCCAGGTGATAGAAGGCCGGGTCGACCAGGCGCAGCGACACCACCGGGCGGCCGAGCACCTCCT
Organism: Actinoplanes sp. NPDC021490; assembly: GCF_055562135.1. Lineage (NCBI taxonomy): Bacteria > Bacillati > Actinomycetota > Actinomycetes > Micromonosporales > Micromonosporaceae > Actinoplanes > Actinoplanes sp. NPDC021490. Next base: position 89,324 of record NZ_JBVHFW010000011.1, read on the forward strand.
GGGCCTCGTCGTGCGCGGCCGGGTCGGTGCGGAAGCCGTAGCCGGCGAGGACCATTCCCCCGTACGCCCCGGGAAGGTACGCGAAGTCGCCCTCGCCCTCGTTGACGTGCTCCGGACCGGCGAACTCCCAGCCCTGCCCGGCGTAGAACTCGCGGTGCGCGTCGGCCTCGGCGCTGCGCTCGGGATAGCGGAAGCGGGCGCCGTAGACCATGCCGTCGACCGAGAACGCGCCGTTCGCGGCGTAGACCATGTCGGGCAGCCCCGCCACGGCGTCGAGCACGTGCACCTGGTGGCCGAGGTCGGCGAGCGTGTCCCGCAGGACCTCCCACTGCTTGAGCGCCAGGGCGGCGTCGACCGGCACGGTCGTGTCCATCCACGGGTTGATGGCGTACTCGACCGTGAAATGCTTCGGAGGACACATGAGATATGTCCGGTTTCGCGGTAGGCGCTCGGTGTCGGTCACGAGTTAGAGCGTAGGTAGGCTGCGGTGCACGAAACAGCCAGAAATCTTGTCCGTTGGGGGCGAATCGTTGCAACTGGACGCCGTGGATCAGCGAATCGTTGCGCTGCTCATCGCTGACGCGCGATCCTCGTACGCCGAGATCGGCGCGAAGGTCTCACTGTCCGCTCCGGCGGTCAAACGCCGCGTCGACCGTCTTCGATCGAGTGGAGTGATCAAGGGCTTCACCACGGTCGTGGACCCGGCCGCGGTGGGCTGGACGACCGAGGCGTTCGTCGAGCTCTTCTGCACCGGGCGCACCACGCCGGCCCAGATCACGGTGGCCACCCGGCGGCATCCCGAGGTGGTCGGGGCGTACACGGTCTCGGGTCAGGCCGACGCCCTCGTGCATCTGCGCGCGGCCGACATCGGGCACCTCGAACAGACCCTGGAACGGCTGCGGGCCGAGCCGTTCGTCACCTCGACCCGCAGCATGATCGTCCTGTCCCGGTTGGTCGAGACCCCCGCCCCGGTCCCCGCCATCGAGTGACCTTGGGAACCCGGTCGCGGCCCGGCCCGTCCAACCGGCATGTCGCGTCGCTCCTGGTTCTGGTCCGCGCTGGCCGTGATTCCACTGGCCGGGTGCACGGCGTCGCCGGCCGCGCCGTCACCACCGGCCCCGGCCCCTCCGCTGAAACTCGTCGCCTTCGACTCGTGTGCGCAGCTCGAGAAGGAGTTGCGGGCGGCCACCGAACTGAGCAGCACGGCCGAGACCGGCGGAGCCCGGCTTGCCCTGCCCGACGGTGCCCGTGCCGCCGCCGCAGCACCTGACCAGGCCTATTCGGGCACCAACGTGCACGAGGCGGGCGTCGACGAACCCGACATCGTCAAGACCGACGGTAAACGGATCGTCGCCGTCTCGGGTGGCGTGCTGCGAGTGGTCGACACGGCCGCACGGGCGCAGACCGGCCGGCTCGACCTCGGCCTCCGGGCGTACGGGGAACCGACCTTGCTCCTCGCCGGTGATCGCGCGCTGGTGCTGGCCGACGGCGGTGGCGGCCCGATGCTGCGCGAGGACACCCGGATCATGCGCCCGTCGTCCGGCCGCTCCGAGGTGCTGCTGGTCGACCTGTCGCAGGCCCAGCCCCGGCTGATCAGCCGTTATCGCGGCGACGGCCGGATCGTCGACGCCCGGCAGCAGGGCAGCACGGCCCGGGTCGTGATCAGCAGCGGTCCCCGGTTCCAGCTGCCGTTCGGCCCCGGCGAAGTCCCGGAGAACGTGACGCAGGACGACGGGGCCGCGATCGCCGCCACCCCGGTCGACGCCTGGCTGCCGGACTGGGAGATCACCACCGGCGGCGCCACGACCAAGGGACAGCTCGACTGCTCGGCCGTGAGCCGGCCGGAATCGTTCTCGGGCCTGACGATGCTGCGGGTGCTCTCGTTCGACCTGACCGCGGCGGAGCTGGGCGCGGGCGATCCGGTCGCGATGATGGCCGACGGGGACGCGGTCTACGGCACGAGCGACAGCCTCTACATCGCCAACAACGAGAGCTGGCGGTTCAACACGGCGCCCTCCGACACGTCCCGGATCGCTCCGCCCGACGGCACCGACATCTACCGCTTCAGCCTGCCGCCGGTGGGCAAGCCGGCGTACGTGGCCTCGGGCAAGGTGCCGGGCCGACTGCTCAACCAATATTCGATGTCGGCCTGGGAGGGTCACCTGCGGGTGGCCACCACCAGCTGGACGGACGACGCCTCGGCGGTGCGGGTGCTGGCCGAGCGCGACGGCAAGCTCGTCCAGGTGGGCGCGGCCGAGGGTCTCGGCCATGGCGAGCGCATCTACTCCGTACGCTTCCTCGGCTCGCGCGGCTATGTGGTGACCTTCCGCCAGACCGATCCGCTGTACAGCCTCGACCTGTCCGACCCGGCGAAACCGCGGGTCACCGGCGAGCTGAAGATCACCGGCTACTCGTCACATCTGCAGCCGGTCGGTGAGGACCGGCTGATCGGCATCGGGCAGGAGGCGGACGCCCAGGGCCGGCCCCAGGGCATGCAGGTGTCCCTGTTCGACGTGACCGACCCGGCCGCGCCACGGCGTCTCGACCGGCACGTCGTGCCCGGCGGGCAGTCCGAGGCCGAGGCCGACCCGCACGCGATTCTCTGGTGGCCGGCGACGAACCTGCTGGTCCTGCCGGTCGCCGACGTCAAGGCCGACGGCGCGCTGGCCCTGTGGGTGACCGGTGACCGCCTGCAGCAGACGACCCGGCTCGCCGCGGGCGAAGCGTCGGCCGGTCCGATGCGCCGGGCTCTGGTCGTCGGCGACGTGCTCTGGTCGATCACCGGCGAGGGACTGCTCGCCACCAATGCGTCCACCCTGGACCGCGTCGCCTGGGTGGATCTGAAGTAGTCCGCGACGCCGTAGCCAGGGTCTGCCCCGACGGTCCGCCTCAGCCCCGCGTGGCCGGCGGGACAGACCCTGCCAAGCCGCTCGGTTCCGTCCGCCCCGGCGGGCCGGGCGGCTTCCGGCGTCTACAGATACATCCCCGTGCGGTGCTCGTCGGTGGCCGCCTTGCTCGGGGTCGGCTTGTCGCCCTCGCCGAAGAACCGCTTGCCGCCGAACTCGCCGTGCAGCCGGTCGTCAAGCTCGTCGGCCAGCCCGGTCATCACCTGCACGGCCAGCATCAGGTGGGTGGCCTGGAAGTTGCGGCCGAAGACCGGGATGGAAGCCCACACCGTGTCCTGCGCGCAGTACAGCCGGCCGATCGGCATCCGGTTGGTCAGCTCGGACAACTTCACATAGAGCTGCTCGGTTGGCTCGACCTCGGTCAGAATCGGCGAGAACACGTCGACGAGCGGCGGATTGTCGCGCACCCGGACGAACACCATCGCCGACCCGGCCCGGATGCCGATGTCGCCGTCCGCGTCCACCTGCAGCTGATCGGTCGTCGTCTTCGACATGGTCGCGACCACCGTGCGCACCCGCTCCTCGAGCGGGACGACTTCGTCGGCCGCGTCGGCCAGGGCGGCCGACAGCACACCGTCCTCGTCGAGGTCGTCGAGGCTGAGGTCGCCGTCGATGCTCGGCTCGTGCCGGGCCGTGGCCAGCGGAGTCGACTCGATCGGTTCGTCGTTCTCGTCGTGCACGAGATAGACCAGGAACGCCGGGTGCGGCGCGCCGTAGACGTCCCGAAGCGTGCGCGTGACCACGGTGGCAAGCCGGTTCGCGCTGTCCTGACTGGAGCTGAGCCCGAACGAGTCGCCCGAGCCCGGCAGCACCCCCGGCGGCGACCAGCCCAGCGCGACCAGGTCGGCGATCGAGGCGCGGTCCATCCGGTAGCCCTCAGGCAGGCCCGCGTTACCGATCGCCAGTGCCTCGACCACGCCACCCTCGAGGACCCGGATGCTGACCGAATAGACGGCTATGCCGGTGCCGGAGGCGGTCGGATCGAGGGTCAGATCGACGTGGGCCCCGGGCGCGAGCGTCGGCAGCAGGCCGGCCAGGGCCCGTGCGAACTCCCGCCATGCCTCGCCGACCTTGGCCCGAAGATCGGCCGTCGTCGGCTCGTCGAGGAGCACACCCTCGTTGGACTCGCCGGCTCCGGCGTTCTCTACCGTCATGATCGTCACCTCCGCTCCCGCCACCCTATCGAGCGGCGTCCGCCCCTCTCGCCCCCTCTCTCAACCGATGGGCGTTTCTTTCCCTCGGCCGGCCTCTTCCTGAACGACGGCCTGTTCCTGAACGACGGCCTGTTCCTGAACGACGGCCTGTTCCTGAACGACGGCCTGTTCCTGAACGACGGTCTCTTCCTGACCGTCGGCCTCGGACGGCCAGTCGAGGGCGAGGTCGCTGAGCTTCTCGGCCACCTCGGCCGGGTCGGCCCCGCGGCCCACGGCGAGTCCCAGCACGTACGCGGTCACCGGCGCCCCCGGCCGCACCACCCCGTGCGCCACGTCGCGGGCCAGGTCCAGCACTGTCTTGACCGGGACGTCGGCCGGATCAATGCCCACTTCTCCAGCGGCGGCGATCAGCCAGGCGTCGAGCTCGTTCATGGCGTTCCTTGTTCCCGTCGGCTCATCCTGCGAATTTCTCGCCATCTTTCCGGTCGAGCGCCGAGTTGATCATCGTGTTTCCGGCCACTCGCGGGGAATCATCGCGCCCATTCCTCGGCGGTGCGCAGATCGTCGTCGGTGTCGCAGTCGAACCACGGAGGCGGGCCCGGCCGTCGCCAGGACACCTCGGCCACCCGCAGATGGTTCATCAGCTCGCGCACCGAGGCGCCGTCGAGACTGCCCCGCTCCTCGGCCAGCCGGTCGACCGCCTCCCGCAGCGCCGCCGTCCGCCAGACGCCGCAGAGCATCTGCCGCCGGCCGTCGGCGTCGCGATAGACCGCGCCCTGCATCGGCGCCGACTCCGCGGTCAGCCGCAGCACGTCGATCGCCTCGCCGGTGAGAAGCGGCAGGTCGGCCGCCAGCAGGGCCGTGTAGGTGATGTTGTCGGGCACCAGCGCCAGACCGGCCGCGGTGGCCGCCACCGGGCCACTGCCGGGCGGATCCTCCCGGGTGGAATGCACCGGCACGGGCAGGTCGGGCGGGACCTTGCCGACGACTATGCGAGGGTCGGCGTCGTGCACCGCGGCGAGCACGCGGGTCAGCATGGACTGGCCGGCCACGGGCAGGGTCGGCTTGTCCGCACCACCCATTCGCCGCGCAGCTCCGCCGGCCAGCACCACCGCAGCAAATCCCCCCACGTACGTACCGTATCCCGACCGCGTGTCGAGCGTGACCGCGCGCTCAGTAACCCGTCGCGGATCACTCCCCGTCCCGGCCGCCCCACCGGCCCCGAACCGGCCTACGCTCGATCCATGGCGAGGACAATGACCCGGCGGCCGGTCGTGAAGATCAACCTCGAGACGTCCGGTGACCCACGCCGCCGCCCCGACGACCTCGCCGCCGAGGAACCGCTGGAGATCCGGGTGCACAAGGCGCCGCTGGCGGTCACGATGCGCACCCCCGGGCAGGACATCGACCTGGCCATGGGCTTCCTGCTGACCGAGGGCGTGATCAGCGGCGCCGACGACGTGGTCACCGCCCAGCTCTGCGCGGGCACGGACACGCCGAACACCTACAACGTGGTCGACATCGTGCTCGGCGCGGACGTGCCACCGCCGGTCACCGACCCGAGCCGCAACTTCTACACGACCAGCTCGTGCGGGGTGTGCGGCAAGGCCAGCATCGACGCCGTACGCACCCGCTCGCGCTTCGACGTCTCGGCAGACCCGCTGCGTGTGCCGGCGACCACCCTGGCCGAGCTGCCCGACCGGCTGCGCGCGGCTCAGCGCACCTTCGAGCGCACCGGCGGACTGCACGCGGCGGGATTGTTCACGGCCGAGGGCGAGCTGCTGGTGCTGCGCGAGGACGTGGGGCGGCACAACGCCGTCGACAAGGTGATCGGGTGGGCGCTGCGCGAGGGCCGGCTGCCGCTGACCGGGCATCTGCTGCTCGTGTCGGGCCGGGCCAGCTTCGAGCTCACGCAGAAGGCCTGGATGGCGGGCCTGCCCCTGCTCGCGGCCGTGTCGGCGCCCAGCACGCTGGCCGCGGAACTCGCCGACGAGGCCGGCATGACGCTGGTCGGCTTCCTCCGGGGCAAGAGCATGAACGTCTACACAGCACCGGAGCGTGTGACCGTCTGAGCCGATCACGGCGTCACCTCGGCGGATCTCCCGGGCCGGGCGCTGACGGCCTTGTGCAGGTCGTCGACGAATTCGTGGCCGATGCCGGCGGCGAGCAGGCGATCGAGTGACCACGCGAAGCGGTGGGCCGGGTTGTGCAGCAGCGCCCGGTCGATAGCGACCCGGGCCAGCGAGCCCAGACCGGCCCGCCAGGCCGAGTAGGACAGCAACGCGGCCGCCGGGGCCACATAGGGCGGCTCCACCCGGCGGGTCACCTCGGTCCACAGGGCGACCCGCCAGTACTCGTCATGAGTGCGCTCCACGGCGTAGTCGAACACCGCCGAGTCGGCCAGCGTCAGGCCCAGCTCGGCGGTCTCTTCGAAGGTCAGCGTCCGGCCGGAGGCGTACCGTCTCTCGGCCATCTCGACCAGTTGAGGACCGGCCCGCCCGATCACGACGCCCCGCGCGCGGACCTGCGCGGTCACCGCCCTCATCCGTACCCGCTGCTCCCCCTCGACCCCGGCGATCTGCGCGACCAGCTCCTTGCGGTTCGGCAGCGCGACCTGACCCTGGAACACCGCCGAGGCGGCGATCGAGCTGTGCGGCGAGGGAACGGGATTGCCCTGCGGCGGGCAGCAGGCGGGGTCGGTGCAGTCGTACGACCACCAGCGCCCCGCGGTGATGCGCACGCGTTCCAGAACCCGTACGCCGTTGTCGTGGAGGTCGCCGGCGAGCGCCCGGACAGTGCGGTCGACCGGGCCGGGCGGACCGAACCCCAGGATCGACACCGCCTCGACCTCCTGGGCGGCGACCAGCGGCGCTATCGATTCCGTGCCGTCATCGCGCGGCGTCAGCAGGTCATGCCGCGCGACGAACCCCACCGCCGGGCCCACCGTGCCGATCACCACGACGCTGTCGGAAGGGTGGAACCCCAGCAGGTAGGGCGTGACGGCGATGAGATCCGAGGTGTTGCGAACGGTGATCCGGCAGTCGGGTTTCATGCCGGGCAGCCTGGACCCTCAGACGTCCCTCCGGAGGGGCCTGTGGACGACACGCGGAGTTATCCACCGGCCTCATTTGCCGAGGCGCAGGTGGGGCCGGTTCGGCCGCTACGAACGGAACTGCAGTTCGTGCAGTTCCAGGCTGTCGTGCTGGCGGTCCCGGTCCGCGCTCCTCAGGTCGAGGGTGAGCTCGATCGACGAAAGCACGTCGTACCCGGCCGCGTGCAGGCTGCGGATCGCCTCGATGTTGCGCGACTCGGGCGAGATCGTCAGCGAGGTCATGCTGCGGCGGCGCGCCTCGTTGGCCACGTGCCGAAGCAACTTGCGCCCCACCCCTTTGTGCCGGTGCGAGATCGTCACCACGATCGGCTCGACCTCGCCGGCCCGGCCGCGGATCACCAGCCCGACCATCCCGATCACTCCGTCGTCGGCGTGGTCGGCGACCCACAGGCCACCGAGATCGAGCCGCGTGAGGTATTCCTCGAAGCCCTCGCCGGCGTCCCGATCGGCCACGCCGTACATCTGGTTGTGCTGATTGGTCAGCTCGGACCACAGCTGACGGCCCGCGGAGTGGTCACTCGGGCGGTACGAACGCACCGTGACAGGGCTCATGCCGACATTTTGACTCCGATTTCGGGCAGCCGTAAGCCGAAGCGCAAGATAAGGCCGTGGACCAGGCGTACTTGCGCGCGCACCCCGAGCACCTCCCGACATTTCTCACCCACCAGCGCATCCGCGAGACGCCGGTGGGCGGCGGCAGTGTGTCGTCGGCCAGCCGGCTCACGCTCGACGACGGCAGCTCGGTGTTCGCCAAGACGTGGCGGTCGGGTTCGGGTTCGGTCGCGCCGCCGCCCGGCTTCTTCGCGGCCGAGGCGTCCGGTCTGTCCTGGTTACGCGAGGTCGGAGCCCCGGTTCCCGAGGTCATCGTCGCGCTGCCCACCATGATCGCGACCGAATGGATCGAGCCCGGCGAACCGTCCCGGGCGGCCGCCGAGCAGCTGGGACGCGATCTGGCCGCGCTGCATCGCTCCGGCGCTCCGGCGTTCGGCGCCGACTGGACCGGCTACATCGGCCCGCTCGAGCTCGACAACACCCCGGCCACCGGATCGTGGGGTTCATGGTTCGCCGAGCGCCGGCTCCAGCCGTACCTCAAGACGGCGGCCGATCGTGGGGCGCTCACGTCGACCGAGATTGCGCTGGTCGAGCGGGTCATGCAGAGCCTTCCCACGTACGGGGGGAACGAGGCGCCCAGCCGCACCCACGGCGACCTGTGGCCCGGGAACGTGCTGTGGGCAGCCGACGGACAGGCCCGGCTCGTCGATCCGGCCGCGCAGGGTGGCCATCGCGAGACCGACCTGGCCGAACTGGCCCTTTTCGGCGGTGTGCCCTATCTGTCGACGATCCTGGCGGCGTACGGGGAAATGCACCCCCTCGCCGACGGCTGGCCGGCTCGGGTGCCGTTGCACCAGCTGCATCTGCTGCTCGTGCACGCGGCGGCATTCGGCGGAGGCTACCGCGCCGATGTGCACGCGGCCGCGTTGTCCACAGTCCGTGGAATGTGATCGAGTCGGTTGTCCACAGGACGTTCTCGGTTGAGGCCGCCGCCGCGCGAAGCGGCTAGATTCGATCTGTGAACACGCGTGGAGGATCGAAGGCGTCGATCCCGCTCGCCGACAGGTTCGGGCGAGTGGCGACTGATCTGCGCGTTTCGCTGACTGATCGCTGCAATCTGCGCTGCACCTATTGCATGCCCGAGGAGGGCCTGGCCTGGATGCCGCGTGATCAGCAGCTCACCGACGACGAGGTGAACCGGCTGATCCGGATCTCGGTCGAGACGCTCGGCATTCAAGACGTGCGTTTCACCGGTGGTGAGCCGTTGCTGCGGCGCGGGCTGGTCGGCATCGTGCGGGCCGCGGCCAGTTTGTCGCCCCGGCCCCGATTGATGCTGACCACCAACGGCATCGGGCTCGAACGGCTGGCCGAGCCGCTGCGTGACGCCGGGCTCGACCGGGTCAACGTCTCGCTCGACACGCTCGACCCCGCCCGGTTCCAGGCCCTGACCCGCCGTGATCGGCTCGCCGACGTGCTGCGCGGGCTGGCCGCGGCGGCCGCGGCCGGGCTCACTCCCGTAAAGATCAATACGGTGCTCATGCGGGGCATCAACGACGACGAGGCGCCCGAGCTGCTGCGGTTCGCGCTCGATCATGGCTATCAGCTGCGCTTCATCGAGCAGATGCCACTCGACGCCCAGCATCAGTGGGACAGGCACACGATGGTCACCGCCGACGAGATCCTCGAGTCCCTTTCCCCGTACGCGCTCCGGCCCGATTCGGTTTCACGTGGAACGGCGCCGGCCGAGACGTGGCTGGTGCCGGGCCACGTCGACGCCGCCGGCGAACCAGCCCGGGTCGGCATCATCGGCAGCGTGACCAGGCCTTTCTGCGGCGACTGTGACCGCACGAGGCTGACCGCCGACGGCCAGATCCGCGATTGCCTGTTCGCCACCGACGAGAGCGACCTACGCAAGCTGCTGCGCGGCGGCGCGACCGACGCCGAGGTGGCCGAGGCCTGGCGGGTGGCCATGAGCGGCAAGCGAGCCGGCCACGGCATCGACGACCCAACTTTCCTGCAGCCCACCCGGCCGATGTCGGCCATCGGCGGCTGAGATGCCATTCTCCGCCACTTCCTACCGACAGCCCCCGGCGAAGTGGCCAGGGTCGAGCCGAACCGACGATCCGCCCCGCCCAGGTGGGCCATCTGGGGCCAAGATGCCGCTTCCCGCTGCTTCCTGCCGAGCGGCCACGTCGAAGTGGCCAGGCCCGAGCCGGGACGCCGATCCGCGAAACGCGACTCAGCTCCCGTGGGCGTCTGGTCGCCGCACCGCCGTGATTCCGTCAGCCGCCCGCCAGCAGGGAGCCCGGCCGACGACACGGGGGGCGCGAGCTGGGTTGTCCGACATCGGCCGTCGGGTACTCGCCGATGTTCCTGCGCCTGCGCTGCTGTTCGTGGCCGACGCGTCGAACCGGAGACATCCATGGCCACGCTGACTGTCCGCTACTTCGCCGGAGCCCGCGCCGCAGTTGGTGGCACGCGGAGCGAGGTTGTCGAGGCCGCGACGTTGGAAGGCTTGAAACAGCTCCTGACCAACCGCCATGGTGAGCGCCTCGGCGTGGTTCTCAAGGCCGCCAGCTTCCTGGTCGACGGTCTGACCTGCCACGACCAGACTTCACCCCTACCCGCCGGAGCTACGGTCGACGTCCTCCCGCCCTTCGCCGGCGGCTGAGGATCACCGACGCGCTGATGGAGTGGTCGGGGCCTTGAAGCGGTAGGCCCGCGCTTCCCCGCCCTGCTCGTGCCGCCTGGCGGAGGTGGCCGGCTCCTCGAGGCCAGCTTCGCGGGTAAGACCTACCTGCCGATAAAGGCGCACTCTCCACTGCCTACGCCTCGGACCGCGAGCGCCGAGCAGCATGAACGACAGCGGCTTGCCGTCATCGCGACCGGCCAACTCACGGCGAATACGACCACTCAGCGGCTCTGGACGACCGCATCGCCGGGCTGCACGAGCGCTCGCCGGGTGTCCGGATCGTTCGGCAATGTGTGGCGGCCCGCCACGGAGGCTAAGCCATTCCGAGGCTGGTTTCGGCACAAGACGCGCTGGCCGGTGACGAGACGCCGGCGTTGTGCCGCTGGAGGATGTGCAGGACGCGATGGGGCATGCCGCTGGCCGGGTTCGCGGCGGTGCAGGAGCGGGCGGGTCACCGTGCGGGGCAGTTTCGAGGGCCGAGGCGGGGATTCCGGGCGCGAAGGTGGATCGGACGGTGCGCGGTTCGCGGCTGGACGGGCTGGCCGCGCCGGTCATTTCGTGCCTGCTGCCGACGTCGCAGGCGGCTGGGCCGCGGGAGAAGACCTGCTGACCTATGGCCGTCGGTAAAGCTCAGCGACGTGCCCGATGCCCGTCAGGCCGGCACGGGCGCTTGACCCCACGCGGGCTACGCAGCGCCGCTGAGCCGACACGGGCGCTCGGCCAAATGCACGCCGCACGACGCTGCTTTGGTGGACACGGGCGCTTGACCCGACGCGGGTTACTCAGCGCAGCCGAGGCTGACACGGGACTCGGCGAGGTTGAGAGCCCGTGCACGGTGCGCGGTGGAGAGCCAGAGAGCGGCGCAACGCGGTGGGCGGCGGCCAGGGGTCAAGGCGCGGCGCCACGTGGTCGGTCGGCGCGCGGCCTGCGGGCCAGCGATCGGCGTCGGACGGTGGAGCCGGAAGGCCAGAATGGACGGCTTCGGGGCTCGGAGACGGGGGACTCAAGTGGCTGGCGGGCTTGAAGTGGGAGTTGGGGCCGGGCGGGCTGTGGCGGGGGCCTTCGGGCTGGGGGCGGTTCGGGGCGAGCTTCAGCCCGTGGCGTTTCGCAGCTCGCGGACCTGGCGGCTTGATACCGGGGACGGGTCGGTGCTGGTCAAGCACGTCGCGGCCGAAGACTGGCTGGAGGACTTCGGGCGCGCCATGGCCTTTGAGCGCACGGCCCGCAACGCCGGGATCGACATGCCACGGGCCGTCGAGCCGGTTGAAGCGGCCGTGGGATCTGCGGCCTTCGTGGCGGGGATCGGGCTGGTTCGGGTCTACGAGTGGGTGGACGGGCGGGAACTCGAGGACGGCGACGACGTCTCCGAATGGCTGGGGGAAACGCTGGCCCGGCTGCACCAAATCGCGCCGGTGGAGGACAGCCGCGGGGCGCTGGAGTGGTATCGGCTTGATGATCGGGGGCTCTGGGAAGGGTGGCTCCGGCAGGGCGAGCAGGCCGGGAAGACCTGGGCGGCGGGGCTTCGGGCTCGGCTGGAGGATGTCGTGGGGGCGGCGGAGTGGGTGGCCCGGGGCTTCGTGGGGGCCGGGGACTACGTGGTGACGCACCGGGATGTCGAGCCGTGGAATGTGATGGTCACGGCGGGCGGGCCGGTGCTGATCGACTGGGACGGGGCGGGGACGGACAGCGCGGGGCTCGAGGCGGCGCAGGCGACGGTGGAGTTTGCCCGGCGAGGTGCTGCGGTGCCGGATGAGCGGCTGGTGCGGCGCGTCCGGGATGCGTATGTCGCCGCGGGTGGGGCCTCGTACGGTGGGCCGGATGTGCTGGTGCGGCGGGTCGGGCTGCGGCTGGGGCGGCTGGCCGAGCGGCTGCGGATGTCGCTGGGTGAGCAGGAGCTCGGACCGCGCGACCTGGCGGAGGTCGAGCGGCAGGCGGCGGAAAGGATCGCCCAGACGCCGGCCTTCGTCGCCTATTTGCGGAGCTACCGGCTCTGAGGCGACGGACACTGCGGTGAGAGACGGCACCCCGGGAGGGCTCGTCAGTCTGCTCTCAGGAAGAGCCTGGACACTGTGCGGCAAGTAAAGCTGGGGAGGACGTCTTGGTGGTATTCGTCGGGCTGATCATGGTGGTCATCGGCCTGATCCACTTCTACCTGTGGAAGCGGCTCGTCAAGGATCCGCTGCCGCCGGGGCGGGCCCGCCGGATCGGGGCGGTGATCGCGGTCGCGCTGGCCGTTCTGGCGCCGGCGACCCTGATCGGGGTGCGGTCGGGGGCGTTGCCGTGGCTGGCCTGGCCGGGCTATCTGTGGATCGCGCTCATGTTCTATCTGCTGGTCACGCTGGCCGTGCTCGAGATCCCCCGGCTCGCGGTGGTGCTCTTGTGGCGCTCCAGGAGGCGTACGGGGAAAGGCAGCGCAAGCGGCACCGCAAAGAATGACCCGGTGCAGCCCGCGACGGTGCTGACCCTGGACAAGGACGGCGGCGACGACGACGGGATCGAACGGCGGGTGCTGCTGGCGCGGGGGGCGGCGATCTTCGCGGGGCTGACGGCGGCCGGCGTGACCGGCTACGGGGTCAAGACGGCGCTGGGCGGGCCGCAGATCGCGCGGATCCAGATTCCGCTGGCCAAGCTGCCCCGGGCCATGGACGGGACCCGGCTGGCGGTCGTGTCGGACATTCACCTCGGGCCGCTGACCGGCATGAACCACGCCCGGCGCATCGTCGACGTGATCAATTCGGTGCAGGCGGACATCGTGTGCGTCGTGGGTGACCTTGTAGACGGCAGCGTTGCGGAGCTGGGGCGGTTCGCGGCGCCGCTGGCCGAGATCCAGTCGCGGCAGGGGGCGTATTTCGTGACCGGGAACCACGAGTACTACTCGGGCTTCCAGGAGTGGGTTGACGAGGTCGCGCGCCTGAACATCCGGCCGTTGCGCAACGAGCGGCTGGAGCTGGGCGGCCTGGATCTAGCGGGCGTCAACGACCTGGGTGGCGCCGACGCGGGCGACCCGCCGGACTTCGCCAAGGCGCTCGGCGACCGCGACACCGCCCGGCCCGTCGTGCTGATGGCCCACCAGCCGGTCGCTGTTCACGACGCGGCCCCGTTCGGGGTCGATCTTCAGGTTTCCGGTCACACCCACGGCGGCCAGATGGCACCCTTCAACCTGCTGGTCGGCCTGCAACAGCCCGTGACGTCCGGTTTGGGCACCGTCGACGGGGTTCCGGTCTACGTCACCAACGGCGCCGGCTTCTGGGGACCGCCGGTCCGGGTGGGAGCGCCGCCGCAGGTCAGCGTGATCGAGTTGCGCGCCCGGTAAGAACATCAAGATCCGTAATTTCGTCAAGGCGTGGCGATTCGTGCGAGCGACCGGGGGCGTGACAGGATGCAGCGCGTGCCCTCGGACAGCGCAGGGTCCTCGGTCGCCGCGGACACATACGTCGCGGATCTTCACATCCACTCGCGCTTCTCGCGTGCCTGCAGCCGTGACCTGACGCTGCCCAATCTGGCCTGGTGGGCGCGGCGCAAGGGGATCGCCCTGCTGGGCACGGGCGACTTCACGCACCCGGCCTGGTTCGACCACCTGCGCGAGAGCCTGGTGGAAAAGGAACCGGGCCTCTTCGGGTACGCCGACGAGCCCGAGGTCACCAAGCGGCTGCCCGGTTCGCTGCAGGCCGCGACGACGGCGACGTTCATGCTCAGCGTCGAGATCTCGACGATCTACAAGCGTGACGACCGTACGCGCAAGGTTCACCACCTGATCTACATGCCCGACTTCGCGTCGGCCGCGAAGTTCAACACCGCGCTGGGCCGCATCGGCAACCTGACCGCCGACGGCCGGCCGATCCTCGGGCTCGACTCGCGCGACCTGCTCGAGATCACCCTGGAGGCGGGCGGCTATCTGGTGCCCGCGCACATCTGGACCCCGTGGTTCTCGGCGCTGGGCTCCAAGTCGGGCTTCGACGCGATCGCCGACTGCTACGCCGACCTGGCCGAGCACGTCACCGCGGTCGAGACCGGGTTGTCCTCCGACCCCGAGATGAACTGGCGGGTGTCCAGTCTCGACCGGTACCGCCTGGTCTCGAACTCGGACGCGCACTCCCCGGCCGCCCTGGCCCGCGAGGCGACGTTGTTCACCGGCACGCCGAGCTACGACGCGGTCCGCAACGGCACCGGGCTGGCCGGCACGCTCGAGTTCTTCCCCGAGGAGGGCAAGTATCACGCCGACGGCCACCGCGCCTGCGGCGTGAACTGGGAACCGGAGCGCACCCGCGAGCACGGCGGCCGCTGCCCGGAATGCGGCAAGCCGCTGACCGTGGGCGTGCTGAGCCGGGTCGAGGATCTCGCCGACCGGCCGCTCGGGTTCCAGAAGGGCATCCACGTCGAGCACCTGATCCAGCTGCACGAGATCCTCGGCGAGATCAACGGTGTCGGCCCGAAGTCCAAGACGGTCGAGAGCCAGCTCAACCACCTGGTCGCGACGCTCGGGTCCGAGCTCGACATCCTCCGCCGGATTCCGCTCGACGCGATCGGTCAGGCCGGTGGCGACGAATTGCGCGAGGGCATCTCGCGGCTGCGGCGCGGCGACGTTCGCCGGGTGGCGGGCTACGACGGCGAGTACGGGGTGATCACCCTTTTCGAGCCGGGTGAGCTGCGCAACCGGGCCAGCGCGCCGCAGGTCGAGACGCTGTTCGACGTGCCGCAGCAGCGCAAGCCCGAACCGGCTCCCCGGCCCAGGGCCGTCAAGTCCGCCAAGGCGCCCAAGAGGCCCGAGGCGCCGCCGCCGATCACCGTGCCGGCCAGCCCGCACGAGCCGTTCGAGCCCATGCTGGCGGGGATGGAGGAGGTCGGCACCGGACTGCTCGACCGCCTCGACGCGATGCAGCGGGTGGCGGCGTCGGCTCCCGGCGGTCCCCTGCTGATCGTGGCCGGTCCCGGCACCGGAAAGACCCGGACGCTCACGCACCGCATCGCCTATCTCTGCGCCGAGCTCGGTGTCTTCCCGCATCGCTGCCTGGCCATCACGTTCACTCGGCGCGCCGCCGGGGAGCTGCGCGAACGCCTCGACTCGCTGCTGGGCGACGTGGCCGAGGACATCACCGTCGGCACGTTCCACTCGGTCGGGCTGGCCATCCTGAAGGACAACGCGCGGGCCGCCGGCCTGGGCGCGACCTGGCGGATCGCCGACGAGGGCGAGCGGGCCGAGGCGCGCGAGCAGGCCGGGGACGACGACCACGCGTACGCGAAACTGCTGCGCCAGCAGGACCTGGTCGACCTCGACGATCTGATCGCCCTGCCGGTCGCCCTGCTGCGTGACGAGCCGGCCCTGGTCGAGAAGTACCGCAAGCGCTGGCAGTGGATCTTCGTGGACGAGTACCAGGACGTCGACGAGACCCAGTACGAGCTGTTGCGCCTGCTCAGCCCGGCCGACGGCAACCTCTGCGCGATCGGCGACCCCGACCAGGCGATCTATTCGTTCCGCGGCGCCGACGTGAAGTACTTCCTGCGCTTCAACGAGGATTTCGTCGACGCCCGGCTCGTACGGCTGACTCGCAACTACCGTTCGTCCGCGCCGATCGTGGCCGCGGCCGTTCAGGCGATCGCCCCGACGTCGCTGGTCAACGGCCGCCGGCTCGATCCGGCCCGGCTCGACCCGGAGGCGCCGCTGGTCGGCCGGTATTCGGCGGCGAGCGTCGCCGACGAGGCCGACTTCGTCGTGCGCACCATCGACGACCTGGTCGGTGGCCTGTCACACCGGTCGCTCGACTCGGGCCGGGTCGACTCCCGCTCGATCGCGGCCGACAATCTGTCCTTCTCGGACATCGCCGTGCTCTATCGCACCGACTCGCAGTCGAGCGCGATCGTCGAGGCGCTGTCCCGGGCCGGTGTGCCGGTGCAGAAGCGCTCGCACAACCGGCTGCGTGACCGGCCCGGCGTCCAGGTGATCGCCCGCGAGATGCGGCATGCCGGCGGTCCCGGCGGGTCGCTGTCGGCGCGCATCAAGCTCACCGCCGAGATGCTGGCCCAGCGGTTCGCCGCGCCCACCCTGGACGGCGAGCAGCTCGCGCCCGAGGACATCTGGACCGCGGCCGACCTGCTGCGCCCGCTCGCCCAGCGGGTCGGCGACGACATGCCGGGCTTCCTGCAAGAGATCGAGACCGGGGCCGAAGTGGACGCGCTCGACCCGCGGGCCGGTGCGGTCAATCTGCTCACCCTGCACGCCGCCAAGGGCCTCGAGTTCCCGGTGGTGTTCCTGGTCGGCTGCGAGGACGGCCTGCTGCCGCTGCGCTGGCCGGGTGGCGCGCCCGAGCCGGACGACATCGCCGAGGAGCGCCGGCTGTTCTTCGTCGGGCTGACCCGGGCGCAGGACAGGCTCTATGTGAGCCATGCGGCCCGCCGGTTCCGGCACGGCAGCGAGCGCGAGCAGAACCCGACGCCGTTCCTCGACGTGATCGACTCCGGCCTCTTCGAGCGGCTCGGCGACACCGTGCCCTCCCGGCCCAAGGACCGGCAGCTCAGGCTGTTGTAACAGCCTCTCCCGGCCCAGAGACCGGCAGCTCAGGCTGTTGTAACGGCAACGAGCGCCCCGATCAGCAGGGCCGGGCCGAACGGCAGCGGGCGTCCGCGCCGGGCCAGCAGCATGACGAGGGCGACCGGTCCGACGATCAGGTGCGGCACGATCAGGCCGACCAGCACCGCGGGCCAACCGGCGAAGCCGAGCATGGTGGCGATCACGGCGGCCAGCTTCACGTCGCCCAGGCCCAGGCCGCGACCGGGCAGCAGAGCCACCATCAGGTACGCCGTGAGCACCACTCCCCCGGCCAGCAGCGCCGGGCCGATCCGCTGGGGATGCAACCCGGCCAGGGGCAGCACCGTGAGCGCCGCGAACACGGCGACGATCCGGTCGGGCAGGCGCAGACAGCGCAGGTCGATCAACGCCAGCAGCAGCCCCGGGACGGCGGCCAGCAGATAGAAGGGCAGCATCGGAGCCGGGCCGAGCGCCGCGGCCAGCAGCGCGCACACCGCCGCGCCGGAGAGCAGCCTCATCGCGTACGGGAAGAGGGAAGGACGACGGGGCAACAGGGCGGCCGTGGATCCGCCGAAAACGGCTGCGAAAACTACGATTGGTACGGACACGGATCGGCACCGTAGTGGCCGTACGGGCGTTGTACGGGTCGTGTTGTTGACACCAGCGGCGATTCCGTCCGGGTTTGTGTCGGCCCCGCACGCTACGGTGACAGCAGCGCAGCCCGCTTCCGGAGGAATCCTGATGTCGCAGAACGGCCCGTATTCCGGCCCGCCGTGGTCGCACGGGAACTCCGACGAGCCGTATGCGGAACCCGCCGACCCGTGGGGTGACCACGGCGCGGCCGTTCCGGAACAGCAGTCCTGGGGTGGCCATCCACCGTCGATCCCGCAGCAGCCGGTGAGTTTCCACTCGGCGCCCATCAGCGCGCCGGCGAACCCGCCGATGAATGTGCCGATGAATCCGGTGAGCGGCGGCAGCCCCTCGTGGGAACGCACCCCGCCCCCGGCCCCGTCGAAGCGCAACACCCCGATCATCGCCCTGGTCGTGACGCTCGGCGTGCTCATCGTGATCGGTCTCGGCACGACGGCCTGGCTGCTCAACCAGCGCGCCGACAAGCAGAACCAGCAGGCCTCGCCGACGGCCTCGGCCACCGAGCACGTCGCCGGCCCGGCCCCGCAGGGCAGCGAGGACGCCCGCTTCTATGTGAAGAAGGGCGACTGCGTCGTCAACGAGGGCACCGACGAGGAGCCCAACATGCGGGCCACGGCCTGCACGACGGGCACGTACGAGGTGCTCGCGCGCTTCACCGGCAAGACCACCGGGGAGCGGGACGCCGAGCGCAAGTGCGGCAAGGTCGGCGGCTACACGAAGTGGTTCTTCTTCGACAGCGCGCTCGACGATCTCGACTTCGTGCTCTGCCTCAAGGAGCACAAGTCCACCAGCTAGGCCCCTCTAGCGCTCTCTACCTTGAAAGCTAGATAGCGTTAGAAGCTCCTCGAGGTTTTGCTAGCGCACTCTAGCTATTTCGCTAGACGACCCGATACGGTGCTATCCGTGGATCCGGTGAGGAACCCGTACGCACCCGGCGCCGGCCAGCGCCCACCCGAGCTGGCCGGTCGTGACCGTGAGCTCGACGCGTTCGACGTGGTGCTCGAGCGGATCGCGCGGGGCCGCCCGGAACGCAGCCTGGTGCTCACCGGCCTGCGCGGCGTCGGCAAGACCGTGCTGCTCAACACGCTGCGCTCGGCGGCGATCGGCCGGCTGTGGGGCACCGGCAAGATCGAGGCCCGGCCCGATCAGTCGCTGCGCCGCCCGGTCTCGGCCGCGCTGCACATGGCGATCCGTGAGCTCGCCCCCCACCACCGCGACCCCGATCGGGTCGACGACGTGCTCGCCGTGCTCAAGGCGTTCGCGCTGCGGGCCAACGACAGCTCGTCCAAGCTGCGCGACCGCTGGGCGCCGGGCATCGACGTGCCGCCCGCCCGGGGCCGGGCCGACTCCGGCGACATCGAGATCGACCTGGTCGAGCTGTTCACCGACGCCGCCTCGCTGGCCACCGACGTGGGCACGGGCATCGCGCTGTTCATCGACGAGATGCAGGATCTGGGCCCGGCCGACGTCTCCGCGCTGTGCGCCGCCTGTCACGAGCTGTCCCAGCTGGGCGCCCCGCTGATCGTGGTGGGGGCCGGGCTGCCCCACCTTCCGGCCGTGCTGTCGGCGGCGAAGTCGTATTCCGAGCGCCTCTTCCGCTACCAGCGCATCGACCGGCTCGACCGGGTGGCGGCCGACTTGGCCCTCTGCGCCCCGGCCGCCCGCGAGGAGGTCGAATACGAGGCCAAGGCGCTCGACCTGCTCTACGAGAAGTCGGGCGGCTATCCGTATTTCGTGCAGGCGTACGGGAAGGCAACCTGGGACCACGCGCCGCAGTCGCCGGTGACCGATGCCGACGTACGGGTGGCTGCTCCCGAGGCCGAGGCCGAGCTGGCGGTCGGCTTCTTCGGCTCGCGTTTCGAGCGGGCCACCCCGGCCGAACGCGAATACATGCGCGCGATGGCCGCCCTCTCGGGTGATCCCGGCAACGACATGGACGCGGCCGTGCCCACGTCCGAGATCGCCACCGCGCTCGGCCGCAAGCCCGCGAGCCTCTCCCCGGCGCGTGACGCGCTGATCAAGAAGGGCCTGATCTACTCGGGCGAACGGGGCACGGTCGCGTTCACTGTGCCGCATTTCGGCCGTTACCTGCGCACCCAGCCGGTGTGAAGCCCGCCAGACGGGTATAACCAGATCCATGAAGCCCGTACGCACGGCCGCCCGCGCGATGCTCGCGTCGATCTTCGTCATCCAGGGCGTTCAGTCGTTCCTCAAGCCCGATGCCAAGGCCGACACCGCCGCCGGCGTGACCGAGAAGTTGAAGCCGCTCCTCGAGAAGGCTGACCCGCGCATCCCCACCGACGCCGCCACGCTTGTGCGCATCAAGGGCGCGAGCGACGTGATCGCCGGACTGGCCCTGGCCACCGGCCACTTCACCCGTCCCGCGGCGGCCGTGCTGGCCGCCGGACTGGTGCCGACGACGGTCGCCGGCCATCCGGTCTGGGATCGTTCGCGACCGGACGCCAAGATGCAGGAGATCCAGTTCCTCAAGAACCTGGGTCTGCTCGGCGGCCTGCTGCTGGCCGCGGTGGACACCGAGGGACGCCCGGGCCTGGGCTACCGGGCCAGCACCGCGGCCGATCGCTCGCAGCGTTCGATCAAGCGGTCGCAGCGGTCGGTGAAGCGGGCGGTCCGCACGGCCAAGCGCGAAGCCAAGATTGCGGCGATGAGCGCGGCGGCAGCGCGTAAGTTGCCCGGCTAACAACCTCCTCGCGATCTCTGCGTTAAGCGGACGAGGGGTCGCCATTCGCTCGGCCCCGCCATGACGCCGTAACCGGCTTCGTGGCCGGCATGGCGCCGCCGTGCCCGGGTGACGAGAGCGACGGGGGTCGCGCCATGCCGGCGATGGAACGCGTGCGGACAAGGTCCGTGGTTGGGCTCGGGTGCTTGGCCGCACTCTGGGCGGTCGGGTTCTTCCTTCGGGCGTACGGGGTCCCGGACCTCGCCGTGGATCACGCGGCGTTGCGGGGCTGGCTCGCCGGGGGCGACCTGTACGCGTACGGCACCGGCCGCCCGCCCGTCACCGCGGTCCTGATGTCCCCGGCCGCCGTCCTGCCGTTGACGGTCGTGGCCTGGCTGCTGGCGCTGGTCGGCCTGGCCGCCCTGGTGCTGGCCCTCGTGGCGCTGGCCGGTCCGGTAGCCCGTCGCTACGGCCGACCCCGGTTCGCGGCTGTGCTGGCGGCGGGGGCGCTCGCCCTGCTGACCGAGCCGGTGCGGGCCGTGCTCGGCCTGGGCCACCTCGACCTGCTGCTGCTGTGCCTGATCACCGCCGATGTGGTGGCCCTGCGCCGCTCGGCCTGGGCCCGCCGCCGGGCTGCCTGGTGGCCGGGACCGCCCGCCTCCCGGACGCCGGGCGGACGCCTCGGTCCGGTGCGCCGCGTCTGGTCGACGGGATCGTGGGCCGGCGTGGGAATCGGCGTCGCGACCGCGCTCGCCCTGGGCCCGGCGCTGTTCATCGTCTATCTGACCGCGACCCGGCAGTGGCGGGCCGCGGTCAACGCCACCGGCACGGCCGCCGCGCTGATGCTGGGTGGCCTGCTGGTCGCGCCCGGCGCCACCGGGGCGTGGTTCTCCACCGTCCTGTTCCAGGTCGACCGGTCGGGGCCGGTCGGCGACCCGGCCAACCAGTCGCTGGCCGGGCTGCTCGCCCGCCTCTACGACTCGTCGAGCACGCCCGTGCTGGTGTGGCTGTCGTTCGCCGTGCTGCTGCTCGCGGTCGGCCTGATCCGGGCACGGGCCGCGCACGCCGACGGCGACGAGATCGCGGCGTTCACGCTGGTCGGGCTGACCGGTGCGGCCGCCGCCCCGGTGACCACGAGCCACAAGCTGGTGTGGGTGCTGCCGGCCGTGCTGATCCTGGTGGACGCGGCGGCCCGGTCGCGGATCGGCGCGCACCGGCCGGGGCCGCCCGGCCGGCTCGCCGGTCTGGGGTACGGATCGGCCGCGCTCGCGACGTATCTGCTCTTCGCGCTTCCTCAGCAGTGGATGACGGGCTGGAACGCGTACGCCTTCGCGGTCATCGTGCTGATGAACGCGCTGCCCTGGCGGCCGGGGGTGGCGCCGGCGACCCCGCCCGTACGCCGACCGGCCGGTCCACCCCGGGTGCCCGCCATTCCCGGGCCTAGGGGCAGTTGACCCACTCGTCGCTGCCGTCGGCGAAGACCTGGCGTTTCCAGATCGGCAGCCGGGCCTTGGCCTCGTCGACCAGCCGGGCACAAGCTGTGAAGGCCGCCGCCCGGTGGGCCGTGCTCACCGCGGCGACCAGCGCGACGTCGCCGATGGCCAGCGTGCCCACGCGGTGCGAGACGGCGACCGCGTAGACGTCGGGGTCGGCCGCGATCTCGGCCGCGACCTCGCGCAGCACGGCGGCCGCGGTGGGGTGGCCCTCGTATTCGAGCAGGGTCACGCCGCGCCCGTTGTCGTGGTCACGCACGACGCCCTGGAACGACACGACGGCGCCGGCCCGGACGTCGGCCACCGCCTTCTCGTGAGCGGCCAGGTCGAGCGGGGTGTCGAGCACTTCGGCAATGGCGATCATGGGCGCTCTCCGGTGACCAGCGGCAGCGGAAGGAAGGGAACCAGGTCACCGGCGGCGGCCTCGGCGCCCGGGCGGACGACGGCGAAGCCGTGCGCGTTCGACAGGCCGCGCAGCATCGCCGAGCCGACGTGGCCGACCGGGGTGGCCGACCGTCCATCGTGGCCGAGCCGGGCCAGCGCCAGATGCGTGTCGCCGCCCCGGCCCCGCACCGCCTCGGTCACCTCGACCGTGGGCAGCACCGGGGCCGGCCGGCCCTGCAGCCCGGCCAGCAGCGGCGCGACCAGCGTGATCAGCGCGATGACGGCGGACTGCGGGTTGCCGGGCAGACCGGCCAGGAAGCGCGGGCGGCCGTCGTGACCGGGCACGCGCGCCAGCAGCATCGGGAAGCCGGGACGGACCGCGACGGTGTTGACGATGTATTCGGCGCCGAGTTCGGTCAGCGTCGGGTGCAGATGGTCGACCGGGCCGTGCATGGTGCCCCCGGTCGTGCACACGAGATCGGCCTTCGAGAGACCGTCCCGTACGGCGGTGAGGTGTGCCTCGAGCGTGTCCTGCACCGGGCCGGCGATCGCCGACGGGTCGACGACGGCACCGTAGCGCCGCAGCCAGCCCGGCACCTGGGGGCCGAGCGAGTCACGGACGCGCCCGGCGCCGGGGGCGCCGCCGGTGAGCAGCTCGTCGCCGAAGACGAGCAGGCCGGCGCGGGGCCGCGCGTACACGTTGAGCGACTCGTAACCGCAGGTGGCGGCGATGCCGATCACGGCCGGGTCGATCGCCGTGCCGACCGGCAGCAGCACCTCGTCCTTGTGCGCCTCTTCGCCGGGCATCCGCCACTCCGGGACGTACCCGTTTCTGGGCTCACCGCTGACCCGGCCGTCACCGTCGCGATTGGACGCCTCGACGCGGACGAGAGCCTCGGCCCCGGCCGGCACCATCGCGCCGGTGGCGATCTCGAAGCAGGTGCCGTCCTCGGTCAGGGGCGGCGCGACCTGACCGGCCAGCACCCGGCCCACCGGACGCCAGGGCTTCGGGCCCCGTACGGCCCAGCCGTCGATGCTCGAGGTCGGGAACGCGGGCAGGTCGGTCAGCGCGCGCAGCGGCTCGGCCAGCGTGCGGCCGTCGGCGTCGGGCAGCGCGACCGGCTCGACCTCCCCGGCCGCGGCCCGGCCGGCCGCATAGGCCAGCTTGCGGGCCTCTTCCCAGTCGACGGTCACGGGACGAGCCTAACCAGTCGCGCCGGACGAGGGATGATCACCGCCGCGGATCTGATCGACGGTGTGCCGCAGCAGTGGGCCGAGCACGGCCAGGCCGTCCTTCGCACCGCCGGTCGAGCCGGGCAGGTTGACGATCAGCGTGCGCCCGGCCACCCCGGCCAGGCCGCGGGAAAGCGCGGCCGCGGGCACCTTGTCGCGGCTGTACGCCCGGATCGCCTCGGCGATGCCCGGGATCTCGAAGTCGAGCAGGCCGCGGGTCGCCTCGGGGGTGCGGTCGGTCGGGGTGACGCCGGTGCCGCCGCTGGTCAGCACGACGTCGACGGCGTCGGCGACCGCCTGGCGCAGGGCCTCGGCCACCGGTTCGCCGTCCGGCACGACGACCGGGTCGCCGACCGTGCACCCGAGCTCGCGCAGGCCGTCGACCAGACGCGGCCCGCTCGTGTCGGCGTAGACCCCGGCGGCCGCCCGGTTGCTGGCCACGATGACGCGCGCGATGAGGCTCACGGGCGGTCCTCCGGGCGTACCCACTCGCCGGTCTTGCCGCCTTCCTTGCGGAGCACCCGGACCGACTCGATGCTCGCGGCCGGGTCGACCGCCTTGATCATGTCGATCATCGCGAGGCCGGCGGTGGCCACCGCGGTGAGCGCCTCCATCTCGACGCCGGTGCGGTCGGCCGTCCGGGTGGTGGCGGTGATCTCGACCGTGGTCGCGGTCAGCTCGAGGTCGACCACGACGCCGTGCAGGCCGATCGGGTGACACAGCGGGATGAGATCCGGGGTTCGTTTCGCGCCCATGATGCCCGCGAGACGGGCCACCGCGATCGCGTCGCCCTTCGGAAGGTCATCTCCGCGTAGCAGAACGATTACTTCGGGTGTCGTCACCACGCGGCCGGCGGCCACGGCGCGTCGGGCCGTCACCGCCTTGGCCGAGACGTCGACCATGCGCGCGGCGCCGGTCTCGTCGACATGAGTCAGGGATTCGTCGGGCATACCGGGAGTTTATAGAAGGTTCACCGGGAAACTCGTTCGCGTAATTGTGGTTCGACCCTCACGATTTTCCGCACTCGCTATATGGCGATCTATACGCAGGTCAGCGACCATATACGGGGGCTGGGACAACGAATAACCAGTGACGGGTATTGACATTCCGGAGCGTTAGTCAAACAGCACGTTCAGCGATGCGGACACTGCGGCCAAAACGACTATTCAAGTAGCTCAGAGTTTTGCTGCCGAGACTGCCCGTAATCGAATCTCCTTCGGTTATCGCTTTCTGCGCAATGGGACACAAATCCCCACCAACCCTGCCCTTCTTCGCATATGGTTCTCCTCGTCGCGACGCACTTCGAACCACGAGGAACCGGGGCTCCCCGAATTCCCCCAACCGCGAGGAGAAGAACCCATGAGCGCGAACGACTGGCAGTGAGACGGTGCGCGAAGCCGCGCGCTTGCCTAGGCTTGAGCCCGGATCTGTGTCCGATGTGCTCGGCGACTGGACGACTCCATTGCGAAAGACCCATAGCTCCAACGACGACGCGACCGGTCGGCAGCTGCTGCTGCTCATCGGTCTCGTCGTCGTTCTGGCGATGGGGGTCGCAGCCACAGACGTCTGGCATGCCATGGCCGACCCGCAACCCATCCCCCACCTGGGGTTACTGGCCCTGATCGTGGCCGGCTCCGCGGTGGCCAACCGGGTCAAGGTCTACGTCCGCATCCGGTCCAGCCTCAACGGCACCACCTGGGGCGAGGTCCCGGTGCTGATGGGACTGGTCTTCCTGCCGGACGCCTGGGTCGTGCTGTGCGCCGCGACCGGCATCGCCATCGTCAAGATCATGACCCGGGCCGCTCCGCACCGCACGGTGTTCTCGGTCGCCAAGGAAGTGCTGACGGCCAGCACGGCCGGCTTCGTGCTCACGGTCAGCGGCCTGGACGCCTCGCCCAACTCGTTCGCCACCACCGTCGTCCCGGTCACGCTGGCCTACCTGGCCATGTCCTTTGTCGACGACCTGGTGTTCATGCCGGTCATCGCGATCGCCTCGCACACGACGATCACCCAGGTCGCCCGCAAGGACCTCGACGGCAAGCTGATCGCCCACGCTTTCCGGCTGGTGGTGATCGTCTACGTCATCGAGGTGCTCGCATCCGGGTCGAGTCCGCTCCTGCTGGGCTTCGTGCCGCTGCTCATCGCCTGTCTGCATTTGTGGCACTCGCGGCAGTTGCGGACAAAAGAGGAAAGGCGCTCCTGGCGGGAATTGGCCAAAACCACCGAAGAGCTCAGCTCGGTCGAACTGACCCAGGTGCTGCACGTCGCGGCGACCCAGGGCGCGCGCGTCTTCTCGTCGGACGTCGTCGAGATCGACCTGACCGCGAGCGGCATCGACCGGGTGGTCCGGGCGCACGGCAGCGAGGTGGTCTACGACGGGCCGGGGCCGCGCAAGTTCGCGGGCATCAGCGAGATCACCTCCGAGCTGGAGACCAGCGACCGCAGCTACCAGGCCGGCGAGCTGGTGCTGGGCTTCCACGGCCGGGTCAAGCTCAACGAGTTCGAGCACTACAAGCTGAAGACGTTCGCGGCCGCGCTCTGCACGGCGATCCGCAACGCCACGGCGTACGCGGAACTGCAGAGACTGAACGAGCAGAACGCGTACGACGCGGCGCACGACCCGCTGACCGGCCTGGCCAACCGCCGCGAGCTGTACGAGCACGCGGGCGTGCACTTCCAGGGCAGCACCGAGGAAGGCGTAGTCGCGCTGCTCCTGATCGACCTCAACCACTTCAAAGAGGTCAACGACACGCTCGGGCACGCGGCCGGTGACGCGGTGCTGCGCGAGGTGGCCCGGCGGCTGGCCGACGCGGCGGCGCCCGGCGACCTGGTGGCCCGTCTCGGCGGCGACGAGTTCGCGGTGCTGCTGGTCAACCTGCCGACGCCCGCGCTCGCGACCCACCGGGCCAAGACGATGCTGGCCACCCTCGAGCAGAGCGTCGCCGTCGAAGGCATGCAGATCACCGTCGAGGCGGCCGGCGGCATCGCCCTGGCCGCGGGCAGCGGCGGCGTCAACGAGCTGATGCGACGGGCCGACGTCGCGATGTACCAGGCCAAACGCGCGGGCCAGCAGACGGCCACCTACGTGCACGCGCAGGACACAGCCGACATCGGCCGGCTCGCCCTCGGCGGCGAACTGCACCGGGCGGTCGCCGAGCACGAGTTCGTGGTCGACTTCCAGCCGATCGTCGACCTCGGCAGTGGCGAGGTGGTCTCGGCCGAGGCGCTGGCCCGCTGGCACCACCCCGAACACGGCTATCTCACACCGATGGAGTTCCTGCAGACGGTGGAGCGCTCCGGCCGGCTGCAGGCGTTCGCCGACGCCGTGCTCGACCAGGCGCTCGAGGCGTCCGACCTGTGGCGTGAGGCCGGCTTCGACCTGCCCGTCGCGGTCAACGTGTCACCCCGCAGCCTGCTCGACCCGCGCTTCCCCGAGGCGGTGCTGACCCGCCTGGGCCGCCACGCCGTCCCGGCCGACCGGCTGATCTTCGAGCTGGCCGAGACGCTGACGCTGAGCCAGCTCGACGTGGTCGGCAAGGCGCTGGCCGAGCTGTCCGAGGCGGGCGTACGCCTGGCCCTGGACGACTTCGGCACGGGCGTGACCCCGCTGTCGGTGCTGTCCCACATCCCGGTCCACCAGCTGAAGGTCGACCGCGAGTTCATCGGCGCCGTGCAGACGTCCTCCGAGGCCGCGGCGGTGATCCGCTCGACGGTCGACCTGGCCCGCAGCCTGCACCTGACCGTCATCGCCGAAGGCGTGGAGAGCGAGCCGCAGAGGCACGCGCTGTGGAGTCTGGGCTGCCTGGCCGGGCAGGGCCACCTGTTCGCCCGGCCGATGTCGGCGGTCCGCCTGCTGGCCACACTGCAACGCGGCACGGCCGGTCGTCCCGGCGTGCTGGCCGCCTCCCTGCACGACGGCGGCGCGGTGGTCCGCATGTCGCGGCGCCGGTCCGGCGGTTCCGGGCGATCGGCTCTGCCACACTTGCCCGCGTGACAGATTCTGGCCGGACGGCGAGCAAATCCGCAGTTGAGGGGCCCGCCGCCACCCCCGGCACAAGCGACAGCCGGGCAGATTCCGCCGCCGAGGACCCTTCCCCCCGTACGCCCAACGGCCGCGCCACGCCCGATCACCCCAAAGAGGACAGTGCCGCTGAGTCTCCGGCCGATCCCGCTCCTGGGGACGACAAGGCCGCTCCCCATGCCGACGAGGCCGCCGTCACCAGTACCGAATCCGACGTAACCGCCGACACCAGCGACGCTGAGCCGGACAACACCGTGGCTGAGGCGGACAGCACCGTGGCTGAGGTGGACAGCACCGAGGCCGGCCTGGATGACTCGGCTCAGAGCAAGTCCGAGGATGGCGCCGGGGAGGAGCCGTCGGCTGACTCCACGTCCGCGGAGGACGAGCCAGCAGTAGAAGAGCCGTCCGCGGATGCAGAGCAGACCGCAACCGCCTCGGAACCGGCCGATTCGGCGGCCGAGGCGGCCTCGGCCCCGGCCCCGGCGCCGGCCCCGACCGCCGCGCCGCAACCCGAGGTCGCCGCGAAGAAACCTCGCAAGACCGCGCCCAAGACGGCCACCGGCGAGCCCGTTGCCAAGACACGGGCCGGACGACTTCTGGCCCGGATCGATCAGGCCGCGGGCGGCTACGCGGCCGACCTGGCCCTCTACGGCTCCTCCGCGATCTTCGCCCTGGCCACCGCCCTGACCTCCACTCTTCTCCCGCACCGCGCCTGGGGATCGATTGCCGCCTGGGCCTACGCCGACGCGTTCCTGCTGGTCCTGCTGCAGTTCCTCGGCTATCGGCTCGTCCGTTACCGCCCCGAAGCCAACACCCGCCTCTGGCGCCTCCTCCGGCTCCTTGTCGGCAACGGCGCCCGCACCGCCCTGACCTGGATCACCTGGGCCGGCGCCGCGCTGCTGCCGCTGGTCGTCCAGTCGGTGCAGCGGGCCGACGGCCGCACCGACCGGGCCCAGGAGGAGGTCATGGTCGTCGAGCGCATGGGCGAACGCCTTGTGAACGACGGCACCCCGTACCTGTCGCGCGACGCCATCGCCGCGCTGCCCACCGATGAGCGCCTGGCCGGTTACAGCCCCTACCAGCCCGGCATGTCGATCTTCGGTCTTCCGCGGGCCCTGGCCGGCGACGCCTGGTGGACCGACGCCCGCATCTGGTTCGCCCTGTTCACCGGGCTCGTACTGGTCACCGCCATGCTGCTCCTGCGCCCCCGCCCCACACCGGAGCCCCGGCCGGAGGCGTTCGTGTGGCGTTCGTTCGCCACCGTCCGCGCGCTGCAGGCCGCGACGATCCTGCCGGTCTGCGCTCTCACGCTGGCCACCGGCGGCGACGACATCCCCGTACTGGCGCTCTGTCTCCTGGCTCTCACGTTCGCCGCCCGGGGTCGTTACGGCTGGGCCGGTCTGGCCGTAGGGGCCGCCGCGGCCTGCAAACTCTTCGCACTCCCGGTGGTGGCGGTGCTGGCCGTCCTGGCCCTGGCCGTGGCCCGCGGCGGCAAACTTCTGCCCGGCGCTCTCGGCCTGCCGATCCTGGTGCTGATCCCGCCGTTCCAAGTCGACCAGGACGCGTTCCTCGAAAACGTGATCCGCTTCCCGCTGGGCCACGGCCTGGTCACCAGCCCCGCGCAGTCCCCGTTCCCCGGCTACCTGATCGCCCAGAATGTGCCCGGCGGCCGCGTCATCGCACTGGGGCTGCTGCTGGCGGTCGCGGCCCTGATCACCGTACGCATGATCTGGTCGCCCCCACGCACAGCGAGCACCGCCGCCTCCATCTGCGGCTGGGGTCTGCTGGCCGCAATTCTGCTGATGCCGACGACCCGCTTCGGTTACCTGCTGTACCCGATCGCGTTCCTGGTCTGGGCGGCCGCTCTTCGCCCGGCACTCAGGAACCACACAGCCACAAGTGGCCCGTTGGATGACACAGCCTTGTACCGTCTGTGAGATGCAGATGACCTGTCCGAAGTGTCACGGCCAGATGCGGGTGTACGAGCGCAGCGGCGTCACTGTCGACCAGTGCACCGAGTGCCGGGGGATCTTCCTCGACCGCGGTGAGCTGGAGAAACTGTTCGAGGCCGAGTCGACCTTCAACACTCGCCAGGCCCCGCCGGCTCCCGGCGCCCCGCCTCGTCCCGCCGCCGGCCCGCAGCCGGGTTACGGTCAGCCGGGTTACGGTCAGCCGCAGCCCGGTGGCTACGCCCCGCCGCCTCCGCCGCCCGCGCCGGGTTACGGCCAGCCCACCCACGGCTATCCGCCGGCTCCCGTTCCGGGTCACGCCCCCGCGGCGTACGGGCATCACGGCCACTACCGGCAGCACGGCCACCACGGCCACTACAACCGCCGCAAGAGCTTCCTGCACAACCTGTTCGACTGACACAGGGCGGCAGCGTTGCCCGTCGGCTCCCGTGGGAGCCGGCGGGCACAGCCCTGTTCACCAACTGCCGTCGTCGCGCACCCTCCGGGCCGGACCGTCGCCGGTGAGCAGCCCGGTCAGCGCCTCGTCGAGGGTGCTGCCGACGAACCATTCGCCCGCCTGGTCGAGCACGAACACCCGGCCGAGCTCGTCGATCGCCACCACCGCGTCACCGCCCTCGATACCGATCGGAAACAGCGGCACCCCGATGACCTCGGCGAACTCCATCAGCGCGACGGCCGAGTAGGCCCCCGGCACGGGGTCGAGCCGCAGCAACCGGATCGCCCGCCGCAGCCCCGGCCCTCGGCGCGCGCAGCGCACGCCCGGGAAGTCCGCGATGGCAGCCCGCGCCGCCTCGAACGGCGCCAGTCGTCCGCCCGACGCTTCCACAGCCCGCGCGACGGCATCGTCCCCGTTCGTGGGCCCGATCCATCCGCCTCCGGCCAGCGTGCGCGCCACCTCGTGCGGGAAACGCCCGGTCACCGGGATGCGATCGGAGCCGTGCCGCCATTCCGAGGCGAACGCCAGCTCCGACCACGGCAGCACGGCTAGATCCACGAGGACGCCGATGCAGGTCTCGCACGGCCGGTGCTTCTGACCGGCCACGGGGTCACCCTGGTCGCGTACGAGAAAGGCAGCGAAAGCCGCCCCGGTCAGCTCGGCCCTCGCGTCGTCGAGCGTGATCTCGCGCCCACGGGCGCGGGACGCCTCGTGGAGCGCGTCGGACAGGGCGATCAGCTCGGCGTGCCGGTCGATGCCGCGCGCCTGAGCCTCGGCGCCGAGCATGTCGAGCCGGTCGATCACCAGCGGGTGATGGTTGATGCGCTGGTCACCCTTCGCGCCCTGGGCCCGGAACAGCCGGTCACCGACCGTGAGGTGCGTGACCGTCGTCGGGGCGGGTCGCCGGCGCGTCAGCCGCAGCAGCGAGACCACCGGGTCGACCGTCCCGGGCGGGGTCGGACGGCGTTCGCGATAGATGGCGGCGATCTCTTCGGGCGGCACGCTGGGCCACGTCGACAGCACGCCCGTCTCCCGGTCGATCACCGTCCGTGCGCCGTCACCCGGCACGGAGAGCACGGTGGACGGCTGCCGCGTCCAGATCACGTACCCGAGGTCGAACTCGGCCAGCATCGGCTCGCACCCGTATCCGCGCTGCTCGGACTCGTTGCTGGCCCAGCGTGCGGCGACCGCCTCGGCATCCTCCCGCGTGATCATTTTGTCCGCTCCCTCCGGAGAACTGAACCCGATCGCCTGACCCGACGTTCGCAGATTGAAGTTAACCGAACACGCAAAGTCTCGGTACGGACGAGGGGTGTGGCCCGGTGGCGACAACGGCGAATCGCGAGGCGAATCGGGAACTGCGGGACCGGCTGGCGGAGGTGCACGAACGGTATACGCGGCTGCGGTCCGATCTGGACGATCTTCAAAGGCGCCTGAACGCGGTTCGCATCACCGTTGTTTCGCCGGACGGACTGGTACGTGTGACGGTCGGCCCGCGGGGTGAGTTGATCGATTTGCGGCTGATCCGCCGCGCCACCCGGAACATGGACAACGAATACGTTTCCCGGACGATCGTCGCGACCGTCCACAGTGCTTCCCAGCAGGCCGCGGAACGGGTTCAGACTTTGATGGGCGACTATCTCCCCTCCCATTCCGGTGCTCTTCGGTATCTCCAGGACCACGACTTCGGTTCCTTGCTGGGGCGCTCCGACGAGATCGTCCAGGATCTGGCCGGCCGCGATGACAAGTAACCGGCTGCGGCTCGACGCCGACGAGGCTCTCGCGGGTTCGCGCGCCCTGAGCGCGGTCGGCGAGGATCTCGGCGCGCACCGCAATCGGGCCGGCGCCGAGATCGCCGCGGCCAGTTCCGCGACGCCGTGGGGCCGCGACGAGTACGGCCGATCGTTCGAGACGCACTACCGGCCGTTCGAGGAGCAGGTGCTCGAGGCGTGGCAGCGGCTCGCCGCGTACGTGTCGGGTCTGGGCGAGGCCGCCGCGCAGTCCGTGCACGACAACGTCGGGGCCGACGCGGACGCGGCGAGGCGGTTCCGATCATGAGCGTGCTGCCCAGCCCCGTGCCCCATCCGCTCGAGTTCAGCCCGTTCGACGTGCCGGGCTGGGCGTACGAGGCCCTCGAATGGGTTGTCGGTTTCGACTGGCCGGCCGGCAACGAGGTCGCCACCTGGGACGTCGCCGACCGCTGGTTCTCGCTGACCTCGACGCTGGCCGCGCCCAACGAGGCCGCGATGGCCGCCGCGAACCGATTCCTGGCCGGCTACGGCGGCGAGGGTGTCACGGCCGAGGGCTTCGAGGACGCGTGGCACCTGGTCGCCGGCGACGAGAACGCCCCGCTCCATGATCTTCTGCGAGTCTCGGGCGAGCTCGGCAACCTGGTCGAGGGCTGCGGCGCCGACATCGAGGCGGCCAAGCTCGAGGCCTGGATCGAGATCGGCATCTTCCTCGTCGAGCTCGTCGGCATGGCCGTCACGGTCACGCTCACGCTGGGCGCCGCGTCACCCGCCGCCGGCGGCCTGATCGTCGCCACCCGACTGGCCATCCAGCAGATCTTCAAGCGGCTGGCCGAGCAGCTCGGCAAGAAGGCGCTCAAGCAGACCGCCGGCCGCACGGTCAAACAACTTTCCACCCGCGAGGGCCTGCGCCGTTTCGGCCGCGAGGGGCTCCGGGAGGGCTTCGACGAGGCGCGGGAGGAGTTCGCCACCAACGGCGGCATCCAGCTCTACCAGCAGTCGACCGGCCGCTCGGACGGCTTCGATGTGGACAATCTCGGACGTTCCGCCTTGGCCGGTTTCGCCGGTGGCGCGGGCGCCTCGGCCGCACACGTCGGTTCACACGGTCACGGCGGCATCGCCCGCGGGGCCGGTGGCGAGGTTCTGGCCGAGTTCAGCGCGGCCGCCACGTTCGGCCAATTGCCCGATGCCGCAGGCCTGGCAAAATCCGCCACTTCGGGCGCTGCCGGCTCGGCCATGCACGGAATACAAACCCCGATCGAAATCGGTCAGATTGACTCGTCCTTTGGTTCTCTCAACTCTTTCGGCTCTTCTGGCGAAATTCCCAACCTCAGCGGAGGTACGCAGGCCGGCCCCGAGCTGACGAGCGGTGTGCCCCAAACCAGCGCGAACCCGCTTGCCGGGCCGCCTCCCACAACCGCAGCCGAAGCCCCATCGCTCTCCTCCCCCGTGGCGGCCCCCGCTCCCGACGCCGCGGCGCCCGCCGTCCCCGATTCCGCCCAGCCCTCTTCTTCCCCCGTCCCAGCGACGCCGTCCCCCGACGCACAGCCGTCACCCCCGCAGCCGTCCTCCCCGGCCCCCGACCCGTCCTCTGCGCCGTCCCCCTCTTCCCCTGCGCCGCCCCCCTCTTCTCCTACGCCTTCCACCTCGTCCGCGCCGTCCCCCTCCTTCTCCCCGTCATCCCCCTCCTTCTCCCCGCCGTCCCCTTCGCTGCCGGACAACTCGAACGTCCTGGCCTCCGCCGCGACCCTCGGTTTCGCCGACCCCACCACCACCGCCGCCGCGCCACCCCCTACGTCGCCGCCGCTCTCCACCCCCGCCGCGACCCCCACGTCGGCCCCGTTCTTCGCCCCCACCCCGTCGCTTTACGCAAGGCAGCACCGCAACAACGCCCCCGGTTCCCCCACTCCCCAGCGCGCCCCCCTCTCCGACCTGGACCGCATCGCCCACGCCCTCGGCCCGCGCGCGACCATCCCCCGCCGGCGCACCCCCCGGCCGATCGACACGAGCCTCCCCCGCTCGCTGCCCACCACCCCCGCACGCTCCGCCCCGCCGGCCCCCGAGATCCGCGACGAGCAGGCCTATTTCGGCTACGTCGAGCACGCCCGCCAGACCCACGAACGCAACCGCCGCGAGGAGTACGCCGCCTACCTGGATTCGATCGCCGAGGACAACCGCACCAAGATCCTCGACCTGGGCCGCCGAGCCGACGAGGCCGAACGCTCCGGCGCCACCTTGCGCGCCCGCGAGCACCGCCGTCACGCGTCCGAGCTGAGCGAGATCGTCACCGAACTGGACGACCAGGCCCTGCGGGTCCGCTCCGGCGATCTGGCCCCCGACCGGGTCGAGGTCGACCCGCCCGACTGGGCCCGCATCAACCGCGACGTCGGCAACCTGGCCTAC
This sequence comes from Actinoplanes sp. NPDC021490, assembly GCF_055562135.1. NCBI lineage: Bacteria > Bacillati > Actinomycetota > Actinomycetes > Micromonosporales > Micromonosporaceae > Actinoplanes > Actinoplanes sp. NPDC021490. The sequence goes on from NZ_JBVHFW010000011.1 coordinate 123,282, forward strand.
GGCGGCGTCCGCACCGGCGACGGCTCGGCCCTGGACGGTTTCGCCGGCCGTCCACCCATCGACCGCACCCGCCACTACAACGTCAACGGCGGCCTGCGCCCCCCGCTGGCCGTCCACCAGGTCGACCTGGAGAACGCCGTCCCGCGCGACGAACGCGGCCGCGTCTCCCGCCTGCCCGACCCCCGTACGGGAAGCTGGTTCCGCCTGGCCAACGACGGCGGACCCGCCGCCGACCCGACCCGCGGCCTGAACTGCGTGGACGGCGTCCTGTCCCTGTTCGACACCTACATCCACGGCCGCCCCCGCGTGGCCGCCCCCCGAACCTTCGACGTCTACGCCAACGGCAACCCCGACCGCCCCCTCGGCGGCGAGACAAACGGCATCCAGCGAATCCGCCTGGCCACCGGCGGCGATTTCCAGAGCCTGTGCCCGTACGTAGCCGAAGCCGACCCCACCCAGGCGAAACCCGCCATCGACAGCGCCGTGCAAAACCTGACCAACCACCTGCTGAACACCGGCCATGGCGCGTTCGCCTTCATAGTCACCGACTTGGAGGGCGGCGGCTCCCACTCGTGGGCAGCCCTCAACCAGCACGGCACGGTCCTCTACGTAGACCCACAGATCGGCCGCATCTCCGAGCACACCCCCATGTACCGCCACCACGGCGTCCCCGCCCCCATAAACGTGGTCTCGGTAGAGGCCCTGGTAGTAAACGCCAACGCCGTCCCCACCCCCCTCCCCCACCACGGCCCCGGCAACTGGTCCACCACCCCACCGACAGGAGCTGATTCGTCAGCGAGTCAGCCGGCCTTCGAGTCGTTGCCTCCTGAAGAGCAGTCCGTAATAGCCGCGTCCATATCGGAGTCCCAGCTGGTGGCGACCAGGGTCTCGGAGGACCTGCACTCGGTACTCCGTGCGGTTGATCAGAGTCAGGCACGGGTCGTGGACGAAGAACACCGGGTGAAGTCGGCCGAGAGCTTGAGCCAGAAGTTCTTGGAGGCCTTCGAAACAGAGAACGTCAGCTTGGAGAGATTCGTCGGACAGGTGAAGGATCGCGTCCGGTTCTCTGTCGAGACACCCTTGGCTGACTACGGGACAACCGTGACCCAGGTGCTCGCAGGACTGCGCGATCTTGGATACCGGACGATATCGGCGGCGAATTTCTGGGCGGATCATGGTCGACACAACGGCTTGAACGTCTGGCTGACAACTCCGGAAGGTTTCCGGATGGAGATCCAGTTTCCGACACCGCTCTCACGCGCGGTGGGACGGCTGACTCATAGGAGCTACGAGGACGTCCGTCGGGGCAGCAACCCCGCGTACAAGCGCGTCAACGCCTTCCTCGAGATCCTCGCTCTCAACAAGCGACACGACGTCTACTCTCACCGACCACCGGACATTGGCATGATCGGCGAGGTCAAGGCCAAGGTGACCACGCTGGCCGCCTGGCTCAGATCAGAGCCGGCCACCCTCGCCCAATACAAAAAGGACCTGAGCCGCCGAGGCCTATCATTCGAAAATGACCTTCAGCGGCACCGACTCGAACTGAGTGACGTGCCCGGCACCGAGGAGATGGGCCTGATCCCATGACCGAAGGCTTCGCCTACAAGGTGATCCTCAAGAGCGACGACCGCTCGACGATCACCAGTCTGGTCGCCTACCAACCCGGCGACCAGAGCCTTCGCGCGGTGCTCTGGAGTGTGCCGCGGCGCCAATGGATCTACGCCCCGAACATCGCTGCTCCGATCCTCTACGACGACCAGCAGCAAGACCGTGGACGCCCAGTCGACCGAGAGACAGCCGAAAGGGTCTCCCGGGAGGAGTTGGGCACCGAACTACCCAGTGAAGATGCCCTGCTGGACATCTCCATCGAGGGCGAGCGCAACGGCTGGAGTTACGGACCTCCTCGTTAGACGATGGCCATGTCTACGAAGCGGGACAAATGCAGCTGCGCGGCCACGGTGATGGTGTCGGTGGGGCCGTTTCGGTGCTTGGCCACGATGAAGTCGGCCTCGCCCGCCCGCGGGCTTTCCTTGTCGTAGTAGTCGTCTCGGTGCAACAGGATGACGACGTCGGCGTCCTGTTCGATCGAGCCGGATTCTCGCAGGTCGGACAGCTGGGGGCGCTTGTCGGTGCGCTGCTCGGGGCCACGGTTCAGCTGCGAGACGCCGATCACGGGGCACTCGATCTCCTTGGCCAGCAGCTTGAGGCCACGGGACAGTTCGGAGACCTCTTGCTGGCGGCTCTCGGTGCGCTTCGGGGACGACATCAGCTGGAGGTAGTCGATCACCAGGAGCTTGAGGTTGTTGCGCTGTTTGAGCCGGCGGGCCTTGGCCCGGATCTCCATGAGGTTCATGTTCGGGGTGTCGTCGACGAAGATCGGGGCCTCGCTGATCTCGCCCATACGGCGGGCCAGCTTGCTCCAGTCGTCGTCGGTGAGCTGGCCGGAGCGCAGCACATGCAGGGGGACGCGAGCCTCGGCCGAGAGCAGTCGCATGACCATCTCGATCTTGCTCATTTCCAGAGAGAAGATCGCGCTGGCGCAGTTGTGCCGGATGGCCGCGTTGCGGGCGAAGTCCATGCTGGCGGTCGACTTGCCGAGACCGGGGCGGCCCGCCACGATGATCAGCTGGCCGGGGTGCAGGCCGTTGAGCAGCCGGTCGAGGTCGGAGAAGCCGGTCGGCACACCGCTCATCACGCCGCCGGACGCGCCCACCGCCTCGATCTCGTCGAGGGTGGGCTGCAGCATGTCGCCCAGGGCGGCGTAATCCTCGCTCACCCTCTTCTCGGTGACGTCGTAGATCGCCTGCTGGGCCAGGTCGACGATGTCATCGACGTCACGGCCGCCGTTGCCGTTCGCGCCGTAGCCGAGCTGGACGATCCTGGTGCCCGCCTCGACGACACGGCGCAGGATGGCCCGCTCGCCGACGATGCGGGCGTAGTAGGCAGCGTTGGCCGCGGTGGGCACGCTCTCGATCAGGGTGTGCAGATACGGCACGCCCCCGATGCGTTGCAGATCACCCGAATCGGCCAGCGCGGCCGCGACCGTCAGGGCATCGGCCGGCTCGCCCCGCCCGTACAGGTCGAGAATGACGTCGAAGATCGTGGCATGGACGGGACGGTAGAAGTCGGGCGTCTTGAGGATCTCGACAACGTCGGCGATCGCATCCTTGGACAGCAGCATGCCGCCGAGGACGCCCTGCTCGGCCGCGACATCCTGCGGCGGGGATTTGTCGAAGGCACCGCCCGAAGAACCACCGCCGCCCGGCCCACCGCCACCGGGCCCGCCCCCAGACCCACCGGCCGGCTTGGCCGCCGGCCGTGTTTCGTCGGCGATCGACACCCGGACCTCCTCAGTTCGCCGTGCGCGCACCCCAGATCAAACAGCCCGGGTATGACACTTTCGGCTGACTCCCCGCCTTGATCGGGAAAATCTCGCGATCAAGCTCCGCGCGTGCGGCCGACCCACTGTACGAACAGGGCCGCTACCTGCCCAACTACGTCGGTGGACGAGCCTTGGGACAACCTGTGGACATCCCGCCCGATCCTGTGGGTAGCCCTGTGCACAGCCTGTGTACAACTCCTGGGGACGGCTAAGGTTCTCCCTTGCCGAGCAGGGATTACGCAGTCCCCACCTGTGGAGGAGGAAAAACTCCTGCACAAGTGCGAAAAGGTGCCCGGCGTGAGCAAGCCGTCGCGCGGAGGCGTTGCGGTTCCGACGCGCGGAAGGCACGCTTTTCAGGTGGACCAACGGGAGTGGGACTACGGTGCCCGCATGTCGCGTGAGCGACGCGCGGCCGAGCCGCGTTCCTCCCGTAATCCGGATTCGCCCGATTTCGTCGAGCCTGACAGCAAATGGTCGTCGCTGACGGACACCGGCAGCCTGCAGCCCAGCGCCGAGGCCCTCGACTGGCAGCGCCGGGCCGACGCGTGGGCGCAGCAGGCCGAGCCCGATCCTCACCAGGCCGTCGAGCCAGCCAACCGCTGGTCCGAAGCGGCTTCCACGGGTCGCACCACGTTCCCCGCCGACGGCGTGGGCTGGCGCACCGAGACCGCCGAGTGGCGCGCGACCGGTGCCCGCTGGCGGCAGACCACCGAGTGGCGCTCGACCACGGGCACTCACGTCTGGCGTTCGACCACCGAGGCGTGGCAGACCGGCGGCAACGACTCCTATCCGCCCGCCGTCGAGACCCCGATGGCCCAGCCCGCGCTCTCGAGCACGGCCTGGTCGGACGACTCGCGCGAGGACACCCGGCCGGCCTGGCAGCAGTTCGCCGACTCGCCCGACGAGCCGAGCACGTCGTCGACCCCGAGTCGGCAGCAGTCGAAGCCGGGTGAGACGTCGTGGCAACAGCCTTCCCCCCGTACGCCGGCGGAAAGCTCCCCCTCATGGCAGCAGCTGGTCGAGCCCACGCCGCAGCAGCCGTCGTGGAACTCGCGGCCGTCCTGGCAACGTGACGCGATCGAGGGCTCGGCCACCTGGACCGATCTGACCGACCAGCGCTCGAAGCCCGCCGAGGACACGGGCAGCACCTGGCTGCGTTCCGAAGACCCACGCGACGACGGCCGCCACCTGGTGCGCGAGGACGATCGTGCCGCCTGGCGACGCGACCCGGGCGCCGGGTCACCCCCGGTGGGGCGCCGACGCGCTCCGGAGCCGGGTTCCGCTCCGTCCGGCGGTACGGGGTGGTCGAGCAGCCGCTCCGACGCCGACAACTGGGAAAACACCGACAACTGGGCTAGGCACACCGACACCGGCAGCATTCAGCTGTTCGGGGACACGCCCGCCCCGCCGTCGGACCCGCCCGGCTGGAGCACCACCGGCAGCGGTTTCGGCTCCCGCAATGTCAACCGTCGCGACGAGGGGCGCAGGCAACAACCCCCTTCCGCGTACGGAGAATCGCCCGCGTACGAGATGCCGCCCGCCGCGCCGTACGAGCCGCCGCCGCGTCCTCCTCGCCGCGACGACACGTCGGCCTCCCGCGCTCTCCCGTCCAGTTACGACGAGACGCCGCGCCCGCGATTCGGCGCCGAGGACGATCCCGCCCCGGGCGGCCGTCGCCAGCGCGCTCACCGTTACGCCGACGACGAGCCGGGCTACTCGACCGGCAGCCCCGGCTATCCCACCGGCAGCCCCGGCTATTCGACCGGCAGCCCGGGCTACCCGACGGGCGCCTCCGGCTATCCCACCAGCTCGGCCGCCGCCTACCCGCCGGCCGCCGAGCCTCGTGCCTCCCGGCGTGCCCGTCCCGAGCCGGACGAGACTGCCACGTTCAGCGCCGTCCCGATGCCGGCCCCGCCGCCCGCCCAGCGCAGCGCACCGCCGGCGGCCCCGCGCAGCGCACCCTCGTCGACCCCGCGCAGCGCGCCCCCGTCGGCCCAGCGCAGCGCACCTCCGGCCGCCCCTCGCAGCGCTCCCGCCGCCGCGCCCCGCAGTGGTCCGACCGGCGCCTCGACGGGCCGGGCGAAATACAAGGGCGGCAGCGACGACTGGCGTGACCAGACCGGTTCGTGGGAGGCCGAGCCCGACACCAGCAGCTGGGTCCGCGATCCGGACACCGGCCAGTGGAGCCGTTCCGAGGACGACCCGCGCATCCTGGCCTGGCGCCGTGAAGCCGACCGCCGCGAGGCGATGGGCGAGGCCCCGCGCGCTCTTTCGCCCCCGCCTCTCGGCACCCCGCAGCCCGACTCCCGTCCGGAACCGACGGGCGGCTGGCGCACGCCACCCCCACCGCTGCCCCCGGCGCCCGCGCCGCGCAGCGCAGCTCCGTATTCGGACGGCCCGTACGGCGCAGCGCCCACCAGCTCGACGCCCGGCACCGCACCCCGCAGCGCCATCCCCGCCCGCGGCTACCAGGACGACAGCCCATACGGCGCGACGCCGACCAGCGCGGCCCCCCGCGGCTACCAGGACGACAACCCGTACGGCGCAGCGCCGACGAGTTCCGTGCCCGGTCGTGGCCGCGACGACGACCGCTACGACCCGCCCCGCGGCGGGGGCTACGGCGCGGCTCCCACCGGCCGAGGCTACGACGAGCCCACCGGCCCGGTCTATCAGGAGCCGACCGGCCGCGGTTACCAGGAGCCTCCGCCCGGTCGCGGATATCCGGAGCCGCCCACCGGTCGGGGCTACGAAGAGCCGCCCGGCCGCGGATACGAGTCGCCCGGCCGCGAGATCGAATTGCCCGGCCGCGGAATGCAGTCGCCCCGCCGCGGATATCAGGAGCCGCCGCCGGCTCGCAGCTATGACGAGCCGACCGGCCGTGCGTATCGCGACGAGCCCGGCAACGCCCCGCGCAGCGGCACCGCCTACGGCAGCGCGAGCGCACCCCCGTACGGTGGCCGGCCTGCACTTCCGAGTGCGCCGCGCAGCGCGCCGGGCTATGGCGACGACGCGACGACGGTTTATCCCGCCGCCCCGGCCAGTGGCCTGCCCGGCGGCCCGATCAACGGCTGGTCCGCCTCGGCCTCGGCCCCGGTCAGCTCTCCGCGTAGCACTCCCGGCTACTCGGGCGCCGCCTCCGTGCCGGTCAGCTCGACCCCCGGATATCCGGGATCGGCTCCGGTCAGCGGAGTTCCGCAGGACGACCCGTACGGTGAGTCCCCGCGCTCCGGCCGCCGCCGCGCCGGCTCCGCCGAGCCGGTGAGCCCCGAGGTCTGGCAGCCCGGTTCGAGCCGGTCCGGCCGCCCCGACGAGGTCGCGCCGTGGACGCTGCGCGAGCAGGCCGACGCCGACGGTGACCCACCGGATGTCGCGCCGTGGGCGCTCGAGGAGCGCCGCGAACGCGCTCGGGGCAGCGCCGGCTACCGCGAGGGCCGCGATGCGGACTGGCGGCGCGACCTGGCCGACCAGAGCAATCTGGCCGAAGGCGAGTCCCGACGATTCGGCACCTCGGATTACGTGCCCTTTCGGGCCGGCGGCTCAGCCGCGGTCCAGGGACAATCAAACTTATCCACCACGTCGACGTCGCTGATCTCGGCGGTGCCGCGCGAGGGCGCGGCGGCACCCGCTCGCGGCGCCGCGAGCTGGAACGGTCCTTCGGGGGCATATGAACGTCGCCCCGTCACCGGCGCCTACCCGACGGGCCGGAAGAGCGACCTGCTCGATCCGGACGACGAGGAGGGCGAACAGGAGTCCGGCGGCCCGCTCGCCGCGGTCGGCTACACCGTCATCTGGTACGGCGTTCCGGTCGTCCTGTTCGTCGTTTACATGCTCGTCGTCGGCACCGGCGCCCAGGGTCACGCGCTGTCCACGCTGGCCAAGGCCGCCCCGCAGTTCCTGATCTCGCTGGTGCTGAGCGTCGTCGTGGCGATCGGCCTGCGTTTCGTCAGCCACTCGTGGAAGGCGATCAGCGTCGGCCTGGCCGCGGCCGTGGTCGGCGGCGGCCTCGCCACGGTTCTGACCTCAGCCATCACCGGCAACAGCCTCAGCTGACGGCTCCCGCCGGCCGGCCAGATGTCCGGGCGACGGACGCTGCACGCGGACTGCGGTCGCATCGACCGATCGGCTACGCCCAGGCGATGATCGGCTATCTCCATGTGCGACGGACCATCCGCGCCGCCTAGGAAGGAGCCATGACCAACGAGGTGACCGTCCCCCTGCTGCCCTGCGCGTCGATTGAGGACATCGAGGCCTTCTACCGGGTTCTCGGCTTCAGCACCACGTACAAGCAGCGCAAACCCAATCCCTGCGTGGCGCTGCAACGGGAGGACCTGAACCTGCAGTTCTTCGAGATTGCCGGGTTCGACCCGGAGCAGTCCTACGGCTCCTGTCTCGTGATCACCTCGGACGTCGCGGAATTGCACCGGGCTTTCGCCGCCGGCATGCGGACCGCGTACGGCAAAGTCCTGGTGTCCGGAATGCCGCGGATGACCCGGCCCAGGGCTCGAAAGAACGCGGACGGGCTGGGCGGGTTCAGCGTCATCGACCCGGGCGGCAACTGGATCCGCGTCTTCCAGAACCCCGCCACGATGCCCGCGCCGGCCCCCGCACCCGCCGGACGACTCGCCAAGGCGCTGGCCAACGCCGTCGTGCTGGCCGACTCCAAGGGTGACGCCGGGCAGGCCGCCCGCATTCTCGACAGCGCGCTGGCTCGCCCGCAGCCCGACGATGACCCGGTCACACACGTAGAGGTTCTGGTGTACCGCGCGGAACTGGCGACAACGCTGGATGACCGGGAGACCGCAACCCGGATGCTGGCCCGCGTCGAGCACATCGCACTGAATCCAGACGAGACCGAGAGGGCGGCACCGACCTTCGAGATCGCCGCCGACCTGGCAGCGGCGCTGCGATGATTCCGCGCCGTTAGGGCTGAGCCGCTGCCGTGATCGTCCGGCGCGACGACGCATCGCTCACAGACAGGAGGCGCGCCGAGATCTTTCGATCTCGACGCGCCTCCTGGTGCGTTCCGCTTCTTACTTGGCGGCGACGACGTTCACCGGGAACGTCGCGGTCACCTCGGGGTGAAGCTTGACCTGGACGTTGTACGCGCCCGTGGTCTTGATGTGGCCGGGCAGCTCGAGGCGGCGCCGGTCGAGGGACGGACCGCCGGCGGCCTTGACCGCGTCGACGATCTCGGCCGGGGTGATCGAGCCGAACAGCCGGCCGCCGTTGCCGGAGCGGGCGGTCAGCGTGACCTTCAGGTTGGACAGCTGGCCCTTGACCTCGTTGGCCTGGCCCAGGTCACGGATCTCACGGGCATCGCGGGCCCGCTTGATGACCGCGACCTGCTTCTCGCCGCCCTTGGTCCACTGGATCGCGAAGCCCTGCGGAAGCAGGTAGTTACGGCCGTAGCCGTTCTTGACCTCGACGATGTCGCCGGGGGTGCCGAGGCCCGACACCTCCTGGGTGAGGATGATCTTCATATCGGTGATCCTCCTCAGCGCGCCGTCGCCGTGTACGGCAGAAGCGCCATCTCACGGGCGTTCTTGACCGCGCGGGCGATCTGCCGCTGCTGCTGGGAGGTCACCCCGGTGACGCGGCGGGCACGGATCTTGCCCCGGTCGGAGATGAACTTCCGCAGCAGAGCGGTGTCCTTGTAGTCGATGTAGGTGATCCCGTCCTTGTCGAGCGGGTTCACCTTCTTCTTCGGCTTGCGAAGCGCCGCAGCCTTAGCCATTGCTCTTACTCCTGAACTCGGTAAGCCCTGGGTTTCAGAAAACCCGGAAGGCTAGAAGGGAGGCTCGTCGTCGAACGAGGAGTTGCCGCCGCCGCTACCGCCGGAGCGGTTGCTGCTGCTGCCGGAGGCCGGAGCCGCCGTCGCCCACGGGTCGTCGAAGTTGTTTGCTCCGCCGCCACCGCCACCATTGCTGGGCTGAGGCCGGTTGCCACCGCCACCACCGGAGGCGCCGAAGCCGCCACCGCCGCCACCGCCGCCGGAGCGGTTCATGCGCTGCACCTTCGCCGTGGCATACCGCAGCGACGGGCCGATCTCGTCGACCTCGAGCTCGTAGACGGTGCGCTTCTCGCCCTCGCGCGTCTCGTAAGACCGCTGGCGCAGCCGACCCTGCACGATCACCCGTGAGCCGCGCTGAAGCGACTCGGCGACGTGCTCGGCGGCGTCACGCCAGATGTTGCACGCAAGGAAGAGTGGCTCGCCGTCTTTCCACTCGCCCGACTGCCGGTCCAAGGTCCGCGGCGTCGAGGCGATGCGGAACTTGGCCACGGCCGCACCCGAAGGGGTGAAGCGCAGCTCCGGGTCGTCGGTCAGGTTCCCGACGACCGTGATGGTGGTTTCTCCTGCCATGATCTTCTCCTCGCCGCTTCGCTCGTTCGTTGGAGGTTGTCAGAACCCCCTGACAAAAACGAGGCTCAGCGGGTCTCGGGCCGGATGACCTTGGTACGCAGGATGGACTCGTTCAGCCGGAGCTGACGGTCCAGCTCGGCCACGGCCTCGGGCGTCGCCTGCAGGTCGACGACCGCGTAGATGCCTTCGGCCTTCTTGTTGATCTCGAACGAGAGCCGGCGACGGCCCCAGACGTCGAGTTTCTCCACCGAGCCACCCGCGGTCCTGATGACATTCAGGTACTGATCGAGCGAAGGGCCGACGAGGCGCTCCTCGAGCGAGGGATCGAGGATCACCATGAGTTCGTAATGACGCAAGACGTTCTCACCTCCTGTGGGCTTAACGGCCACGGTCTCTCCGTGGCAGGAGGTCTTGTGTCGCTCGCATGAGAAAGCCGTGGGACTTGACCCACGGCGGTCACATCGCGAACCGAGCAAGCATACCCGCGACGGTCGTGTGACCAAAAAGAAGGACCCCGCCTGCACGACGGGGTCCTTCCTGATGAAGCCGCGGGGCGCCCGATCCGCATTCGCTGGGTGGGACCTGGGGAGGAACGACCACACCGATGAGGTTGGACGGCCGCCCCGCGGAGCTTATGAAGGAGAAACTACGCCAATCCCGCCCTATTTGCACGTTGCGACACGATTGCCCGAATTGCGGCAACTGTGACTCCGACCACACATACGGCGGCGGTCAGCGCCAGCAGCCCGAGCGGGCTGCCACCCTCCCGCATCGGCTCGAGCGCCGCCACGGGCTCGGCCGCGGCGATCTGAGCGGGCGGAGCGGGGGGCACGGTCGGTGCGGCCGTTTCGGCGCCGACCGTCACAGGGTCCAGATCCAGCTTCGGTACGCCGGGAAGAAGAGTCTTCTCGCTCCCGGGTGGCATCCCGGCGAACGCGGGCGCCGCGCTGCCGGGCGTACCGGCCGGACTCTTAGTCTTGATCTTGGGACGCGGAGCGGCGCCGCCGTGAGGCATGCTCTGGGCGGCCGCGGTGGCCACCTGGGGGACGGCATCGGGCTGCGGGGACGTCGGCCGGGAAGAGTCCGGACGCCTGGTCGCGGACTTGTGGCGGGTGGGACGCTCGGCCGGCGCGGCCATCGAACCCGACGGGGGGCCGGAGGAGTCACCGGAATCGTCGGGCGTGAGCGACATCGGCTGCGGGTCGTCCGACGGCGACTGAGGGGACGGGCCGGGCAGCGTCGTCGCCGAGGCGGACGGCGAAGCTGTGATCACCACCGGCTCGGCCTCGTCACCGAGCGCGCAGTTGGGCTTGAGCGTCACCGAGGTCGACCCACGCCGGAAGATCACCTCGGTCGAGGAGTCGTCCGGCAGCGTGCCCTTCGAATCACGGCCCAGCAACAGGTCGGCGGCATACCCGGTCTGGTTGACGACCCGAATCGTGCTCTGCGCCGGAACGGTCATCGACTCGACGCTCGGACGCGACCGGCACGAGATGCCGAACATCCCGCCGCCCGAGAACGTCACCTGGTGGGCGCCCTCGGGCACCGGATCCGCGCTGGCCGTCCCGTTGGCCAGCATCGGCGCACCGAAGATGAGACCGCCCAGCACGATCGCCGTCACCCGTTGTCGGACCTGCCGCGACATGCACCATCTCCCACTTCGCACCGGCCGTGGCCGATATCGGTCAAACGTGATCAATGGAGCTAACGAGACCCGGCAAGGCGCGGTGACGCGTGGAGAAAAGTGTCGGGCGGTCGTCGTAGTCTCGTCCCATGCGCATCGGAGCCCATGTCGATCCCGCCGCCCCGCTCGAGGAGGCCACCGCCCGCGGCGCCGAGGCGGTGCAGTTCTTCCTGACCGACCCGCAGGGTTACAAGACCCCCAAGCCCCGCGAGGACGCCGAGGCGCTGCGGGCATCCGAGGTGGACGTCTACATCCACGCGCCCTACATCGTGAACGTCGCCTCGCCCAACAACCGCATCCGCATCCCGAGCCGCAAGCTGCTGGTGGCGCACGCCAAGGCCGCGGCCGAGCTGGGGGCCAAGGGGCTGATCGTGCACGGTGGCCACGTGGGCAAGGGTGAGGATCTGGCCGCCGGCATCGACAACTGGCGCAAGGCGTTCGAATACGCGGAGAACGACGGCGGCCTGCCGTTGCCGATCCTGATCGAGAACACGGCCGGCGGCGACAACGCTTGTGCGCGGCGCTTCGACGATCTGGCCCGGCTGTGGGACGCGGTGGGTTCGTTCGGCGCCGGCTTCTGCCTGGACACCTGCCATGCGTACGCGGGTGGGGAAGATCTGGTGGGCATCGTCGACCGGGTCAAGGCGATCACCGGGCGTATCGATCTGATCCACGCCAACGACTCCAAGGGCGCCTTCGACTCCGGGCAGGACAGGCACGACAACCTCGGCAATGGCAAGATCGACCCGGACCTGATCGTGGCGGCGATCCGGGCCGCCGGTGCGCCGGCCGTCGTCGAGACGCCGGGCGGCACCGAGGGACAGACAGCCGACATCGCGCTCCTGCGGGAGCGAACGGGTCGTTGACGCGCCGCACGGGGAGAGGCTCATGACTGCCGAGCAGCCGAAGCATCCGCCGCCCACCCGCGAGGCCCTGCGCCCGGCCGTCCCCGGCGGCGCCACACCTCGTTCGGCTCCGTCACCCGCCACACAGGGATCGCCGGCCGTCAAGGATTCCGGCGCCACCGCGGCGTCACCCGCCATCCCGGCGCAATCGGGTCCGCCCCGGCAAGAGAAAGTCTCGGCGCCACCAACCGCCGCAGCGCCACCAACGGCCGCGGCTGCCCTTTCCTCTCCGTCGCCCGCCGCAGCTGCCGCCTCGTCCGCGCCGACCGCCGCGGCGACTTCCGCTCCCGGCGTGACCCAGACGAAGACCGACCTTCCCAAGGTCAACGACGGTCCACAAAAGACCCGGGCCGAGCCGCTGCCTTCCGAGCGGCCGCCCGGCACACCGCCCGACCCGTGGAAGGCGTTCGCCACCACCTCGGAGCGCCCGCCCGGCCGGATCCGCCGGGGCACGCGCCGGTTCTTCCGATCGCTGGTGCACGAATACGCCGTGGTCGTTTACGGCGCCGTCCTGCTGGCTGTCGCTCTGACCTGGCCGACACTGCGCTACCCGATGCACACCCTTCCGCAGGACGTCTGGGACCCGTCCCGTCAGGCCTGGCAGATCGCCTGGGGCGGGCACACCCTGCTCACCGATCCGCCCCGCCTGTGGCAGTCCAACGCCTTCTTCCCGCTGACCGACAGCTTCGCGTACGGCAACAGCCTTCTGGGCTATGCCCCGTTCGGCATGATCGGTGAGGGTCCGGCGGCCGCGATCCTCCGCTACAACATCCTTTTCGTGCTGGCCCACGCCCTGCTCGCGATCGGCGGTTACGCCCTGGTTCGCCAGCTGGGCGCCGGTCGTACGGGAGCCGCCGTGGCCGCCGTTGCTTTCGCGTACGCACCGTGGCGCCTCGCCCAGGAGGGCCACCTCGACATCATCTCGGCCGGCGGCATCCCGCTCGCCCTGGCCATGCTCGCCCGCGGTCACGGCTGGTCGCTGCGTCGCGGCCTGCGCCCCCATCGCCGCAGCGCCAAGTGGGCCGCCGCCGGTTGGCTGGTCGCGATCTGGCAGGTCAGCCTCGGTTTCTCGCTCGGCGGCCCGTTCCTGATCGTGCTCGGCCTCATCCTGGTCGTGCTCCTCCTCGGGGTGCCGATCCGCCGCCTGCGCCGTCCCGCCGAGAGGCCCGTGCTCGGCTGGCGCCTGATGCTCACCGACACACTCGGCCCGCTGATCCTGGCCGGGGTCAGCGGCCTGATCGCCATTCCGTATTTCCGCGTCCCCGATTCCGGCCCGGCCGGCACCGAGATCGCCTTCTTCTCGCCGCCGCTACGCAGCCTGCTGATCGGCCCGGCCGAGTCGCGCATCTGGGGCGCCCCGCACGAGGTGCCACGCTCCTCGCTCGGCTGGCCGGCCGAGATGGGCCTGCTGCCCGGGTTCGTCCTCTATGCACTCGCGCTCGCCGGTCTGGCGTTCTCGATCTGGACGCTGCGACAGCGCCTGCTCCTGCTGACCGCCCTGGCCGCGACGATCGCTCTGACCCTGGGCACGAACTTCTACGAGGGCCGCTGGACCTATCTCCCGGTCTTCGGCCACCTCCCCGCCTCGCTCGGCCTGCGCATCCCCGGCCGGCTCATGCTCTGGGCCACCTTGCTGCTGGCCATCCTCGCGGCCGGGGCCGTGGCCGAGTTCGTGCGTCGCGCCGAACACGTCTCCGAACAACGCATTCCGCCCTGGCCGGGCCCGTGGCTGCGGCTGGCCACCTTCGTGCCGTTGATGCTGGTGCTGGTCGAAGGCTGGAACGCGACGGCCCACCCGATCGTCCCGGCCCAGCCCACGGCCATGCGCACGGTCAGCGGCCCGATGCTGGTGCTGCCGACCGCCGCCCTGACCGACCAGACCGTCATGCTGTGGTCGACCACGCGCTTCCAGCCCATGCTCAACGGCTCGGGCGGCTTCGGCGCGGCCCGCCAGGCCGAACTCCGCCGCAACGTCGAATCCTTCCCCGACGCCGCCAGCATCGAATATCTGCGCTCGCTCAACATCGACCGGGTCCTCCTGCTCCGCTCCCAGTCGGCCGGCACCCCCTGGGAACGCGCCGGCGACATCCCCGTGGACGCCCTGAACATCCGCCGCGAAGACCTGGACGACGCGGTCCTCTTCCACCTGCGCTGACAACCGCGCGGCGCCGCCGCGCGAGCTCCTCGTGGCCGGAATCTGCTTGATACCTCCGTTCTGCGCTGGCAGCGTCACCCCTCGTGCCGGAAGCCGAAGCATCGGAAGATCACGATCTCGAGCCGCCGCCCCGCCCGATGACGGCTTCGAGCACTGCCCCCGGACGGCCACTGCGCTCACCGGCGTTTCGCTGGTTCTTCGCCGGCCGCGCGATCTCGATGGCGGGCAGCTTCATGTCGCCGGTCGCGCTGTCCTTCGGCGTCCTGGAGATCACCGACAGCGGAGCCTGGCTGTCCGCCGTTCTGGCCGCCGCCGTGATCCCGATGGTCGCCACCATGCTCATCGGCGGTGGCATCGCCGACCGCTACCGCCGGGACACCGTGCTGCGCCTGACCAGCCTCGGCGCCGGCATCACCCAGGCCGGCGTCGCCGTCGTTCTGCTCACCCATCAGCGCCCCGGGCTGCTGTTGCCGCTTTCCGCCCTCAACGGCGTCCTTCAAGGACTGACTACGCCGGCCCTGCGCGGCATCCTCGCGAACCTCGTTCCCGCCCCCGGTCTGCAGCAGGCCGGCTCGCTGCTGGCTTCGGCCGGCAACATCGCCCGCATCTTCGGCCCAGGCGCGGCGGGCCTGTTGACCGCCTCGATCGGCGGCGGCTGGGCCATCGCCGTGGACGCGGCCTCTTTCCTGCTGGCCGCCGTCTGCTTCGCCAAGATCTCGCTACCCGACCTACCGCCGCGCTCCACGGACGACCCGACGATGCTCAGCGCGATGCGCGAGGGATGGACCTACTTCAGGTCGCACACGTGGATCTGGTCGGTGACCCTGGCCTTCGCCATCTTCAACGCCACCAACCTGGGCTTCTGGCAGGTTCTCGGCCCGGTGCTGACGAACGACACCGTCGGCCCCGAGGGCTGGGGTCTGATACTCGGCACCCGCGGAGCCGGAGCGCTGCTGGCCGGCATCGTGCTGGTGAAGTTGCCGATCATGCGGCGGCCGATGAGGCCGGCCCTGGCCTCCATGGCCCTGGCCACCCTCCCGCTGATCCTGCTCGGTTCCGGCGCCGATCTGGCCTGGCTGATGTTCTCCACGTTCGTCGCCGGCGTGGCCGCCGAGTTCTTCACCATCGTCTGGACAACAGTCACGAACACTCACATCCCGGAACGCCTGCTCTCCCGGGTCGGCGCCCACGACGAGTTCTGGTCGTTCCTGTCCCTGCCGGCCGGTCAGATCGCCGCGTCGGCCCTCGCCGCCGTAGCCGGCACCACCGCCGTGGCCTTAACCGGCGGCGGCCTGGCCGCGGCCGCCATGCTGGCGGCAGCTTTCGTCCCGGCCCTTCGCCACCTGGAGATCATCAGGCCGGCTCGCTGACATCCGCACGGCCCGGGCCGACACCGCAGCTCACCCACCGACGCCAAGAAAAGCGTGCGCCTCGGCGCAGCCGACGCCCGAGGCGGCGCAAGAAAAGTGGCAGCCCCCGCCCTGGCGCCGCCCACACCCGAACTGGCACAAGAAAACGGCAGCCCGGTGCGGCCGGTCCCCGGGCCGGCACAACGAGAGCGACGGCCTCCGCCCCGGTGCCGGCACAAGAGAGCGGGGCCGGGCCGTGACCGGAAAGTGCCGGCGGGTGGCTCAGACCTTGACTACGACCTGGTCGTTGGGAGGCGGCGGCGGGTCGAGGGGAGCGGGTGCGGGGGAGCGGTCCAAGCGGAACGAACGGCGCAAGCGGTTGATCCAGGGCGCGTCGGGACGGTTGAGCGGGCCGCCGTCCGGGTCGTCGGCGTAGGACTCGCGGACCGGGTCCAGTTCGGGCCTCCAGATCTCGCGGATCACCAGGCCGCACAGCACTCCCACGGTGACCAGGCGCAAGGTCGAGGCCAGCACGAACGTGCCCTCGGGGATGACCGGCTTGCCGCCCGCGCCCATCAGTTCGGCGTAGAAGGCGGTGAAGTAACCGAATTCGGCCACGGTCCAGGCGAGGATCGCGCCCCAGCGGGGGCGGGCCAGCACGATCAGGGGGAGCAGCCACAGGACGTACTGCTGGGACCAGACCTTGCTGGTGATCAGGAAGGCCGCCACCACGAGGAACGACAGCTGGGCGACCCGGGGGCGGCGCGGGGCCAGCCACGCGAGCAGGCCGATTCCGGCGCAGGCCAGACCGAAGAGGGCGTACGAGACGAGGTTGAGCGTCGGCACGTGATCACTGAGCCACTGGAAGGGGCCCTGATCACCGGCGGCGCCCGAGTTCCATTTGCCGTCGAGGTAGCGGCCGACGTACCAGAGCGTGCCCCAGTCGATCGGCCGCTCGCTGTTGAGGCGGAAGAACTTGAGCCAGCTCTCGTGGTAGAAGAAGAAGACCGGGAAGTTCACCACGACCCAGGCCACCACGGCCGTCGCCATCGCCGCCGTCCACGACCGTAGCGACTTCGACCGCATGGCCAGCACGAGCAGCGGCCCGAGGATGAACAGCGGCCACAGTTTGGCCGCCCCACCAAGCCCCAGGAACAGTCCCGCCCAGGCCGGATGTCTCTTGGCCCACAGATAGAGCCCCATCGCCGCGAGTCCGATGGCCAGGAAGTCCCAGTTGACCGTCGCGGTGAAGAAGATGATCGGCGAGATCGCGAAGATCGCCGCGTCCCACGGGCGGCGGCGGCGCAACGCCAGGATGATCGCCGCGGTCGCCACAGCCAGTGCCGAGAGCACAATCGCGTTCGCGTTGTAGAACCACGTGCCCTGGTTGATCTCGGGGTGGTCCTGCCCGTACGCGTGCACCGGCAGCCCCAGCGCACCCATGAAGTATCCGGTCACGACCGGGTATTCGACGGGCCAGTCCTTGTACGGAACCGCGCCCTCGTTGAGGTGCTCGGCGTAGTAGAGCGCCAGCACGTCGGTGTAGCAGAACCGGGTGTACTGCACGTTCCGCTGCCAGTCGCCGCTCTGGCAGGGCGACTTCTGCACCCACGAGAACGCGAGGGTCAGGCACGTCAGCGCGAGGATGATGCGGGTCGCCGTCCAGAACCGTCCGCGCCGGGCATCGGGCTTGACCGCGTGCGAGCCGAGCGGCCCGCCGATCGCCTGCGAGATGCCGCGCACGAAGCCGTCCGACGTCGCCGGCGCACTCGGCGTGTCAGAGCGGTCGATGTCCCCGGGCGGTTGCGTGCTCATGACATGGCATCATGCCGTACTTCGGACCTGGCTTCCGGAACGCCCTGCGGAGGAAACCGAAAACCGGTGTGCACCCCTTGAGGGGATGCACACCGGTTTCACGAAGCGCTAGTTCTGTGGCTGCAACGTCGGTTGCTCGAACGTCGGCTGAGTTTCGGGTGTGCCCTGGCCGCCGCCGTCGTCTCCGTCGTCGTCACCACCACCGTCGTCTCCGCCGTTGTTGCCGCCGTTGTTGTCGCCTCCGCCGTTGTTGCCGCCGTTGTTCTCGCCGTTGTTGTTCTCGCCGCCGTTGTTGTTCTCGCCGCAGCCGGGGCCGATGACGCCGAGCACGCAGTCTCCGCCCTCGTTGCCGTCCGGCCTGTCCTGGACGGGCGGCGGTGGCGGCTCCTGGCCGTTGGCGAACGGGCTGTCCGGGTTACCGGTCTCGACGCGCTTCGGGAAGTCCTCCTGCTGCAGGTCCTTCGCCTTGATCACGGCGTCCAGGAACTTCTTCCAGATCTTCGACGGCGTGCCCGCGCCGAACATGTCCCGGCCGTTGGATTCCTTCAGCTCGACCTTGTCCTTGGCGCCGCCGACCCAGACCGTCGCGGCCAGCTGCGGCATGCCACCGACGAACCAGGTGTCACCGCTGCCTTCCTTGAACTCCCAGGTGCCCGACTTGGCGATGCTCTGCTGGCCGCCGCGCAGGTCACGGTCGTCGACCCGGACGATCTCCTTCAGCACCGACTGCAGGTTGGACATCTGATCGGGGCTGAAGACCTCTTTGCCCTCGATCTTTTCGCTGCCGACGACCGCCTTCTTGCCGGTCTCGGGGTCGACCCGGGTCACCGACTTGACGAAGTGGGCGTCGTGGTGGACGCCGTTGCCGACGATCGTGGCGACGCCCTCGGCGTGCTCGAGCGGGACGACGCGGTACTGGCCGAAGGCGACCTCGTTGTCGAAGTAGCCGCGCTGCTTCCAGGTCTCCGCGTTGGTTTTGGTCAGGTCGACCAGCTTGCCGTTGGGGAACTGCTTGTTCCCGTCGGTGTACATGTGCTGGATGCCCGCGTCCCGCGCGGCCGCGATGACCTTGTCACGGCCGATGCCGTCGGCGATCCAGTAGAACGGGAAGTTGTACGACTTGATCGTCGCCGTCTCGAGGTCACAGAACTTGATTTTGCCCTTACAGACGGTTCCGGGGTCGGCGCCGGCGTTGCTGATCTTGGTGCCGTTGGGCCGCAGCTTCGAGCCGTCCCAGGTCGTCTTGAAGGAGATGTCCTCCTTCAGCGCGGCGGCCAGGGTATAGATCTTGAACGTCGAGCCGGGGGACTGGCCACCGATGATCTCGCTGCCGTCGCTGGACAGGTAGCCGCCGTAGTCGAGGCCACTGGGGTCGTCGCCGGCGTAGTAGCCGAGCACCCGGCCGGTCTTCGGGTCGATGCCGATCACCGCGGCCTGATACGTCGCGGGCTTGCCGTTCATCGGCGAGCTCTCGCTCTTGCGCGAGCCGGCTTCCTCGGCCGCCTTCTGCACGTCGGGGTCGATCGTGGTGGTGACGGTCAGGCCACCCTTGTCGAACTCCTGCCCGCTGATGCCCATCTGGGCGAGTTCGGCCCGGACGTGCCGCATGACCATGCCGACGGGCTTGCCGGCCGTGCTCTTGCTGGTCGTGGCCTTGCTGATCGGCTTGACCTTGGGGTAGACCCGCTTGTCGTAGACCTCCTGGGAGATCCACTTCATCTCCAGCATGTTGGCCATCGTGTACTCCCACCGCGCCTTGGCATCGGTGAGGTTGTAGTTCGGGTCGTAGCCCTTGTGCCCGTCGGTGGGCTCCGGCTGCTTGATGATCGAGGCAAGAACCGCGGCCTCGTACGGGGTCACGGCGCCCTTCTGCCCGGCCGGCGTGAGCACCGACTTGCCGAAGTAGCCCTGCGCCGCGGCCTCGATGCCGTACCTGCCTTCACCCATGTAGATGTAGTTCAGGTACAGGCCCATGATCTGGTCTTTGTCGTACTTCGACTCGAGCTTGCGGGCGATGACCGCCTCGCGCAGCTTGCGGTTGATGCTGATCTCTTTCAGCTCGGCCGCGTGCCGCGCGTACTGCTGGGTGATCGTCGACGCGCCCTGCGTGGCGCCACCGCTGAAGTTGTTCCACGCGGCGCGGACGATGCCCTTCATGTCGATGCCGTGGTGCTTGTAGAAGTTCTTGTCCTCGGCCGCGGCCACAGCGTGCTCGACGACCTTGTTGATCTTCGGCTCGGGCACCACCGTGCGGTTCTGGTCGCCGATCTTCGCCATCACGGCGCCCTTGGAGTCGAGAATCACGTTCGACTGGTCCTCGGTGACCGGCGCCGGCAGGTCGACATCGTCGAAGAAGTAGGTGCCGCCGACCACGCCCGCGCCCAGCATGATGACGGCCACAGCCGCGGCGGCGGTCAGGATGTTGGTGCGGCGACGGCGCTTGGCCGCCTTCGACTTGTCCTTGCCTCCGCGACCCGGCCGGTCGCCGCCGATGCTGCCCTCGTCGTCCGGCCCATAACCCGACGGACCACCAGGCCGTACGGCGGCCCGGGCGACCGGGGCACGGCCGGGCGGCGCGGCCGCGGCGCCAACCGCGGCGCGTCCGGGCGGCGCGGCGGCACCGACGGCGGCCCGGCCGCCGACGCGGGCCGAACCGACGGAGGCGCTGCCGACCGAAGCCCGCCCGGAGGTGCCGTTGCCGACCGGCGCGCTGCCCACGGGCGCGCGTCCACCGGCCCCACGGCGGTAAGCATCGGGGGCCGGGCGCGCGGACCCCGAGGGCCGGGCCGAGGCCGAGTAGGAACGAGGCTGGTCGTCGTCAGGCGTTGAGCCGGCGGACCCGGGCACTCGAGCCCGGGCACGCGAAGACTGCGGTTCGCCGTACGGGTTCATGCGGTCACACCTCGGTCGCGAGGACGCACGCCAGGAGAGCCCTGGAGGGGCCCTTCCCGGCTACGCCACAAGCGGGCGATTCGGGCTGCATACCGGCAGCCGCCCTGACTGATGTCGGAAATGACCGGCTGGAGCGCTGGATGCGCGAGCCGGTCGGGGTCACGTCAACGGTAGCGAGATCGATCCGCGTCATAGGCGGCCGTCCCAACTGTGAGCCGATGACCCAATTTCGCGGTGGCGGCCCGCGGCGGACGAGGCGGCAACCGCCTCGACCCGGTCTAGTTCGTCGGCGGTGAGCGCGTCCCGGCCGAGCAGGAACTGCTGGGTCAGGTGATTCCACGCGCAGGATTGGCACACCTCCACGACGAACACCTGGAACTCACGCAGCGTCATGGCCAGGACAGGCAGCTCGGCGAGCTTACGCGCCTGCCCGGCGGACTGCTTGAGCTCGTCGCCATAGATGTAGTGCACGAGGGTGAGGTTGTCGCGGCGGCAGATCGGGCAGCGCTCGTCGGTCGGCTCGCCATGGAATCGAGCAGCGCTTTTGAGGTATGGCGAGGCATCACAGACCTCGAGCGTCCCAATCTTGCCGTTGTGCACGTCACGCAGCACTGCTCGCTTCTGTAGCGAGTAGTCGACGAGCTGGCGCTGCGTACGCATGGCGGAAAGAGTACGCGGTCCTCAGGCGAGGAGCGACAGTCATCACGCAGCGTGGCGCGCACGTAGCTCAATCATGAACGGCTTGCACACTTGTGGCAACGGATCTACGGTTGCGATGTATCGGACCGATACATCGGGGCGTAGGAGGTGAGGGGCCGGTGCTGGAGCTGGCGATTCTCGGCCTCCTGCAGGAGACCCCGATGCACGGCTACGAGCTCCGCAAGGAACTCGCCACCAAGCTGGGCACCATCCGCGCCGCGATCAGCTACGGCACCCTCTATCCGACGCTCAAGCGACTTCAGACGGCCGGCTGGATCACCGAATCCGAGTCCGATCCGACGATGATCCCCCCGATGACCAGCAAACGGGGCCGCGTTGTTTACAAGATCACTGCCGACGGCAAGGAGCGGTTCGCCGATCTCCTGGCCCAGGCCGGTCCAGAGACGTACGACGATGCCGGTTTCGGTGTCCACTTCGCGTTCTTCTCCCGGACCGATCGCGCCACCCGGCTGCGGATCCTCGAGGGTCGCCGCCGCCGGATCGAGGAACGCCGGGAGGGTCTGCGCGACGTGCTGTCCCGCGCCGCCGGCCGGCTCGACGCGTACACGCTTGAACTGCAACGCCACGGACTCGACGCCGCCGAGCGCGAGGTCCGCTGGCTGGAGGAGCTCATCACCAACGAGCGCTCCGGCCGAGCCCCGGCAGGATCCGCCGGGGAATTCGACATCCCTGCCGCCGAACCGTCACCAGAGCGGGCGGCCCAGGATGCATCCCCCGAACCCCCGCGTCCGCACAAGGACCGGCCGTGATGAACAAGGAGGCAAACGCGATGGGCTCCGTCCGCGTCGCCATCGTCGGTGTAGGTAACTGCGCCTCGTCCCTCGTACAGGGCGTGGAGTACTACAAGAACGCCGACCCCAACGACCGCGTCCCGGGTCTCATGCACGTAACCTTCGGCGACTACCACGTATCCGACGTGAAGTTCGTCGCGGCGTTCGATGTGGACGCCAAGAAGGTCGGCATGGACCTCGCGGAGGCGATCGTTGCCAGCGAGAACAACACCATCAAGCTGACCGACGTGCCCCCGACCGGTGTCTCGGTCCAGCGTGGACCGACCTTCGACGGTCTGGGCACGTACTACCGCGAGATCATCGAGGAGTCCTCGGCCGAGGCCGTCGACGTCGTGCAGGCTCTGCGCGACGCCGAGGTCGACGTCGTCGTCTCCTACCTGCCGGTGGGCTCCGAGCAGGCCGACAAGTTCTACGCCCAGGCCGCGATCGACGCCGGCTGCGCGTTCGTCAACGCGCTGCCCGTCTTCATCGCCTCCGACCCGGCGTGGGCCCAGAAGTTCACCGACGCCGGCCTGCCGATCGTCGGCGACGACATCAAGAGCCAGGTCGGTGCGACCATCGTGCACCGCGCGCTGGCCAAGCTGTTCGAGGACCGCGGGGTCGAGCTGCTGCGCACCTACCAGCTCAACTTCGGCGGCAACATGGACTTCATGAACATGCTGGAGCGCAACCGCCTGATCTCCAAGAAGATCTCGAAGACCCAGTCGGTGACCTCCCAGATCCCGCACGAGATGATCAAGAGCGACGTGCACATCGGCCCGTCGGACCACGTGCCGTGGCTCGACGACCGCAAGTGGGCCTACATCCGGCTCGAGGGCCGCTCGTTCGGCGACACCCCGCTGATGGCCGAGCTCAAGCTCGAGGTGTGGGACTCGCCGAACTCGGCCGGTGTGATCATCGACGCCGTTCGCGCGGCGAAGATCGCCAAGGACCGCGGCATCGGTGGCCCGATCCTGTCGGCCTCGTCCTACTTCATGAAGTCCCCGCCGGTGCAGTACAACGACCACGACGCCAAGGAGAGCGTCGAGGCGTTCATCCGCGGCGACATCGAGCGCTGACCTCAGCAGTACATCGATGGCCGGGCCCGGCGGGCCCGGCCATCGGCATGTCCGGCCCCGCCGGCTCTACGACCAGGCCCGGGCCAGGGCGATCCGCGCCTCGAGCTCGAGCAGTTTGCGCTTGCGGTCGAGGCCGCCGCCGAAGCCCACCATCTTGCCGCCGGCGCCGACCACCCGGTGACAGCCGACGATCACCGGAATCGGATTGTGGTTGCAGGCGGTGCCGACGGCGCGCGCGGCCCCCGGATCACCCAACGCGGTCGCGATCGAGCCGTAGGTGACCATTTCCCCGTACGGGATCCGGGCGATCTCGCCCCACACGGCGCGCTCGAACTCGGAGCCGCCGCGCAGCTCGAACGGCACGGTGAAGTCGGTCAGCTCGCCCGCGAAGTAGGCCTCGAGCTGCCGCACGGCCGGATGCGAGCCGGACGGCCCCGGCCGCGCGGCGAACCGCACCCCCACGACCGTGTCGCCCTCGACGGCGACGCCGAGCGGACCGATGGGCGAGTCGATGACGAACATGGCGACGATTCTGCTCCCCGGGTACGACAAGTTCGAATACCCGGACGAGCCGCCTAGGAAGAAAGGTGCCCGTTGTCGCGGGCCCACTTGTAGAGCTCGGCCTCGGCCTCGTCGCGCGACAGCGGCCCGCGGTCGAGGCGCAGCTCCTTGAGGAACCGCCAGGCCTGACCGACGACCGGGCCGGGCGGAACGCCGAGCAGCTCCATGATCGCGTTGCCGTCGAGGTCGGGACGGACCCGGGCCAGGTCCTCCTCCTCGGCCAGCCGGGCGATCCTCTCCTCGAGCGCGTCGTAGTCGGCCGCGAGGTTGGCCGCCTTGCGCTTGTTGCGGGTCGTCACGTCGGAGCGGGTCAGCCGGTGCAGCCGGGTGAGCAGCGGGCCGGCGTCGGTCACGTAGCGGCGCACGGCCGAGTCGGTCCACTCGCCCCGGCCGTACCCGTAGAACCTCAGATGCAGGCCGACGAGCTCGACCACCTCCAAGATGACGTCCTTGGGGTATTTCATGGCCTTCATCCGCTGCTTGGTCATGCGGGCCCCGACCACCTCGTGGTGGTGGAAGCTGACCCGGCCGTCACGCCCGACGGCCTTGGTGGCCGGCTTGCCGATGTCGTGCATCAGGGCGGCCATCCGCAGCGTGAAGTCCGGTCCGTCCTCGCCCTCGAGCCGCATCGCGTTCTGCACGACGATCAGCGTGTGCTCGTAGACGTCCTTGTGCTGGGCGTGCTCGTCGATCTCGAGCTTGAGCCCGGAGATCTCGGGAATGAAGCGGTCGGCCAGGCCGGTGTCGACCAGCAGCCGCAGGCCGGTGATCGGGTCGGCGCCGCACATCAGCTTGGTGAACTCGTCCCGGATCCGTTCCGCGGTGATTCGGTCGAGATCGGGGGCCATGTCCCGCATGGCGGTAATGACCTTTTGATCCACAGTGAATTGCAGCTTGGCGGCGAACCGGGCGGCCCGCAGCATCCGAAGTGGATCATCGCCGAACGACTGCGACGGCGCGGCCGGGGTGCGGATCACCTGGGCCGCAAGATCATCCAGCCCCCCGTACGGGTCGGTGAAGTCGTGCCCCGGAAGCGAGACGGCCATCGCGTTGATCGTGAAGTCGCGGCGCTGGAGGTCTTCCAGGAGGGAATCGCCGTACTCGACCACCGGGTTGCGCGTGACCCCGTCGTACGCCTCGGCCCGGAACGTGGTGATCTCGAGGCGGAGGCCGTTCTTCTGGATGCCGATCGTGCCGAACTCGCGGCCGGTCTCCCAGATGGCGTCGGCCCAGCCCTTCACGACCTCGAGGGTCTGCTCGGGGCGGGCGTCGGTGCAGAAGTCGAGATCGTCGCCGAGCCGGCCCAGCAGCGCGTCGCGCACCGATCCGCCGACCAGATGCAGCTCGTGGCCGGCGGCACCGAAGCGGCGCCCCAGCTCGTCGGCGAGGGGGGAGACCCGCAGCAGCTCGGCGACCGCGTTCTTCTGGGCGGCATTCAACACAGACATGGGATGACCAGCCTATCGGGCCATCGGTCCGGCGATGGGCGGCGGGTCGGGCGGCGGCACGAATGGGCGCGAAGGGGCGTCAGCGGGCAGGATGGGCGGGTGCCCGTTTCCGACACGCTGCTCCGGCTCGCCGAAAATCCGGACTTCTGGGCCGGCGAAAGCTGCGTGACCAGCGACGACGAGCCCGGCGAACTGCGCGCGACCTTCCCCGTCACGGCCGGTTACGCCCTGGTGCTCGACATCGACCTCCGGACCGGCGAACGGGCCCTGGGCCTGCGCGTCCCCGCCTCGAGTGAACCCGTCCAGCTCGCCTACGCGGTTCCCGGCGAGCCCGGCCCGGCCGCCCTGCGGTGGTGGGAGCTCGACCTCTGCGGCCGGGTGATCGCCTGGGAGGACCCCACGCTGCCCCACCCGGGCCTGGTCGTCGCGCTGTTGTCGCCGTTCGCGCCGCCCACCGCCGAGGACGACGAGCCCGAGATCGCGGCGATGCGCGAGGCGGCGTACCGGTCGTTGCGCCGCGACGTCCCGCCGGCCGAGCCGTCCGGTCCCGAGCAGGCGCCCCTGCCGTTGTTCACGAGTGACGACTGGTGGCCCGCCCGGCCGGTTCTCTCGCCGCAGGTGCTCGACGAGGCCTCGATCGCCGAGCTGAGCCGTCCGGAAAGAGCGGTTCGAGACGTACGCACCGGGTCGCGCTTCCCGCGGGAGGACCTGGCCGATCTGGTCCGCAAGGCGGCCGCTCACCTGCACGCGGTGCCGAGCCAGCGGTGGTACGCCGACACCCGGCCGATCGCGCGGCACATCCTCGACTCCGGTGATCTCCGGCCCATTCGTGAGCTGCTCGGTGCGCTGACCGAGGCCGGCTGCGATCATCCGACGGTGCTGGACGCGCTGAGTGAGCCGCTGGTGCCGGCCGAGGCCTGCTGGATGGTCGAGACGCTGGCCGGGGCCGAGCCGGGCACGCTCCTGCGACACCGGCTGTGACCGGAGCCGTATGGTGACTGCAGTTCCGCACGATGCTCGGGAGGATCGGTGAACGGCGGTCTCTACCGCAGCGCGCACGCCAGGCCCGAGGGCGAGCCACCGGGGCCGGAGGACGGCGTCACGGTGATCTCGGTCGATTCCCAGCTCGGCAACACCGGGCCGGTCGAGGATCAGGCGCTGCCGCCGGAAAAGCTTCCGGAGTCCGGTGACGGCGGCACCGCCGGCAACAGCGCCGTCATGGCGATCGGCAGCCTGGTCAGCCGGATCATCGGGTTCGTCCGCAACGCGCTGATCGGCATGACGCTGGGCCTCGGCATCGGCGACGCGTACACCAGCGCGCAGTTCCTGCCCGGGCAGATCTACGAGCTGCTGCTCGGCGGCATCCTGTCCAGTGTCCTGATCCCGCTGCTGGTGCGGCGGCGCAAGGCCGACCCGGACGGCGGCCAGGAGTTCACCCGCAAGCTGCTCACCTTCGCGATCGTGTCGCTCGGCCTGGCGACGGTCCTGGTGGTGGCGGCGGCGCCGCTGATCACGATGATCCAGGCGGGTGACGACACCACTCCGGCCTACCGCGACCTGGTCACGCATTTCGCGTACCTGATCCTGCCGATCATCTTCTTCACCGGGCTCTCGGCCTTGATCGGCGCGGTGCTCAACGTCCGCGGCCACTTCGCCGCCCCGATGTGGGCGCCGATCCTCAACAACATCGTCGTCATCGCCGTCTGCGGCATCTTCATCGTCGCCTTCGGCCCGACCAAGGGCTTCCGGCCCGAGGACATGACCGACGGCCGGATCCTGCTGCTCGGCCTGGGCACGCTGCTGGGCATGGTCGTGCAGGCGATCGGCCTGTTGCCGGCGCTGCGCAAGGTCGGCTTCAGCTGGAAGTGGCGGTGGGACCCGCGCTCGCTGGGGCTGCGTGAGATCGGCGGGCTGGCCGGCTGGATGCTGCTCTATGTCGGCGCCAACCAGCTCGCGATCTTCGCCGTGGTCCGCATCCTCAACGGCGTAGCCGGTAAGAACAGTGCCAGCGTGCTCGCCTTCAACAACGTCTTCCTGCTGACCATGATGGCGCACGGCATCATCGGCGTCTCGGTGATGACCGCGCTGCTGCCCAAGATGAGCGCGGCCGCCGCCGAGGGCCGGTTCTCCGAGGTCAGTGCCGACCTGAGCCGCGGCATCAGGCTGACCTCGGCCGCCCTGGCCCCGATCGCGGTCGTCTACGGCGTGCTCGGCGCCCCGATCGCCGTCATGCTCTTCGAGGGCGGCGCCTTCACTCACGAGGCCGCGCTCGCCACCGGCAAGGTCCTGGTGGTGGCCGCGTTCGCCGTGCTCCCGCTCTCGATCAGCTATCTGTGCACGTACGCCTTCTATTCTCTGCAGGGCAACAAGACGGCCGCGCTGATCAACCTGCCGGTCGTGGCCGTGCGTATCGCGGGCTATTTCATCCTGGCCGGCGTGCTCAACGCGTCGCTGTCGGCGGCCGGCATGACGGCGGCCAACGCGATCTCGTACACGGTCTCGGCGTTGATCTCGCTCG
Source organism: Actinoplanes sp. NPDC021490 (assembly GCF_055562135.1). NCBI lineage: Bacteria > Bacillati > Actinomycetota > Actinomycetes > Micromonosporales > Micromonosporaceae > Actinoplanes > Actinoplanes sp. NPDC021490. The sequence goes on from NZ_JBVHFW010000011.1 coordinate 150,924, forward strand.
CGGTGCTCCGCCGCAAGATCGGCCGGCTCAACCTCGGCTCGGTCGCCGTGGCTCTGATCAAGGTGCTCGTCGCGGCCGCGATCGCCGCCGCCCTCGGCCTCCTGGTCGTGCATTTCCTGCCCGGCGCGGGCGAGCCGAGCGGCCGGGGCGAGGCGATTCTTCAATTGCTGGCCGGCGGCGCGGTAATTCTGATTGCTTACCTGGCCGCGGCCACCATGCTCCGCGTGACCGAGGTGAGCCAGGTAATCGGCCTGGTGCGCCGCAAACTCGGCCGCTGACCAGGGGTTTTACCGGCGGCGGCGGGTCTCGGCGGTTCGGGGCCGGGCTCGGCCGAGCTTGCCGCGCCGGGGGGACGACCTGCCGCCGGATGGCCCCGGGCGGGTATGGTCGGTGTCGGCATGTGCTCTTCGCGCATCGTCATTTGCACCGAGCACGGCAAACCCGTGCGTGGAGCACCGAGGAGGACTGGTGACCCAGGTCGGCGAAGGCCACGAGACCGCGGCCGATGCGGACGGACCGGTCATGACGTTCGGTGCTCCCACCGCCGGTGAGATCCTGGCCGAGCGTTACCAGCTCGAGGAGCACGTCAACGACGACTCCGCCGGCCGGCAGGTCTGGCGCGGCATCGACGTCATCCTCCGTCGGCCGGTCGCGGTCGTGCTGCGTTACCCGGGCGGCGACTCCGCCGCCGAGATGCTCCAGGCCGCGGTCGACGCCAGCCGGGTGATACACCCCAACCTGGTCGGGGTCTACGACGCGATCGACGAGGGCTCCCGCGCCTACGTCGTGCGCGAGTGGGTCGAGGGCGAGTCGCTGCGTGAGATGGTCAGCACCGACGGCCCGCTCGACCCGGGCCGCGCCACCGCCATCGCCCATTCGATCGCCGACGCCCTGGCCGCCGTGCACGCCACCGGCATGGTGCACGGCAACGTGCACCCCGGCACCACGCTGATCGCCGACGACGGCCGGGTCGTGCTGGCCGACGCGCGCGCCGACTCCGCCGACAACGTCGAGTCCGACATCCGCGCGGTCGGCGGCATCCTCTACTTCGCGCTGACCGGTCACTGGCCGCACAACGAGGTCGGCAACTCGGCGCTGCCCGACGCCAACCGGGATGCCAACGGCAGCCCGGCCGCGCCCCGGCAGATCCGCGCCGGCGTCCCGGCCTATCTCGACGACCTCACGATGGACCTGCTCGACACCCGGGTGGCCACGCCCGAGGCCGATTCGCTCACGGCCGAGCTGGCCCGGCTCGACTCCTCCGCCGACGAGGACTACGACGACGCCGGCCCGCTGCGGTTCACCCAGAACCCGACGTCCGAGCCGGCCCGCAGCACCTCAAAGATCATCATCGGTGTCGCGGCCCTGGTCGTGATCGCGGTCGTCGGCCTGGTCTTCGGCATCCAGGCGATCAGCGGCTCGGGTGACCCCAAGCCGACCATCACCAACCAGGCCGGCGCCGGCACCGATCCCGACGGCACGACCGACACGCAGGCCCCCGCGCCGCAGCCGAAGAAGATCCCGCTGACGCCCGACATGGTGCGCATCGTCGACCCGCCGGACGGTGACCGCGACGACACCGGCGAGGCGAAGTACACGGTCGACGGCGACGACGAGACCGCGTGGAAGCTCCAGCGGTTCAACCAGGCCAACTTCGGCAACCGCAAGCCGGGCATGGGCGTGCTGATCGATCTCGGCACCGCCCGCAAGCTGTCCGAGGTCGAGGTCCTGATGTCGCAGCCGGGCGTGACAATGGACATTCGCGCCGGCGCGGACGACACCGGCGACACCTCGGCCGGCGACCAGAAGATCATGGACACCTACAAGCGGCTGGGCGACTCCGAGACGGTGACCACCGGCAACCGCAAGGTGTTCTCGGTCTTCAACCCCGACCAGACCTACCGATACGTCCTGGTCTTCCTGACCAAGCTGCCGTCCGACGGTGAGGGCCGGTTCCAGGTCGACGTACAAGAGATCTCGGTCTCCGGTTACTGAGAGTCGGGCCCCCACTCGCTCGACCCATCCGGTTAGATTGCTGGCGTGACTTCCGGGGACGCCGCGCAGGGTGTCGCACCCAGCGACGCCGAGCTGCTGCGTGCCCACGTCGACGGTGACAAGGAAGCCTTCGGCGAGCTGGTCCGCCGCCATCGTGACCGCCTGTGGGCCGTGGCGCTGCGCACGACCGGCGATCGCGAGGAGGCGGCCGACGCGGTGCAGGACGCGCTGCTCTCGGCGCACCGCAACGCCGCCCGGTTCCGCGGCGACTCGGCCGTCACCACCTGGTTGCACCGCATCGTCGTCAACGCGTGCCTCGACCGCCTCCGCAAGCGGCAGGCCCACCCGACCGTGCCCCTGCCCGACGGCAGCCGCTCCGACGACCGTCCGTCCGGTGTGGAACCGGCCGCGCCGGCCACCGACCACGAGACCGCGCTGCTGGTGCGGCAGGCGCTGGCCGACCTGCCGGCCGATCAGCGGGCCGCGATCGTGCTGGTCGACGTGCAGGGCTATCCGGTGGCCGAGGCCGCCGAGATCCTCGGCGTCGCGGTCGGCACGATCAAGAGCCGGTGCGCCCGGGGCCGGGCCCGGATGGCGCTGGCGCTGGGCGACCTGCGGGGGAGAGAGATCGACCGACTCCCGGCCGGGCCGCGGGGGAGTGAGACCGATCAACCCGCGGCCGGGCAGCGGGGGAGAGACACCGATCAACCCGCGGCCGGGCTGCGGGGCAGAGACGGCAATCACCCCCCGGCCGGGAACCAGGGCAGCTCGGACACCGTCTCATCGGGACCGGCTGCGGTGAAGCCACCGCCCGTCGGGCACGATCGGAGGGACCAGAGGTGACCGGGGCCGAATTCAGCGGGGTCGACATCGACCTGCTGGCGGATTACATCGGGGGCGCCCTCGAGGGCACGCCCGACGAGTCCGCGGTGGCCACCCTGATCGCCGAGGACCCGGCCTGGCGCGAGGCGTACGACCAGCTGAGCGGCGAGATGGCTGTCGTGCGGACCGAGCTGGGCCGGCTCGGGCCGGAACCGATGCCGGACGACCTGGCCGCCAAGCTCGACGGCATGTTCGCCCCGGTTCCGCAGCTCACCGTCGTGCCCGGGGGCGCGCCGGAAGGCGTACGGGAAAACAAGCGGGCCCGAAGGATGCGGTGGGCCACCCCGATCGCCATCGCCGCGGGTTTCATCGCCTTTGTCGGTTTCGGCGCCGACTATCTCGCCGGACGCGGCAGCGACAACGCGGCCGACACCGCCGGCACAGCCGCCGGCTCGGCCGAGAACAACTCCTCGTTGGCCGACGCCGGAAGTGACGCGTCCGTCACCGCCAGCGGCATCGACTACACCCGGGCCACCCTCGACCGGAACCCGGTCCAGCCGATGAACGCCCCCAAGAGCGAGGGGTTCGCGGGCCAGACACAGGACGAGCGCGACCAGCGGGCGACGACGCTGTCCACCGCCCCCGAGTTGAGCCGGCTGACTGCCCGGACGGCCCTCGACGAGTGCCTCGCGGAGATCCAGCGGGAGAACGCCGGCGGCACGATCGCGGTCCGGTCCGTCGACTACGCCCGTTTCGACGGCGTTCCGGCGGTGATTGTCCAGTTCACCGCGGGCAACGGCGGCTGGGCGTGGGCGGTCGGTGCCGGCTGCGGCACGCCCATGGGCGGCGCCGACGCGATCGACAAAGTCCCGGTACGCTGAGCGACACCCCAAACCTTCCCGCGTGAGGTCCGCCACGGCCACGTGCGCGGGAATGGCCGGGGCCTGGGATGGCGTTCTAGCGTGCAGTGTCGCCGAGGGGATTTCCCGGCGAAGAGCAGACTGAGGAGTCGGCAGTGGACGAGGTCCGAAATCTGATCATCATCGGTTCGGGACCGTCCGGATACACTGCGGCGCTGTATGCCGCCCGGGCGAACCTGAAGCCGCTCGTGATCGAGGGCGTTCAGTCCGGCGGCGCCCTGATGACCACCACCGAGGTGGAAAACTTCCCCGGCTTCCGCGAGGGCATCATGGGCCCGGAGCTGATGGACAACATGCGGGCGCAGGCCGAGCGGTTCGGCGCCGAGTTCATCACCGACGACGTGACCCGGGTCGAGCTCGGTGACAAGCCGACCGAGGCCGGCACCGAGGGGCTCAAGACCGTCTGGGTCGGCGAGAAGCAGTATTTCGCCCGCGCGGTCATCCTCTCCACCGGCTCCGCCTGGCGGCCGCTCGGCGTGCCCGGCGAGCAGGAACTGCTCGGCCACGGCGTCTCGTCCTGTGCCACCTGTGACGGCTTCTTCTTCCGCAACCACCACATCGTGGTGGTCGGCGGCGGCGACTCCGCGATGGAGGAGGCGACCTTCCTCACCCGGTTCGCCGAGACGGTCACCATCGTGCACCGGCGCGACTCGTTCCGGGCCAGCAAGGTCATGCAGCTGCGGGCGCTGAACAACGACAAGATCAAGGTCGAGTGGAACTCCAAGGTCGAAGAGATCCTGGGCCACGACGGCAAGGTCTCGGGCGTACGCCTGCAGAACACCCAGACCGGCGAGGAGAAGGTTCTCGACGTGACCGGCGTGTTCGTCGCGATCGGTCACGACCCGCGCAGCGAGCTCTTCAAGGGCCAGGTCGAGCTGGACGACGAGGGCTACGTGAAGGTCGACCACCCCTCGACCCGCACGAACGTCCCCGGCGTGTTCGCCGCCGGTGACCTGGTCGACCACACCTACCGCCAGGCGATCACCGCCTCCGGCACCGGGTGTGCGGCGGCCCTGGACGCCGAGCGCTTCATCGCCTCGTTCGTCGAGCTGTAAGCCAGGAAAGCCGTAAGACGAAAAGACCTGGAGGGTCGTAGTGGGAGTTGCAGGTAAGGCGGTCACCGACGCCACATTCGTGAGCGACGTGCTGCAGTCGGACAAGCCGGTGCTGGTGGACTTCTGGGCCGAGTGGTGCGCGCCCTGCAAGAAGGTCGACCCCCTGCTGGCCGAGATCGCCAGGGAAATGGGCGACAAGGTGGAGATCGTGCAGGTCAATATCGACGAGAACCCGGAGACGACGCGCGCCTACCGGGTGATGTCGGTGCCGACCCTGACGATCTTCAAGGGCGGCGAGGCGGTCAGCTCGGTGACCGGCGCCAAGCCCAAGAGCGCCCTCGTCAACTTCATCGAGTCGGCCATCTGAGACAGCGTCACCGACGCCCCGCGCCCTCCCGGGTGCGGGGCGTCTTTCGTGGGCCCGGAGTACGCTGCCCGGAGTCGTTCTTCGTTCTAGGGAGTCGCGCGTGCGTTCCATCCGACGTGGAGACAGCGGCCCGGCCGTTGCCGAGATCCGATCGATCCTGGTCGGTCTGGAGCTGCTGGACGCAGCCGGAGATGTCTTCGACGACGACCTGGACACCGCGGTGCGGGCCTTCCAGCAGAGCCGCGGGCTCGGCATCGACGGCCTGGTCGGCGACGAGACCTGGGGCGCGCTCGACGCGTCCCGCTGGCGGCTCGGCGCGCGCACGCTGTTCCACTCGGTGCCCGACGCGCTGGTCGGCGAAGACGTCCGCACCCTGCAGGAGCGGCTGCTCGAGATGGGCTACGACTCCGGCCGGGCCGACTCGATCTACGGCCCCCGCACGGCCCGCGCCGTCGCCCAGTTCCAGCGTGAGGTCGGTCTTTCGCCCGACGGCTCCTGCGGGCCCCAGACGATGAAGGCGCTGCGCCGGCTCGGCCGCAAGGTGGTCGGCGGCCGGCCGCAGTGGCTGCGTGAGGCCGAGGCGTTCCGCCGGGCCGGCACCAACCTCATGGGCAAGACCATCGTGATCGACCCCGGGCACGGCGGCGGCGACGACCAGGGTGTCGTGGTGCCCGACGGGCCGCTGCGCTGGAGCGAGGCCGACCTGGTCTACGACCTGGCCAACCGGCTCGAGGGCCGCCTGGCCGCGGCCGGCATGCGGGTGCACCTGACCCGCGGCCCCAAGCCGGCCGAGCCCATGAGTGGCGCCGACCGGGCCGGCCTGGCCAACAGCCTCGGCGCCGACCTGCTGATCTCGCTGCATCTCGACGGACACGACAACGAGAGCGCCGACGGGGTGGCCACCTATCACTACGGCACGGGCAGCGGCCTGAGCTCGACCGTGGGGGAGCGGCTGGCCAACCTGGTGCAGCGCGAGATCGTCGTGCGCACCGGCATGCGTGACTGCCGCATCCACTCCAAGACGTGGGAGCTGCTGCGCCTGACCCGCATGCCCGCCGTACGGGTCGACCTCGGTTATCTCACGTCGCCCGTCGACCGTGACCGGCTGGTGAACCCGTTGTTCCGCGAGCAGATCGTCGAGGCGATCCTGGCCGCCGTGCAGCGCATGTATTACCCCGTCGAGGCCGACGTGCCCACCGGTTCGATCGACGTGCGGCAGCTGCGGATGGCTCTGGCCAACCGGGCTTAGCTCTCCACGTTGCGGGTGGCTGCGGCCGGGCGCACCGGCCGCAGCAGCGTCTCGGGGCTCATCGAGCCGAGCAGCTTCTCCAGCGCGTATTCGACATCGGACTTCCACGACAGGGCCGTGCGCAGCTCGAGACGCAACCGTGGGAAGCGCGGATGCGGGCGTACCGTCTTGAAGCCGACGGACAGGAAGAAGTCGACCGGCGCGACACAGCCGGGCTGCCTCTCCTCGTCGGCCTCGCCGAACTTGGCGTCGCCGAACGCCTCGATCGCCTTGACCCCGCGCTTGGTGAGATCGCGGGCCACGCCTTGCACGAGCATGCGGCCGAGCCCGCCGCCGGCGAAGGACGGCACCACGTGTGCGGTCATCAGCAGGGCGGCGTCGGCGCTCACCGGCGAGGTCGGGAAGGCCATCGAACGGGGGACGTAGGCGGGCGGGGCGTACATCACATAACCCGCCGGCATGCTGTCCACGTAGAGCAGCTTGCCGCACGAACCCCACTCCAGGAGCGTCTGCGAAACCCACGCCTCCTTCTCGAGGCCGGGGTCGCCCGACGCGCACGCACGCTCGGCGGCAACCGGGTCAAGCTCCCAATACACACACTGGCGGCAGGGCCGCGGCAGGTCCTCGAGAGTGTCCAGCGTCAGGTTGACCAGGCGTCGCGACACTGCATCCCCCTCGAAGTGTTTCCCAGCCCGCTCCGGTGGGATCCTACGCCGCAATACTCATGAACGGGACCAGGTCGGGCACAGTGCCCGGTTAACCGCGGGCTTCTGTCGCCGGGCACAGCTAGGATTCTCCCGACTGTCTCCCACCCTGCGAGGTGAAGCCGCATGACCGGCACAACCCAGGACGACTACACCGATCGGTATGCGCGACGTGTGCGTGGCATGACCACCTCCGAGATCCGCGCACTGTTCGCAGTGGCAAGTCGCCCCGAGGTCGTGTCGCTGGCCGGCGGCTCTCCCTACATCGCTGCCCTGCCGCTCGACGCGGTGGGGGAGATGCTCAACAAGCTCGCCGCCGAGCAGGGCGCGAGCAGCCTTCAGTACGGCATCGGCCAGGGCACGGTCGACCTGCGGGAGCGCATCTGCGAGGTGATGGCGCTCTCCGGCATCAATGGCGCGTCCCCCGACGACGTGGTGGTCACCGTCGGCGGCCAGCAGGCGATCGACCTCCTCGCCCGCCTCTTCCTCGACCCGGGTGACGTGGTGCTCGCCGAGGGCCCCAGCTACGTCGGCGCGCTCGGCGTCTTCCAGGCCGCCCAGGCGCAGGTCCAGCATGTGGCGATGGACGACGAGGGGCTCATTCCGGCCGCCCTCGAGGAGGCGATCGCCGCCGCCGAGCGGTCCGGCCGGCGGGCGAAATTCCTCTACACGATCCCGACGTTCCAAAACCCGGCCGGGGTCACGCTGACCGACGAGCGGCGCGAGCAGGTGCTCGACATCTGCGAGCGGGCCGGCCTGCTGGTGGTCGAGGACGACCCGTACGGAATGTTGTCGTTCGAAAATGAGGCGCCGCGGCCGCTGCGGGCCCGTCGGCGCGAGGGCGTGTTCTACGTGAGCACGTTCTCCAAGACGTTCGCGCCCGGGCTGCGTGTCGGGTGGATCCTCGCTCCCCACGCCGTACGGGAAAAGCTCGTGATGATGAGCGAGGCCAACGTGCTGTGTCCCAGTGCGTTCGCGCAGGGGGCCGTAACGCAATACCTGTCGACGATGCCCTGGCAGGAACAGATCAAGGTGTATCGCGAGATCTACCGCGAACGCCGCGACGCCATGCTCACCGCGCTGCGTGATCTGATGCCGCCCGGCACGTCGTGGACGCATCCGACCGGTGGCCTGTTCGTGTGGGCGACGCTGCCCGAAGGCCTCGACTCCAAGGCGATGATGCCGCGGGCCATCGCCGCGCGGGTGGCCTACGTTCCGGGAACCGGTTTCTACGCCGACGGCACGGGCCGGTCCAACATGCGGCTCAACTTCTCGTACTCGTCGCCCGACCGCATCCGCGAAGGCATCCGCCGCCTCTCCGGGGTGATGGAGCAGGAACTGGCCATGCGCGCGGTGTTCGGTGGCGGTTCGTTCGAGTCGCGTCGCCGGGGCCCGGCCGCCGCGGATGCGCCCGGCCCCGACTTGGCATGATCTCCTCCATGGTTGCGGGTGACGATGTGCGCGTGATGGTCCTGGCCGGTGGCCTCTCCTACGAGCGGGACGTGTCGCTGCGTTCGGGCCGCCGGGTGCTCGACGCGTTGCGAGCGGCCGGCCTGAGCGCCGAGATGCGCGACGCCGACGTGACGCTGCTGCCGTCGCTGCAGGAGGATCCGCCCGACGCCGTGGTGATCGCCCTGCACGGCGCGACGGGGGAGGACGGTTCGCTGCGCGGCGTCCTCGACCTGTGTGGCGTGCCCTACGTCGGCTGCGACGCGCGGGCGGCCCGCCTGGCCTGGGACAAGCCGTCGGCCAAGTCGATGCTGCGCGAGGCCGGCATCCCGACGCCCGACTGGGTGGCCCTGCCGCACGACCGGTTCTCCGAGCTGGGCGCGGTGGCGGTGCTCGACCGGATCGTCGACCGTCTGGGGCTGCCGCTGATGGTCAAGCCGGCGCAGGGCGGTTCGGGCCTGGGCGCGGCCGTGGTGCGCGAAGAGAGCGCCCTGCCCCCGGCCATGGTCGGCTGTTTCGCGTACGACTCCACGGCGCTGGTCGAGAAGTTCGTGCCCGGCATGGACGTGGCGGTCTCGATCGTCGACCTGGGCGCCGGCCCGCAGGCCCTGCCGATCGTCGAGATCGTCCCGCGCGACGGTGTGTACGACTACGCGGCCCGCTACACCGCCGGCCTGACCACATGGCACACGCCGGCCCGGTTGTCGCCGTCGGTCGCCGCGCAGGTCGCCGAGACGGCGCTGGCCGCCCACAAGGCGCTGGGTTTGCGCGACCTCTCCCGGGTCGACCTGATCGTCGCCGAGGACGGTCCGCCGCAGGTGCTGGGCATCAACGTGTCGCCGGGGATGACCGAGACCTCGCTGCTGCCGCTCGCCGTGCAGGCCGCCGGGGACGACCTGGGTCACATCCTCAAGACGCTGGTTGAGCGGGCCGTCGCCCGATCTCACTGATCAGGCCGTCCAGGTTCTCGGCCAGCCGGCGCATCGCTGCCCTGGTGCCGTCGTCGGCGCTGTAGTCGAGCCAGCCTCCCTGCGCCGCCACCCAGCCACCGAAGATCCACGGCTCGGCCGGGACGGCCGTTCCGGTGCGCTGTTCGTAAGTGGTGATCGCGGACATGAAGGCGTCGTGATCGCCGTCCGCCCAGTCGACGGCCAGCGCCACCGCCTCGTGGATCGCCCCGGTCGGTCCGGCCGCGTCCCAGTCCAGGGCGAGCAGGCCGTCCGGTCCGAGCAGGGTGTTCTTGCGGTCGAGGTCGCGGTGGCTGTCGACGACCAGCATTCGGCCCGGGCCGCCGGCTACGCGTTCGGCCAGGCCCTTGAGGGGCTCACCCCATCGCTCGCCGTTCCAGGCCGGGTCGGGCGGCGACGCTTCGCGCGGGCGTCCCACGGCATGGATGCGGGCGAGTAGTTCGGCTGCCTGTCGCGCGGTCGCCGGCCCGGTCGTTCCCTCAACCCACCGATGCGCCCGGTACAGCTCGCCGTCGTGCCGGAGGAGGGCTCGGCCGTTCACCGGGACGGGCTCAGGCATGGCGATCCCGCCGGCCCAGGCGTGCGTCTCGACCAGGAAGGCGGCCTCGACGTTGCCCACGAACGCGGGCAGGTGCGCGTTGATCACCATGCGCTTGACGGCAAAGTCGCCGAGTTCCGTCCGTACGCGCCACAGCTCGTTCGACAGGCCGCCCGGCACCCGGACAGGGTCGCCTTGCAGTTGCCCCAGCCCGAACCGCTCAACCGCCGCCCCGACATCCATGGCCGTTTTCTACTCGCTGGCGCGGCCGAGTGACAATGCAGTTGTGGACTTTCGCCCTGTTCGACCAGACCCGACACGCATGTCGACGGCAGAGCTGTTCGCAGCGGCCCGAGCCGAGGTAGTGGCCGACGAGCCCGAGGCCCCCGTTCCGTACCTTGTCGCCTTGACCGAACGCCCCACCCGCGAGGTCTTCGACATCGCCGCTGCCCTGCTCCAGAACGACAACCCCACCGACCGCGAGCTGGCCGCCCGAACCCTGCGCGAACTCGGCCCACAAGACGACACCGGCCACCGCCCCTTCACCACCGAGGCGATCCCCCTGCTCCGCGCCCGCCTAAAGGCCGAACCCGACCCGCGGGTCATCGGCTGGCTGATCTCGGCCCTGGCCTACAACTCGGCGTCGGAGGCCCTGCACGACGTCTTGCCCTTCGCCACCCACTCCAACGACCGGGTCCGCTTCCACGTAGCCGCCGCCGTGACCTCGCTGGCCGATCCGTCCAACCCCGAGGCTGTGGAAGCGCTGCAGGCTTTGTGCCGGGACGACGAGGCTGACACGCGGTTCTATGCCCTGTACGCCTTGGTGGAGGAGTTCACCGACCTCCCGCGATCGCTGCTGGCTCCTACTTTGGAGGCCTTGTCCACCGACCCGGACCCGCAGATCCGCGACATGGCCCTCGCCCGCCACCGCTGACGTACGCACCCGGCGGCTTCGCCGACGCGGATTACAAAGCTGCCGCAAGCTCACCATCGCAGCCCGTCACTCCGCCTACCGTCTGCCGGGATCAGCGGCCGCGCCGGCCAGGACCGGACCCAAGATGGTCCGTGCCTGCTGACGACCTTCGTCCGCGAGGTGGGGAGCATTCGCTCTGCTCCCTTGTCTCTACGAGGGTTCGCCAGAGGCTTCGTCGATGTGTCCGGTCGCCCACGTCGGTGACTGGAACCAAACGCTCGGTTCCCGGCCCGACGTTGCCTCTGGCCGTCTCGACGGCGCCCTTCCGACTTGAAATCTGTGCCGTGCCAGACGGCTACTCCACTTCGCCTCCGAAGCAGAGCAGTCCCTGCGACGGGCGCTGAGACCCAGCGACACGGCCTCGGCCCTGCGCGAGCCGATCCGGTCGAGCAAGATGACGAGGCTCTCCAGCAGTCGCGCGGCCTCCACGGCCGGGTCCAAGGCACCCTCAGAGTTCATGGGGCAGGACCTCACAAGCTGCCGCCATGATCCGTGCAGGGGTGCCATTTGAGCATCTTGATCCTGGTTGACGTTGCCCTCCACCGGTCGGTCACGTCCACGGGCGTGGTGTAAGAGTCGGCCATCGCTGATCCGTGTGGGTTGATGCTATGCGGCGATTTCGACGGGGTCGGCTGGTTCGGTGTCTTGGCTGGTGGCGATGGGTGTGAGGCGGGCTTTGCGGATCAGGTCCAGGCCCATGTAGCGGCGTCCTTCGACCCATTCATCGGTTTGTTCGGCCAGCACAGCGCCGACGAGGCGGATGATCGCGGCCCGGTTCGGGAAGATCCCGACAACATCGGTGCGCCGCCGGATCTCTTTGTTCAGGCGTTCTTGCGGGTTGTTCGACCAGATCTGACGCCAGAGCTCACGCGGGAACGCGGTGAACGCGAGCAGATCATCGCGGGCGTCGTCGAGGTGTTCGGCGGCGTCGGGGAACTTGTCGGCGATGGTGTCCAGCACGCGGGCGAACTGGGCTTTCACCTCGTCGGTGTCGGGCTGGTCGAACACGGTGCGGACCAGGGTCGCGACCCATGGCTGGGCGGATTTGGGGACTTTGGCGAGCAGGTTGCGCAGGTAGTGGGTGCGACAGCGTTGCCAGGACGCGCCGGGCAGCGCGGCGCCGATCGCTGAGACGAGGCCGCGGTGGGCGTCGGAGACCACGAGCCGGACGCCGGCCAGGCCGCGGGCGGTGAGGCTGCGCAGGAAGGCGAGCCAGCCGGCGCCGTCCTCATCGCTGCTGATGTCCAGGCCGAGGACTTCGCGGCCGCCGTCGGCGTTGACGCCGACCGCGATCAGGGCGTGGACGTTGATCGTGCGGCCGGCCTCGCGGACCTTGATGACCAGGGCGTCGACCCAGACGAAGGTGTAAGGGCCGGCGTCCAGCGGCCGGTTGCGGAATGCTTCGACCTGGGCGTCGAGGTGCCGGGCCATCTCGGAGACCTGGCTTTTGGACAGCTGCTTGATGCCGAGCTGCTCGACCAGCTTTTCGACGCGGCGGGTGGAGACCCCGAGAAGATACGACGTCGCCACGACGCTGACCAGGGCCTGTTCGGCGCGGCGGCGGTGCTGCAGCAGCCAGTCCGGGAAGTAAGAACCCGACCGTAGTTTCGGGATCGCCAGCTCGACGGTCCCGGCGCGGGTGTCCCATTCTCGGTGCCGGTAGCCGTTACGGGAGTTGGTCCGCTCATCGCTGCGTTCGCCGTACTCCGCGCCGCACACTGCGTCGACTTCGGCGGACATCAGCACGTCGGCGAAGGTTTTCACCATCGCCCGCAGGAGATCAGGGCTCGCCGATTCAAGATGCTCGCGTAGCAGGCTGGCGACGTTCAGACTCGGTTCTGCGGCCATCGCAGGTCTCTCCTTCGTGATCTTCAGACAATCCGAAGGATCTGCGATGGCCGCCTCTGCGCGCCCGGAAAGACCAGGTCACACACCACTTCGGTGGACGTGACCCACCGGTCCCGAGCTACAGGGCGGGGTCGGGCTAGCGGTGACGGCGTCCAAGTCACTGGTCAAGCCGTTGGCGAAGCCGGTTACACCCGGCGGCTCTCAGCCTGCTGGGCAGCGTCGGTCCACTGCCGAGCCGGCAGCCGTGCAGGTTGGTGGGCATGTACGCATTTGACCGGACCGAGTCAGCAGCGAGGAGTTCGAGCCAGTCGCCATCACGCTCAACAAGGTGATCAGATGGCGCAGATCCCGCTGGTCAAACCTCGAACTGACGGCCGTGGGGTGACGAGAGAAAGCGCGCTTCGTCTACTCGCTTCTCACCGGACGATGCTCCAGCGTCGGCCCTATTGCGATGAGCTGACGTATGCCGGCTCGTCCTCTTCCCGATGCCGCGTCGTATCGGGGACTGTGCCCATGGCCGGCCGTCCACGATGTGCCGCTGCTGCCAGCCTCGGCATGACCCGTGCCCTGACGGCCGCCGGCCTTGGCACGTCTCTGTTCCTTCACCGCAAAGTACGTGCACATGAGGCTGCCGACTCTCGGCCTGACAGACGTGCTATTTGCGAGGCCGGCACGAAGGCCGCGAGGTTAGCGGCGCGTTTGGTAGGACCGTCTTTCGATCGCCGCTGCTGCGGTCCGCTGCCCATGGCTTTCGGTTCTGTCAGAGCCATTCTCTCAGGATTTCGGAATCCTCTTGATCAAGGGCCGACGCGAAGTGCGCCCGACAGATCGGCCTTGTTTGCGCCCGGGACGGCCACCACTCTGGTTGAGACCATGCGGCCGCAGTCAGATACTCCTCGTCGGGTCCCGCGGCGAATCCGGTAGCGGGCGGCAGCGAGCGCGACCGGTTTTACGTCGCACGCGGTTCCGAGTCCCTAACGCGATGCTGGAGACAGCTCACGTTCCGGCGACGGCATACCGAGGTCTCACGATGCTCGAGAACCAATGCGGGCGACGTGAGGTGGCGCGGACTTGAGGCGTACGGGAAACGACTGGCGGCCATGCTCGAGAACCAATGCGGACTAGGCCATGCGAGCTCGGCACGAGGCGTGTGGAAAGTGCTGGCGGCCATGCCCGAGAACCGACGCGGACTACGTGGTGCGAGCGCAGTTCGTTGAGCCGACGGAGCGGCCGGGCCTACGGAAAGGCTGACGGTCTAGCCCGAAGAGGTACTGCAGTCCGCCGGCCACCGCCAACGGCAACCAATCCAGATCGAGATCCAGCCACTCACCCTCGAGGGCCAGCAGCCCGGCCCGGATCCGCAACCGGTGCGGACGACGCGAGGGGGCGCGGGCCGGAAGCGTACGGGAAAGGGCTAAGGGTGACTTGGCGTCTCGGCCTGGGGGATGTGGGGGTTTGGGCTTGACGCGGGAGCAGCGGGATTTGGGGAGGAGCTGCGCTGCGTGGGGATCGACTCATTGATGGCAGCGTTGGTTGGTGACTGGCCCGGGTCCACGTCGTTGAGTGTGTTCGGCCGAGGGGCGGCGGCCGGTGGGGGAGCGCTGGGCTGGTCGGCCGGCTCGCTGTTGGTGTAGTTGATCGTGGAGGGGGACTCCCACTGGATGTGGGCCGGTTCGGCGATCGCTGTGCCCCCGAACTCGGCTAGCCACGCGGCTACGTGGGCCAGGTTCTCGCGCCACTGCTGCTCGGGGATGATCGGCAGGATGTCGTCCCAGAGCGTGAGGAACGTCCCCCGAAGTTGGAGCCGGCCGTAGGGGCGGGCGAGGAACCACATGTGGAGATGGGCCGAGCCGTCGCCCCAACGATTCACGTGAACCCGCGCGACGCCATCGAGCGAGCGAATGGCGCGCTCGAGCCGGACGGTCATGACCCCGAGCTCGGCGGCGAGCAGGTTGGGCAGATCGCCGATGTCGAGGTGCGAGCGGCACTCGAGGATGAGGACCATCGGCAGGCCCGTCGGCCGATCCATTCCCCGTACGCGCCAGCGCTCGCTCACCCAGATGTACGCGTCGTCCGGGGTGTTGCACGCGACGCACTCGGCGGCGTCCTCGCCACTGCGCGGCGGCTCGACCTCGACCGGAGCGGCGAGCGGCTTGACCCGCATGTCGCCCTCGAAGGGGAACGAGGGCCAGCGGATGAAGTCCGGCAGCGGGGGGTTGTTCTCGGGCACGACGTGACCTTAGCCGAGGCCAGAGCCGCTGTCCTGGGTCAATTTCCTGGTTCGCGAGCCATCCACAGACAACGAGTCCGCCAACCCAGCATTCACCCGCACGGCGTAGATCATCGTCACCGTCTGTGGGCGCTCTTACACCGCCAAAGTTATCCACAGAAGTTATCCACAGGCTGCCCCGTTTCACGTGAAACGCGACGTCGCAGGCTTGCGCACCCTGTGGATACAGCACCGAACACCGCCAACCACATCCACGCCGTTTCACGTGAAACGGGCCGCGCTGGTTTCTCAACAGGCTTTACCCACACCCTGTGGATAACTTTGCAGCCGGCACGTGAGCACCGTCGCAGCCCTTCAACTGGCCGTCCCTGTCTGACCTCGCCACCTGCGCAAGCTGAAGAGCTTTCACATCGCGGTGAACGCCGTCCAGATACCGCTATGCGGTTGACCGACGGTCCGAGTGGCGCCCGGATCGCGCCGACTTCAGTGGGTACGGCGCCCGCTGCGCGACGACTCCATGCGCCCGTGTTGAGGCCGAGGGGCAGGAGGGGATGGGTCAACGCCTGCCAGCTGCGCCGAGCACATAGCCGTACGGGAGGTAGCGGGGAAAATCACGGCGCGAAACCTAGAAGAGCCGACACCCAGACCCGACACCCACGTCCGGCACCTGGGTCCGACGCCCCGGGTCCGGCACCCAGACCCGACACCCGCGTGCGACTACCCTCGTCCGGCGCCGAGTCCGGCGCCCGCGCCCCGACACCCGCGCCCGACGCCCGCGCCCGACGCCCGAGCCCGACGCCCGGGTCCAACACCCGGGTCCAACGCCCGGTCGAGGATGCGGGCCAATAAGGGATCCAGGACGACGCACGCGGCCGGTGCCCGGCACTTAGCGGCCGGTGCAGGGAGTGGGCCGAGTGACGCCGCACAAACAAGGCCACCGTCATAACCGAACCACGAGGGCCACCGCGTGTCTTACCATCCTCGCTATCTGGCCCGTCTGGGATTGATCGAGATGGTCGGCCGCGCCGCCTGGGACGACCTCGGCGCTGCCAGCCAGTCAAGAACTCGCCGTCTCCTAGACCAACCAACGGCCACTCGGTGACGTGCAGATTCCGACTGACCGGAGGTCACATCCCCGGTGGTAGTCGCTTTGGCTCGGCATTCCGCCAGCCATATCGGCGCTCGGAAGCGACGGCAGACAAGTAGGCACCTAGCGGCAGACCACCGCGATTCTCAGCGACCGGCGTCTGGGAGGCGATGTCAACTCAGTGCCGACGCGGCGGGCGCTGGCGTGGTGTAACAGCCGCCGACGGAACCGGCTCCAGTCGTAACCAATCGAGAGACGGGTCCGGTCAGCACGAAACGCGGCAACCATCTCACGGCCCACCCACCCAAAGCGCGGTTGCAGCGATCGCCTGCTCTGGTCAGTCCGACCGCCGAATCGTCGCCACGTGACAAGGTAACTTCCAATGCATCCGGACGGCCGAGTCGTGCGTCGAGTCAAGACCTCAATCCCCGAGCCCGGGCGCCAAGGTCTTGATCAACGAGATGAGCAGTTCTAAGAGCATCAGCGACAACTTTGTCGACGCTCGCGCGTGGCCGCGCGCGTCAAGGACCGACTCCGATGTCCACTCATCGTGCTGAGCTAGAGCGGCCGACTCGCGACTTCAGGCGAAGAAGACACGGCCACCTAATCGCCCCGTGCACACATCGCTGACTCAGCCTTGCTCCGGCTCCCGAGTAAGCGAGCCGGCGAGCCAAGCTGATTTGGCGCTCGAAGTAAGTCTTCCGTGCCGAGCTTCTTTAGCTCGGGCCTCACCTCCGGTGGGACCGCCAGTTGTGGCCATAACCAAATGGCACCGTCCCGCGGCGTCGACGTAACCGAGCCCCAAGCTGACGGGCACAGCCGAGTCTCTCGCTATAGCCATGGGGCTGTCCCACGCCGTTCGGCATGCCTACACGGATCCCCGCCGGCTCAACCAGACGTGAGCGCAAAGGCCGCCTCCGGCGCTAGAGCCGCTGTTCGTTTCCGCGCGGCGGAGACCCCGGTTGTTCGACGCCGCAACGGCCGGCCGTGCAATCGCCTACGTCCGGTGGCATCTTCTAGAGCTGAGCCGCGACAGCCCGGCGCCCGGCACAACGTCTGCCTACCGACAAGCCATGCTGTCCGCGTCAGCAAGCGCAGATGCATCACTGCGCCTGGCTCGCACAGGTCGCGGAGAGCGGCCGCGGAACCCGACCAGTTCACTTGGGTCGGCCCGCATAGCTGGATCGTGGCTCGCACAGCAATCGATTGGCCAGGCACATCGGAAGCAGCATGGCCGGTGACGCGTGGGCGAACGACCGCCCCTTGTGCCGTGGCGCCCCCTCCTCTGCGCGGAACGGTTGTTTGCTGAGCGAGCGCTACAAACGAACACTCCACCACAGACCCGTTACCACTCTGTCGTGACCTCGGGTGCGGCGGCAACAAGGCCGGCTGCCTTAGGTGGGCCGGGCTGCTGGAGCTAACCCATCTGACTTTCGGCCGCGGAAGAACCCCTCGGCACCGTTCAGTTGACTGTCTCGCGCACACCTCGGCCTTCGAGGTCATGGCAAGGGGCCGTTGTGGTCTAGGTCGGTCCGCTCGAAACGAGAGCCGATAGAAGTCAGTCCCTCATGGCCGTCGCCTCAAGCAATTCTTCCCTCTGCATGAATGCCTGCGCCGTCAGACGTCGGCCTCACGCACGAGGTAGCTGCGTGAACATACGTCAACGGAACCCAACGGACAGCAGCAAGTGAGCTGCAGGGGCAGGCATCTGCCAATCCGCTCCACCCCTGAGCCTCGCAGCAGATGCAGATCCTGTTGAGCATTCGTCTCTTCGCCGCGGCGACCACATCCGCCTTCCCACAGAGATGTGGCGGCCTTCGGCGTTCGATCACCCCGAACGCCGAAGGCGGGACTTCGACGATCAGGTCATGCCCGCGAGTTTGTCTGCAGCCCTGCCGATAGAGCCCCCGTCGCGGCTCGTCGACGCCGACGCCGACGCCGTTGGTGCTGTCGATGATGCGGGGCCGACCGAACTCGTACCTAGAAGTGAGCTTCGCTTGCCAAGGTGGCGACGTTTCACGTGAAACCGGGCTCCGGGCTCCGGGCTCCGGGCTCCGGGCTCCGGGCTCCGGGCTCCGGGCTCCGGGCGATTTTGGGGACCGTGTTTCACGTGGAACTGAGATGTGCCCGACCGGGTCGTCTGCTTCCAATTCGCCCGACGCGTCGGCCGGCATCAAATGCACCTGGGTCTCTCGGACATCTGTCAGGCCTAGGCGCAGTTGGGCACCCAAGTCCCTGCGTTGCCTGGGCGTGCTGACTTAGACCGTCCGACGCACTGGAAGTCCTGTACCAGACGGCGCCGCACTGCGGCTGATCACCCGTGCTTACTGACCGAGCGGCCATCTTCGCCAAGCCGCTCATTGTCCGTCGGCTGCATCGGAGGTTGTGTGGCGGACAGGTTGCCGGATCTACGCGCTCACGAGATCAGCGCTGTCCTGAGCGACTGACAAGGCATCGCGGGGGAATCTGTCTCAGCAGCCAAGCCATCGTCCCCACACTGCGGCGGTCTGTATCCGCGATTCATCCGCTGCGCTCCGGCCACGTCGCGCTGCGGGTTAGGTCGCTCGGCGACGTCAGTGCGGCCCACGGATGGCGCTGTGTCTGCTCTCGGTTCGGTGGAGCGTTCACGTGGGTCGCTTACTATCGTGCGCTCATTGCCGTTCCACGTGAAACGGCGGAGCCGGTGGGCGTGGTCGTGGGTGACCGCGTGAACAGGAGTTCGTCGTCCCTTCAGTGAGCGCATCGGTATGCCGAGGACGGGGCCTGACCCATCGCCGCTTGCGCCACGAGATCTCGCCATGTGTAGCGAAGTGGTTCCCAAGACACCGGAGCGGATGTTCAAGCGGAACGAGTCGTGTCGTGTCCGTTCTGGCTCGCCGGCCGCTGTGCGCGGCTGCTGGTGCGCAGATCGCATGCAACGGCGGCGCGGTCACCTTGAGGCGACGTCGGCGATCGCTCTTCGAGGAGAGCTGGGGGCGGAGCTGGACCAAGGCGGAATCGAGTCGGCGTTGTGTTTCACGTGAAACGGTGCACCTTCTCTGCGCAACAGACGACAAGAAGGATCCCGCCCCAAATGCGCTTACCGGCGTCCGGGTCATGCCCCTGTCATACAGACGACCGACTGAGGGATTAGGCCTTTCCTGCCAGCAGCAGCCAGCTCCTGGGTGCCGGAATCGGTGGTCGCTGTATCTCTGCTATCTAGAACTCAGCCTTCGCCATGAGACCAACGTGCCCTACGGCAGTCCCAGTCCTAACTTGGCCGGCGCCTCACACTCTGCTGTCTGGACGCGGCGAGGATTTCGGTTGAGGTAGACGCCCGGCCTGCGGCGCTCAGGAATCGGCTTCTCGTGGCTCGGCAACCAATCTTCGGAACTCTGGGCAAGCTGTGATCCGGCGGCCGGCGATCATACATTCGCTTGGAGACGACGCCACCGGTCGATCGAGCTTGCCCGCGCCCTTGCAGTGGCGCTCAGCGCTCGCCCTGTTGGCCCGAGTACCCCTCGGGGCGATGCGGGACGAGCGGATAGGACACCGTTGACAGGCGAAGTACTCGGCAGCTGTGGCACTGAACGGCCCCGGAGAAGATGCGGAGGTCGGCGTAGGAAGCAACGCCATACAGCTAAGACTGGGGACGGCGCCGGTCCAACGGAGCCTGTCTGGGAGCCCGTCCGCCGAAGTGTTACTTCAACGGAGGAGGGGCAGCAGGACCCTCAGTGCGAAGGGGTTCCTCTCGGCTTGGTCTCTTGATTCGGGCCTGAGTGTGCCGCTGCAGCTTTATATGCCGCCCGGAGTAGCCGCGGTGCAGAAGGACAAAACCATGTCCGATGGCCCCTAGGTCGTGCGTTGATGACGCCGCTTGAGCGCCGCGAGACTGAGGCTTCAAACGACTCGAGAATTCGGCAGGTCGAGCGATTTGGAGTCTCGCCCAGCAGTGAGTGGTGAGGTGCGTCGGCGCCAGGGTGATGTAGATGCCACCCACAGAACGGGGACTGTGTGCAAGGGCCGCGATGGGATGGCTTCATGTTCGTCGTCGGGGCTGACAGCGCTTGAGGCCAACACGCGCAAGGCGTACGAGAAGGGTCTGATCTCGGAGGAGGAACTCGGGAAATGCTCGAGCTGGACCTCATACGCGGCGACCGGGCTGCCCTTCTCGACGATCGTCGCTGTAGAGCGAGCGGATCACTGCTCATCCGAAGTCAGTAGCAGGACCGCGCGCTCTTCGTTTCACGTGAAACCTGCGTCCAGAACGCTCGGATCCATTCCCACCGAATTGACCCCCACCGGTTCGCTCTGCATTGCCCGTCGCGGGTGTCGGTCCTGGCGTTGCTGTGCACGGCGGCGCCGTCGCTGAACCCGACGCGCAACGCATCGGCTGGTGTTGCGGCGCTCATAAGGTTGCCGGCTGGCCTCTCGGCGCCGAGACCACGTCCATCAGGCTCTGACCGGGGCCGAGCACGTCGGACGACATCTCCGACGCCTTGGCAGGGTCGACCCCAGATTGCCTTACGGGAACCGGGGGCGATCCACGCACCTTCCCTTGACTCACCGGCAATCGAATCGAGTCGACTTCGAGGACTGGGCCGAGGTCGCGGATGATGGTGTGCCGTTGTGCTAGCGAGATCGAGTACGGGCAACCACAATCGGCTGAGCCGCCGCCCGTTTCTCGGATTGGCGCTTCTCTCACTCGTCAAGGTAAGCCGGACGTCAGAGCTCCGCTTGGCTCCCGCAGGGACGAAGCAAACGGTATCCCCACCCTTAGGCCGAGCACCTGACGCAAGTCTGGGTCCCGTTGAGTCCGTCAAGCCACGAAAGACGACCGGCAACTCGGACAGCATTCGGATGCAGCACAACATCGACCCACAGCTGGCCCACGCTCTCAGCACAGCCTGCTCAGCGTTTAGGCGTGCGGTCGAGGACTTGCATCGAGTCCTGCACGCGCGAGGCGTTAGGCCAGCGCCCAGATGGATCGCTCGGAGGAGGTAGCGCGGCAGGTGACTCGATCACGTCTCGGGCCCTGATCGAGACGGACCAGCCGATGCGTTCGAAACACCAATCCAGATGCCAGCTCAACATCGCGTCTGACGCGGATTACCCGCTGGTGCCTCGTGGCGTCCTACAGATGCGGGTCCTGACGCGACAACTCCGCAGCCGACGGAAAATGCCGCTGCCACACCAACGCCGGCAACACGGGCGGGAAGCTCACCACCGCTGCAGGAGATCATGGGAAACGCTTAATGCAGGTACAGAGTGATGTCCAGCTGACATGAGGTCGTCATCACCATATTGTCGCCGCATCACGGCGGGGAGGGGAGGAAGAGCCTTCAGAGCCCGCAGGCGCGAGAGAAACTCGCAAAATGGCCATAATGAACGGCCCAGAAGGCAAGATCGTGAGGCTGGAAATCCCAGGAGAATGGCTCTGACAGAACCGGATTTGGCCCCACCCGAGGGGAGAGCGCCTCGGTTTCACGCCGGAATCGAAGACGGCTCTTGAAACGACGGCGGGGCACGCGATGACTCGCGTACCCCGGTCTGGTGCTCGATGCGGCGGCTGGTTACTCCTCGCCGCCGGCGCCTTCCTCGTCTACACCGATCATGCCGACTATGCGCTCGAGGTCGTCCACCGTGGCGAACTCGATCGTGATCTTGCCCTTGTTTCGTCCTATGTCGACTCTGACTCGGGTGTCGAAGCGGTCGGACAACCGTTCGGCCAAGTCGTTGAGGGCTGGCGCGTGCACCTTCGGGCGGCGGCTCGGGGCGGCCTTCTTGGCGGGGCCGTCCGAGATGGCCAGCGATACCAGTTCCTCGGTGGCCCGTACGGAAAGGCCCTCGGCAACGATTCGCAGGGCGAGCTTCTCCTGGGCCTCAGCGTCTTCAAGACCGAGCAGCGCCCGTGCGTGGCCAGCCGAGAGGACGCCCGCGGCAACCCGGCGCTGTACGGGCGCCGGCAGGTTCAGCAGACGGATGGTGTTGGAGATCTGCGGGCGGCTGCGGCCGATTCGCTTGGCGAGCTCCTCGTGCGTGGCCCCGAACTCCTCGAGCAGCTGCTGGTAGGCGGCCGCCTCTTCAAGCGGGTTCAGGTTGGCCCGGTGGATGTTCTCAAGCAGCGCGTCCCGCAGCATGTCGTCGTCGCGTGTTTCACGCACGATCGCGGGGATCGACTCGCGGCCGATCGCCTGGGCGGCACGCCAGCGGCGCTCACCCATGACGAGCTCGTAGCGGCCCTCATCCAACTCGCGGACGACGATCGGCTGAAGGAAGCCGACCTCCTGGATCGAGGTCTTGAGTTCGTCGAGCGCTTCCTCGTCGAAGACGTGCCGGGGCTGCTTGGCGTTCGGCTCGATCGACGTGACCGGGATTTCGGCGAACCGCGCGCCCGGCACCGGGGCGAGGTCATCCGACGCTTGCTCCACGACGGGCGGTGCGGGGGGAGCGGCGACGATGTGCGTGGGCCGCTCGGCCGCGGGCGCCGACGTCTGAGGAGCAGGTGCATCCGCCGCCGCGCCGGCGCTGGGAGCGGCCGGTGCGGTCGGGATCAGAGCGCCCAGGCCGCGGCCCAGGCCGCCCCGTGGACGGTTCTTCATGCGGTGCCTCCCGTGTTGACGCCACGCATCGCGATCTCCAGGGCGGCCTCGAAGTAGCTGGTCGCGCCCCGTGAACCCGGATCGTAGGTCATCACGGACTGCCCGTAGCTAGGAGCCTCCGACACCCGCACGTTACGGGGGATGACGGCGTTCAGCACCTTGCTGCCGAAGTGGTTCCGCACGTCCTGCTCGACCGCGTCGGCCAGGCGCGTACGCCGGTCGTACATGGTCAGAAGGATCGTGGAGACATCCAGCGTCGGATTGAGGTGCTGGCGTACCAGATTGATGTTGTTGATCAGTTGGTTCAGGCCTTCCAGCGCGTAGTACTCACACTGGATAGGAATCAGGACCTCTTGCGCCGCACACAACGCGTTGACCGTCAGGAGGCCGAGCGAGGGCGGGCAGTCGATGAAGACGTAGTCGAACTGCTCCGGGTGCGCCGAGATGGCCCGGGCCAGCCGGGACTCGCGCGCGACCACCGAGACGAGCTCGATCTCCGCACCAGCCAGGTCGATCGTTGCCGGTACGCACCACAGGTTCGGAATGCCCTCGACCGCCTGCGCAACCTCCGACAGCGGGACGTTGTCGATCAGGCAGTCGTACACGTCGGGCACGCCGGCGTGGTGCGGCACGTTGAGGCCGGTCGACGCGTTGCCCTGCGGGTCGAGATCGACGACGAGAACCCGATTGCCATGCAGTGCCAGCGCTACGGCAAGGTTCACCGTCGTGGTGGTCTTGCCGACGCCGCCCTTCTGGTTCGCGACGCAGAGCACCCTCGGGTGGTCCGGACGCGGCATCGTAATCTCGCCGCTCGGGTTGAGGATCTGCACAGCTCGCAACGCTTCCATGGCCAAGGGCGGATCGTCTTCATCCCGGCTCGGCGTTTCACGTGAAACGTGTTCGTCCGGCCCCAATGGGGGCTCGACGGGAGCCTTAGGAGTACCAGAAACGGGTGAAGCGGACACTGGTGCCGCCGATATGGGCGACGCTGACGGGGTCCGCGCCGGCGGACTCGATCGGGGAGCGGGCGCCGATCGGCGCGGCTCACCGGTAGTGGGTTGCTGCGCGGGCGAGCCGTAGATCTGGCCCCCGCCGGGATAATTGCCACTCATACGAGGCGATGGCACGCCCTGTTCCCCGGTGTTGAATGCGCCACTATGACCGCCCATGCCTACCCCCGATGCGCGATCGCTGCCGAGAGATGACTTGGTTTCACGTGAAACACCGTACTCATGCACCGTTTTATCCCTGTTAGTGAGGAACGGGTCGGTCGGCGACACGTGCGTTCCGGCGGCAGAAGACCGGTCCACACTATCGACGCCCGGCCAGCCTACGGCCGTCGGCCGAGCCTCGCCATGGCCAACCGCCTGATGAGGCGAGTGCATCGTAGACACTTCCGCCTCCCCAAGCGACTCGATCACCACGGCCTCCGAAGCCACTTCCGCCCCAGCGTCGGCAACCTCACTCTCAGCAATCTTCGGGTCGATGGAATGCGGCCAAACCACCACGACCTCGATCGGTCCCTTGACCACGATGGGCGGCTTTGACGCGGCCGCTCCAGACCCTTTTCCCGTACGCCGAAAAGCCCGCGACAACCGCATCAACGCCGACTTCGCAGCTTCACGCGACGACGGTTCACCGGCGCCGGCCCGCCCTCGCCTCCGCCCGCCGGATTCGTCGCCGTCAAGCCCCGAGTCGGGCGCTGAAGGCTCATCGTCCCGGCCGCGCGTTCCCACGGGTGAGTCGTCTTCGACCTCGCGCATACCGGGACCGCTGGAGCGAGCACCATGCGAGCCGTCGTTGCGCCCCGTGGACGAACGAGCAGCAGGCGCGCGACCCTCATACAGCCCGGAGGACTGCGGATCAGGGTCACGCATCACCCCCGGTCGAAAATCACGCGGGTCGTGCAGGCGCGAAGGACCATCGTCGCCCGGGTAGGCAGGCCGAGAATCGCCATCGCCCGGCACCAGGAAGGAACGAGCGTCGCCCGAGGGTTGAGAGTCGTCGGCATCGTCGAGTCGAGACACCTGAGCGTCGTGCGCGCGGAAGGGCTGAGCGCCGTAGACGTCGTTCACCGCGGACAGTTGAGCGCCGTGGAACTTGTGCACGGGAGACGCCTGAGCATCGCGTACGTCGGAGGGCTGAGCGTCACGGACGAGGTGGACCGCGGACGGCCGAGCGTCTCGCACATCGCCTCGCAGCGGGGACGGCTGAGCATCGGGCACGCGGGACGACTGAGCATCGCGGGTGTCCTGCAAGCGAGAGGACCGAGACTCGCCCGGATGAGAAGGCTCAGCGTCACGTAGCCGGGGATCATCGCCCGAAACGGGAGAGCGGACATCAGCGACAGGTGACGACCGGGCGTCGCGCCTTCCGGCCTGGCGCGCACCGGAGCGAGCGAGCGTTCCGCCTTCGCCCTCAGCGCCCCGATGCCGAACCCGATCCTCACGCGCCCGTGGCTCACGACCGGCCGCCTCGGAAGCATTCGAATTCGGCTCACCGACAGAGGAACGCGTGCCATCCGTAGCGCTCGCGCTTCGGTCGGCCGCCCCAGCACCTGCCGGCCGGCCGTCCGCCTCCGACTGGAAGCGAGGCATCGTCACACTGCCGGCGTCGCCGGGAGATGGGCTGTCGAGGGCGGGACGAGGACCACCGCCCGGGGTGCCCTGGTCGGGACGCCTTGCTCTTGCGTTCCGCTTTCGCGCGCCCCGCCTCGACATCTAACCCCTCCGCGATCCTCCTCGCCCGGGAGCGCGCCTGCCCGGCCGTCCGGCCGTGTCGCGTCCCGGGCCGGCCGCCCGGGTGGACGGCTTCGGCCTCGACAGCACGACGACTTCGAGCACTGTCGTGGGCGGGTCGATCAGACCCTCGCCACACAGCCGGAGAACCGGTTCGGAGCCGCCCAGGGCAGCCACCGCACTCCGATGCTCCGCCGCTTCCTCGGCGGCCGAGGCGCCCTTGAGCGCCAGGAGCCTTCCGCCGACCCGGGCCAGCGGCAGGCACCAACCGGCCAACCGATCGAGCGGGGCGACCGCCCGCGCCGTGACGACATCGGCGCCGGCGGGGGGTCCGTCGACGACGTCCTCGGCGCGGCCCCGGACGACCGTGACGGTCGACTCGAGGCCGAGTGCGGTCACCGCCTCCGACAGGAACGCGGTGCGTCGTGCCAGTGGTTCGACCAGGGTGATGCGTAGATCCGGCCGGGCCACTGCCAGCACGATACCGGGCAAACCGGCACCAGAACCGACATCGACCACCGAAGCGCCGATAGGGATCATCTCGGACAGCACGGCGCAATTGACCAGGTGACGGTCCCAGATGCGGGGCGCCTCCCGAGGCCCGATCAGTCCGCGCACCACGCCGTCGGTGACGAGAAGGCGCGCATAGTCCACCGCCAGCCCGAAGCGGTCCCCGAAAACCTCGACCGCCACGTCCGCGATCTCGGCTGGGGGCTCCGCGTCGGCACCGGAGTCCACCGTTGGGGCAACCGGCGGGTCAGAAAGTGCAGATGCGGGCGGGACGAAGGGCTCGGCAGAAGCGGGCGGCGCTGCCGGAGACGGACGACCAGCGGATCGCGCCTTGCCCGGAAAGGCGATCGGACGACGTACGGGACGACGGGTTGGAAAAGACTGCGGCCCGGGCGATTCCTCACCCGGGCCGGCGTCTCCCGCGCCGTGGCGTGGGTTGGTCATGTCAGTCCGCCGCGCGCACCACGATGCGACGGTTGGGCTCGACGCCCTCCGACTCGCTCTGTACGCCGGTGATCGCGTTGACCACGTCGTGCACGCACTTACGCTCGAACGCCGACATCGGCTCGAGGCGTACGGGGTCGCCGTGCTCCTTGACCTTCTCGACCGCGTTGCGGGCAACCGCGGCCAGCTCCTTGCGGCGCGACGCCCGGTAGCCGCCGATGTCGAGCAGCAGGCGCGAGGGCGAACCGGTCTGCCGGAAGATCGCCAGGCGGGTCAGTTCCTGCAGCGCCTCGAGCGTGGCGCCCCGCTGGCCGACCAGCGGCTGCAGCCGGCCACCGACCACCTCGACCATCGGGCGGCCCGCCGACACGAGCTCGTCGATGTCGCCGTCGTAGTCGAGGATGTCGAGCAGGCCCTCGATGTAGTCGGCGGCGATCTCGCTTTGGCGGAACAGGTCGCCGTCGGAGGCGACGCTCTCGGACGCCTTCGTCTCCTCCGGCGTGGACGATGCCTCGTCGGAGACTGACGATTCGGGCGTGTCGGTGTCGGTCACGGTCTCATCTCCGTATTAATCGGTCCGGACCTGCGCGGTCCGCTGTTTCCCTCGGCGCCGGGAGCGGTGTGCCGGGCCGGGGGGAGGTATAGGCAAGGGGAGCGCTCGGGCGCCGCATAGCAATGACGACACCCGAGCCGCGATCATCCCTTGGGTTTGCTCGCCGGTCGGCCGCCCCGCTTGGGATTCACCGGTTTGGCACCGGGCTTGGGGGCGAGCGCCTTGGTGTCGATCACCGGCGTCTCCGGCTCGGGGGCCGGCTTGTTACGGCCGAACAGGCCACCGCTGCGGCCGGACTGCACCGGGCTCTTGGGGGCGTTGCCGCCGGCTGCGGGCTTCTTGACCGGCGGGCCGGACGGGCGGGCCGGCGACGAACCGGCCCGGCCGGCCATCGGCGGCGGCGGGAACTTGCGCAGCACCCACTGCTGCTGGCCCAGGGTGAACAGGTTGTTCGTGACCCAGTAGATGATCACACCGATGGGGAAGAGCGCGCCGGAGATGAGCAGCGAGGCCGGGATGCCGTAGAGCATCAGGCGCTGGATCATCTTCTGCTGCGGGTCCTCGGCCCAGCCGGTCTTGAGGATCATCTGACGGCTGGTCAGGTACGTCGTCGCCATCATGACCAGCACCAGGATGCCGGCGATGATCTTGACCGTGGTGCCGTTGGCCTGCAGCGCGTTGAGTTCTTCGGCGGTGGAGCCGAACTTGCCCGCGAGCGGCGCGGTGAACAGCGACGCGTGGGTGGCACTCTCGAACTGCTCGACGGTCCACCCGTACAGGGTCTTGCCCTGGTTGTCGGGGTTGAGGCGGCGCAGTGTGTGAAAGAGGCCGAGGAAGACGGGAATCTGCAGGAACATCGGAAGGCAGCCCATGAGGGGGTTGGCCTTCTCCGTCCGGTACAGCTCCATCATTTCTTTCTGGAGCGTCTCCCGGTCACCCTTGTGCTTCTCCTGCAGCTCCTTGACCTTGGGCTGCAGCGCCTGCATGGCCCGCTGGCTCTTGATCTGCTTGACGAAGACGGGGAAGAGGATGACCCGGACCGTCACCACGAGGAAGACGATCGCCAGGATCCAGGACCAGTTCGAGCCGATGAACCGGCCGTCGGGCACGCCGATGAAGTCCCAGAGGGCATGCCAGCGCAGAAGGATCCACGAAATGGCGTAGTAGATCCAGTCGAGACTCATTCAGGCTCCAGTCACATCGGCAGGACGGTGACGGATCGGGTCAGGTACCGGGTCGTACCCGCCAGGGTGGAAGGGGTGGCAGCGCAGGAGCCGCCAGACCGTCAGAGCTGTCCCCTTCACAGCGCCGTGACGCGTCAGCGCCTCCAGGGCGTACGCGCTGCACGAGGGATAGAACCGACAGCGGGCCGGCAGCACCGGACTCAGATAACGACGGTACGCGACCACCATCGCGGTCAGCACACGGGCAAGCAGGCTCATCGCGGCCGCCGGGGCTTGCGAGCCGACGCGACCGCGGCCTCCAGGTCGGTGCCGAGAGTGGCGTACGAGGCGTCGGCCGCGGCGGGAAGGGCCCGGACGACCAGCATCGAACCGTCGGGCAGCTCGCCGAGCACCGGGCGCACCAGATGCCGAAGACGACGCTTGACCTGATTACGGATCACGGCGTTGCCGACGGCTTTGGATACGACGAAGCCGGCGCGCGCCGTGGAGGCTTGCACCGGCTCCTCGAGAAGCAGATGAACGACAACCGTGCCCCGGCCGACTCGTCGACCGCCGCGAATTGCTGCGGCGAAGTCGGCGCTACGCCGCAGTCGCTGGGCCGCGGCCAGCACGACTACCTGGGCATTCCGGCCCGACAGCAGCCGGCTCAGGCCGACAGCTTGTCGCGGCCCTTAGTGCGGCGGGAGGACAGGATGGCGCGACCGGCACGGGTGCGCATGCGCAGCCGGAAGCCGTGGGTCTTGGCACGCCGGCGGTTGTTCGGCTGGTAGGTGCGCTTGCTCACGTCAAAACTCCGTCTTCCTACAACGTCCAGGGGGGCATCAAAGCTGCAAGACGCCACTTTAGCAGAGCGCGGCGGAGCAACCGCTCGACCCTACGCAGGGCGACCACGCCGGTCAACCATATCCTGTCCCGGCACGCCGTCTTGACGATAGCCCGGTCACCTGGACGGTCTTTCTACACAGGTAGTGAATCTTTTCCCGCAGTCGGGCGCTTGCCGGCCGATGGCAGAGTTGATGCTTCGGCGAGATCGCTGTTAGCGTGCCCGTTTGCTGGTCATCAGCGCTGCCCGCATACCACGACGAGTCGGCCAAAACCCGACAAGCAGGTAAATCGTTCGCCTCGGTGAACCTCGGAAAATCTCGGCGGGATCCGCACTTCGGTGTGGCCGTGACGGTCCGGGGAAGGCGGTGAGCCTGTACAACCGCGCCGTACAGGCTCCGGATCGTCTACCGACCATCCGGCCGGGGAACGTCCGCCGAGCGGTGCACAGGTTGTGGATAACCTGTGGACAGCCGGTGGCGCCGAGCGTCTTCAGCACGTTAAATGTGGTGCTGAGTTGGGGGAGCTGTCGAACGCCGGGAGGGTGACGGCGGCAAGGCGATGTGCCGGACAAGGTCCACCGGGGGTCGGTGGCGATGGGGGTGGCGCGGCGGTGGCCGATCAGGTCGACCTGGGCGGTGTGTGGAAGGCGACGCTGGATGAACTGGCCGACGAGATCTCGTCGCGTCAGCAGCGTGCCTATCTGCAGCTGACGCAGCTGCGCGCCATTGTCGAGGACACCGCGCTGCTGGCCGTGCCCGACGCCTTCACGCGCGATGTCATCGAGTCGCGCCTGCGCCCCGCGATCACCGAGACGCTGAGCCGGCGGCTGAACCGCCCCATACAGGTCGCGGTAACGGTCAAGCCTCCGGAGGACGGCACCGGTCTGCCCGGCACCGTCTATGGCACCCCGGTCGAACCGCCGCCCGACGAGGCCGCCGAGTCGCAGCCCCGGCACTACGCCGAGGCGCCCCGCCAGCCCGAACCGCCGCCCTACGACTCCTTTCCTCCCGGCTCGGCGCAGCGCTCCAGCTATCCCCGGAACGTTCCGGCCGCGCGCGGTGGCCAGGAGGCGCTCTTCGGCGACCCGATGCCCCCGTCGCCGGCCCCGATGAGCCGCGGCGGCGCTCCAGTGGCGCATGTCACTGAAAAGAATGAATCCAACGATGCGCCGGTGCATCGGATGGCATCCGATCAGTCCCAGTTGCGGGACAACCAGCGCCGCACCGACGAGCACCAGTCGCCCTACGGCGGCGGCAGCGACCCGCGCGACGACACCCTGCAGATGCGCGGCGGCGACAACGGCCCCGGGCGCTCGCCGCACGACATCCGCCCGTCGAGCAATCCGCGCGGCACCAACGACGGCAATCGCCTCAACCCGAAGTACATGTTCGAGACGTTCGTCATCGGCTCGTCCAACCGCTTCGCGCATGCCGCTTCCGTCGCCGTGGCCGAGTCGCCTGCGAAGGCGTACAACCCGCTGTTCATTTATGGCAGTTCCGGCCTCGGCAAGACGCATCTGCTGCATGCGATCGGCCACTACGCGACCACCCTCGGTCATGCGCGAAGTGTCCGTTACGTCTCCACCGAGGAATTCACCAACGACTTCATCAACAGCCTGCGCGACGACAAGACCCAGGCATTCCAGCGGCGTTACCGGGACGTCGACATCCTGCTGATCGACGACATCCAATTCCTGGAAAATCGCGAGCGGACGCAGGAAGAGTTCTTCCACACCTTCAACACCCTGCACAACGCGAACAAGCAGATCGTCATCAGCTCGGACCGCTCGCCGCGCCAACTGGCCACTTTGGAAGACCGCATGCGCACCCGCTTCGAGTGGGGCCTGCTGGCCGACATCCAGCCGCCCGACCTCGAGACGCGTATCGCGATCCTCCAGAAGAAGGCCGCGCAGGAGCGCATGTACGCGCCCGACGACGTCCTCGAATTCATCGCGTCGCGTGTCTCCAACTCGATCCGCGAACTCGAGGGCGCCCTCATCCGGGTCACCGCCTTCGCCAGCCTCACGCGTTCCCCGGTGCAGCTTTCGCTGGCCGAAGAGGTGCTGCGCGACTTCATGCCCGACGGCGCCGGCCCGGAAATCACCGCCGACCAGATCATGGTCTCCACGGCCGACTATTTCGGCGTCTCCCTCGAGGACCTGCGCGGCCATTCCCGCTCGCGCGTGCTCGTCAATGCCCGCCAGGTCGCCATGTATCTCTGCCGCGAACTCACCGAACTCTCCCTCCCACGAATCGGCCAGGCTTTCGGCGGCCGCGACCACACCACGGTCATGCACGCCGACCGCAAGATCCGCCAGCACATGGCCGAGCGGCGCTCCCTTTACAACCAGATCGCCGAACTGACCAACCGCATCAAACAGAACACCTAGAGCCTTTTCCAGTACGCGGGTGCGTAGCTGACAACCGCACCCGGCCCGTTCCCGCCGCTGGGAACCGGGCCGTCGTACTCCGGGCCGTTCCCCGCTTCCGGCGGCCCGGCCCCACAGCCGCGGCCGGCCCACCTCCGGGCATTGCCAACCGCACACAACTCATGACTCGACGCCGCTCGTACCCGAGTTGTCCACAACCCTCACGGCGATGCGGCCTCGCCGGCGGTCCGATGCTCGTGAAGTCCAGACACAGCCGCAGCTCCAACGGCGACGGTCGCTGATCTGTTCAGCGCAAACCCCGAGGCCGGAACAGGCTTAGCCGCGCCCGTCGCGACGTGGGCGGCGGTTTACCGAGTTCGTCACCGGCAGGACGGGGCCTGTGTACAACTGGCGGCCCGCCGAGGTCGAGTACAGACCGGCCCGTGATGATCGTGGGCGCCACTGCGCTGCTCGCAGCTCCGCGTACGACAGCACCGAACGTTATCCACAGCCGTCGGCTCGACGAACAGGCAGCTCAGGGCACAAATGGCCTGAACGTCGGGAGTAGCCGCCGGCCTCAAGCCCCCAGGCAACCTCGAGTTGCCCTAGTCGTCAACGACGTCGGCTAAACGAACTGCGCGGCTCCGGACACGTGTGGACCGAACGTCGGGCGTCACCGTCGGCGTCAATCCCACAGGCAACCTCGATGTGGCCCTCGTCGTCAACGACGTTGTCCGTCGGCTCAAGGAACTACGCGGCTGCGGACCCGACGGAGTAGACGTTAGGCACAACCGCCCGCACGTCGGCCGGCGATGTCACGTCACCCGGGCGTCGACCAGGCGTGCGGCGGACCGGGGAAGAAGTCCGGCGGTAGGTGCCCGCGGTCAGCCAGCAGCCGCACGAACTAGGCCCCTGCCAGCACGACAGTGTCGAACGCTGTGGATAAGTCCGGCTCGCCATCCGGGCCAGTCTCGTCGCCAACGCTGGAACGTTGTGCACAACCGCCAGCGAGCAGTTGCTGGCGCAAGCCGGCCCGACGTTGTCCACACCCGGCAGCTCAACAACTCGGCCGCCGTATGAGCTGGCTGACCAGGCGGTGCGCACAAGCACCCGCTCCACGCGCTAGGCAGCTGCCGGTTCAACCGGGCCCGGGCGTTGTGCACAATCGGCCGCTCCACGCGCTAGGCAGCTGCCGACGCAACCGGGCCCGGCGTTGTACACAACCGGCAGCTCGGCGAACTGGGCCGCTGCGAGAGCGAGGGATGCCGGGGGCTGTGCACGACCAACGGCTCGCGATTCCGGGGCTGTCGAGTCGGCCGTGACGGCCCTGTGCACAGCTGCGGGCTCATCGAACTGGAGGCCGGACAGGCTGTGTATAACCGCCGACTATGCCGTTGCACGACCTCGAACCGCCTGGTCAGAAGGCTGTGGACAACTGTGGAAAGAGCTTCGTGCCAGGGGCCCGAGGTTCTGTCGCGGGCTGTGTGCAGCCGGCCTGGGGGTGGGCCGGCTCGGTTGTCCACAGACGAACAGCGGGGCTTGGCGGGGGCGGCCGTTCTGTGTCGGGACCGGCGGTCAGAGCTGCGGGTTTCGCTCGCCGTGACAAGAGCTGAGCGGAGCGTTGTCCCCAGGTGCCGGGAGGTTATCCACAGGGTCAGCGGTCGCCCGTAAGCGGTAATTCTCCGAATTCCTCAGCATTTGTCCACAGGCTGTGGGTAACGGCCGTGCTCACGAAGCGGAGTTCTCCACAGGGGCCGGCGGTCGATGGCTCCGAAATGCCGGCTGTTCCGCCCGGAGATCGCCCCCGACGCCGCTCATCCCCAACCGTAGTTTGTCAACGGTGGGACGAGACGGCTTCGTGCCAACGTTGTCCACACCAATCCACAGGCGTTCACAGGGGTTTATCCCCAGCGGTGGACAACGGGTCGCTTCGCTCCCCACAGATGTGGACAAGGCCTGGGGAAATCGATGTGGACAAACACAGAGAGTCATCTGAGTTTCCACCGCCTGTGGACGCGTGTGGATTTCCTGTTGAAGACTCTGGGGACGACGGGCCGTTGGCGTACCGACGTTGTCCACAGACCTGGGTACAAAACCCGTGGATATCCGGTGGATAGCCGGTGGATAACGGTGGACAACCGTCGTTCGGCTCGGTGCCTGTGGACGCGGACGGGGGTTTGTACCCTGGTTGCCCACATGTGAATCACCGGTGGATAACCCTGTGACCTGCAGAAACTCGAGTTCTCCACACTATGCACAGGACCGATGAAGACGACTGTTATCTCTCTAGGAGAAAACTAAAAGCAATCAACGGCGTTGTGGAACTTGTGGATGGTTGCCTGACGGCTCGCCGGTGCTCCGGCTCCTCAAGAGCTCACCGAGGTCCAGAGGTGGTTCAGGCGGTCGATGAGCCCGAGCCCGGAGCAAGTCATGAGACCGAGCAAGTCGTGAAGCTCGAGCAAGTCGTGAAGCTCGAGCAAGTCGTGAAGCTCGAGCAAGCCATGAGACCGAGCACGTCGTGAAGCCGAGCAAGTCATGGGCCAGAGCAACCCACGGGGCAAGCGAGCAACTGAAGACGCGACGAAGGACGGATGTCAGCCGACGACTGACGAGCACTGCCGAGCGACACGACCGGCGTACGGGAACCTCGGTCCCGACGACTGGCACACTGCGACCCACCGGGGCGGGTCGCAGCCGGTCACCATGGTGGACGACACTGATTAGGCCCTGATCGGCTCGACGAATAAGGTTCGTGGGGGTCGACGACGCCCCGACAGAAAGCGACGCGGAGGACAGCATGAAGTTCCGGGTGGAGCGAGACGCACTCGCCGACGCCGTGGCGTGGACGGCGAAGAGCCTGCCCAGCCGGCCGTCGGTGCCGGTGCTCGCCGGCGTCATGCTGCGCGTCACCGACAGCCGCCTTCAGGTCTCCGGCTTCGACTACGAGGTCTCCAGCCAGGTCACCGTCGACGTGCAGGCCGACGCCGACGGCGCCGCCCTCGTGTCCGGCCGGCTGCTCGCCGAGATCACCAAGGCGCTGCCGGCCAAGCCGGTGGACATCGCCGCCGTCGGGGCGCATCTCGAGCTGGTCTGCGGCAGCGCCCGCTTCACCCTGCCGACGATGCCGGTCGAGGACTACCCGAGCCTGCCCGAGATGCCCTCGAGCGCCGGCACGGTCGACGCGGCCGCCTTCGCCGCCGCCGTCGCCCAGGTGGCCATCGCCGCCGGGCGTGACGAGACGCTGCCGATGATGACCGGTGTGCGCATCGAGCTCAACGGGTCGAGCATGGCGATGCTGGCCACCGACCGCTACCGCCTGGCCATGCGCGAGATGGAGTGGAACCCGGACGACCCGGAGATCAGCCTCAACGCGCTCGTCCCGGCCAAGACGCTCAACGACACCGCCAAGACCCTCGGCCCGCTCGGCGGTTCCGTCGTGCTCGCGCTCGCTCAAGGCAATGCGGGCGAGGGCATGATCGGTTTCGCCGGTGGCACCCGCCGCACGACGAGCCGGCTGCTCGACGGCGCGAACTACCCGCCGGTCCGCTCGCTCTTCCCGGCCAGCAGCAACGCGCAGGCCCAGATCGGTGTGGCCGCCCTCGTCGAGGTCGTCCGCCGTGTCGCGCTGGTCGCCGAGCGCACCACCCCGGTGCTGCTGAGCTTCAGTGAGGACGGTCTGGTCGTCGAGGCCGGTGGGACCGAAGAGGCCCGGGCCAGCGAGGCCATGGAGGCCACGTTCACCGGCGAGCCGCTGACCATCGGCTTCAACCCGCAGTACCTGATCGACGGTCTGCAGAACCTCGGCGCCCCCAACGCGCTCTTCTCGTTCGTCGACGCATTCAAGCCCGCTGTGATCTCCCCCGCATCCGAAAACGGCGAAATCGTGCCCGGTTACCGCTATCTGATCATGCCGATCCGGGTAACCCGCTGATACTGAAGGTTGTTCAGGGCCTACCTTGACCGGCGATCTGCCACATGTCACCGCTTTGGTCTCCAACGCCCTGAATAATCTTCAACGGGCAGGAAAGCAACGCTCATCTAGGGGGACACCATGCAGCTCGGCCTCATCGGTCTCGGCCGAATGGGTGGGAACATGCGCGACCGGATCCGCGCAGCCGGACACGAGGTGGTCGGCTACGACCACCACCCGGAGAACAGCGACGTGGCCAACCTGGCCGAACTGGTTTCGAAGCTCGCCGCTCCGCGAGTCATCTGGACCATGGTCCCGGCCGGCCAGATCACCGAAGACGCCATCACCGAGCTCGCCGGGCTGCTCGAGCCGGGCGACATCATCGTCGACGGCGGCAACTCCAAGTTCACCGACGACGGGCCGCGGGCCGAGCGCCTCAAGCCCAAGGGCATCAAGTACCTGGACGTCGGCGTCTCCGGCGGCATCTGGGGCAAGGACAACGGGTACGCCCTGATGGTCGGCGGTGACGCGGAGGACGTCGCCAAGGTGCAGCCGATCTTCGACGCGCTCAAGCCGGCCGGCGAGTTCGGCTTCGCGCACGCCGGCACGCACGGCGCCGGCCACTACGCCAAGATGATCCACAACGGCATCGAGTACGGGATGATGCAGGCGTACGGCGAGGGTTACGAGATCCTCATCGCGTCCGAGCTCGTCCACAACGTGCCCGCCGTGATCAAGAGCTGGCGTGAGGGTTCCGTCGTCAAGTCGTGGCTGCTCGACCTGCTCGACCGGGCGCTCGACGAGGACCCGACGCTGTCCGGCCTCAAGGGCTACGTCGACGACACCGGCGAGGGCCGCTGGACCGTCGACGAGGCGATCCGCCTCGCCGTGCCCGCTCACGTCCTAGCTGCCTCGATCTTCAACCGGTTCGAGTCGCGTCAGGATGACTCGCCCGCGATGAAGGCTGTGGCGGCACTCCGTCAGCAGTTCGGCGGCCACGCCGTCAAGCGCTGAGGCACACGTGTACGTACGCCGGGTCGAGCTGGCCGACTTCCGTTCCTACGAGCGGGTGGCGGTTGATCTCGAGCCCGGCGTGTCCGTGCTGGTCGGTCAGAACGGCATGGGCAAGACCAACCTGATCGAAGCGCTGGGTTATGTGGCCACTCTGGACAGTCACCGGGTGGCCACCGACGCTCCGCTGGTGCGGGCGGGCGCGGCGTCGGCCGTGATCCGGTGCGCGATCGTCCACGAGGGACGTGAGCTGCTCGTCGAGCTCGAGATCGTTCCCGGCAAGGCGAACCGGGCCCGGCTCAACCGTTCGCCGGTGCGCCGCCCCCGCGAGGTGCTGGGCGCGCTGCGCATGGTGCTCTTCGCCCCAGAGGACCTGGAGCTCGTACGCGGTGATCCGTCCGAGCGGCGCCGCTACCTCGACGATCTCCTGGTCGCCCGGCAGCCCCGCTACGCCGGTGTGCGCTCCGACTACGACCGCGTCGTCAAGCAGCGCAACGCCCTGTTGCGTACGGCGTATCTGACCCGCAAGGTCGGTGGCAACCGTGGTCAGGATCTCTCCACCCTCGCAGTCTGGGATCAGCACCTCGCCCATCACGGCGCCGAGCTGCTGGCCGGCCGGCTCGAGCTTGCCGCGTCCCTGGGTCCGCACCTGACCAAGGCGTACGACGCGGTCGCGGCCGGCCGGACCGCGGCGGCCATCGCGTACGCGTCCCGGCTCGGCGACGGCCTCACGCCGGACCGCCCGGCCCTCGAGCAGGCCCTTCTCGACTCGCTGCAGGAGAGGCGCCCGGCCGAGATCGAGCGGGGCACGACCCTGGTCGGCCCGCACCGCGACGACCTGACCCTGGCTCTGGGCGACCTGCCGGCCAAGGGTTACGCCAGCCACGGCGAGTCCTGGTCGTTCGCGCTGGCGCTGCGTCTGGCCGCGTACGATCTGCTGCGTTCGGACGGCATCGAGCCGGTGCTGGTGCTCGACGACGTGTTCGCCGAGCTCGACGGTGGGCGGCGCGAGCGGCTGGCCGCGCTGGTGTCCGACGCCGCTCAGCTGCTGGTGACGTGTGCCGTGCCCGAGGACGTGCCGGCCGCCCTGCGCGGCGCCCGCTTCGACGTGACGACCGGATCGGTGACCCGTGCCTAGCGACAACGACCGCGAGCGTCACGACGAACTCGTGCGCGAACGCCACCAGGGCCTGGCCCGCGAGCGCAACGCCGACCTGTCCCGCGGTCTGCGCGAAGACCTCGTCCGCGAGCAGCGCCCGCCGCGCGCCCGCGGTGACCGCCCCGACGCCCCGTCCACAGCGGAACGGTTTTATCCACAGGACGACCCCGACGGTCTGGCCCGCGAGGTGCTGGGCGCGGCCGACGACGGCTGGTACGCGGCCGAGGGCGCCCGAGATCGCGATGAGAAGCCCGCAGAGCCTTCCCCGGCAGTCGACCATGGTCCCGCCGGGGGAGAGGCCGTCTCGGAGGCTCAGGAGGGCGCTGAGGGCTCCGGGCCGCAGTTGGCGCGGGCCGTGCTCGATGCCGCCCTGGCGAAGCGCCGGGAGGCCGCGCGCAACCCCCGGCGGCGCTCCGGCGGCTCGGGTGAGGGCTCGGGCAAGCGGCTGCGCGGCTATTCGGGGCCCGGGCCCGACCCGCGCGACCCCGCCCTGTTCGGCGACATGCTGCAACGGCTGATGAAGGCACGCGGCTGGGAGCGCCCCCGGGCCGAGGCCACGGTCTTCGGCGCCTGGGAGAAGGTCGTCGGTCCCGACATTGCCAAGCACAGCCGCCCGATCAAACTGGACGCCGGTGTGCTGACCGTCGAGGCCGAGTCGACCGCCTGGGCCACCCAGCTGCGCATGCTCGCGGCCAAGCTGCTGCGCAGCATCGCGGTCGAGGTCGGCCACAACGTCGTCACCAAGCTCAACATCCACGGCCCGGCCGCGCCGTCGTGGGCCAAGGGACCCCGCCGCGTGCAGGGCCGGGGCCCCCGCGACACCTACGGCTGATCGAACGCCGGCGACCGGGTTTTGGGCGTCACCATTTACGCAGGTCGCCCGGGTGGGTCACGCGTCAGCGGCCAGCTCGGCCCGCCCGGGCCCTCGGCGTGAGCGACGGTCTGTACCCACCACCCCGCTACGACCTCCAGCCCTTGACCTTGATCTGGACGCTCTTAATAGTCCGCAAAAACGG
Source organism: Actinoplanes sp. NPDC021490 (assembly GCF_055562135.1). Lineage (NCBI taxonomy): Bacteria > Bacillati > Actinomycetota > Actinomycetes > Micromonosporales > Micromonosporaceae > Actinoplanes > Actinoplanes sp. NPDC021490. The sequence continues at coordinate 189,428 of NZ_JBVHFW010000011.1, forward strand.
CAAACCCTCGTTCGGCGCAGCGGCGGTAGAAGCCGGCCAGGATCGCCAGCTCGGAGCGGGCGAAAGTCCAGTGCGGGGCGTTGCCGGCTTCGTCGCGCAGGGCGGACAGGCGATGGTCGAGCCACCGGAGCTGCTGCTCGGCGAGCCGGCCGGCGGCGACCGCGTCCCGCATGACCTGCGCCACCGTGTCGAAGGTGACCAGGTCGCCGTGCCTTTCGTGGCCTTCGACGAAACGCTCGAGACCGCCGGCGATCCAGGCGCAGCCGTCCGGGTCGATCACCGGGTCCTCGTCCTCGGCCGCGGCGTCGGTGGCATAGAGGACGCCGTCGAGACCCAACAGAAGATCAACCAGTTCCGTGTACGCCGTGGCGCGCACCGTGCCCGTCTTGGCGATGTGCAGCGCCAACGCTCCGGTGGGCGCGGCGATCTCGGGCGCGTCGGCGATCGCCCCGAAGTCGACGAACTCGGCGGGAGCCACCGGGTCGTAGTACTGATTCGTCCGCGGCCAGTGGACCGCGACGTTGTCCAGCCCCTTGTCGTGCGCCATGTGGGGGCCACCCCTCCTCGACCTGCGTCGCGGCTTTCCGGCCACTACCGGCCCGCGCGGGCAGAGGTTACGACACAAACCCCAGCCACTGGGAGGCAGTGTCGCAGTGCGTGGCGGCGACCGGTGGAAGGCGCGCCCCGGTGGCGGGCCGCCGGATCACTTGCCATTGCGCGGGGCCCCCGTTCCGTGTAGGGGGAGACGCGGGAGCGACCCTCGACGCGTCTGTGGCAATCTCAGGCACCCGGAAGGGGTGCCGTACCCTCGCCAACTCGATTCGGCGGAGTAGAATCGATGGAGACCGGGAAAACCTCTGCGTGACGGTCACGGTTCGGGCCTGTCAAGGACGAAACGGACTTGCGTCGTCACGCTGCGCGGTTTTTCCAGCCGATCACGATCCGCGGGCCTGCCGCGGCGACCGGCGTGCACGGTTCCACCGGTGGTCCGCTCGCTCCTCCCCGCGGGTTGTCGCCTGTGGATCACCTTGCGTGCCGCCGCCCGCCGCGCGCCCGCTTACCCCGTGCGGGGGCCCGTCCGGGCCTCATCACGAGAAAGTGGCCGAGGGTGGCAGAGAACAAGGAATACGGTGCTGAATCGATCACCGTGCTGGAGGGCCTGGAGGCGGTACGCAAGCGTCCTGGCATGTACATCGGCTCCACCGGCGAACGCGGTCTGCACCACCTCGTCTGGGAGGTCGTCGACAACGCGGTCGACGAGGCGCTGGCCGGCTACTGCGACACCATCGACGTGGTTCTGCTGGCCGACGGCGGTGTCTCGGTCACCGACAACGGCCGTGGCTTCCCGGTCGACCTGCACCCCAAGCTCAAGAAGCCGGGCGTCGAGGTCGCGCTGACCGTGCTGCACGCCGGCGGCAAGTTCGACGGCAAGGCGTACGCGGTCTCCGGCGGTCTGCACGGCGTCGGCGTGTCGGTCGTGAACGCGCTCTCCCGCAAGATGTTCGTCGAGATCCAGAAGTCCGGCAATGTCTGGCGCCAGCACTACACGGCGTCCAAGCCGGGGCCGCTCGAGAAGGGCGAGACCACCGAGGGCACCGGCTCCATGGTGCAGTTCTGGCCCGACCCGACGATCTTCGAGACGGTCGAGTTCGACTGGCAGACGATCTATCGCCGGCTGCAGGAGATGGCGTTCCTCAACCGCGGGCTCACCATCAAGCTGACCGATCTGCGGCCCGAGTCGACCGACGACAACGGCGAGCCGCGCAAGGTCACCTTCATGTACGCCGGCGGCATCGCCGACTTCGTGCGCCACCTCAACGCCACCAAGAGCCCGATCCACAAGACGGTGGTCGAGTTCCAGGCCGAGGACAACGAGGCCCGCATGGCGGTCGAGGTCGCGATGCAGTGGAACGAGTCGTACGGCGAGTCGGTCTACACCTTCGCCAACCGCATCAACACCCACGAGGGTGGCACGCACGAGGAGGGCTTCCGGGCCGCGCTGACCGGTGTCGTCAACCGGTACGGCAAGGACAAGAAGCTGCTCAAGGGCGACCAGAACCTCTCCGGCGAGGACATCCGCGAGGGTCTGGCCGCGATCATCTCGGTCACCCTGGCCAACCCGCAGTTCGAGGGTCAGACCAAGACCAAGCTCGGCAACACCGACATGAAGAGCTTCGTCCAGAAGGTCGCGAACGAGCAGCTCGCCGACTGGTTCGACCGCAACCCGGCCGAGGCCAAGCAGATCATCACCAAGGCCGACCAGGCGGCCCGGGCCCGCATCGCCGCGCAGCAGGCGCGCAAGCTGGCCCGGCGCAAGTCGCTGCTCGAGTCGGGCTCGATGCCGGGCAAGCTGGCCGACTGCCAGTCGACCGACCCGCGGGAGTCGGAGCTGTTCATCGTCGAGGGTGACTCGGCCGGTGGTTCGGCCAAGCAGGGTCGCAACAGCCGCATCCAGGCCATCCTGCCGATCCGCGGCAAGATCTTGAACGTGGAGAAGGCCCGGATCGACCGGGTGCTCAAGAACAATGAGGTCCAGGCGCTGATCACCGCGCTCGGCACCGGCATCCACGAGGACTTCGACGCCGCCAAGCTGCGCTACCACAAGGTCGTGCTGATGGCCGACGCCGACGTCGACGGCCAGCACATCCAGACGTTGCTGCTCACCCTGCTGTTCCGCTTCATGCGGCCGCTGGTCGAGATGGGCCACGTCTATCTGGCCGCCCCGCCGCTCTACAAGATCAAGTGGAACAAGCGTGGCGACGACGCGCAGTACGCGTACTCCGACCGCGAGCGCGACGGGCTGATCGCCCTGCGTCAGCAGAAGAAGGCGAACGCGAAGCCGGACGACATCCAGCGGTTCAAGGGTCTCGGCGAGATGAACTTCCAGGAGCTGTGGGACACGACGATGGACCCGGCCACCCGGACGCTACGCCAAGTGACGCTCGACGATGCCGCCGTGGCCGACGAGCTCTTCAGCGTGCTGATGGGTGAGGACGTCGAAGCGAGGCGCTCGTTCATCCAGCGCAACGCCAAGGACGTGCGGTTCCTCGACATCTAGATGGCCGCCCGGCGACGCTGTATCCACAGCGTTGCCGGGCTTTCCACAGCGTTATCCACAGCAGGATGCGTAGTTTCGCCGTAACTGTCTGGTTTTACCTTGAGTAAGGGTTAACAGTGACTGACACTCCCGAAGCGCCCGACGGCGACGAGGCCCCGGACATCGGCGGCGTGGCCCAGCGGGTCGAGCCCGTCGGCCTCGAAGTCGAGATGCAGCGGTCGTATCTCGACTACGCGATGAGCGTGATCGTGGGCCGCGCCCTGCCCGACGTCCGCGACGGTCTCAAGCCCGTGCACCGCAAGATCCTCTATGCGATGTACGACTCGGGCTTCCGGCCCGACCGCGGCTACGTCAAGTGCGCCCGCGTCGTCGGCGACGTGATGGGCAACTACCACCCGCACGGCGACTCGTCGATCTACGACGCCCTGGTGCGCATGGGCCAGCCCTGGTCGCTGCGCTATCGGCTGATCGACGGCAACGGCAACTTCGGCTCGCCGGGTAACGACCCGCCGGCCGCCATGCGGTACACCGAGTCGAAGCTCTCGCCTCTCGCCATGGAGATGCTGCGGGACATCGACGAGGACACCGTCGACATGCAGGACAACTACGACGGGCGTACGCAGGAGCCGACGATCCTGCCCGCGCGCTTCCCCAACCTGCTGGTCAACGGCTCCGAGGGCATCGCGGTCGGCATGGCCACCAAGATCCCGCCGCACAACCTGCGCGAGATCGCGGCCGCCGTGCAGTGGGTGCTCGACCACCCCGAGGCCGACGAGCCCGAGACGCTCGAGGCGCTGCTCGAGATCGTCAAGGGCCCCGACTTCCCGACCTACGGCCTGATCGTGGGTCAGCAGGCGATCCAGGACGCGTACCGCACCGGCCGCGGCTCGATCCGCATGCGCGCCGTGGTCGAGATGGAGGAGGACTCGCGCGGCCGGCCGCAGCTGGTCGTCACCGAGCTGCCCTACCAGGTCAACCCGGACAACCTGGCCGAACGCGTGGCCGAGCTGGTCAAGGAGGGCAAGCTCACCGGCATCGCCGACATCCGGGACGAGTCCTCCGGACGTACGGGAATGCGGCTGATCCTGGTCCTCAAGCGGGACGCCGTGGCCAAGGTGGTGCTCAACAACCTCTACAAGCACACCCAGCTGCAGGAGACGTTCGGCGCGAACATGCTGGCGCTGGTCGACGGCGTGCCGCGCACGCTCAACCTCGCCCAGTTCATCCGCTACTACGTCGACCATCAGATGGAGGTCATCCGCAGGCGTACGGCCTTCCGCCTGCGGAAGGCCGAGGAGCGCGCACACATCCTGCGCGGTCTGGTCAAGGCGCTCGACGCGCTCGACGAGGTCATCGCCCTGATCCGGCGCTCGCCGACCGTCGACGACGCCCGCACCGGCCTGATCAACCTGCTCGACATCGACGAGGTGCAGGCCGGCGCCATCCTCGACATGCAGTTGCGCCGGCTGGCCGCCCTCGAACGGCAGCGGATCGTCGACGAGCTGGCGAAGATCGAGATCGAGATCGCCGACCTCAAGGACATCCTGGCCAAGCCCGAGCGGCAGCGGGCGATCGTCTCCGACGAACTCGGCGAGATCGTGCAGAAGTACGGCGACGAGCGGCGCACGCAGATCATCCCGTTCGACGGTGAGGTCTCGATGGAGGATCTCATCACGCGCGAGGACGTTGTGGTGACGATCACACGGACCGGTTATGCGAAGCGGACGAAGGTCGACCTCTACCGCTCGCAGAGGCGCGGCGGCAAGGGCGTCAGCGGCGCCACGCTGCGGCAGGACGACATCGTCTCGCACTTCTTCGTGATCTCCACGCACGACTGGATCCTGTTCTTCACGAACAAGGGCCGGGTGTACCGGGCCAAGGCGTACGAGCTTCCCGAGGCGGCCCGCGTGGCCAAGGGACAGCACGTCGCGAACCTGCTCGCGTTCCAGCCCGACGAGCACATCGCCCAGGTCATCCAGATCCCGAATTACCAGGTGGAGCCGTACCTTGTGCTCGCCACCAAGAATGGTCTCGTGAAGAAGACCCGGCTCGAGGAATTTGACTCCAACCGCAGCGGTGGCATCATCGCCATCAACCTGCGGGAGGACGACGAGTTGGTGGGCGCGACGCTGGCGGCACCGGAGAACGATCTGCTGCTCGTCTCCAAGAACGCTCAGGCGATCCGATTCAACGCAACCGACGAGGCGCTGCGTCCTATGGGCCGGGCCACCTCGGGTGTCATCGGCATGCGGTTCAGCGGCAGCGACGAACTCCTGGCCATGGAAGTGGTGCGGGAGGGTTTGGATGTGTTGGTAGCCACCAACGGTGGGTATGCGAAGCGGACGCCGATCGAGGAGTATCCCGTGCAGGGCCGGGGCGGCAAGGGCGTGCTCACCGCCAAGATCACGGAACGTCGTGGTGGACTGGTGGGCGCACTCGTGATCGACCCGGAGGATGAACTATTTGCCATCACCAGCAATGGTGGTGTCATCCGGACTCCCGTGAAGCCTGTACGGCGCACGCGGGATCGGAACACAATGGGGGTCAAGCTGATGGACCTCCCTGAAGGTGTAACCATCGTGGCGCTTGCTCGCAATGCCGACGAGCCTGACGAACAGGACTAGTTGATGCCGGAGACACAGGCGAAGTCGGGGGCCACGGGAGGCTCAGCGACTCCGAACGAGGCGGCCAAGAAGGACGGCGCCGCCCCGAACGGACGCGAAGCCGCGGCTCGTGCGGCGGCCCCCGCCGAAGCCCCGTCCCCGCCGAAGTTCACCAGGGCGCCGGGGATGGCCCCGCCGCCCGGTGAACCGTCCACCGACCAGGACGGCCCCGACTCGAAGCGGCCCGGAGGGGCCGTGAAGGGTTCGGCCAGCGTGCCCACCGTCACCAAGGGCAAGGGCGCCGCCCCCGGCAGCAGCTCCGGCCGGGTCAGCGTGCCGTCGGCAGCCAGCAAGCCCGGCACCACCACGGGCCCGCAGCAGCGGCCCGGCGGTGACACCGGCAGCGCGGCCAAGGCGGCCCGTCCGGCCGGCGGACCAGCCGGCCCAGGCGCGGCCACCGGCTCGGCCGCGGTCGGCGCGGCCCGGGTCACCGAGGCGGTCCGGTCGGCGCGGTCCACGGTCACGTCGGCGGCGGCGCGCGGACCCCGGCGGGCCCGGCTCAACCTCAAGCGGATCGACCCCTGGTCCGTGATGAAGTTCTCGTTCGCCGTGTCTGTGGTGCTCTTCATCGTGGTCGTCGTGGCCACCTCGGTGCTCTACCTCGCGCTCGACGCCATGGGCGTCTGGACCGAGGTCAACACCAGCCTCAAGGAACTGGTGACCGCCACCGGCAGCGAGAACTCCGGCTCCAGCGGCGGCTTCCAGATCACCGCGTGGGGTGTGATCGGCACGTCGATGCTGATCGGCGCGGTCAACGTGGTGCTGTTCACCGCGCTGGCGACGCTGGGCGCGTTCATCTACAACGTTTGCGCCGACCTGGTGGGCGGGGTCGAGCTGACCCTGGCCGAGCGGGACTGAACGACGCGTACAGGGTTCGGGAGCCACCCCCGTTTTGGTGGCTCCCAGCCCTGTGCGGTAACCTTCGGTGTCGCACTTGAGGGGCTATAGCTCAGTCGGTTAGAGCGCAGAGCTGATAACTCTGAGGTCGCTGGTTCGATTCCAGCTAGCCCCACGAGCAGCGGCGGCCCATGTCCGCACACACCGCGGACCTGGGCCGCTCGTCATATCTGCTCCGGGGGCCGAGCCCCCGGAAACCCCGCGTTACGGTGCCCGCTCTGGGCGAGCCGGTTGCGGTGGGGCGTTGCTCGTGGCCTTCGGCCACATCGGGGTCTGGGTCAAAATCTAGGATCTACTGGTGCGGCTGCTTTGGTTGCGTCGGGGTCTGGGGGTTGTTGTGGTTAAGAAGCTCCTGATTGTGGCTGGTGTGGTGGGGGCGGCTGCCCTTATCTTCAAGAGGGTCAAGGCGTCCAGCGATGAGCGGGCCCTTTGGCATGAGGCGACCACGGCGCCTGACCTGCGGTAAGCGGGCGGGTGCCTGGGGGCCCTAGCTCAACTGGCAGAGCACCGCCTTTGCAAGGCGGGGGTTAGGGGTTCAAGTCCCCTGGGCTCCACCGATACTTTTGCGAATCCCTCCGGGTTGCCGGGGGGATTTTTTGTGTCCTATGCGGACCTGGCCGGGGGCGATTGGGTCCGGGGTCACAGAGGTGGCGGGGGTTTGATCTACTGGCTCGGTGCGACGGCGGGCTTTGTTGACTCTGGTGGCCGGCGGGATGCTGGCGGGGTGTGGGTCCCGGACGGGTGCGCCGCCGACTACTGCCGCGTCCTCGTCGGCGCCGGCTCGGTCGCTGTCGCCGTCTGAGGTTGCCGTGGTCCGGGATGCGGTGGCCGGCGACTATGCGTGGTTCGAAGAAGTGGCTGATCTGCGCAAAGGTTTCTGCTTTGTCTGGGTGCGGGGGCTGCGGACGAATCAGGTGCTCGAGCGGATGGAAGCCAAGGAACTCGAGCGCATCGGGTGGCAGCAGATGGTGGGGGCCGGCGACGGGCAGCGCGGGGCCATCGAGAAGTACTACGTCGGGGTCACGCGGCTCGACGACGACTGGACGCTGATCATCGAGGACAACGGCGGGCTCGGCCGGGCCGACGAACTGCTGCGGTCGCTGTCGGACGGAACCACGATGATCTGCCTGTATCGGGCGGCCGACGGCAGCGGGCGGTTCCTGCTGATGGACGACCGGGCCGTGCAGCTCGACCTCGATCCGGCCTCGCCCGAACGGCGTACAGGAGTGCGGGCGGCCTCGCTGGCGAGCACCGTTTCGGAGGCCGGAATCGGGGGGTCCGGCGATTCCACGGCGGCGGCGTTTGCGCTGGCCGAGCGGCTTACCGGCGTACGGCTCAGCCTGGAATTGCTGCAAGATCGGACGTATCTGTTCAGCGAGGTACCAACCGGTCAGCGAAAGAGTCAATAGCCGTTCGGTTGTTGCAAGCCGGGCGTCGCCACGCCAACATCCACATGTGACGATGCGCACGGGCGACCTGCTCACCATTGGTGAAGCCGCGATCCTGCTGAGGTTCCCGCGGAGGCGAGTGCTGGACCTCTGCGCCCGAGGCCTGCTCCCGTACGTCAGCCTCGGCACGCATCGGAGGGTGCGCCGCGCCGACGTGGAGGCGCTGATCCACCCGGTGCTGACCCGCCTCGAACTCGAGCAGCTGTGGCTGCACCAGGCCATCGCCGCCCGGCTCACCGCCCAGCCGGCCGCGGTGCTGGCCACCGCCGAGATCAACATTCGCCGGCTGCGACGCCTGCACCCCGGCGGCAGCGAATGGGCCTGGCTCGACCGGTGGGAGGTGCTGCTGGCCGGCGACCCGGCGGCGGTGCTCGACGCGCTCACCTCCCCGGCGCAATACGCGATCCGGCTGCGTTCCGCCTCGCCCTTCGCGGGCGTACTGTCCGAAAGAGAGCGTCGCGCCGTGCTGGACGCGCTGGCCGAAAGCCGCCACGACCTGGCCCGGCCCATGCGGATGGACAGCCTCGAGCGGGTCATGCGCGCGGTCTGACCGCCCGTGTCTCGTCGATCACAAAACTAAAAAAGAACCTTATGTAATTCGCCGCGTCGGGCGGATAGTGAATCGGTTCCATGATTCGGTCGCGCGATGCGCCCGGGAGGTTCCGATGGCAATCACGATTCCCCACTTCACCACGACTGCGACCAAGGTCCGGGACGTCCTCGAGGCGATCCTCCAGACCCCGCTTCCCGTACGCCTGCGAGCCTGGGACGGCTCGACCGCCGGCCCTGCCGACGCGCCCGTCCTGGTCATCCGTCACCGCCGTGCGCTGCGCCGGCTGATGTGGCAGCCCAACGAGCTCGGCCTGGCTCGCGCGTACGTCGCCGGTGAGATCGACGTCGAGGGTGATCTCTACGACACGCTCAGCCGGCTGGCCGCGCTGCTCTGGCGCTCGCCCGACGTCAAGGACGTCCCGATCCGATCAATTGCGGGCGACCTCGTACGACTCGGCGTGCTCGGCACCCAGCCCAAGCCCCCGCCGGAGGAGATGATCGTCACCGGCACCCGGCACAGCAAGCGGCGCGACCGGCAGGCGATCAGCCACCACTACGACGTGGGCAACGACTTCTACCGCCTCGTGCTCGGACCGAGCATGGTCTATTCGTGCGCGTACTGGACCTCCGACCGGGTCGGCTACGAGCTCGCGGACGCGCAGCGCGACAAACTCGACCTGATCTGCCGCAAGCTCGGCCTGCGCCCCGGGCAGCGGCTGCTCGACGTCGGATGCGGCTGGGGCAGCCTGGCCATCCACGCCGCCCGCGAGTACGGCGTGCGGGTCGTCGGGATCACGCTGTCCACCGAGCAGGCCGAGTTCGCCCGCAAGCAGGTCGCCGAGGCCGGGCTGACCGAGCAGGTCGAGATCCGGGTCGAGGACTATCGCGATCTCGACGACGGGCCGTACGACGCGATCGCCAGCGTGGGCATGGCCGAGCACGTCGGCACCGGGCCCTACGCGGAATACGCGGCCATCCTCTATGCGCAGCTCAAGCCGGGTGGACGGCTGCTCAACCACCAGATCTCGCGCCTGCACCTGTCGCCGAAACAGCACCGCAGCTTCATCGACGCGTACGTCTTCCCGGACGGCGAACTGGCACCCGTCGGCACGACGATCACCATCCTGGAACAGGCCGGTTTCGAGGTACGCGACGTGCATGCGCTGCGCGAACATTACGGCCGTACGCTGCGCGCCTGGGTCGCCAACCTCGAGTCTGACTGGTCGACGGCCGTCCGGCTGACCTCGCCCGGACGAGCCCGGGTGTGGCGGCTGTACATGGCGGCGTCGGCGCTTGCCTTCGAACAGTCGCGCATCGGCGTCAATCAGGTCCTCGCCGTCAAAGATCACCGGGCCGGGGCGAGCGACATGCCGGCCACACGCAGTGATTACTCGGTCTGATCCGTTTCGGTCGTTTGAGCGGCCAGTCCTCATCGGCCGGTGACGCAACCGTTACGGGGGAACGAAAGCGGACGATATCCACTGACGTCGAGGTTGTCATGCGGAACGTAGGTGGGGCCGGTTACCCTGCGCTTCGTGAGCGAACGAAAACGGGCCGCTGCCGTGATCGTCCGGGACGGCCGTGTACTGATGGTGCACGAACGCAGTCGGCGATCCGGTGGCGGCGAGTGGTGGACCTTGCCCGGCGGCGGCCTCGAACCGGGGGAGACCGCTGAGGAAGCCGTGCGGCGGGAGGTCTTCGAGGAGACCGGCCTGGTGGTGAGCGATGCCCGCCACGTGCTCGAGATGCCGTACCCGTCCGGCATGACGTCGGTGTTCGCGGTGACGGTGGCCGACGGCGAGCCACGCATCGGCGCCGACGACGGTTTCGGGCCAGAGCTGCTGGGCCTGGACTGGTTGCCGGCCCCTGAGCTTCCAACCGAAACAACCGGCGGTGTCCCCGTGCCGCCGATGATCGTCGTCCTGCCGGCTTGATCGCTCGCTGGACGGCCGACGCCTCGGCCGGCCCGGTCCTGGTGTTCAATCCAAGTCGCCGCTCTTATGGGCCTGCGTGGTAGCCGCCAACGGCTTGGGCTGCCGTCGCCGAGGGCATCGAGACCGACGACAGGCCGGGAACGAGTTCGGGGGCGTGCACGGCCAGGCCGCAGCACCGGGGTGGCTCGGGTGGCGGCGTGCCGGGCTGTACATGTCGTAGATCGCCGCGGTGATGGCGGCCGGTCTCTGTTGCGGGGTGCTGTCGCTCCGCAGGCTGGGCTGGGCTGGGCCGGCGGCTGGGCTGGCGCTGGCTGGGCTGGCTGCGTTGTGCTGAGGGTCTTGGTCGGCCGGGCGCCTGGATGGAGGCCGGACCGCCTCGATGGGCTGGACCGCGCGGACGGGCTGACTGCTCAGGTAGGCCCGTTAAGTGCATGCCCGGCTGGATCGGATCCTGGCCCTGTGGATAACTCGGGCTGCCTGTGGATGACGGGGCCGATTGTCAGGCGGCATTGGTAGCGTCTGCAACGTCCGAAGCGCTCGCCAGGACGTGGGCGGCGGGAGCGTGCGCTACCGGACGGTCATGGCCCGCGGGCAGGGACGCGGTGGGACCGTCGGGAGTCGGGGAGAGAGACGCCGGTCGACGCTCGTGGGCTGCTGGAGAGGGCAGCGTGGAGTGGCTACGGACCGGTGGGTGGGCGTGCGTGCCGTGACCGGGAGAAGACGGGCGGGTATGCCCGCCAGTGGCGGAAGGCGCCGCGGTACGGCCGGCCGCGTGCGGTCCGGAGCCGTGCGGTGTGGCGGTGTGCGGTGCGGCGCTGTGCGGTGCGGAGCCGTGCGGTGTGGCGCTGTGCGGTGCGGCGCTGTGCGGTGCGGCGCTGTGCGGTGCGGCGGTGTGCGGTGCGGAGCCGTGCGGTGTGGCGCTGTGCGGTGTCGAACCGGGCGGTGTGGCGCTGTGCGGTGTCGAGCTGAGCGGTGACGCGGTGTGCGGAGCAGTGCCGTGCGGCGGGGCGGCGTGATGTGTCGAGCTGAGCGTTGTCGCGGTCTGCAGTGAGCCGTGCGGTGTGGCGGCGTGATGTGTCGAGCTGAGCGTTGTCGCGGTCTGCAGTGAGCCGTGCGGTGTGGCGGCGTGCTGGCTGATGTTGTGGGCGGCGGCGTGTGGTGGGGCTGCGGGGCGCGGGGTGGAGCGGTGTGCGGCGGTTGGGGCGTGGCCGATGCCGGCGGAGGCGCGCCGGTGCAGGGCTGTGCCGACCAAGTCGTCGGCGTTGGCCGCGGGGGAAGGCACGTGCGGGCTGCGGTCCGGTTGGCCCGAATCGCTGAGATTGGCGGTGGAGGTGGGGGAGGGCGGGGAGATCACGCCCAGTTCGGCTGTTGTGGGGAGGCGATCCTCGAGGCTGCCGCCGGAGAGCGGGGAGGTCTTGGCGTGTTCCGCGACGACGTCCGACGGCTCGGCGTGGCCAATCGCGGGCTGAGCCACGTCGGTGTGTGCCGATCCGGGCGGGTCAACTAACTTGGTGCTCGATTCGCGGTCGGCTGAGTCGGCGGGGGCGGCCGCGCCGGCTTCGCCACGAGACTGGGAAAGGTCGGCGGCGACTGCCCGGCGGCGTTCGGTCACAAAGTATCCGCAGGCGGCGGCGTACGCGACGGCCAGCACCAGACCGACGGCGCGGGTCGCGGACGTGTTCAGCAGCAGGATGCTGGTCAGCAAGGCCGACTCGGCCCACACCCCCAGCAGCACGGCGTTGGTGGTGTCGGAGCGGGACCAGCCGGCCGACGCGCGGCGGGCCTGGCGCTTGATCTCCTCGAGCAGCGAGTGACCGAGGCCGAGCGTCAGCGTGCCCAGCAGCAGCGTCGCGGGCAGGGACTGGTGGTCGCCACCGACGGAGGCGGCCAGGGCCGTGCCGCCGGCGAGTACTGCCAGCCCACTGACGGTTCCGACCCGTCCTTCGCGACGCTCCTTCACAACCTTCGACGGTCGGCAGCTAACGCCGTTTTCTGAGGAAGTGGGCGCGGACACGTCGCGGTCTGCGCTGGATCATGGCGGCACCGGAGGGCCCCGTACGTGGGAGGACTACCTGGCGTCGAGGTATTGAGCGAGGATTGCGGACGTGATGGGAACCCTGAAGCTCGAGCCCGCCCAGTCCCGCCCCGATCTGCTGGCCGCACCGGTCGCCAAGGCGCTGACCGTCTGGCCCGCGGACGCGCCGATCGATGCGGATCAGGTGCTCGTGGCTCCGATCGATGCCGGGCTGGCCGACACCGCCGCGTTCTGTGAGGCGTACGGCGTGGGTCTGGAAGCGTCGGCGAACTGCGTGATTGTCGCCGGCAAGCGGGACGGCGAGACCCGGTACGCGGCCTGCATCGTGCTGGCTACGACGCGCGCCGATGTGAATGGGGTCGTACGTCGGCGGCTGGATGTGCGTAAGTGCAGTTTTGCGCCGATGGACGACGCGGTGCGCCTGACCGGGATGGAGTACGGCGGGATCACGCCGATCGGCCTGCCGGTGGACTGGCCCATTCTGGTCGACGCGCGAGTGGCCGCCACTCCGCACGTGATCATCGGATCGGGCGTACGGCACAGCAAGATCTCGATTGCCGGACCGGCTCTGGGCGCCTTGCCGGAGGCCGAAGTGATCGAGGATCTGGCCAAGCTGATCGGCTGAGGCAGCTACGCCGGTCGATCCTGTTTCACGTGGAACATCATCGCCCGGCGTCGATTGCTTCGCGCCGGGCGATTTCTGTGAACGCCTCGATGAGGGTCGCCGGTTCCTGCGCGCCCTGGACGGCGTACTTTCCGTCGATCATCAGGAACGGGACGCTGGTGATGCCGAGTTCGCGCGCCTCGGCCAGGTCAGCGTTGACCGCGTTCGTGCCGGCCGCGGATGCGAGATAGGCGGCGGCGTCCAGACCGACCGATGCGGCAATCCCGGTCAGCACCGTACGGGATCCGATGTCGAGACCCCCGGTGAAGTGCGCGCGCTGCAGGGCCTCCAGCATCTCGGCCTGGCGGCCCTGACCGGCGGCCCAGGCGATCAAGCGGTGGGCGTCGAACGTATTGGCGGCGATCGCCCGGCCGAAGTCGAGGACCAGCCCGTCCGCCGCCGCGAGCGCCGTGACGTGGGCCAGCATCTGTTCGGCTCGGCCGCGGTCGCCGGTCTCGGCGATCAGCGCGTCCTTGATTGACAGGCCTGGGGGCACCGGCGAGGGGTCGAGCTGGAAGGCCCGGAATGTCACCGAGACCCGGTCGCTGAGCTGGCCGATCGCTCTCTCCAGGCGGCGCTTACCGAGATAGCACCAAGGGCAGACGACATCGGACCAGACCTGAATATCCACGAGGGGCTCCGTCAGAGCGGGCAGTGAAATCGGAACGGCAGGGAAATCGGAACGGGCACGGAAGCCAGCAGTGGTGAGGGGTGAAGCGAAGGAAGGCCGCGTGGTCAGGACTGGGTGGCGAGCTGGGCCGCCACCTGGCGCTTCAATCGACCCAGGATCGCCGTGCCGCCGCGGATCCGCAGGGGGCTGATCGCCTGAGCGAGACCCATGCGGGCGTACAGGTCGTCGGGCACCGCGAGGATCGAGGCGGTCGTCGCGCCCTCCAGACCCTCGGCCAGGATGCCGGCGAAGGCCCGCGTCGTCGGGGCCTCGGGCGGGCAGTCGAAGAACACCTCGACCGTGTCGTCGGGGCGTACGGTCGCTTTGAGGAAGAACTGGGTCTGGCACTCGGGCACCTGCTCCATGCCGTCGTGCCCGTCCAGGTCGGCGGGCAGCGCGGGCATGGCGTCGGCGAATTCGAGCATCATCTCGAGCACCACCTCGCGCGGCGCCGAGGCGAATTCATCGACGATCTCGGCGAGCTTCGGGGGCATGTCGGTCACGGCTCCGACCCTAACGCGTCCAGGAGCGGAGCTCAGGCGGCCGCCGACGTCGGGATCAGGGCCACATCGCTCAGGCTCAGGATGCCGACCACCTTGCGGTCCGAGTCGCAGACGAGCAACCGCCGCACCGACCTCTCTCGCATGGCCTGCACCGCCTCCTCCACGGTGGCCGACTGCTCGACCATGATCAGCTCGTGGGCGGTGATGTCGCCGAGCGAGGTTGTCTTGGGTGGCAGGTTCTCCGCGATCGCCCGCACCACGATGTCCCGGTCGGTGACCACGCCGATCATCGTCGGGCCGCGGGTCACCACCACGTCGCCGATGCCGCGGTCGCGCATCACCTGCGCGGCCTCGTCCAGCATCGTCGCCTCGGGCAGGTAGACCACCTGCCGGGTCATCACCTCGGCGACCGATGCGACAAATGCTCTGGCCATGCGCGTGCACCTCCCGTTGGGTCTGGAGTTACCCGTGTGAAGTAGCGATTACACGTGGTATGTCCGCCCTGTGCAACGACCGAACAAGAGTCGGCACGGGAAAGTGAGCCCACCGTCAGCATTCCCTTTACGGGGTGTCGCCATCGTCACGCTACCCACCACCTTGATCCGGTGGAAATGTGTTCCCCGCGAGAAAAATTGAGGTCGCGTTAAGGGGGCGGCGATGGCTTATCGAAGCTTCGTTGCTATGGGGGACAGCTTCACCGAGGGTCTGAACGACGCCTATCCGGACGGCAGCTTCCGCGGCTGGGCCGATCTGGTCGCGACCAGGCTCGCGGTCGACTCGGGGCCCGATTTCGGGTACGCCAACCTCGCGATCCGCGGCAAGGTGCTGCACGAGGTCGTGGCCGAGCAGCTCGAACCGACCTTGGCCATGCGGCCCGGCCTGGTCAGCATCGCGGCCGGAGGAAACGACGCTCTTCGCGTACGGGTCGACCCGCACGCCCTGGTCCACCAGCTCGACGGCGTGGTGCGGAGGCTGCGCGAGTCGGGCGCCGAGGTGATCGTCTTCCGGTTCGCCGACGTGACCGTCAACCTGCCGGCCATCCTCGGGCGGCGGGCCGCCGTGCTCAACGAAGGCGCGAGCATGCTGGCCCAGCGCCACGGCGCGCACCTGGTCGACCTGTTCGCCGACAAGGCTTTCCACCATCCGCAGATGTGGTCGTCCGACCGCCTGCACCTCTCGCCGGCCGGTCACCGCCGCACGGCGGGGCACGTGCTCAACGCCCTCGGCGTCGGCGTGGACGAGGACTGGATGCTGGTGCCGCCCGCCCCCGAGCCCACGCCGTGGCTGCTTGCCCGCGGCGCCGACCTGCGCTGGGCCCGCGAGCACCTGGCGCCCTGGGTGAGCCGGCACCTGCGCGGGCAGTCGTCGGGCCAGTCGATCTCGGCCAAGCGCCCCGGGCTGGCGCCCATCGGCACCGTCAAATAGGAGCTAGCGTGGCACCCATGTCTGTTGCCAACGATCCCTCGCCTGCGCTCCAGGCGTACGCGCATCCCGACAAGCTCGTCACCACCGCATGGCTGGCGTCCCACCTCGACACGCCCGGCCTCGTGGTCGTCGAGTCGGACGAGGACGTGCTGCTCTACGACTCCGGGCACATCCCGGGCGCGGTCAAGGTCGACTGGCATCTCGAGCTCAACGACCAGACCACCCGCGACTATCTCGATCCGGCCGCCTTCGCCGCGCTGTGCGAGGCCAAGGGCATCGGCCGCGACGACACGATCGTCTTCTACGGCGACAACTTCAACTGGTGGGCCGCGTACGCCCTCTGGGTCTTCAGTCTTTTCGGCCACCGCGACGTGCGCCTGCTCGACGGCGGGCGTCAGAAATGGGCGGCCGAGGGGCGCGAGCTGACCCGCGACCGCACCGAACGCCCGGCCGCGAAATACCCGGTTCCCGTACGCAACGACGCCGAGATCCGGGCCTTCCGTGACCAGGTCATGGCCCACATCAGCAGCGGACGCCCGCTGGTCGACGTGCGCTCGCCGCAGGAGTACACGGGCGAGCTGACCCACATGGCGGCGTACCCGCAGGAGGGTGCGCTGCGCGGCGGGCACATCCCGGGCGCGGTCAGCAAGCCGTGGAAGTCGGCGGCGAACGAGGACGGCACGTTCAAGCCGGCCGACGAGCTCGCCAAGATCTACCGCGCCGAGCTGGGTCTGGAACCGGGCGACGACGTCATCGCCTACTGCCGGATCGGCGAGCGGTCCAGCCACACCTGGTTCGCGCTGCGTTACCTGCTCGGATATTCGCAGGTCCGCAACTACGACGGATCGTGGACCGAGTGGGGCAACCTGGTGCGCGCCCCGATCGCGACGGGTTCGGAGCCGGGCGGCCTGAGCTAAAAAGATCGAAACGGGGCGGCGATGACCGCCCCGTTTTTGTCGCCCGTTCGCGGTACCTTCTCCGCCGTGAGCAACACGTTCCAGGTCGATCTTCGTGGCATCGTCGATCTCCTCAGCCATCATCTGTATGCCAGCCCGCGCGTCTACGTGCGCGAGTTGCTGCAAAACTCGGTCGACGCGATCACCGCCGCCGGTGCGCCCGGGCTGGTGTCCCTCACCACCGGCGCCGGTGAGCTGCGGGTCAGCGACAACGGCATCGGTCTGACCGAGGCTCAGGTGCACGAGCTGCTGGCCACGATCGGGCGCAGCTCCAAGCGCGACGAGCTCGGCTTCGCCCGCCACGAGTTCCTCGGCCAGTTCGGCATCGGCCTGCTCTCCTGTTTCCTGGTGGCCGACGAGATCCGGGTGCACACCCGTCGCGCCGGCGCCGAGCCGGTGCTGTGGACGGGCTATTCCGACGGGCGCTACGACGTCCGCCCCGGTGACGATCGCGAACCGGGCACGACGGTCACCCTGCTGCCACGCCGCGGCTCCGAGCATCTCCTCGCCGCCGAGACGGTGCGCGAGCTGGCCGGGCTCTACGGGTCGCTCCTTCCGGTCCGCGTCGAGGTCGACGGCGTCACGGTCACCACCGGCACGCTGCCCTGGCCGGACGGCGACCTCAACGCGTACGCGCAAGAGATCTTCGGTTTCCGCCCGCTCGACGTGGTGCCGCTCGATGTGCCCGGGGCCGGCCTCACCGGTGTCGCGTTCGTGCTGCCCACCCCGGTCAACCCGGCCGCCCGTGGCGGTCATCGCGTCTATCTGAAGCGGATGCTGCTGGCCGAGAGCGTCGAAGGTCTGCTGCCCGAGTGGGCGTTCTTCGCACGCTGCGTGGTCGACAGCACCGAGCTGCGGCCGACCGCGAGCCGCGAGGCGCTCTACGACGACGGTCTGCTCGCCGACACCCGCGAGGCCATCGCCGATCAGCTGCGCGGCTGGCTGGTCCGGCTGGCCTCGACCGATCCGCGCCGCCTGGGCGAGTTCCTCTCGATCCACCACCTCGGCGTCAAGGCGCTGGCCCTGCACGACGACGAGATGTTGCGCCTGGTCGAGCAGTGGGTGCCGCTCGAGACCAACATGGGTTTCGTCACGCTGGCCGAGTTCCGCGAGCGCCACGGCGTGCTGCGCTACGCGGCCGGAAACGACGAGTTCCGCCAGCTCGCGTCGGTCGCCGCGGCCCAGGATCTCGGGGTGATCAACGGCGGCATCGTCTACAACGCCGACATCGTCGAGCGGCTGGCCACTGTGGATCAAGAGGTGCGCGTCGAGCGCCTCGAGCCGTCCGACGTCGCCGCCCGGTTCTCGGCCGTCGACACCGAGACCGAGCTGCGCCTGCGCCCGTTCCTCACCGCCGCCCAGCGCCGCCTCGACCGGCTCGGCTGCGAGGTGGTGGTGCGCGGCTTCGACCCGGCGACCGTCCCCGCTCTCTATCTGGTGAGTCGCGCGGCCGCGTTCAACGAGCAGTTCACCCAGAGCCGCGACACCGCCGACGACCTGTGGGGCGGCGTGCTCGACGCGCTGTCCCGGGTCACGACGGTCGACCGCCCGCAGCTCGTTCTCAACCACCGCAACGCACTCGTACGCCGGATCACCGCGCTGGGCGACCCCGAGCTGGCCGGCCTGGCCGTCGAGTCGCTCTACGGCCAGGCTCTGATGCTCGGCCAGCATCCGATCCGCCCGGCCGATGCCGCCTTGCTCACCAGTTCGTTCATGGGCCTGCTGGACCGGGCCGTCCCGGGTTCGGAGCAGGGGGAGGCCAAGTGAAGACCGCCGAAGAACTGTGGGACCTCTACGAGCAAGCCCGCACGATGCCGCACGGCGCGGCCCAGATCGCCCTGGTCGAAGAGGTGATGCGGCACGCCGACACGGTCGGCGACCCGCGTCTGGCCTTCACGATCCGGCTGCTGGCGACCAACGCCTACACCTACGGTGGCGAGCCGGCCAAGGCCTTCGTCACGTTCGCCTGGGCACTCGCCGACTTCGACCGCAATCCCGGCAAGCATCACGCCCACGGCAAGCACACCCTGCTGTGGCACTTCAAGACCATGGTCAACGCGATGACCAACTTCCCCGAGATCCCGCTCGACCGCACCCGGGCCGTGCTCGACGACATGGAAAGGCGCTACCGGGAGGACGGCCACAGCCTGCAGGCCGTCTACAAGCACCGCTATCTTGTGGCCGACCACGTCGGCTCGCCCGATGCCGACGAGTGGTTCGCCCGCTGGCAGGCCGCGCCGCGCGACGACCTCTCCGACTGCATCGGCTGCGACCCGTCGTCGGTCGCCGCCTATTACAACGACCGCGACCGATACGACGACGTCGTCGCGACCGCTGAGCCGGTGCTGGCCGGCGAACTGACCTGCAGCGAGCAGCCGCAGGGCATCCTGCGCGAGCTGATGGTGGCCTATCTGCGCACCGGCCGCCCCGACGACGCGTCCGACGCCCACCGCCGGTCGTATCGTCTCGAGCGCGGGAACCTCGCCGACCTGTGGAACCTCGGCACCCACCTGGCGTTCTGCGCGCGCACCGGCAACGAGCACCGCGGTCTCGAGATCCTCCAGCGGCACATCGACTGGCTCGACAAGGCGCCCTCGCCGGCCGCCGAGATGCACTTCTCGGCCGACGCGGCGATGCTGCTGCGACGGCTCACCGAGCTCGGTCACGGCGACACGGTCATCCACCGCCGCGAGCACGGCGACATCACCGCGACCGCCCTCGGCACCCAGCTCGCGGCCCGGGCCACCGAGCTGGCCCGCAAGTTCGACCAGCGCAACGGCACCGACCACAAGAGCCGCTCGATCGCGGACGCCCTGGCCGCCGAGCCCTACGAAACGGTGCTGACCCTCTCACCGACCGCCCGCCGTGCCCCGGCCGCAATGAGCGAGCCGGTGCGAGCGCCGGAGGACAAGCCTGAGGTCCCGGCCGGGGCCGACGCCGCCGAGCTGCTCGACCTGGCCCGCCGTCACTGGCGCGACGACCGTGACGCTGCCCTCACCGCGACCCTCGAAGCGCTCGACGCCCGCTTTCCCACGCTCGACGACCCGCTGCTGCGGGCCCGCCGCGAGCTGATGCTCGGCAACCGGATGCGGGCGGCCGGGGCGAGCGAGCACTGGTCGCGGGCGGTCGAGCTGTTCGACCGGGCCGGCGCGGCCGGGGACGCCAGTGCGCTGCGGGCACGCATCGCCCTCGACCGCGGCTATTCCGGCGAGCCGGTCGACGAGGCGCCGATCCGCGCCGACGTCACCTGGCAGCAGGAGCACGGCGGCCCGTTCGAGCAGGCCAACGCGTGGGCCCGGCTGTCGATCCTGCACCTGATGAACGGTCGTCTCGACGAGGCCAACGAGGCCGGCGACCGCGGCGACGAACTGGCGGCGCGCACCGGCGATCCACGCATGGTCGCGATGCACACCATGCTGCGCGCCCGTAACCGGATGGCCGCCCACCGGCACGACGAGGCGCTGGCCGCGGCCCGCGAAGCGTGGGAGTTCTATCGGGCCCACGGTCCCGGCCGCCGCATCGCCGAGGCCGGCACGATCCTCGGCCACGCGCTCGACGACCCGGCCCAGCAGGTCGAGGTGTTCAGCGCCGTCATCGCCACGGGCGAGGCCGACAAGGCCCTGCCGTCGCGTCTGGGGCGGGGCAACGCGCTCCTGCAGCTGGGCCGGCCCGACGAGGCGATCGTCGACCTGGTCGAGGCCGTGGCCCTGTGCGCCGAGGCCGGTCTCGACGTCGCCGGTGCGTACGCCCGCAACGACCTGGCCAACGCGTACCGCCTGGCCGGCCGTCCGGTCGAGGGCGCCGAGGTGGCCGAGGAGGCGCTCGCGCTCTTCGAGAAGCTGGACGATGACGACGCCGCCGACAACGCGCGTTACCTTCTGGCCGGGCTGTACCGCCAGGTCGGCGATCCGGACGGCGCGCTCACCCTCTATCGCACGCTGATCGAGCGGCTGGCCGGCAATCCGGCGGGCCGCGGCCAGATCGCCGAGGACGCCGCCGGTCTGTTGTTCGACCTCGATCGCGACGCCGAGGCGGCCGAGACGTTCCTGGCCTCGGCCTCGGCCCTGCACGAGGCGGGCGACCTGATCGGCGAGCTGCGCGCGCTGCGCCGGTCGGTCGGCGCCCTGCACTACGCCGACCAGCCGGAACGGGGCGAAGAGGTGATCGCGCGGATCGACGAGAAGTTCGGCGCGCTGCCGGCCGAGCTGGCCGCCGAGCCCAACGCGGTCTTCCAGCATGCGATGACCGCGTACGAGGCCGGTAATCTTCTGATGTCCCGCGGACGCTACGCGGAGGCGGTGCCTCACCTCGGCCGCGCTCCCGAGCGGCTGGCGGCCATCGGCGCGATCGATCAGGCCGACCGTCTCGAGGGCATGCTGGGCGAGGCACTGCTGCGTTCGGGCCGGGCGGCCGAAGCCGAGGCGCTGCTGCGGGCGCTGCTCGAGCGCATGCCCGGCGACTCGTCGAGCCGCGAGGTGGCCCAGCGGGTCCACGAGGAGGCGCTGGCCGCCCTGGACGGCGATTCCACATCCTGAACGCCCGTTAAGGCCCCGGGTTGACAGCGCGTTAAAGTGACCTCGTGACAACGGTTGATCAGCAGCAGCGTCAGGGCCCGCCCGCGCCCCGGCGGCGTTCGCGCCGCGACGAGATCCTCGAGATCGCGGTCGGACTCTTCGCGGCCCGTGGCTATCACGGTGTCTCGATGGACGACATCGGCTCCGCGGCCGGGGTGACCGGGCCGGCGCTCTATCACCACTTCGCCGGCAAGGAGGCGATGCTGGTCGCCGCGCTGATCCCGGTCAGCGAGAGTTTGCTGCACGGCGGTAAGGCCCGCGTCGCTCAGCACCCCGAGGACGCGAGTGCCGCGCTGGCCGACCTGATCGAGTTCCACGTCGAGTTCGCGCTGAACAACCCGGCCGTCATCGCTTTGCACCTGCACGAGCTCGACCGCCTGCCCGAGGAGCCGAGGCGCCAGATCCGCCGTCTCCAGCGCCTCTATGTCGAGGAGTGGGTCGGCGTGCTGGCCACGCTGCGCCCCGAGCTCGACGCCCCCGAGGCGCGGGTGCTCGCCCACTCGGCGTTCGGCCTGATGAACTCGACTCCGTTCCTCGGCGGCGAGGTCGACCGCCGTCGTCGCGCCGCCCTGCTGCGCGAAGCCACCCTGCACGCCCTGATCGGGCGGTAAAGGCCGCGCCCTGATCGGGCGGTAAAGGCCGCCTCGCACGCTCCGACCGGGCTGCAGGCGGCGTAGAGAAGCCCCACAAGGGCGACCCACCCAAGAGAAGAGAAGGTCAACGATGATCGACTCGCTGCTCATCGCCAATCGGGGCGAGATCGCCCGCCGGATCATCCGGACCGCACGACGGCTCGGCATCCGCACGATCGCGGTCCACTCCGACGCCGACGAGGGCATGCCGTTCGTCCTCGAGGCCGACGAGGCGGTCTGCGTCGGCCCGGCCAACCCAGCCCAGAGCTATCGCAACGCCGAGGCGATCCTGGCCGCCGCGAAGTCCACCGGCGCCCAGGCCCTCCATCCCGGCTACGGCTTCCTGAGCGAGAACGCCGGCTTCGCCCGCCTGGTCGAACAGAACGGCCTGATCTGGGTCGGCCCGGGCGCCGACGCGATCGAGGCGATGGGCGACAAGATCAACGCGCGCAACCTGATGGCCGCGGCGGGCGTCCCGGTCGCGCCGGGCACGCAGGAACCGGTGGCCACCGAGGCCGAGGCGATCGAGGCCGCGGCCTCGATCGGCTACCCGGTGATGGTCAAGGCGGCCGCGGGCGGTGGCGGCATGGGCATGGCGGTCGCAAACGACGAGGACGCGCTGCGCCGCGAGCTGGAAAAGGTCCGCACGTTCGCCGAGCGGATGTTCGGCAGCGGCGACGTATTGCTCGAGCGTTACTTCCCCCGCGTGCGCCACGTCGAGGTGCAGATCCTCGGCCTGGCCGACGGCCGCGTGCTAGCCCTTTCCGAGCGCGAGTGCTCGGTGCAGCGCCGCAACCAGAAGCTGGTGGAGGAGGCGCCGAGCCCGGCCGTCGGCCCCGAGCTGCGCGAACGCCTCCTGGCCGCCGCGGTCAAGGCGGGCGAGGCGGTCGGCTATCGCAACGCCGGCACCGTCGAATGCCTGCTCGATCCGGCCACCGGCGAGTTCTTCTTCCTCGAGATGAACACCCGCCTGCAGGTCGAGCATCCGATCACCGAGCTGATCCACGGCATCGACCTGGTCGAGCAGCAGCTGCTCATCGCCTCGGGTCAGGCGACCACCGTCGAGACCACCACCCGCGGTCACGCCATCGAGTTGCGCGTCAACGCCGAGGATCCGAAACGCTTCCTCCCCGGCCCCGGCAAGGTCACCACCTGGGCCGAGCCCACCGGCGACGACATCCGGGTCGACTCCGGTTACGCCGAGGGCACCACGGTCGGCATGTCCTACGACTCCCTGATGGCCAAGCTGATCGTCTTCGGCGCCGACCGCGACGAGGCGATCGCCCGGGCCCGCACCGCGGTGGCCGGCTTCGAGATCGCCGGGCCCAAGAACAACCTGCCGTTCTTCGCCGAGCTGCTCGAGAACGACGAGTTCCTCTCCGGCGACTACGACACCGGCATCGTGTCCCGGATGAGGTGACGAGCCCGATGACATCCGTGAGCATCCGCGAGGTCGCGCCCCGCGACGGCCTGCAGAACGAGGACCCGATCCCGACCGACGCCAAGGTCCGGCTGATCGACGCGCTGAGCGGCACCGGCGTGCGGCGGATCGAGGCGGTCTCCTTCGTCCACCCGAAGGCGATCCCGCAGATGGCCGACGCCGACGAGGTGTGGGCCCGGGTCGACCGTCACCCGCAGATCCGATACTCGGCGCTGATCCCCAACACCCGGGGCGCGCAGCGGGCCCTGGCCGCCGGTTTCCGCGAGATCGAGGTCGTGGTGTCCGCTTCGGACACTCACAACCGCCGCAACCTCAACCGTTCGACCGGCGAGTCGCTCGACGACATCGCCTCGCTCATCCCGCTGATCCACGAGGCCGGGGCGACCGTCGAGGTGATCGTCGCGACCAGCTTCGGCTGCCCGTTCGAGGGTGACATCGACCCCGACCGGGTGGCGGGCATCGTGGCTCGCGTCCGCGCCGACGGCGCCGACCGGATTGCCTTCGGCGACACGACCGGCATGGCGACTCCGCGCCGGGTCCGCGACCTTCTTTCCGCCGTACGCCCGGACCTGCTGCATTTCCACAACACGAGGGGCACCGGTCTGGCCAACATCCTGACCGCTCTCGACCTGGGGATCACCGAGTTCGACGCCAGCCTCGGGGGGATCGGTGGCTGCCCGTACGCCCCGGGCGCCTCGGGCAACGTGGCGACCGAAGAGGTCGTCCACATGCTGCACGACATGGGCATCGACACCGGAATCGACCTCGATCGCCTGATCAGTACGGCCGAGATGGCCGAGAAGCTGCTCGGGCGCACTCTCCCGTCGGGCGTTCTCCGGGCCGGGCCGCGTTCCCGATTGGTGTGACCTCGCCCGAGCCGGCCCGCGATCAATTTTCCTATTTGCCCGCGTGACCCGCTCCCCGTCGTTTCGTTACCAATATCGAGTGGCCGATATCGCCGGTTCGGAAAAAACAACACCGGCGAGGCAAAAAGCGGCCGACACGACGAGGGGCGGATTCATGACGGGACCGGGGGCCGAGCGCGCATCGCGCGTGGCGTACCCGTCGCCGTCGGTTCCGCCTGCCGGTGACCCCACGTCCTTGCCGCCTCACATCCAGGGGGCGGAGCGGCGGCTGGGGAACCGTGCGCGGCACGTCGGATCCCGATGGGGTCTGCGTGTGCTCGTTGTCGGCGGTCTGGCCGGTACGGCCTGGCTGCTCACCGGCTCCGCGGCCCAGGCGGCGGACCGTGCCGACGGGCCGGACGGCTCGTTGCTCGGTTCCGTACTGGGCTCCGACGCCACCTCGCCGGTCTTCGGGCTCCTGCAGGCGGCCGCCCAGCCGCTGGAGATCACCCGACCGGCCTACCACGAACGCCACGTCGTGGCCGACATCCTCGACGTCCCGCGGCAGGTCCTGACCCGCCCGGCGGAGACGCGCGACGACGACGCCGACGACGCACCCCCGACCACTGTGGACGCCCTTCGCGGCGTCGACCGGGTGCGGGGGGAGGTCGACGCCCCCATCCGCCCTACCGGCGACACGGCGCCCGACCGCAACCGCTCTGAACAGCAGAGCAACGACGAGCTCCCGGCCGTCGAGAAGCCGCAGCATGCGGTGGACGAGCCGGTCGTCGTTCCGCGGGAAGAGGAAACTTTCCCGCGCGGACACCGGGAGCAACCGATTCGCCCGGCCCGGCCCGCCGCGGCCGCCGGCCACCACACCGTGGCCACGGCACGGCACGGCAAGGCCTCCTCGGCGCCGTCCGCCCACCGGCACCACCGCACCGCTCACGCGGTGATCGCGGAGCCGGCGACGGAGCCGGAGGACAACACCCCCGGGAACGACCGGCCGGCCGCGCCTCTGCGGCTGCACCTCGGGGACGTCAGCGGCACTCCGGCCAGCGGGCCGGGAGCTCCGACGGAAGGTGGCTCCGCGGCCTTCCTGCCGGCTGCGATCGTGAGCGGAACCATGGCGAGCCATGCGGCCGCGATCGCGTCCGATGTCGAGGCCCGGCGGCACGACGCCGAGGCACCGACCGTCTCACCTGACTGAGTGATGGCGTCCGGCGGTCCGCCCGACCGCCGGTGACACCGGCACGGCACCAGCTTCGGTGTCCGCGTTCCGGCCCCGATTCCCGAACCGCTTGCGAACAAGCGGCGAATCAACCACGCCTGAAATCACACGCACCGCACCGAAGCGCCACTTGGGCGCACGTCGACAAGCGGGGTCAGGGCACACAGAAACAGAGCCAGGGCACCGCTGCGCCCGAATGCAGTTCGAACACCTCCAACTGAATAAGTCACACCACTGCCGAAACATTATTGAAAGGCATTCCTTTTCTCATGAAGACTTGGGTTCGTAAGACTCTGAGCGTCGGTGTCCTGGCCGCCGGCGCCCTGCTGTTCGCCCCGGCCGCCGCGCAGGCCGACAGCAAGCAGGTCACCGGGGCCAACAACGGCATCCTGAACGGCACCCAGATCGCCGTGCCGGTCCGCGTCCCGGTCAACGTCGTCGGCAACTCCCTCGCGATCCTCGGCGCCGCCGACTCGCAGGCGGCCGGCGTCAACTTCACCGAGAGCGGCCGCCGGGGCGACGCCCAGGTCACCGGGGTCAACAACGGCATCGCGAACGGCACCCAGGCGTACCTGCCGGTCAGCGTTCCGGTGAACGTCGTCGGCAACACCGCCGCGGTGCTCGGCGCCGCCGGCTCGCGGAGCGTCGGCGTCAACCGCACCGAGAGCACCCGTACGGCCGAGGGTGGCTGGGGCGGCGACGCTCAGGTCACCGGGGCCAACAACGGCATCGCGAACGGCACGCAGATCTACGCGCCGATCGACGTCCCGATCAACGTCTGCGGCAACTCGCTCGCCATCCTCGGCGGCGCCTACTCCAACGCCATCTGCGCGAACGACGTGCGCGGCGACCGTCACTCCCACCGCGGTGGGCAGTGGCGCGACCGGGAGAGCCTCCAGGGTCACCGCGGTGGCCGGGGCGGCGCCGTCCAGGCGACCGGGGTCAACAACGGCATCCTGAACGGCACCCAGCTGTACGCGCCGATCAGCCTGCCGATCAACCTGTCGGGCAACTCGGCCGCCCTGCTGGGCAGCGCGAGCAGCCGGGCCATCTCCCGCAACGAGTCGGGTCACGACGACGACTTCGTGCAGGCCACCGGGTCCAACAACGGGATCCTGAACGGCAGCCAGGTCGCCGTGCCGATCAACGTTCCGGTCAACGTCTGCGGCAACGCGCTCGGCATCCTCGGTGCCGCGCACTCGGCCGCCGGCTGCGTGAACGACGACCGCGACTTCGGCCGTGACTTCGACGGCGGCGACTGGGACCGCGACCGTGACTGGGACCGCCCGGGTCACGGCCACGGCGACGACGACGAGTTCGACGGTGACCACGGCGACGTCGACGACGACAAGGACGACTACAAGGGTGCCGGTGGCGTGAAGCCGGACACCAACGACGGCTACGGCGACGTCCAGGACGACACCAACGACGAGGAGCCCGCGACCGACGAGGAGCCCGCGACCGACGAGGAGCCGGCGGCGGACGCCAACGACGGTTACACCAAGCCGGCCGCGGCCGGTTCGAACAGCGCCTCGAAGGGTGGCCGTGGTGGCCAGACCGAGGCCTCCCCGATCTCGAGCCTGACCGAGACCGTCGGCGGCGTCGGCAGCCTGGGCCTGCTCAACACCCTGCGCTGAAGCACGCTCTCCCACGGGGGATAGCGATGGACCGGGTCGCACCGGTCCCGGGTGCGACCCGACCGGCGCCACGAGGCGCCGGGTAACAACCGGTGCCCCTCCACGGCGCCGGGAGCAGTGAGAACGGCCGGGAGTCTCCGCATCCAGCGGGGCTCCCGTTCGTCGTTGCCGCGCGCTTTCAGATGGGCTAACCTAACGCTCGTTAAACTTTAACGACCGTTCAGGACGACCCTCGCAGGGAGGCGACGTGGCGACCGACGACGAGGCGCTTGCGCAGGCACGCAAGCGGGTGCTGGCCGGCGGCGCGGAGCGCTACCACGCGGCCAACGCCGCGAAGGGCAAGCTCTTCGCCCGCGAACGGATCGCGTTGCTGGTCGATGAGGGGTCCTTCGTCGAGGACGGCCTCTATGCCAACAGCCTGGCCGACGGACTGCCCGCCGACGGTGTGATCACCGGGATTGCCCGGGTCGACGGCCGCGAGGTCTGTCTGATGGCGAACGACTCCACGGTCAAGGCGGGTTCCTGGGGCGCCCGGACGGTCGAAAAGATCATCTGCATCATCGAGCGGGCCGTGCAGTACGGCGTCCCGATGATCTATCTCGTTGATTCGGCCGGCGCGCGCATCACCGACCAGGTCGACCTGTTCCCCGGTCGCCGCGGGGCCGGCAAGATCTTCCACACTCAGGTCAAGGCGTCCGGGGCCATCCCGCAGGCGTGCGCGCTGTTCGGCCCGTCGGCCGCCGGCGGGGCCTACATCCCGGCCTTCTGCGACATCGTCGCCATGGTCGACGGCAACGCGAGCATGTATCTCGGGTCCGACCGCATGGTCGAGATGGTCACCGGCGAGAAGACGACGCTCGAGGCGATGGGCGGCGCCCGCGTGCACTGCGCCGAGTCGGGTGTCGGCCATTTCCTCTGCAAGACCGAGCAGGACGCGCTCGACACCGTCCGGAGCTACCTCTCCTATCTGCCGTCGAACTGGGAGCACAACCCGCCGGCGGCCGAGGCCAAGGCGTCGCCCGGGACCGATCTGGGCGCCCTGGTCCCGGCCAGCGAGCGGCAGGCCTTCGACATGCGGCGGTACGTCAAGGGCCTGGTCGACGCGGGCTCGTTCTTCGAAATCCAGGCCTTGTGGGCCAAGGAGCTCACGGTCGGGTTCGCCCGCCTGAACGGCGAGGTGCTGGGCATCGTCGCCAACAACTCGATGTTCAAGGGCGGCGTCCTCTTCCCCGACTCGGCCGACAAGGCGTCGCGCTTCGTCCAGCTCTGCGACGCCTTCAACGTCCCGCTGCTGTTCCTCTGCGACGTGCCGGGGTTCATGGTCGGCTCGGTGGTCGAGAAGCAGGGCATCATCCGGCACGGCGCCAAGATGATCACGGCGATCTCCGAGGCCACGGTGCCCAAGATCTGTGTGGTGGTCCGGAAGGCGTACGGGGCCGGCCTCTATGCCATGGCCGGACCGAGCTTCGATCCCGAGGCCACCATCGCCCTGCCCACCGCCAAGATCGCGGTGATGGGCGCCGAGGCGGCCGTGAACGCGGTGTATGCCAACAAGATCGCCGCCATCGCCGACGACGAGGAGCGGGCCGCCTTCGTGGCCGAGCGCCGCGCCGAGTACGAGCAGGACATCGACATCATGCGACTGGCCAGTGAGCTGGTCGTGGACACCGTCGTCGAGCCGGGCGACCTGCGCGACGAACTCATCCGCCGCTACCGCGCCGCCCGCGGCAAGGAGCGCTTCTTCGCCCGCCGCCGCCACGGCGTCACGCCCGTCTGACAGGAGCACACCATGGTCGACTTCCGGCTCGACGACGAGCAGGAGGCGCTGCGCGTCACCGTCGAGGAATTCGCGCGCGAGCAGGTCGCGCCGGTGATCGCCGAGCACTACGAGAACAAGACTTTCCCGTACGACGTCATTCGTCAGATGGGCAAGATGGGCCTTTTCGGACTGCCGTTCCCCGAGGAGTCCGGCGGCATGGGCGGCGACTACTTCGCGCTGTGCATCGCCCTGGAGGAACTGGCCAGAGTGGACAGCTCGGTGGCGGTGACGCTCGAGGCCGCGGTCTCGCTCGGCGCCATGCCGATCCACCGTTTCGGCACGGCCGCCCAGAAGGAGCAGTGGCTGCCCCGGCTCACCTCCGGCGAGGCGCTGGCCGCCTTCGGCCTCACCGAGCCCGGCACCGGGTCGGACGCCGGCGGCACCCAGACCCGCGCGGTCTACGACGAGGCCACCGACGAGTGGGTGATCAACGGCACCAAGGCGTTCATCACGAACTCCGGCACCGACATCACCTGCCTGGTCACGGTCATGGCGGTGACCGGCACCAACCCGGACGGGTCCAAGGAGCTGTCCACGATCATCGTGCCGTCGGGGACCCCGGGCTTCACGGTCGCACCCGGCTACTCCAAGGTCGGCTGGTGTGCGTCGGACACCCACGAGCTGGCCTTCGACGACGTACGCGTTCCGGCCGCCAACCTGCTCGGCGAGCGTGGCCGCGGCTTCGCCCAGTTCCTGCGCATCCTCGACGAGGGCCGGATCGCGATCGCCGCGCTGTCGGTCGGGCTCGCCCAGGGCTGCGTCGACGAGTCGGTCCGGTACGCCCGCCAGCGCGAGGCGTTCGGCCAGCCGATCGGCAACTACCAGGCCGTCCAGTTCATGATCGCCGACATGGAGATGCGGGCGCACACCGCGCGGCTCGGCTACTACGACGCGGCCGCACGCATGCTCGCCGGCCAGGACTTCAAGCGGTACGCGGCGATCGCCAAGCTGAACGCCAGCAACGCCGCCATGGAGAACAGCCGCTGGGCGACCCAGGTGCACGGCGGATACGGCTTCATGAACGAGTCCGCGGTCGGCCGGTTCTATCGGGACGCCAAGATCCTCGAGGTCGGCGAGGGCACGTCCGAGGTGCAGCGCATGCTGATCGCCCGCGGGCTGGGTCTTTAGCGGCATTTGACCGCTGGGTTTGGGTCCGCAATCCGACAAGAGCGGATCTCTGCTCGCCGCGTTCCTGAACCCACCTTAAGTTCGGTGTCGTGGGGGCAAACGAGGGGTCAGGCACCACGCCGGACCAGGGCGGATTCGACGCCGTACTGCGCCGGGAACGCCTGCGGGCCCGGCTGACCCAGGAGGAACTGGCCTCCCGCGCCGCGGTCGGCGTGCGGACGGTCCGCGACCTGGAACGGGGCCGCGCGTCCCGGCCGCAGCGCACCACGGTCGAGTTGCTGGCCGCCGCGCTGGGCCTGGCCGGCGTCGACCGGGAAGTCTTCCTGGCGGCGGCCCGCGGACAGTCCACCGAGGAGCCGTTGCCGCCCACCGGGTTCCTCCGCGTGCTGCCGACCAGCGAGCTGATCGGCCGCGACGACGACCTCGACGAGATGACCGCCCAGCTCCGGGCGCCGGACGGCCCGCGCGGCATCACCCTGGTCGGCCTGGCCGGGGTCGGCAAGACCAGCCTCGCCTTCGTGGCCGCCCACCAGGTGGCGGCGGCCTATCCGGGCGGGGTGGCCGGCATCGTGGTCACCGACGGCTGCACGGTCGGCGAGATGCTCGGCAGCATCTCGGCCGAGTTCGGCGTCGGCCGTCCCGACGACCTGCCCGCGCTGTTCGCCGGCCGGGCCGCGCTGGTCTTCGTCGACGCCGTCGAACGGTCGGCCGACGCGACCGCCGAGATGCTCACCCACCTGCTCGAGCGCCTGCCGACGCTGCGGTTCCTGGCCACCGGCCGGCACCCGATCGGGCTCCCCCTGGAACGGGTCTGGCCGCTCGCGCCGCTCACCGCGCCGCCGCCCGAGACCTCGGACACCCTCGCGGACGTGGCGGCCTACCCGGCGGTGGCTCTGTTCCTGGAACGTCTGAGCCAGGTGCGCCGCACCGAGCCCGAACCCGACGAGGTCGCGCCGCTGGCCACGCTGGTCCGGCGGCTCGGCGGTCTGCCGCTCGCGATCGAGCTGGCAGCGGCCCGCGGCCGGGTGCTGACCATCCCCGAGATCCTCGACCGCTACGGCGACCGCGTGCTCGACCTGCACCGGCCCGGCTCGCGGGAGCCGCTGGTGTCGCTGCGGGACGCCGTGGCGGCCAGCTATCGCCTGCTCAACCCGGCCGAGCAGCGCGCGTTACGACGCCTGGCGATGTTCCGTTACCGCTGGTCGATCGGCCTGGCCGAGCAGCTCATCGCCGAACCCCGCACCGACGTCGTGCACCTGCTCGACCGTCTGCTCGAGCTGGGACTGCTCAGCGTGCGCGGAAGCCGTACGTTCCGGTTCCGCCTGCTCGACGTCGTGCGCGACTACGCCGCCGAGCGCGCGGCGGCCGAGGGCGAGCTGGCCGAGGGCCGGCGGCGGCACGCGCAGGTGCTCGCCGACCTGGCCCACGAGATCTGGCCCGACCTGACCGGCACCCGTCTGCCCGAGGCGGCCGGCCGGCTCGACGACGTGGCCGGCGACTTCGGCACCGCCCTGGCCTATGCGGCGGGGGAGGACCCGCACACCGCCTTGCGTCTCGCGGCCGCTCTTCCGCGCTGGTGGCGGTTCCGCGGGCGCGATGTGACCGGCCGCCAGTGGCTGCGCCGGCTGCTCGACGACCCGCGCACCGCCGACGCCGACCCGTCGATCCGGGCCTGGGCGCGCATCGGCCTGGCCCAGTTGGCCCGCGAGCACGGCGGCAGCGCGGAGGAGATCGAGTCGGCGACCGAGGCGCTGGCCGAGTTCCAGCGGCTCGACGAGGTCGCGGGGCAGCTCACGGCGCATGCCCAGCTGGCCGGACTGTGGATGACCGTCGGCGACTTCGAGCGGGCGCGCGGGCACGGCGAGGCCGCTCTGGAGCTGGCCCGGCGCGGCGGTCAGGCCCGTGACCTCGCCGTCGCCGAGAACAACCTGGTCTGGCACGAGATTCGCCAGGGCAACCTGCCGGCGGCGCGGGAACGGCTGGCCGTGGTCGACAAGCAGGCCGCGCGCTGCGGCGAGAAGCGGCTACGCGCGCTGGCCCAGGCCAACCTGGCCGAGGTGCAGCGCCTGGACGGGCGGCCCGAGGAGGCGGCACGGCTCGGGCGCCGGGCGATGACCAGGCTGATCAAGCTGGGTGACCCGGGGCACCGGCGACGGCTGCTGGCCACGATCGGGCTGGCTCTGGCCGAGGCGGGCCGCGTGGACGAGGCGGCCGTGGTGCTCGAGCAGCTCGGGCCCGAGGAGGACGACGACGCGCAGGACGGCCCGGCCGCGGTGGTCGAGGGGGCCGTCGCGCTGGGCCGAGGTGAGACGAAACGGGCGGCCGAGAGTTTTGCCCGCGCCGCCGAGGCGTACGACGGAACTCATGATCCTCGTGACGTCGTCGAGGCTCTGGTCGGACTGATCGTGAGCACGCCGGACGACGACGAACGGGAATCGGCCGTGCGCCGGCTGGCGGAGATGTGCCGCTCGGGCGGGATCATGCTGCTGCCGCGGGAGCGCGAGAAGCTCGGACCGCAGACGCTGGCCCAAGTGCTGGCCGGTTAGCGTGGGCCGGGCTGGAAGCCAGGGTCCTGGCCGGGCGTGGACGGTCGGCGTAGCGTGCCCCCCACGCGCCGACCGTCGCAACGCCCGCCAGTTAAGCGGCGAGAACGAAGCTCCCCCGTCAAGCCCCGCCGTCGCCTCGGTCGCGCCGCATCCCCCTGCGCCGATCACACTAGCCACATTGCGCATCGAAACTCGGGAGATTTGTCCGTTTGGACCCCCGCGTCGCCCGATTCTGCCGGTAGTTCTGCCGGTTTACCCCAAGCTTTCCGGAGCGGTGCTCACGGACGGCTTTGTGTCGACTTCGCCGGGTTGCCCCTCAGGCGGCGGAGCGCTCCTCATCCGTGCCGGCGGTCGCACAGGGGTTGACCGCATCGCGGATCTTGCGCAGCGAGCCGAGCATGTCGTCGAGCTCGGCCGGGCCCAGCTGACCGATGAACCACTGCTGGAGCAGCTCGAGGTGGCCGGGTAGAACCTCGTCGAGCCGGCGGACACCCTCATCGGTGACGACGGCGAACGAACTGCGCCGGTCGCTGGGACAGGCCTCGCGTCGCACCAGGCCGTCCCGGTCCATGCGGTCGACCACTCGGGTCACACCGCTGGTCGACAGGGAGGTCTGGCCGGCGAGGTCGGTCATCCGGAGGCGACGGCCGGGGGAGCGGGCGAGGCGCATGAGCACCTCGAACTCCACGGCGGAGAGGCGATGTTCCTCGAACTGGGCGGCGAAGCGGTTGGTCAGCCCCGTGAACGCCTCGGCGAAAAGGCCGAACGCGGTGAAACGGGGGTCATCGAGATCCGTACTCACCGGTACAGCTTACACCGAGCTATTGACACGGGGAATATTGCTTGGCATATAGTTGCTCCGTCACACAAACACCGACCACCTGTGTTCGAGAGAAGGAAAAGTCATGACCGAGTCCGTGGCCACCACCCGTGCGTTCGAGGGTCTCCAGATCCCGGCGGCCGGCACGTACGACCTGGACGCCGCGCACAAGCGGGTCGGCTTTGTGGCGCGACACCTCATGGTCAGCAAGGTTCGCGGTCAGTTCGCGGACGCCTCTGCTGTCATCACCATCGGCGAGGACCCGCTGACCTCCTCGGTCGAGGCGACGATCAACACCGCCAGCATCGAGACCGGCCAGGTCGACCGGGACAACCACCTGCGCAGCGGTGACTTCTTCGAGTCCGAGAAGTACCCGGCGATCACCTTCCGCAGCACCGGCATCAAGAGCCACTCGGGCGCCGAGTTCGTCCTCGATGGCGAGCTCACCATCAAGGACGTGACCAAGCCGGTCGAGCTGGTCGTCGAGTTCGAGGGCGCCGGCACCAGCCCGTACGGGCAGTCCGTCTTCGGCTTCAGCGCGACCACCGAGATCGACCGCGAGCAGTGGGGCCTGACCTGGAACATGGCCCTCGAGAGCGGCGGCGTCATGGTCAGCAAGAAGATCAAGATTGAGATCGAGGGCGAGGCCATCCGCCGCGCCTGATCCGCGAGGATCACACAAAGTCCACAGTCGAGCCGCCGCCCGGATTCCGGAGCGGCGGCTCGTCGTTTGTGTGGCGCGACCTCCGGACAAGATGGCAAGGTAGACCGAGCGCACGCATTCGCTCACAGAGTGGTGATCGACGTCCGTTTCGTCCCTGGCCGCCCCGGGAGGGTAAGTGGGCAACGATCTTGCGACCGTCGTCGCCTCCGAGGACCGGGGCACCTATCGGCAGAAGGTGCGCCGATGCCTCGACGTCTTCGGGCAAATGCTCGACCAGCAGGTTTTCGACAACCGCGACGACATGACCGGGCTCGAGATCGAACTCAACCTCATCGACGAGGCCGCCCGGCCCGCCATGCGCAACGCCGAGGTGCTCGATCGTCTCGGCGACCCGCTGTTCCAGACCGAACTCGGCCAGTTCAACCTCGAGCTCAACGCGGCCCCACGGTCGATCGCCGGCTGGGGCCTCGCCGACTACGAGAACGACCTGCTCGAAAGCCTGGGCCGTGCCGCCGCCAAGTCCGACTGCGGCCTTGTGATGATCGGCATGCTGCCCACTCTCACCCCTGGCGACCTCGTGCTCGAAAACCTCAGCGCCAACGCCCGCTACCGCCTGCTCAACGACGAACTGGCCGGCGCCCGGGGCGAGCAGTTCGAACTCGACATCCACGGAACCGAACGGCTACGCAGCGCCAGCGACTCGATCGTTCCCGAGGCCGCGTGCACGAGCGTCCAATGTCATCTGCAGGTGCCGCCCGACCGCTTCGACCGGTTCTGGAACGCGTCCCAGGCGATCGCCGGAATGCAGGTGGCGATCGGGGCGAACTCGCCGTTCCTGCACGGCCGACGGCTGTGGGCCGAAACACGCATCGCGCTGTTCCAACAGGCCACCGACACCCGGTCGGAAGAGCTCAAGGCCCAGGGCGTACGCCCCCGCGTCTGGTTCGGGGAACGCTGGATCACCTCGGTGTCCGACCTCTTCGAGGAGAACGTCCGTTTCTTCGCTCCGCTGCTGCCGTTCCTGGAGGACGAGGACCCGGTCGAGGTGCTGCGGGCGGGTGGCGTACCGCGGCTGGGCGAGCTGCGCCTGCACAACGGCACGGTGTACCGGTGGAACCGGCCCGTCTACGACGTGATGGACGGCCGGCCGCATCTGCGCGTCGAGAACCGGGTGCTGCCGTCCGGGCCGACCGTGGTCGACCTGCTGGCCAACGCGGCCTTCTACTTCGGGCTGGTCCGCGAGCTGGCTGAGGAGGAGCACCCGATCTGGTCGCGCCTGTCGTTCGCGGCCGCCCGCGACAACTTCCACGCCGGGGCGGTCGGGGGCATCGAGGCGACGGTCTTCTGGCCCGGCCTGGGCGAGGTCCCCGTGGCCGAGCTGGTGCGATCGGTGCTGCTTCCCAAGGCGTACGCGGGACTGGACCGTTACGGGGTCGCGCCGGCCGTGCGCGATCGGCTGCTGCGGATCATCGACGAGCGCTGCCGGCTGGGCCGCAACGGCGCGTCGTGGCAGACCGAGGCCGTCCGCGAGGCCGAGCGCCGCGGCTTGTCCCGAGACGAGGCGCTGCGCTCGATGCTGCTCCGATACTGGGAGCTGCACCGCACGAACGACCCGGTGCACACCTGGCCGACGGTCTGACTGCCAGTCCCGCGCCGACGGTCTGACCTAAGGTCCCGCGCCGACGGTCTCACCTAAGGTCCCGCGCCGACGGTCTCACCTAAGGTCCCGCGCCGACGGTCTGGCCTCAGGTCCCGCGCCGACGGGTCTGACCTCTGGTTCCACCGCGGGCTGATCTTGAGCCCGGCTTGATCGGCTGGGGTCAGGCCGGTGGCTCGGAACTCAGTCCTGCGCCGGTGGCTTGGGGGCGGCCGACTTTCGGGCTGGGCGCGGCTTGGACGGCTCGGGGGTGGCCGGAGCCGCCGGGGCCGCGGGCTTCGGGTTGATCTGGGCCACGGTCGGGGCGGTCGGCGGCGGGGTCACTGTGGACCGGCCGGGCTTGGAATCCGCGGCTGCTGAGGTGACCTTCTGGGGGCGTGGCCGGGGGGCCGGTCGTGCGGCCGCGGCGATCTCCGAGTCGATGGGGGCCGGCTTTCCGTTGGTTTGGTCGGCATTGTTCCGGGCGCCGTTGTCCTGGTCGGACGGTGCTGCCGGTTGCGCCGGCACCTTCCGACGGCCGAAAAGGCGGGGCTTGCGCGGCTCCGGCGTGAACGTCGGCCCGGATCGGTCGGTCACCGGCTCGTCCTCGGCCGCCGGCCTCGGGGTTCCGCCCGTCTCCGGGCTCCCGGAGGGCTGATCTGCGGACCCGCGGTTTTCCGGGGCGTGACCAGCGGCTCCACGACTGCCGGTGGGTTGGGCTGCGGACCCGCGGCTGCCGGTGGGTTGGGCTGCGGATCCGCGGCTGCCGGTGGGTTGGGCTGCGGATCCGCGGCTGCCTGTCGGCTGGGCTGTGGATCCACGGCTGCCGGACGGCAGGGCGGCGGTGTCGCTGTCGCTGTCGGGGTCGGTGTCGTGGACCCGGGCGGTGCCGGTGACGGTGGTGCCGGCCCGGCTGGAGCGCTGGTCCTGGATCGTGCGGGTGCCGGCCACCGCGAGCACCGAACCGGCCAGGCCGGCGAGGACGGCGTAGGGGGCGATCAGATAGGCCGACTCGATGGGGCCGAGCGCGCCGGTGAGGCGGGGCGCCAGGGCGAGGAACGCGAACGCGACCAGCAGCGGGCCGGCCAGACCCGAGGTCGCCGCGCCGATGCCGGTGTCGCCGCGGCGGGCGGCGGGCACCGCGGTCAGGGCGCCGACCAGGAAGGCCGCGGCCAGGGTGAGCAGGGCGCTCGGCCAATAGATCGTGCCGTAGAGCCCGCTGTTGGCCACCTCGGCGAACTGCCAGCTGGTCAGATAGGTCGCGGAATCGCGGTTGGCGGTCAGCTCGACCACGATGGCGGCGATCGCCAGGGCCCACAGCCACACGCCGGTGGCCATCAGGTTGGCCGCGACCGGTCTCGACGACACCGCCCAGAACGCGATGATGCCGCCCAGCACCAGCCCGGCCAGGGCGTATCCGCCCGCGATGACCTGCGGGCTGAAGGTGTCGAAGCGTACGGCGGAACGGGCCGGAAGCGCGATGAGCGCGACCGTCACCAGGGCGCCGACCGCCGCGCAGGCGGCCAGGGCGAAACGCCAGGAGCCGCTGGTGCGAGGCCCCGGACCGCCCCGATAGCGGCTGCCCAGCACGGCGCCGAAGACCGTGGCGCTGGCGGTGATCCAGGTGGCCCAGCCGAGACTGCCCAGCCATGCGCTGTCGTCGGCGGTCGGAGTGACCGGCCAGACGACCACGCCCAGGCCGTAGCCCAGGCCCAATTGCGCGGCGCCCGTGCCCGCCGCGGCACCGGCCGCGGTAGCTATGCGCGCTGTCCAGCCCTTGTCGGCCATGCGCCGCACTGTAGCGGTACCCGCCGATGCCTGCGAATCGGTGCTTCGCTGGTCGCGTGTGTTTCTCACCTGTAGCCACCTGGTGTGTTTGTCCTGCGGAGACCAGACATGCCCCGCAAGATTCGATACGTTGACCCATGCGGGTGAACGAGCCGGAGGAGAGGCGATGTCG
Organism: Actinoplanes sp. NPDC021490; assembly: GCF_055562135.1. Classification (NCBI taxonomy): domain Bacteria; kingdom Bacillati; phylum Actinomycetota; class Actinomycetes; order Micromonosporales; family Micromonosporaceae; genus Actinoplanes; species Actinoplanes sp. NPDC021490. Next base: position 227,166 of record NZ_JBVHFW010000011.1, read on the forward strand.
GACGAGAGCGACGAGACGCGACGTTTCTCGCCTGACGACGCCGAGGACGCTGAGGCGGAACCCGGGAAACCGGGTTCTCCGAGCTCTCCCGACTCTCCGGCGGGATCCGGACGTCAGGACCCGGACGCGACCCAGGCCGGCGGCACTCCCGCCGATCTCGACGCGACCCAGGTCGGAGGCGAGAGGACGGTGGCCCGCGCTTCGGTGCCGCCGCCGGGCGCCGAGGACACGCTGGACGGCGTGCCGCGCCGCGACGACGACACTCTGGACGACGTACGCACCGTGCCGACGATCCGGGACGAGCCGACGGTAGTCGCCAATCAGCCCGGGTCCACCGCGGTCATGCCCCCGGTGGGCGACGACGACTGGGCGCCCAGCCGGGCCAACCCGGCCTGGTCGGGGCGGGCCGAGGTGCGTCCGCCGCAGCCCGGCCGCGGTTATCCCGAGGTCGACTGGGCCGCGGCCACCCCGGCCGGGCCGCGGGACCGCTGGTGGATGCCGATCGTGGTCGGCGTCGTCGCGCTGATCCTGCTCGGCGTGCTGGGCTGGGCGATCTATCTGATCCTGCAGTCGTCGGACGAGGAGACGCCCGCCCCGGTGACGAGCAGTTCGGCGACGCCGGCGGAGACGGTCACGACCCAGACGACGTCACCGAGCGCGACGCCGACCACCACCGCGAGTTCGGCGGAGCCACAGGCGTCCACGACAGATCCGAGCACGAGCGAGATCATCATTCCGGCGCTGCGGGGGCTGGCACTGACCGACGCGCAGGAGGCACTGCGGTCGACCGGGCTGAACTACCGGTTGATCTATCGCCAGGCTCCGGACGTTCCGGCGGACACGGTGATCGACAGTGACCCGGTGGAGGGGCAGGAAGTCCCACCGGACACGACGGTCACCCTGGTGATCGCGGCGGCTCAGCCGACGAACAACCCGACCGGCACGACCGAACCCACGGACGACACCGGGGCGGACGGCAACTAGCCGGTCAGCGGTTGGTCCGGACCGTACGGGCCTGAACAGTGCCGCTGACCAGGCCAGGCTGGCGTCCGTTGCGCGCCCGGGGGTCGGGCGCCTTGCCGACGGCGCGCAGGCCGCTGACCTGGACGAAGATCGATCGGCGCTCGACGGCGTCGCCCGAGGCGTTCAGTTCGTATCCGTCCAGCCAGATCCAGCCCTCGTACGTCGGCCAGTCGTGGACCCGGATGACACGGAACAACATCGGCGCCGCGAACTGGACGCTCGCTGCCTTTGTCACGTGTATCACATCACCGGACCGAGGAAGCACGTCATCTCCTGCCCTGAAACCTTGACACGAAAGCACCAAGTGTGCCCGGCATTAACGTCTTTGCAAGCTTTAGGCGATGCCAATCACCAAAAGCGTTGCGGAACGTCACCGTCACCGATCCCGGCACTGCTCGGAAGTGGATCAGTCCACCTCGGACAGCTTTGGAAATCGGTACCCCGTTGACGGTGGCGTATCGGTACGTTGAGCGGGACTCGGCCCATCGCCCGTTTGGGCTGAGTGACGCGAGCCATACCGAAAAGATTGCACCACGAGTCCGGTCGATGCAAGTTGCATGTCAGCCCTTAGTGATTACCGGTTGGTAGCTCCGGAAAACTTGAATCACTGAAAGATCGACAGGAGACTGGGCTTGTGAATCAACATCGCAGTCCTACCATTCGCCGCCGACGGCTCGGGGTCGAGCTGCGCCGGCATCGGGAGGCCGCCCGCGTCACGATCGACATGGTGGCCGAGCGGCTTGGTTGTTCGACGTCCAAAGTGTCGCGAATCGAGACGGGACATACCAGCGCTAGTCCGAACGATGTGGCTGCCATGTTGGACATTTATCTCGTACCGGACGAGGTCCAGCAAGAGCTTGTCCAAATTGCCCGAGAAGCGCGGCAAAAGGGGTGGTGGCACCCGTTTTCTACGGTTCTCACCGGTGCCTACGTTGGACTCGAGGCCGCCGCCCGGTCGGTGCGGGCGTACGAGTCGCAGGTCATTCCCGGTTTGCTTCAGAGCGAAGAGTATGCAATTGCGATGATTCGGGCCGCTCGACTGGGGGACAGCGACCAGGAAATCGAGCAGCGGGTGCGCGTCCGGATGGAAAGACAGTCGTTATTGATTCTGGACGATCCGATTGATCTTTGGGTGGTGCTCGATGAGGCGGTGGTGAGCCGGCCGGTGGGCGGTGACCAGGTCATGCGTGATCAATTAGCCAGATTGATCACGGCGGCGGAGTTGCCGAACGTCACGTTGCAGATCTTGCCCTTCGCGGCGGGCGCGCACGCCGGGATGGACGGCACGTTCGCCATTCTCGAGTTCGAGGAGGAGGGCGATGCCGACGTGGTGTTCACCGAGAATGCGACCGGCGGCCTCTTTCTCGAGAAGGCCGAGGAGCTCGGCAAGTACATCTCCATCTTCGAGACCATCCAGACGTCGGCCCTCCCACCGGAGGAGTCCATCGGGATGATTCAAAAGCTGGTAGAGGAGCCATTGTGGAAGTCGAAGCGAAGGGTTTCCGGATCGATCTGACCCGGGCGCAGTGGTTCAAGAGCACGCGAAGCGGGCCCAACTCCGACAACTGTGTCGAGGTGGCCTTCGTGGATGAGGCGATCGCGGTACGCGACTCCAAGAACCCGCACGGGCCGGCGCTGATCTTCACAGCAGCCGAGTGGGACGCGTTCGTCGGCGGCGCCAAGGACGGCGAGTTCGACCTGTAGGGCCTCGAGGCCCGTCGCAGTGCGGCCGGTCCTCCCGCATCGGCGCGGGAGGGCCGGCCGTAGTCATTTCTTCGCTCGCCTCGTTGAACGGCAAAAGCGCGGCCCGGACCGCGCAACACCGGCGGGGTCGCTTCCCCCGAGCGAGGCAAGGCAGACAGATGACGATTGGTTCGGAAAACCTCAGCAACTCCTCGACGGCGCAGGACCGCTTCAGCGGTGGAGTCAGCGCCTACCGGCAGAACCGGCGTGAAGCCGCTCTGGCCGCCGAGGCCGCGGACGGCGAACTGGTGTCGCGCAGCAGCTCCTCGGGCCTGCCCACCCGCTCGCCGGGCCGTTCGCACAGCATCGAGCCGACCAGCCCGCTCGACCGTGCCGCCAAGCTGCCGTCGCTGGACCTGCAGGGACTGACCGAGCCGGTGTTCCCGTCGAGCGGCTGGCCGGCCATCGACTCCGGCTCGTCGCAGTCGATGGCGGATCACCCGCTGTTGCGTGGACTTCTGCTCGAGCTGCCCGCCCGGGGCACACTGCCCACTTCGGACTGGCTGGACCGCTGGTTCGAGGCGGCGCGTTCGATCCTCGAGCTGCTCTATGTGCAGGAAGCCAAGAAGGGCTGACGGTCAGCGGGTGTTCACCGGCACCCGCGGCCGGCGCCCGATCGGCGCCAGGGCCTGCACACTGAGCCGGCTGTGCCGCAGCGCGCTCCGGATGCCGATCGCCAGCACGGCCACCCCCACCACCGTGATGGCGATGCCGGCCAGGTCGGCGCCCGGAACCTCCACCACACCGCCGGCGATCGGCAGGCTGAGCAGCGTCGCCAGCCCGGTGACCTGCAGTGGGACCAGGATCAGCGGATGAGCGGCGGCCGCGCGCAGAGCGGGCGGCACCGGGGTCTGCGGCGCGGTGGTGAAGGCGCCCGCACCCCGCCGCACCTGGCCCACCCGGCGCAGGCCGGCGGTCAGCACGATCAGGGCCGGAACGGCCGGGACGAGCGCCGCGGCCGGAGCCGCCGACTCGCCCGGCACCAGGGCGGTGACGATCGGGATGGCGACGAACATCGCCGCACCGGCGGCGATCAGCATGGTGATCAAGCCGGCCCGGCGCCGCAGAGCCGGCGCCGAGGGGGCCGACGGCAGCGCGTCCGCCAGCAGCCCGGCCGTGAGCCAGACCGCCACGAGGGCGCCGGTAAGGATGAGGTCCGCGACGATGTCCACATCGACAGCGTTCACCCGGCGACGGCGGGGGGAAACCGGGTTTCTACCCCACCCGGCCCGTAAGGGGTGACGTCGATTACCCCTGTGGCGACCCCGAGCGGGCCCTTCTGGAAAGTCCTAGACGGCGAAGGTGGTGACCGGTTCGGTGGCCGGCGCGGGCGGGGTGGCCTTCCACAGCCCACTTCGCTGGGCCGCGAGCCGGGCCAGGTAGGCCGGGTTGAGCAGCACGTATCGCTTCCAGAGGCGCTTCGGTTCGAGACCCAGTCGCCACAGCCACTCGAGGGCGTACTTCTGCATCCACGCGGGCGGGTTCTTGAGCAATCCGGCGTGATAGTCGAAGGCGGCTCCGACCGCCAGAAGTGGCATGTCAAGAAGCGGACGCATCGCGTACGTGAAGATTTCCTGCCGCGGACACCCGAGCCCGACGAGCACGATCCGCGCGCCCGAGCTCTTGATCCGCTCCGCGATCTCTTCCGCCTCGCCCGGGTGGTTGGTCCGGAACTTGGACGCCTCCACCCCCGCGATCTTCAGCGCCGGGAACATCTTTTCCAGGGCCGGCACCAACCGGTCGAGCGTCGGCTGGGTGGACCCGTACAGATAGACAGGAAGCCCCTCGGCCGCCGCCGCCTCCACGACCTTGAGCGTCAGCGTGGGCCCGTAGACCCGGTCGCCGAGCCCCGCGTGGTGGACCGTGTTCAGCGCCCACCGAACCGGCTGGCCGTCCGGCGTGACGAGGTCGAAGGAGTTGAGCCGGGCATTGTGCGCCTTGTCCTGCACTCCGGTCATGACCCCGTGCACGGCCAGCGCCGTGACCGCATAGGGCCGCCGCTCGCGGGCCGCCTCCATGATCCGAGCGGTCGCATCCGCATAGTTCGTGACGTCCACCAGCACGCCGAGCACACTGCGCTTGCCGGTCTGGTTAGCGGCCTCATAGGCACTCAAGGGATGCATCCTCGGTCTAGACATCACCGGCAATTTTCCGCCGCCGAGCATAGCCGCCCAACCCCAAGTCACCCGATAGGCGCACACCGAGTGGGCTTTATGAGCCCTTCTGATGTCCCGTTGCTCGCCTGACACATTGTTGGTACCACACCGTGATGATCACGCTAAGCAACCCCAACGCCGCATTTGACGCCCCACGCGAAGCAGACAGTCACCCCCCACGTGACAAACCGCACCCGCCTAATTCCGGCACGCCCAGACGTGGCAGCTGTGGCAGGCGCACCACACCTGGGGGTGTGACCAGCGCACCACCCGTAACCCCTGCCCGCAGCGCGACAGGCGCACTCGGGGTGACCACCGCAACGTGGGGTTCCCGGGGCTCGGCCCCGGGGCAGATATGACGAGGAGCCCCGGTCCGCGCATCTCAGCGGACAGGGGCTCCTGCGACTCGTGGGGATGGGGGGAGTTGAACCCCCACGTCCGTTAGGACACACGGACCTGAACCGTGCGCGTCTGCCATTCCGCCACATCCCCGTGGCTTTATGAAGCTGGCCCGGAGGCCTGCCTTTTTGTTACTGGCTGCGACAGACTACGCTGTCGCACGTCACCAAGCGAGTTGATATCGCCCGTGACGCCAGGGAAGACTAGCACGGCGTCTACGGGTGTCATACGAGGGTCAGAAGTGCCGGTCGCTCTTGCGCAACAGATGCGCAAGCGGCGGCCGGATACCATCATGTCCTCGGAAGCCGAGGAGGAGCCGGTGAGCGTGCTGCAGCGCTTTGAAAAGCGATTGGAAGGCCTGGTTGAAGGGGCCTTCGCCAAGGTGTTCAAGGGTGTCGTGCACCCGGTGGAGATTCTGAATGCCATGCAGCGGGAGGCCGAGGCGCACAAGGCCATCCTTGCCGGTGGCCGGACGCTGGTGCCCAACCGCTATGTGATCGACCTGTCGCCCTATGACCACAGCCGGCTGGCGCCTTATGCCGCCGCGCTGGCCCAGGAGCTCGCGCAGTCTCAGGCCGAGTTCATCGGTGAGCAGGCGTGGACGGTCTACGGCGACGTGATCGTCGAGATCGAGCGTGGTGACGGGCTCGACACGGGCATGTTCCGGGTCACCGCCGAGGTCTACACCGGCGGCGAGGTCGCCCCGGTGCAGCAGCCGGCGTATGACGCGGGGCCGCAGTACCCGCCGTACGAGCCGCAACAGCAGGGTGGCTATCCCCAGCACGGCGGCGGCGCGCCCAACGGCCGCGGCGGTGTGGGCCTGATCTCGGGTGACGGCCGCACCTATCCGTTGCAGATGGGCTCGACGGTGATCGGCCGCGGCGACCAGGCCAACCTGCGCCTGCCCGACGTCGGCATCTCGCGCCGGCACGCCCGGCTCGACTACGACGGCAACCAGGTCGTGCTGACCGATCTGGGTTCGACCAACGGCACCATGGTGAACGGCCAGCGCGTTTCGGCCGTGGCGCTCAACCCGGGCGACATGATCCAGCTGGGCACCACCACGTTGACGTTCCGAGTGGACGGCTAGTCACCTTGCCCGAATTCGTCCTCACCGTCGCCCGGTTCGGCTTCCTCATCCTTCTGTGGATCTTCGTGTTCACGGTGGTAGGAGTGATCCGCCGGGATCTCTTCGCTGGGGTCCGGTCCAAGAGCATCGTCGCCAGCCCTCGGGGGGTGGGTGGCGCGGTGCCCGAGGGCCGGCCCGCGAAGGCGAAGCGCGGTAAGGCGGCGAGGCAACTCGTGGTCACGGCCGGGCAGCTCTCCGGCACTCGCATCACGCTGAGCGAGGCACCGATTACTATTGGTCGTGCCGAGGATTCGACGCTCGTCATCACTGACGACTTCGCCTCGGCGCGGCATGCGCGGCTCGTTCCGCGGGACGGTCAGTGGTTCGTCGAGGATCTCGGCTCGACGAACGGAACCTATCTCGACCGCGGTAAGGTCTCCGGACCTACTCCCGTCCCCCTTGGCGTACCGATCCGTATCGGTCGCACTTCTCTTGAGTTACGGCCATGACCCTGACCCTGCGCTATGCCGCTCAGAGCGACCGCGGTCTGATCCGAGACCTGAACCAGGACTCCCTCTACGCCGGGCCGCGGCTCCTTGCTGTCGCCGACGGCATGGGCGGCATGGCCGCTGGTGACGTCGCGTCCAACATTGTCATCGCCGCGATGGCACCGCTCGACGAGGACGTCCCCGGTGACGCTCTGGTGGATGCGTTACGTCACGCGGTGGGGATCGCCAACCAACAGCTCCGGGACACCGTCGACGCCAATCCGCAGCTCGAGGGCATGGGCACCACGCTGACCGCGGTGCTCTTCTCGGGCAGCAAGTTCGGCATGGTGCACATCGGTGACAGCCGGGCCTATCTGCTGCGCGGGGGCGAGTTCGCCCAGATCACCAAGGACGACACGTACGTCCAGATGCTGGTCGACGAGGGCCGGGTCAGCCCGGAGGAGGCGAGCAGCCACCCGCAGCGGTCGCTGCTCACGCGGGCGCTCGACGGTCGCGACATCGACCCCGAGTACTCCGTGCGCCAGGTGCTCAAGGGCGACCGCTATCTGATCTGCAGCGACGGGCTGTCCGGCGTGGTCAGTTCGGACACCATCGGCCAGACGATGCGCGAGCTCACCGATCCGCAGGCGTGTGTCGAGCGGCTGGTGCAGCTCGCCCTGCGCGGCGGCGGACCCGACAACATCACCGTGGTCATCGCCGACGCGACCGACGCCGACATCGTCGAGCAGGCGCCGATCGTGGGGGGCGCCGCGTCGATCGACCGGGGCAACAACACGGTGGCCGACAGCTCGACCTCGGCCGCGCGGGCCGCCGCACTCCAGGCGCCGCGCCCGGCTCAGCCCCAGCCCGAACGGGACACCTACGCCGAGCCCGAGCCCAAGGGGCACCCGGTGCGGGCCACGCTGCTTGTGCTGTTGCTGCTGGGTGTGCTCGGCGGCGGTCTGTGGCTGGGCTATCAGTACACGCAGAAGCAGTATTACGTCGGCGCGACCGAGGCCGGGCAGCTAGCGATCTTCCGCGGCGTCCCGGGTCAGATCGCCGGCCTCGACCTCTCGAGCGTCAACGAGACCAGCCCGTCCCGCCTCGACGACCTCACCACGGTCGCGCAGGATCGGGTGAAGGAGGGCATTCACGCGGAGGACCGGCCGGACGCCCAGCGCATGCTGGCCGATCTGACCGACGAGACCCCGTCGAACCCGAACCTGAAGCCGCTCTGCACCACCGTCACCACGCCGCCGACGCCGGCGCCGCCGGTCCTGCCCAGCGGCGGCACCGGCAGCCAGACGGCCGTCCCCGGCAGCACGACCGCCAGGGGCCCCGCCACCGGCAGCACGCCCGCCGCCGGCACCCGAAGCGGCAGCACCGTCGCCGGCGCCAACGGGTCGGTGCCCAACTCCGTGCCCGCGACCACGCCGTCCGTTCAGGTTTCCGAGTCTGCGCCCGCTGCCGATCCGGTCGGGTGCCGGACCGTCAACTGAGCTTCGGCTCGACCATGTCTGGGGATCCTTCTTGACCGCGCCCGCCGTGCCTGCCTCGTCGCCCGCCTCCACGGGTGAGATGGCGCGTATCCCGGGAATGAAGACCCAGCGCAATGCCGAGCTGGGTCTGCTCGCGTTCGCCATGGTGCTGGTGGCGGCGTACGGGGCGACCGTGGAGGCCAGCCGCATCGGCGAGATCACCCCGACGTTCTGGGTGCCCGCCGCGCTGCTGAGCGTTCTGTTCGTCGGCCTGCACTTCGTGGTGCGCTACACCGCGCCGTACGCCGATCCGGTTCTCATCCCCGCGGTCGCGCTGATCAACGGGCTGGGCGTGGGCTTCCTGCGCCGGCTGGACATCGGCGACGCGCTCTCCGAGAAGCAGCCGATCCCGGGCATCTTCTCCGGCATCGGCGGCCGCCAGCTGGCTTGGACCCTGATCGCGCTGATCCTGGCGGCGATCCTGTTGCTGGTGGTCCGCGATCACAAGGTCGTCTCCCGGTACGCGTACACCCTGGGCCTGACCGGCATCGTGCTGGTGATGATCCCGGCCGTGCTGCCCGGCAGCATCTCCGAGGTGAACGGCGCGAAGCTGTGGGTCAGGATCGGCTCGTTCTCGATCCAGCCCGGTGAGTTCGCCAAGCTCGCCCTGGTCTCGTTCTTCGCGTACTACCTGGTCCGCAAGCGCGAGGTGCTGTCGCTGGCCAGCCGCCGGTTCCTTGGCATCGACTTCCCGCGCGGCCGTGACCTCGGTCCGGTCGTCACCGTCTGGCTGCTCAGCCTCCTGGTGCTGGTCTTCGAGAAGGACCTGGGCACCGCGCTGCTGTATTTCGGCCTGTTCATCGTGACGCTCTACGTCGCCACCGAGCGGGCCAGCTGGCTGATCATCGGTCTGCTGCTGTTCTTCGGCGGCGTCTACGTGGCCTACCTGCTCGGCGCCTCGGTCGGCGGCCCGTTCGCCAACTTCTACGACCGCGCCCAGGTGTGGCTCGACCCGTTCAACGACGACAACTACGAGCGGCTCGGCGGCAGCTACCAGCTGGTGCAGGGGCTGCTCTCGCTCGGCACCGGCGGCCTGTTCGGCTCCGGCCCGGGCGGCGGCTCGCCCCGGTTCGTGCCCGAGGTGCAGAACGACTTCATCTTCGCCGGCATGGGCGAGGAGATCGGTCTGTTCGGCCTGTCCGCGCTGCTCGTGCTGTACCTGCTGATCGTCCAGCGCGGCCTGCGTTCGGCGCTGGCCGTGCGTGACTCGTTCGGCAAGCTGGTCGCCGGTGGTCTGTCGTTCACCCTCGGTTTGCAGATCTTCGTCATCCTGGGTGGCATCACCGGGCTGATCCCGCTGACCGGTCAGACGACACCGTTCCTCTCGTCCGGCGGCTCGTCCCTGATGGCCAACTGGCTGCTGATCGCCATGCTGCTGCGGATCTCGAACGCGGCACGCGGCCCGGCGGCCAGCAGCGGCGGGGCGGATCGCGCCGGTGGCGGAGGAAAGAAAGCACCAGCTCAACTACACGGCGCCATGACGGAGGTGATCAAGCCGTGAACGCACCACTTCGACGGGCCGGCGTGGTCATCCTCGTCCTGTTCGGTCTGCTCTTCGCCAACTTGAACTGGGTCCAGGCGTACAAGGCGGACGACTACCGCACCAACGACTACAACCGCCGCGTGGTCGTCGCGCAGTACGAGCGCCCGCGCGGCGTGATCGAGGCCGGCGGTCAGGGGGTCGCGACCAACAAGGTCACCGACGACGCCCTGAAATACCTGCGCGTCTACCCGCGCAAGGAGGTCTACGCGCCGGTGCTCGGATACCGGCCCGTCGGCCTGGCCGCGACCGGCATCGAGAACGCCGAGGACGACTTCCTCTCGGGCGAGAGCGACAAGCTGTTCGCCGACCGGGTGAAGGACATGTTCACCGGCAACAACACCGGTGGCGGCAACGTGCTGCTGACGCTCAACACCAAGGCGCAGGAAGCCGCTTGGAAAGAGCTGAACAACAACGAACGCGGCGTCGACAAGGGCGCGGCCATCGCGATCGACCCGCGTACGGGTGCCGTGCAAGCCATGGTGTCGATGCCCAGCTTCGACCCGAACCCGCTGGTCAGCCACGATGAGAAGGCGGCCCAGGCGGCGTACAACAAGCTCAACAAGGACCCGGACCAGCCGCTGCTGAACCGCTCGACCGCCGAGACCAAGCCGCCCGGCTCGGTCTTCAAGGTGATCGTCTCCGCGGCCGCCCTCCAGAACGGTTATCAAACCGATACCCAGATCGAGGCCGGCCGCGAATACCGCGAGAGCGGCGCGGTCATCCGCAACTCCGAGGACGAAGTTTGCCCTGGTGGGCAGATCGATCTGAAGGAAGCGCTGACCGAGAGCTGCAACACCGGCTTCGCCCGGCTGGGCGTGACGCTCGGCCGTGACAAGGTGCTCGCCACGGCCAAGGCGTTCGGTTTCGAGGACGATCAGCTGACCGTCGGCGACCTCGAGGGCAGCGGGCTGCCGGTCGCGATGAGCGACACCGGCAAGATCGCCAACCCGGACGGCAGCGTCGACAAGGGCGCGCTGGCTCAGTCGTCGCTCGGCCAGCGCGACGTGCGGATGACTCCGCTGCAGGGCGCGCTGATCGCCGCGACGGTGGCCAACGACGGCAAGCAGATGCGCCCCTACCTGGTGCAGAAGCTCACCAGCCCGGATCTCCGGACGATCTACACCGCCGACCCGAAGCCGCTGCGCACGCCGATCAACGGCCAGGTCGCCACCGACCTGAAGGACATGATGGTCAGCGTCGTCGAGAACGGCACCGGCCGTCGCGCCCGCATCTCCGGCATGGAGGTCGGCGGCAAGACCGGGACCGCCCAGAACGCCGAGGGCGCCGATCCGCACGGCTGGTTCATCGGCTTCGCCTTCAACGACAAGGGCGAGGCGGTTTCGGCCGCGTGCGTCATGCTTGAGAACGTGCCCGGTGGCCATGCCAGCGCCGAGGCGGCCCGCATCGCCGGGCTCATCATGAAGGCCGCGGCGGGTCAGGGAGGGGACTGAGCATGATCAGCCCTGGGGTGACCCTCGGCGGCCGGTACGTTCTCGACGAGCGGATCGCCGGAGGTGGGATGGGCGATGTCTGGCGTGGCACCGACGAGGTGCTGGGCCGGACGGTCGCCGTCAAGATCCTGCTGCCCGCGCTGCTCGACGAGCCCGGCTTCGCCGAGCGGTTCCGGGGCGAGGCCCGCACCATGGCCACGATCAACCACCCCGGGGTCGTCGACGTCTACGACTACGGCAGCGACCAGCAGCTCGCGTTCCTGGTAATGGAGTACGTGGAGGGCGACGCGCTCTCCCGCACGCTGAGCCGGGTCGGCCGGCTGACCCCGGCGCGCACGATGGCGCTGATCGCCCAGGCCGCCGACGCGCTGCAGGCCGCCCACGCGAACGGCATCGTGCACCGCGACGTCAAGCCCGGCAACCTTCTCGTACGCCCCAACGGCACGCTGGTGCTGACCGACTTCGGCATCGCCCGCTCGGCCCTGGTCGGCCAGCTCACCGTGGCCGGCTCGGTGCTCGGCACGGCGTCGTACATCTCACCCGAGCAGGCCTCGGGCGCGGTCGCGACCCCCGCCTCCGACGTCTACGCGCTCGGCGTCGTGGCCTACCAGTGCCTGTCCGGGCACCGCCCGTTCGACGGCGCGACGCCGATGGAAATCGCGATGAAGCACGTACGGGAGACGCCGCGGCCGCTGCCCGGCGACATCCCGCCGCAGGTCCGCGCGATCGTCGACCGCGCCCTGGCCAAGGACCCGAACGCCCGGTGGCCCTCGGCCTCCGCGCTGGCCGCCGTGGCCCGGCAGGCGGCGGCCTCGCTGGCCAACCCGGCCCAGGCCCAGGCTCCCACCGGCGCACCGACCCGCCCGTCCGGCCCGGTCAGCCCCGCGCCCCACTACCAGTCGAACGGCCGCCCGGCCAGCGGCGTCCCGATGTCGGGCTCGCCGATGGCCGGCACGGCCCGTCCGCCGTATCCGCCGGTGCCCCGGCCCGTCTCGGGCGCGCGCGGCGCGGCTTCAGTACCTTCCGGGCCACCCGTTCAACCGCAGCCGTACCGTCAGCCGTATCAATCACAGCCGGCGCCGTCCGCCAAGCCGGACAGCTCCGGCGGGCGGCAGGTGCTGATTGTGCTGGCCGTTGTCCTGGCGTTGCTCGTCCTGCTCTGCATCGGGGTGATCTCGTTCCTCTACAACCAGCAGAGCGGCGCGCTGGGCAGGGGAAACACGACCGTCGTCGACACGGGCGTCACCGGAGGGGAGCCAACGGTGGCGTCGTACCGTCTAACCACACAGGCGGGCGCGAACCCCGGCTGGATCGAAGCTAACGAAGGACGACAGACGCTATGACGGCGCAGGCCCGCCTGCTCGGTGGCAGGTATCAGGTCGGCGAGCTCTTGGGCTACGGCGGCATGGCCGAGGTGCACCGCGGACGCGACCTCCGGCTCGGCCGTGACGTGGCGATCAAGATGCTGCGCACCGACCTGGCCCGGGACGCGACGTTCCAGGAGCGTTTCCGTCGCGAGGCGCAGAACTCCGCCGCCCTCAACCACCCCGCGATCGTCGCCGTCTACGACACCGGCGAGGAGATCTCGTCGGCCGGCGAGAAGCAGCCGTTCATCGTCATGGAGTTCGTCAACGGGCAGACCCTCAAGGAAGTGCTGGCCCAGGAGCAGCGCCTCCAGCCCCGCCGGGCCCTCGAGATCATCGCCGACATCTGCGCCGCGCTGGAGTTCAGCCACCGGCATGGGATCATCCACCGGGACATCAAGCCCGGCAACGTGATGATCACGCAGAACGGCCAGGTCAAGGTCATGGACTTCGGCATCGCCCGGGCCCTGGCCAGCGGCGCCACGACCATGACGCAGACCAGCGCGGTCATCGGCACCGCGCAATACCTGTCACCCGAGCAGGCCCGCGGCGAGTCCGTCGACGCCCGCTCCGATGTGTACGCCGCCGGCTGTGTGCTGTTCGAGCTGCTCGTCGGCCACCCGCCGTTCGTCGGCGACAGCCCGGTCAGCGTGGCCTACCAGCACGTACGGGAAGAGCCCCGGGCGCCGAGTGACATCAACCACGAGGTCTCGCCGGACCTCGACGCCATCGTGCTCAAGGCGCTGGCCAAGAACCCGATGAACCGCTATCAGAGCGCGCAGGAGATGCGGGCCGACGCGCTGCGCGCCGTCGCGGGCCGTCCGGTGCTGGCCACCCCGGTGATGTCCGAGGCCGAGACGATGGCGATGCAGGGCCCGCCGTCGCGGCAGTGGCAGCCGCAGGCCGCCACCACGATGCAGCGCCCGGTCGCCGGTGGCCCGCGTCCGCCCGAGAGGCGCTCGACGTGGGTGTGGGCTTCGCTGGCTGCTTTGGGCGTGCTGGTGGTGATCGTTCTCGGGGTCGCGCTGGCCAACACCCGCAACAACGCGAACAACACCGACGCCGGCGACATACCCAGTTCGGCCCCCGTGACGACGTACAAGATGCCGGATCTCGAGGGCAAAACCGACGCGGAGGCCACTGCGCTCCTGAAGGCCGCCGGCATCACCCGGGTCTCGACTCCCGACAAGCCGGAGATCCGCGAGGAATGCGACGGCACGGTCATCGTCCAGAACCCGAGGGCGGGCGCCACGGTGACCGCCGACACCACGGTCAGCTATCAGCTCTGCCAGAAGCCGAGCAAGGTCGAGGTGCCCGACAACCTGGTCGGCTCGACCCGCGACTCGGCCAAGACCACGCTCGAGAACCTCGGCTTCAAGGTCGACTTCGAGGAAGTGTCGAGCCTCAAGCAGGAAGGCACCGTGGTCAAGGTCGAGAAGGCCGGCCAGAAGGTCAATCCCGGCCAGACGCTCACCGTGCAGATCTCGAACGCCCGGCAGACCAAGATGCCCGACGTGGTGGGCAAACCGCTGGCGACAGCGCAGGGCGCCCTCGACAACGCCGGCCCGTTCAACGTCAACACCGTCCTCGTCCAGAACCCGGACGCGATCCCGGGCACCGTGGTCGAGCAGAACCCGAAGGCGAACTCGACGGTCACCAAGGGCGACAACGTCACCCTCACGGTGGTCGATGAGCCCGACCCGAACGAGACGCCCAACCCGGACGACACCGAGTCGCCGGGCACCGGCAACGGCGGCGGCACGGGCACCGGCTCGGGCTCCGGGACGGGCTCGGACGGCCTGATCGCCTACCCGCTCGGCCTCGCTGTCCGCCGCGACTGACCACCGACGACAAACGGCCGCTTCCGATATCGGAGGCGGCCGTTTCCTGTGCGGCTGAAGCCGTGCGTGATCGGCTATGCCGTGGCGAAGGCCGACCGGCGGCGGGTCTCGACCCCGGCGGCCAGCGGCGGGGCCTTCTCGAGCGCGGACGGCAGGCCGCAGGCGGCGAGCCAGTTCGCGAGCATGGTGTGGCCGCCCTCGGTCAGCACCGACTCGGGGTGGAACTGCACGCCCTCGATCGGCAGGTCACGGTGCCGCATGGCCATGACCACCCCCGATTCCGTACGCCCGGTCACCTCGATCTCGGCCGGCAGGGTCTCGGGCACGACGGCGAGCGAGTGATAGCGAGTGGCCGTGAACGGCTCGGGCAGCCCGGCCAGCACTCCGCTGCCCTCGTGGTGCACCTCCGAGGTCTTGCCGTGCAGCAGTTCCGGCGCCCGGGTCACGGTCGCCCCGAACGCGGCGCCGATCGCTTGATGGCCGAGGCAGACCCCGAACATCGGAACCTTCCCGGCGTACGCCTTGATGACGTCCATCGTGATGCCGGCGCGCTCCGGCGTCCCAGGGCCGGGCGAGAGCAGGATGCCGGCGGCGCCGAACGTGCCCACGTCGTCCACCGAGATCTCGTCGTTGCGCCGCACCTCGCAGTCGGCGCCGAGCTGACCCAGGTATTGCACCAGGTTGAAGACGAACGAGTCGTAGTTGTCGAGGACCAGGATGCGCACGTCAATCACCAGGGATCTGGCCGCCGGTCGGGGCGGCGTCGGAGGGATGCGGCTCGTTCGACTCGGTGTCGTACGGGATCTCGTCCGGCGCCTCGTGGTCGGGGCCGGTCGTGCTGGTCACGTCGGCGTCCCCGCCGTCCGCCGGGCCCTGCTGCTCGGTGCCGGTGCCGACCTGCACGTCGTCGAACGGCAGCAGCGGAGTGGCCCACGGGAACACCACGAACCAGAGCAGGGCGGTGGTGGCGGCGATCATGCTGAGCGAGCCGGCCAGCTTGCCCCAGAGGCCGCCGGGGAGCTTGCGCCAGATCCAGGCGTACATCGTGGTCAGGCCCCCTTGATCTCGGCCGGCATGCCGGCGTTGGGCAGGGCCTGGTCACGCTTGACGGTCGAGACCAGTTCGGCGTGGATGATGAGCCGCTCGTAGTTGTTGAACTTCGGGTTGCAGGTCGTCAGCGTGAGCAGCGACTGGGACGGCTTGGCCCTGGGCTTGCCGGGCACGGGCGCGACCACCTCGACGGCGCTCGGCTTGACGACCTGCTGCTGGTAGACCTTGTAGACGTACCAGTTGGAGCGGGTCTCGACGCCGATGACGTCGCCGTCCTTGAGCTCGTCGAGCCGCCAGAAGATCTTCTTGATCCGGTGCCCGGCCACCGAGAAGTTGCCGACCTGGCCCGGCTTGGCCGAGTCGGGGTAGTGGCCCGGGGCGTAGCGGATGTCGTCGGGCTGCACGCCGTCGACAACGACCCATTCCTTGTCGAACTTCGGGATGTAGAGGCGGCCGACGAGGTTGGATCCGGGTGCGACCGGGCCCTTGCTGGCGGCGGCCGGGGTCGGGCCCACGGTCGGGTCGTTCCACACGTCGTCGAGCTCGGTGTCGAGCGCGTTCTGCTCGTCCTGCACCTTGGCCGAGTTGCCGAAGACCTCGTAGCCGGCGAACAGCAGGACGATCAGGCCGAACGTGATCATCAGCTCGCCCGAGACCCGGATGCCGCCGCGGATGCGCGAGCCGAGGGTCGGGCGGGTCATCTCGGAGTAGACGCTCTTGTAGCCCTCACCGGTCTGCTCCGGCCGCAGCTTGACGACCTTCTCGCCACGTCTGGGTGCTTCCTGCACGGCCGCTTCCTCTGCCGGGGGCCTCGGACCGTCCGGGCCGGCGGGGGAGACCGAGGCGGCGCCCAGAGCGGCGTCGGGCTCGGCTTTCGCCTTCGCGGCCTGTGCGGCGACGCCGGGGACCGCGGAGAGGAGCGCGGTGGGTTCCTTGATCGGGGAGGACTGGTCGTCGGGCCGGGGCACCGCCGGGAGCAGGCCGGTCGGTGCGTCCGACGTACGGATGACGGCGGTCTCGCGCGCATCCGGCGCCGGGGCCGAGCCTGCGCGGGCGGCCGGTCCGGGGTTGACCGGGATGCTCGGCCGCACGGCATCGCCGAAGCCGGGCCCGTCGAAGCTCGGCCCGCCGGAGGGGTAGCCGCCGGTGTCGGGTCCGGTGGTGGCGGGCGGCCGGAACACCTGCGGCGAAGACCCGCGGTCACCGAAGCCGGATCCACCCTGCGGCGTGCCGTCGAAGAAGCCATTCGTTCCCGTACGCCCGTCAGCCCGCCCATCGTGAGCCGCCGACTCGCCGTAGGAGCCATTGCGGCCCGGCGCGGCGCCATAGGCCCCGCTGGGTTGCTGCGTCGCGTTGAAGGCGCCGCTGGGCTGCTGAGTCGCGTCAAATGCGCCGCTGGGTTGCGTCGTGGCGGTGTAGGCGCCGCTCGGCTGTTGTGTGGCGGTGTAGGCGCCGCTGGGCTCCTGCGCGGCGTTGAAGCTGCCGCTCGGCTGGTGTGTGGCGTTGAAGGCGCCGCTGGGTTGCTGTGTGGCGGTGTAGGCGCCGCTCGGCTGCTGCGTCGCGTTGAAGGCGCCGCTTGGCTGCTGCGCGGCGTTGGAGGAGTCGCCGGGCACCTGCGGGCCGCCGTAAGGACCGCTGGGAGCGGACGGGCTGCCGAACGGCGAGCGGACAGCCTGCCCGCCGGACGCGAAGGCCTGCTTACCGCCGCCGTAGGGCGAGCCCTTGGCCTGCCCATCGCCATAGGGCGACTCCGGGATCAGGCCGGGCGCCCCGGTGCTGTAGGGGCCGTCAGCGGGCTGCGACGGCCCGAAAGTGGAACCGGGAGCCGCGGCACCGGTGAAGGCCACACGAGCGCTCTGAGGGCCACCGAACGGCGTCTCGGCCGAGCGGGCGGCAACCGGAGCTCCGCCGCGGGCGGGGGAGCCGTCGTACGTACCCGAGAACTGCGCGCCGTTGACCGGGACGCCGTGCTCGTGCGGCCAGCCGGTCCCACCCCCGGGCGGAGATGACGCGAGCGACCCGATCGGCGGACGCGGCACGGGCGAGCCGGTCGGAATCGGGGCCGATGCCTTGCCGGTCGGCGGCTGCTGATCGGCCTGGGTGAAGAAGTCGAAATCCTGACGTCCCGGTGGCGCGGAGACCGCGCGCGCGGCGGCGCCCAGGGAACCGCCGGCCGCGATTCGCTGCTGCACCTCTTCGTCGGTGCGCAGCACGGCGGTCTCGGCGGCCGAGGGGGACGGCGGCGGCAGGGTTGGCGGCGGCAGGGTCGGCGGCGCGGACCGTGGCGCCTCGGGCCGGGAACCCAGGCCGATCGGCGGGGCCAGGGGACCGCCGGGCACGCCGTCGGGCGACGCGTCGGTGATGCGCGGGATGTAGGCCGTCTGAGCCTCGGCGTCCGGAGCGCGATGCCGCCCCGAGCCGGGCCCCCCGGCCGGACTGTCGGCCATTACCCGGCAACCCGCGCGGATCGGAGGTCACTCGACCCGTCGTACGCCCGCACTGTCACGTTCCTCTCGACGGTTTCCGTATAGCCGAGGCCGAAGTCCGCGACCGCATCCCTGAACTGTCGGACCCCTTCCGCGGACTCCAACGCGCGATGCATAGCTGTGGGTTCGCCGATAGCTGTGATCTTGAACGGCGGCGAGAAGACTTGGCCGTGAAGCAGCAGCGTGTTGCCGACACAGCGTACCGCGCTGGTCGAGATCACCCGGACATCCATGATCGACATTGCCTCGGCTCCACCGGCCCACAGCGCGTTCACGACGGCCTGCACATCGCCCTGGTGAACAACGAGGTCGTCGTTGTCGGGGGCATTGGCCGCGACGAAATCCTTGCTGCGGCGGGACGAGTCGTCGAGGGTGACGGTCAGCCCGCCGCCCTGCAGGGCGGTGAAGCCCGCGGGGCCGCGCAGGCCGTCGGCGGTCTTGCGGGCCGCTCCGACCGGGCCGTCGACCTCGGCCAGACGAGCCGTGTCCTGGTCGACCGCGGCCCGCAGCTGGGCCGCCGCTTTCTCGCGGGCCTCGAGCCGCACGCGCTTGTCGGCGATCAGCTGGGTGAGCTGGGGGCGGCGGTCGTCGCGCAGTGTCGTGCCGTCGGCCGTCGTGGCCGAGGTGGTGAAAAGCAGGCCCGCAGCGAGGGCGATCAATGGGACGCCGGCCGACCATTTACCCATCCGCAGGGTGGGACGATGGGGCCGCAGACCGCGCCACGCGCGGCGCAGAACAAGCCGCCACGAGGGCGTGCCGGTGGTGTATTCCACGTCCTCGTATCCCCCCGAAATATCCGCGCCGGACATTTTCCTCGCCCGGCGGGTGCCTGTCTGCCCGCTGCCTTGACTACGCTAGCTGTCGAACATTAATCGCCACGGGCAGCATTCGGGGTCTCCGGAGCCGCTCAGCGGTGGGGTTGTTCACCACTTGTTGCCCTTCAGGAGAGCACCGTGCCGAAGTCTCAGGTCCGCAAGAAGAAGGTCTACACACCGCCGACGGACATTCGTCCAGCGGCAGCAGCGGCGTCGAAGAAGCCCAGCCCGATGTGGCTGCCGATCAGTGCTGTGGCGCTGATCGTGATCGGCATCGCTTGGCTGGTCGTGTACTACCTGTCGTCCCAGCAGTACCCAGTGGAGTCGCTGCGGTACTGGAACCTGGCGATCGGTTTCGGGTGCATGGTCGCGTCGCTGGGCATCCTGTCCCGCTGGCGTTAGGCCGCAATGCCCGCTGACGCGCGGGTAGTGTGACTTGTCCGATAAGCGCACCCCGCGCCCTTGGCCGGGGTGCGCTTCGCGCCTATGGGCGTCCCCACTTGACCCGGTGGCGTGCGCCCATCTATTACTCGTGGGTAACATGGGCGCGGCGGACAGCCCGACCGAGGAGGCACATCGCTGATGGGTATCGCGCAGATAGTCGCCACCGTGCTGGCTGGCGCCATCACCGTCGTCGCGGTCGTGCTGGCGGTCCGCGCCGTGCTGACCATCACGGCGGTGATCCGGCTGGGCAAGCCCGACCCGGCCCGCTTCGCCGACAAGCCGACCCGTACGAAGACCATGCTGGTCGAGACCCTGGGTCACACGCGGATGCTCAAGTGGAGCGCGATCGGCGCCGCCCACTGGCTCGTGATGGTCTCCTTCATGATCCTGTTTCTGCTGGTCGTGGAGGCCTACTTCGAGGTCGTCGACCCCGAGGGCGGGCTCCCGATCATCGGGCACTGGGTCGTCTACGGCTTCGTCACCGAGTGGATCGGCATCCTCGGCCTGGCCGGCATCCTCTATCTGATCTTCGTGCGCCAGCGGAACATCCGGCAGAAGCGCAGCCGGTTCCTGGGCTCGACGATGTGGCAGGCGTACTTCGTCGAGGCGGTCATCCTCGGCGTGCTGGCCTGCGGTTTCCTGATCCGCGGCTTCAAGGTCGCCAACGACACCTTCGAATACCCCGGCTGGGCGACCCCGCTGTCGCACGGCGTCGGGTCGCTGCTGCCGGCCGCGCACGACGGGCCGACCTGGGTCGCGCTGGTCAAGCTGTTCATCTCGATGGGCTGGCTGATCACCATCGCGCTCAACCCGACGATGGGCGTGGCCTGGCACCGCTTCCTGGCCTTCTTCAACATCTTCTTCAAGCGCGCGCCCGAGAAGCCGGCCGGTTCCGGGCTGGGCGCGCTGCGGCCGATGATGAGCGAGGGCAAGCCGCTCGACTTCGAAGAGGCCGACCCCGAGAAGGACCAGTTCGGCGTGGCCCAGGTGGAGCAGTTCACCTGGAAGGGTCTGCTCGACTTCTCCACATGCACCGAGTGCGGCCGCTGTCAGTCGCAGTGCCCGGCCTGGAACACGGCCAAGCCGCTGTCGCCCAAGCTCCTCGTGCTGAGTCTGCGCGATCACGCGTACGCGAAAGCGCCTTATCTTCTGGCCGGCGGTGGCAAGGACCTGACCGGTGAGGAGAAGGCGACCGAGGCCCAACTGGCGCACATGGATGTGCTGGCCCTGGCCGAGGGCAACCGCCCGCTGATCGGCACCGAGGAAGAGCAGGGCGTGATCGACCCCGACGTGCTGTGGTCGTGCACCACCTGCGGGGCGTGCGTCGAGCAGTGCCCGGTCGACATCGAGCACGTCGACCACATCGTTGACATGCGCCGCTATCAGGTGCTGATCGAGTCGTCGTTCCCCAGCGAGGCCGGCGTGATGCTGCGCAACCTGGAGAACAAGGGCAACCCGTGGGGCGCGCCGCAGAACACCCGCGAGGACTGGACCAAGGGTCTGGACTTCGAGGTGCCGCGGGTCGGCGAGAAGGAAGACTTCGAATACCTGTTCTGGGTCGGCTGCGCCGGCGCGTTCGAGGACAGGGCCAAGAAGACCACCCGCGCGGTCGCCAAGCTGCTGCACGAGGCCGGTGTCGACTATGCGATTCTCGGCGAGGGCGAGACCTGTACGGGTGACCCCGCGCGGCGCATCGGCAACGAGTTCGTCTTCCAGATGCTGGCCCAGCAGAACGTCGAGACGCTGCAGGAAGCCAAGGTCAAGAAGATCGTCGCCACCTGCCCGCACTGCTTCAACACGCTCGGCAACGAGTACGAGCAGCTCGGCCTGAAGGTCGAGGTCGTGCACCACACGCAGCTGCTGCAGCACCTGGTCGCGACCGGAAAGCTCACCCCGGTCCAGCCGATCGAGGGCGACGTCACCTACCACGACCCGTGCTACCTGGGCCGGCACAACCGGGTGTTCGACGCCCCGCGTGAGGTGCTGGGCGCGGCGGCCAACGTGATCGAGATGCCCCGCAACTCCGAACGGTCCTTCTGCTGCGGCGCCGGCGGCGCGCGCATGTGGATGGAAGAGAAGATCGGCAAGCGGATCAACGTCGAGCGGACCGAGGAGGCCCTGGCGACCGGGGCCAAGACGATCGCCGTGGGCTGCCCGTTCTGCTACACGATGATCGGCGACGGGGTCACCGGCAAGGGCGAGCAGGAGAACGTCGAGGTGGTGGACGTCGCGACGGTCCTCCTGCGCTCGCTCAAGCAGGAGGTCTAGGGCCTTACGAGGGCGTGCCGGCGGTGGCCGCGGTGGTCGACGCGACGATGGCGACCATCACGGCCGCCTGGATCTCGTCGATCGCCTTCTTCACGGCCGTGGCCGCCCAGGCGCCCTCGCCGATCTCGCGCAGCCGGTCCTTGACGACCTTCCGGTCCAGGTCACCGAAGACCTTCTTGTCCAGGTCGGTCGCGGCGACCAGGGCACAGAGCGCAGCCGTACGCGGTTCGACCGCCCCCGTGCCGAGCACAGCCTGCCGCATCCGCTCGCGGGCCGCCGTCTCCTGGACGGGCTCGACGCCGTGAGCGGCGGGATACTTGGTGCGCGGGAAGACCCACAACACCTTGTCCTTCTCCGTACGCAGGATGCCCTCGGCCACCAGCTTGTCGAGCACCTGAGGCCGGGTGTCCTTGGCGAACTTCGACACCCAATGGCCGGGTTTGCGGGCTTTGTCCTCGGCGACGATCCGCATCAGGGCGGCGTCGACCAGAGGGTCACCGGTCGGGCTGATGTCGAGCGCGACCACCCTCTTGTCCACCACGTCGACCCGGCCGGCCAGCGCCAGTTCGAGCAGCAGCCCGCCGCCCAGACCGTGGTCCAGGTGGGTGCCGTCGGTCAGCGGAGTGCCGTCGTCGTCGTACGCCAGCAGCGTGAACTCTTCGACCAGGTTCATTCCCTGACATTTTCCAGATTCGGGTCGTGCCAATCCTCACTTCGGGTGGGCACGCCGGGTTCGCCCCGGTCCGGCACAATGAGGGCGAGGTGAACCGATCATGGACGGCCTGTTCCTGACCGCGGTGCTTCCGCTGGCGGCGTTCGCGCTGCTCACGGCGGGCAACGCGTTCTTCGTGGCTGCCGAGTTCGGGTTGGTCACGGTCGATCGGGCCGAGATCGCCGCCCGGGCCACCTCGGGTGATCGCCGTGCGCGCACGGTCCAGCACGCTCTGCACGAGCTCTCGTTCCAGCTCTCCGGCACCCAGCTCGGCATCACGCTCACCGCGCTGCTCACCGGCTATCTGGCCGAGCCCGCCCTCTCCAGGCTCTTCGACCCGATCATCGAGCCGGTCGCCGGCGACGCCACCGAGGGCGTCACCCACGCGCTGGCGCTGATCGTCGCGACCCTGATCTCGATGCTGTTCGGCGAGCTGGTGCCCAAGAACGCCGCCCTGGCCCGCCCGATGCGCGCGGCGCTGATGACCGCGGCCCCGTTACGTACGTTCTCCAAGCTCTTCAAATGGGTCATCGGTGGTCTCAACGGGTCGGCCAACTGGCTGGTCCGGCGGATCGGCATCGAACCCCAGGAGGAGCTGGCCAGCGCCCGCTCGCCCGAGGAACTGGGGTTGCTGGCCGCGATCAGCGCCGACGCCGGGGCGCTGCCCGCCGAGACCGCCACGCTCCTGCGCCGCACGATCCGCTTCGGCGAGAAACGCGCGGCCAAGGCCATGACCCCGCGCGTCGACGTGGTCGGGCTCAAGACCACGGCCAGCGTGGCCGAGCTGATCGCGGTCGCTCGCGAGACCGGGCACACCCGCTTCCCGGTCTACGAAAACACGATCGACCTGGTCATCGGCGTGGTCGGGGTGCCCGACGCGCTGGGGGTCCCGCCGGAACGCCGCGGCGCCACCCAGGTCGCGACGATCGCCCGCGAGCCGGTGTACGTGCCCGAGAGCCTCGGCCTCGACAAGGTGCTGGCCGCGCTGCGTGAGGCCAACGCCGACCTGGCCATCGTGGTCGACGAGTACGGCGGCACCGACGGCGTCGTCACGGCCGAAGATCTGATCGAGGAACTGGTCGGGGAGATCGCCGACGAGTACGACGTCGAGCCGGCCGAGACCTCGACCCAGGAGCTCACGGCGCCCGGCGGCGAGAAGTCGTACGTGGTCGACGGTCTGCTCCGCGAGGACGAGCTGATGGAGCAGACCGGATTCGCCCTGCCCGAGGGCCCGTACGAGACGCTGGCCGGTTTTCTGCTCTCCCGGCTCGGACACATCCCGACCGTCGGCGAGTCCTACGAAACGCTCGGGTGGGAGTTCACCGTGATGGCCGTCGACCGGCACCGCATCGAACAGGTGCGGGTGTCCGCGCCACCGGAGCCCGCCGATGACTGAGCTCCTGGTCACCTTTGCCCTGCTCATCGGCAACGGGCTGTTCGTGGGCGGCGAGTTCGCCCTCATCGCGTCGCGGCGCACCGCCCTGGAACCGCTGGCCGCGACCAGCAAGCGCGCCCGGTGGGCCTTATCGGCCATGAGTCAGATCCCGCTCATGATCGCGGGGGCCCAGCTCGGCATCACGGTCTGCTCGCTCGGCCTGGGCGCGCTGGCCGAACCCGCGCTGGCGCACTTCCTCGAGGGCCCGTTCCACGCCATCGGCCTGCCCGAGGGCGCCATCCACCCTGTCGCGTTCGTGCTGGCCCTGGGCGTCGTCGTCTTCCTGCACACGGTGATCGGCGAGATGGTGCCCAAGAACATCACGCTGGCCGGGCCGGAACGGGCCGCGCTCATCCTCGGGCCGTTCATGCTGGCCTTCTGCACGGCCACGAAACCACTGCTCAACGCGATGCGCTGGGCGGCCCGGCTGGTCCTGAAGATCTGGTCGATCGAGTCGACGGACTCGGTCAAGACCGTGTTCACGGCCGAGGAACTGGCCGGCATGGTGACGCAGGCGCGCAGCGAGGGACTGCTCGGCACGGAACAGTACGCGCGCATTCACGCGGCGCTCGGGCTGCACGGGCGTACGGCGG
Organism: Actinoplanes sp. NPDC021490; assembly: GCF_055562135.1. Taxonomy (NCBI): domain Bacteria; kingdom Bacillati; phylum Actinomycetota; class Actinomycetes; order Micromonosporales; family Micromonosporaceae; genus Actinoplanes; species Actinoplanes sp. NPDC021490. The sequence goes on from NZ_JBVHFW010000011.1 coordinate 251,584, forward strand.
CCGACACGTTGCGGCCCTGGTCGAGCGTCACGACGATCGCCGACGACGTGTCCCCGGCCACGGTCGAGGCGGTGGCCACGCGTACGGGCCGGTCGCGATTCCCCGTCGTGCAGCGCGAAACCCGACGGGTGCTGGGCTTCGTGCACGTCAAAGACATTCTCGGGTACTCCGCCGAGCGCCGGACGATGCCGATCCCACCCGAGATCATCCGGCCGCTGGCGGTGGTCGGGCCGGAACGTACGCTGGCCGATCTGCTCCTGACCATGCGGCGCGACCGGTTGCACATCGTCCTCGTCAGCGACGGCCGCCGGCCGCTCGGCGTGATCACATTGGACGACGTGGTGCACGCGGTCGTCGGCGAACCGAGCCACCCGATCCTGCCCACCGCGACGGCACAGCCTCGGGCGGTTGGCTGACCGCGTACGGGTTGTTTATCGGATTTTCGGCGCTCGCATTCGACCGGCGGCCGACCATTTCGGACAATAAACCTATGTCTCGCAAACGGTGGTGGCTGGCTCTGGCGGGGTTGCTGGTCCTTGTCGGCGCGGTGGCGCACGCCCAGCAGCCATCTTCGGACCCGGCCTTCGCGGTGGTGAAGCCGTCGCTCGATCCGGCCCCGCCGGCACCGGACCCCATCTCCCCCCGCCTCGACAAATCGGGCGCGCTCGGGGCGCTGGCCGGCCTGCTTCCGGTGCGCGAGCCCGAGCCGACCCCCGAGCCGACCGGCAAGATCCGGGTCGCGGCCGGCCCGGTGACCGTCCGCTACACCTTCGACGGCGGCGTCGGACGGCCGATCACCGACCACCGCGGCGGGCACGAGCTGCGGCCCCTCGGGCAGAACGGCGGCTCGCTCCGGCTCGTACGGCAGGGCGCGGGTCTGGCCCTTTCCTACCCGACCCGGTGCCGTCTGGCCCGCGAACGGGACTGCCCCCGCGCGATCCTGGAGGGCGTCCGCGACGATTCGCTCAACCCCGGAACAAAGCCGCTCCGGTACGGGGCCTCGGTGCGAATGACCTACGCCGACCTGGCCGACGGCGCCAACGTGGTGCAGAAGGGCTACTCGGTCGGCAACATCAGCCAGTACAAACTGCAGGTCGACCACCGGCAGGGACACCCGAGCTGCGTGCTGGCCGGCGAGGGCCGCATCTATCGCGCCGAGCCCGCCATCGACGTGGCCGACGGCAAATGGCACTCGCTGACGTGCGCCCGAACCCGCGACAAACTGACCCTGGCCGTGGACGGCCACCCGGCCGCGGCGGTCACCGTCCCCGCCGACTTGTCCATCGCCAACGCCGAGCCCCTACGCGTAGGCGGCAAAGGCACAAGCAAAAGCAACGACCAGTTCGCCGGCGAAATCGACGACGTCTTCGTCATGATCGGCTGACGAACCCGGCCCAGCAATACAGCGACAGGGGTGCGCCTGTTCCCGCGCTCTGTCGCCGCAGCGGCCCAGTTCCGCGTTTCCATGCCAGCGACGGGCTGCTTGCGAGACTCGGCCCCGCCCGGCTTGCCGGGGGCCGAGCTCGCGCCCTGGCGGCGTTATCGGCTCGTCTCGGGTCGGTACAGAAAGTTTGCCTACAGTCTGGGGAATCCCATTTCAAGACGGCAAGCTTGATGTAGCCATGACCAAGGTTCTGATACGGATAGCCGCAGTGAGCCGTCGTCGACGGTCGCGTCCACTCGGCTCATTGTCTAGTATTGACAGACTAAAAGACAGAACTCGATCTTCCCGCTGTCAATGCCTCAGTGCGCTCGGTAGCCTGCGTAGATGATTTCTACTGATGCAGCTGGTACGTTTGCGCAGGTAGACGCTGGTCTTTTGGTTGCCGTAATGGTCGATACCAGAATGCGGCGAAATGGCGGCGAAGACGAGAGCCCGTATCGAGACATCACATTCGCTGTAAGTGTGATTTCGCTCTTCGTTTCCATGTCGCTTGCTTTAGGAATAACCCTTGATATAGCTCCAGCAAGTGAGCTGTTCCCCCTTTTCTTGCTGATGTTCACTTTGTTGGGGGCCTGGGTCCTACTGCTCGATGCCTTTTCCGCAGTGACCAAAGGATTGCGCTCTGCTGAACTGATCGCACTCTCTGGCACAGTTCTTGCGCTAGCTATGCCAATCATCTGGATAGCGATTTACAAAATCTAGAGCCCGGCCGAAAGGTCAACGGTTATGCCTACACCCGCGCCGCGTTGATCTATCAGCACACAACCGGGAACGCGGCGGACGCCGCGCCGACAACCTCAGCGGCCAGATCAGAAGGGACGTGATCGGGCACGACGGCCAAGAACAAGCGCTAGATAAGAACGAGGGCCAAGCTGGAGATATCTCCCGACCTGGCCCTCCACGTGGAGCGGGTGACGGGAATCGAACCCGCACTGTCAGCTTGGGAAGCTGATGTTCTGCCATTGAACTACACCCGCGGCGGGCACCACTGTACCTGATGGTGACCGCACGAAGAGCACTCCCCGGGCACTAACTCACCACCGCCAGCGGTCGGGCTAACTCGGCTCGCCAGGTGCGCGTCATGGGGGTCACGATCGGGAGGGCGGCCAAGGGCAGGGCGCCGGCGGGGCCGTGGGTGCGCAGGGTGGCGGTCTCGATTGTCAGCTCGAACAGGCGCCAGTCGACGTCGGGGGACGCGTGCAGCGCCACGGACAGGTCGGCGGTCACCCGTGGGTCGTGCACCCGGATGGCGCGGCCGGTCAGGAAGGCCTCGTCGTCGTTCTCTTCCGGGGGAAACGAGTGCAGGGCGTAGCGGCCGTCGCGTTCCAGGTCGCGACGTTTGGGTGAGTCGACGATGAAGCAGTAGAGGCCCTCGTCGGTGATCACCGGGGAGACCGGGTGGACGCGGGGGCCGCCATCGCCTCGTACGGTGGCCAGGTAGGCCAGGCCGGGACCGTACTGCTGCAGGAGCGCGCGAATGCCCGCCGCGAGCGTGGGCTCGGCGGTGGCGAAATCGGACCAGGAAGCCATGACGGTATTCTATCGAACATACGTTCGACACGCCCACTAAAACACGCCGAACGGGCAGCTAGGTATGGTGTCCCGATGCTGCTCTCCGACCGCGACCTGGTCTCCGAGATCAAGTCTGGTGACCTGTCGCTGGAGCCCTTCGAGCCGGCGCTGCTGCAACCATCCAGCATCGACGTGCGGCTGGATCGATTCTTCCGGGTGTTCAACAACCACCTCTACACCCACATCGACCCGGCCGAACAGCAGGACGACCTCACCGCCGAGCTCGAGGTGAACGACGGTGAGGCCTTCGTGCTTCACCCGGGCGAGTTCGTTCTGGCCTCGACCCTCGAAGTCATCACGCTGGGCGACCAACTCGCGGGCCGGCTCGAGGGCAAGAGCAGCCTGGGCCGCCTGGGGCTGCTCACCCACTCGACCGCGGGCTTCATCGACCCGGGCTTCAGCGGCCACGTGACGCTGGAACTCTCCAACGTGGCCAACCTGCCGATCAAGCTCTGGCCCGGCATGAAGATCGGCCAGCTCTGCATCTTCCGCCTGTCGAGCCCGGCCGAGCACCCGTATGGTTCCGCCGTCTACGGCTCCCGCTACCAGGGGCAGCGCGGCCCGACTCCGAGCCGCTCGGCGCACAATTTCCGCCTCTGGCCAACAAGCTGAAGCGAATTGAAGCGTCAAGTCGGCCAATCGAAGCGTCAAGCCAGCCGATCGAAGCGTCAAGCTGAAGGACGATCACAGCGACAAGCTGAAGGTCAACATCAGGCTGTCGTAGCGGGGTGGGTGGTGACGGACCGTCGCTCCCGCCGAGGGCCCGGGCGATCCGAGCAGGGCGCTGGCGCGCCCAAGACACTCGGCCCACCCGGGCGACGTGCGTAATGGGTGACGCCCAAAAGCCCACAAACCACCCCTACGCCGATGAGCGAAGCCCGAATAAGTTGCGGCCTCCTCGCGGACAGTCCAAATAGGCCTGAACGGGGTCGTTTGATCGCCCACAAATGTGGCCCGACGGTGGTGGATGTTTAGCGCGCCCGGCGTAACCCGTACGAAGTCTTGCGAAAACGATCAAAGCCCCACAAGTTCTAGAATGGACATATGACCCATAATATCCTTCACATCACTCGGCGGCCGGTGGCTGCTGCGGCGGCTGTTGTGGTTGCCGCGCTGACGGTCAACGTGATCAGCGCGCAGCCCGCGAGCGCCTCGTCGCACCGGCCGTGCTCGGTCGTCAAGCACAGCAACACCAACGGCGTGACCAAGGTCGGCACGGCGACGGCGACGGTCGGCACCGACGGCGTCAAGCTGACGACGGCCGTGGGCAAGGACGCGGACAAGGTTTCGTGGCGCGAGAACATGCGTCCGGTGCTCGCCAGCACGGTCAACGAGGTCTCGTACGAGACCGTCAAGCTGGACCAGGCCGGCGCGGGCGTGAACGACGCCGCGCTGCCCGCGTACCACATCTATGTGAAGACGCCGGCGGGCGAAGGCACCCTGATCTTCGAGCCGTACTACTACCTGATGGACCTCGGCGCCGGGAACCCGCAGCGCCAGCTCCGCACCGAGTGGGACGTGCTGCAGGGCAAGCTGTGGACGTCGTCGACGACGATCAACGGCCTGGCCAAGACCGCCGGTGGTCCCGCGACCAAGACGTTCGCGCAGGTCGCGGCCGACAACCCGAAGATGGTCGTCACCGGCATCGGCTTCGGCCTGGGCACGTACAACCCAGGCACGACGGCGATCCTCGACGAGCAGCGTTTCGCCACCAAGCAGTCCTGCTCCGAGCACCAGTGGTCGACCGGTTTCCGCACCGGCCAGTGGTGGCCGGGCTGGCTCCGCTGACGAACACCACCCGTACGGCAAAGGTCTGAAAACGCCACGAGAGCGGCTGAGCGATTCCCGCCCGGCCGCTCTCAGCGAACCGGGACGCCGTTCGCCACCGCGGTGGTCAGCACCTCGTGAATCTGCTGCGGGCTCAGCCCCCGCGTCGGCACCCGCACGATCCCGCCGCCGACCAGGCTGAACACCAGCTGACCGGCCAGGTGCTCGACATGCCGAAAGGCGTTCCACGCGTACGCGTGCCGGCTCTCCAGCGTCGACCAGGCCACCCCGCCGTCGCTGATCTCGACGGTCGCGGGCCCACCGCCGTCCCGAAGCGCTCGCCGAGCCCCGTGGTTGATCAGAAACATCGGCACGACCACCGCCAGAGCCACGCCGGCCAGCAGCAACGTGACGTTGAGGCCGTCCCCGTGCATCTGAAGCAACACGGCCAGCCCGAGCAGCGTCCACCCGCCGGCCCGGGCCAGCATCACGGGCCGTCGCGCCTCATGCCGCGCGGCCGCCGCGGCCAGGTTGGGGTCGCTCTGAGCGGTGATCTGCAAAAACACTCCCAAAAGGTAACTTTGCCGCCGGAGCGCAGCCATCCGTCGCCAGGCTGACCAGCCCCATCCCGCACGGCCGCCCTTGAGAGCTTTTCCGGTACCTTTCGGCTGGCAAGCGACTCGAAGGTGGCGGGTGTGAAGGCACTGAACGGTCCTCTGTTGCTGGATTTCGACGGGCCTACGCCGACGCCGTGATCACGTCGATGCGCGTGATCGTTGAGGCCTGGCTTTAGGGTGTGACGCTATGGGCGCAATCAAACCTTGGCACCTCCTGATCCTGATCAGCTGCTTCATCGCGGTCTCTGGCATAGCCGCCGCCATAGCGTTCGCACTGATCCAGCGACGCCGTAAGTGAGTCACGCCCGGCCGCAGCAAAGGCGGGGGCCCGCTTGCCCGAATGGATAAATCGGCAACAGGGGTGGCGGAGTTGCGCAACGCTGGATGGCGAAACAGTGGCGCCTATCTGTCGTTAGAACGCTAGAGTGCCTGCCATTCCTTGAATCAGCCGCGGGTTGGCCAATTCGATCTTGCCCACACGAGTGGAGTAACGAACGGTGCAGCAGAGGGTCATCTACGACGAGCGGTACCTGGGTTCCGGCTACGACGGGCGATCAGCCGTCCGTGTTCTCACTGCCGAGTCGACCGCTCTGAACCGCTCTGCTGGTTGGGCTCTCGAGTCTCTTCCGGATCGTGATTGCCTGTCGCTGCTCGACTTCGCCTTCGGGACCGGCCGAGTCACCAACGAGTTCGTCGCCGACTACCCGGACCGCTTCGGTCAGCATCGTCGCAACCTGCGGGTTGTCGCCTACGACGTGTCCGCCGTCGGGCTGGAAAAGGCGGCCACGGAACTCAGGGATGTTCACAAATTCACCGGCAAACCGCAGTTCGACACCAAGGCAGATGACGTTTACATCGCCGGCTCGGTCACCCGCCTGGCCGGGGAGATCGAGCTTTCGGTGGTCTTTGTCCACGGCAACGAGGATGCATCAGCGGACGAGGTCCGAATGCTGCTGGAAAAGGCGAATAATGGCGAATCCTTCGCTGTGACCACGTCCTGGTACAGCGGAATCGCCCACATTCCCACTGCGGCCCGCCGCGCCGAATTCTTCCGCATGCTCGGAAGCATCACGCACAGCCGGGGTGAGTTGCTGGTGGCGCCTTCGGTCTCCGGCGACCTCGTCGATCTTCAAGCCGAGTGGGCCGAGCGGCTCCGCACCGGGCAGGTCGGCGAGCTTCCGATCGAACAGCCGGGTGACGTGATCTACGAGACCGAGCTCGGGCAGCAGAACTTCTATCACGTGTTCGGGACCGACCTCTGGGAGCTGCTGTCGGCCAGCTGCGAAACCGGTCAGCGAGCCTGGCTCGAGGCGCTACGCATGCCTGACGACGAGTTCTCCTCGCGAGAAGCCGAGCAGGACAACTACCGGCGAGTGCGGGACTTCAACGCTCGGATCGGCCGCTGCCCGTGGAAGCTCGCGGATTACCAGCAGGTTCACACGGCGCTGGCGATCCGGAGTGGCCACCCGGGCGAGGCAGGCCTCTGAAGGGAAAGCTGAGCTGTGTGGTCAGCCGGCCGGTCGACGGATCGAGCTACGGTGCCAGGAAGTGGACCTCCGGATAGCGGGAGGACGGCCCGTGCAGCAGCGGCTGAGCATGTCCGCGCAGTTGCAGGTCGAGGAAGGCCGTGACGTAGGCGCGGGTGATCTCGCCGGCCCGCTCTCCGGACAGCGTTTGGATCGGCTGCCCGATCTGGTCGGCCAGCGGCGCGAGGTCGGTGAACGAACTGTGCGTAGTGCCGGTGACGCCTAGCCAGCGTTTCCAGCCGCGCAGCTGCTGCCAGGTTTCGGTCCAGCTGGGATCCGTCCCGGGGCCGTGGCCCTCGCTACTGATCATCAGGAACGGACGCCGGAACGGCGTGCTCAACGGCGGAAAGAAGCTCCCGTCCAGGTTCACCCCGGCGTCGACCCGGGGGTCGGTGAGCATGGCGCTCAGGGCGCTCGCTCCGCCGATGGAGTGACCTACCATGGCGATCCGGCGCGGATCGATCGACCGGCCACCGGACCAGGCGGGGGCACGGGCGAGTAGCCGGTCCAGGACGAACGAGACGTCCGCGGCCCGCCCGGCGGTCACCGCGGCACCGTCGACGTCCTGGCTGCAGGCCAGACATTCGGCGACCCGCCCGTCCGGGAAACTGACGCCGGAGGACTCATAGGTGTGGTCGATTCCGGCTACGACGTACCCGTGGCTGGCCAGATCTTCGGCCAGGCCGGTAAGGGTGGCCCGTGGGTCGCCGAGGCCGGGGGACAGCACCACCAAGGGAAGCTTGCGCGCTCCGGGCAGCAGCGGGGAGTCGATGTGGGCGTGCGTCCGGACCGTGGACAGGGCATCCGCCGGCACCCCGTCGATCCCGTCCAGGAAGAGCCGGGATTCCTCAGCCGTCATGTATTGCGCCGGCGCCCCCGCGACCCGGCGGCCCGGTCTTTGGCATTGATGGGGGCGGACGGTTTGTGGAAGTTTTTGCGGGGCGGCGTTACGTCTGTCTGAAATGCACACTGGGGCGGCGCGGGAGTGCATGCGTGTCTATATTTCCTGGTACTTGTCCTGGACTGGGAAGAGGTGTGCATGAACGTGCTTGCGAAGCGGGCTGTGTCGGCGGGTGTGCTGGCGGGGCTGATGACCGTGGTTGGGGTGTTGGCCGGCGCGGGGGTGGCCAACGCTCAGCCGGTTGAGTCGGGGACGTTTGAGATGAGCGGGGATGTGGGGGACTACATCACCGGTGGGCGCAGCTACAGCTATGACGCGGGGGCGGGGGACCAGCTCACTGTGCGGGCCGACAGTGATCTTCGGGGGATCTACCTGTCGATCAATGCGGCCAACGGGGACTGGTGGTCCATGGACCTCAAGGCGCCGCAGGGGAAGCAGCTCGTGGCGGGGGAGTATCCGAACGCCACCCGGGCTCCGTTCAGTGGGGCGGGGGCCGGCATCGACATCGGTGGGAACGGGCGTGGGTGCAACACCATTGAGGGGTCGTTCGTGGTGGCTGACGCCGCGTACGGGCCCAATGGCTATGTGGAGCGGTTCGATGCCACGTTCGAGCAGCACTGTGAGGGTGGGGACGCGGCCCTGCGCGGGCGGGTCGTCATCGGGAATCCGGCGCCGGCCACTCCGCTCGACTACACGGTGACCACGGCCGCGGATGGGCTGTTCAGCAAGCTGAACGGCAAGGCCACTGTGCACGGGACCGTGAACTGCAACGCCAGCACGACGGTGAACCTGACGGGGCTCGTCACGCAGGTGAAGCAGAAGACGATCATTCGTGGGCCGTTCAACGCTCAGGTCAACTGTGTGGCGGGGCAGGACGCGGCCTGGTCCGTGGTGGCCGACCCGACCGGCACCACGCCGTTCCAGAAGGGTAAGGCCGAGGTGACCGGCAGTGCCTGGGCGAACGACCCGAACTACGACGGGGTGACCGTGCGCAAGGAGCTTGCGGCGACGACCGTGACGCTGACGCGGGCGCCGGCGGCCGTCGAAGCGCTGATGTGATCGAGGGCGCGCGGGGGACTGCTGGTCACCCGCGCGCCACCTCGAGCGTCTTCGCGATCTCGCGCCACTCCTCGCGGGGCAGGTGGGCGCTCGGATCGGACGACAGCACCTGCAGGGCCACATGGTCGGCGCCGGCCTCGAGGTGAGCGTCGACCCGGGAGCGCACCGCGTCGGCGTCGCCCCAGGCCACGGCCCAGTCGACCAGGCGGTCGCTGCCCTCGCCGGTCAGGTCGTCGTCGGTGATGCCGTAGCGCCGCCAGCTGTTCGTGTAGTTCGGCAGCGACAAGTACGTCCTCAGGCGGCGCCGGGCGACCGCACGCGCCTGGGCAGGGTCGCTGCCCAGGAAGACCTTCTGCTCGGGGATCAGCAGGCGGCCGGGGCCGAGAATGGCGCGGGCGTCGGCGGTGTGCTCGGGCGGCATCAGGTAGGGCAGGGCGCCGGCCGTCAAGTCGCGGGCCGCGGCCAAGGCCTTCGGGCCCAGCGCGGCGATCATGCGCTCGGACGCAGGCACCCGGTGGAGCTTCTCGGTCAGGAAACCGCGCAACTGGGTCAGCGGCTTGACGTAGCTCTGGCCGACCGACGCCGCGGTGGGGGCGTGACCCGAGCCGACACCCAGATAGAAGCGGCCGGGATATTGGCTGCTCAGGCGCGCGTGGGCGGCGGCCAGGGTCTCGCCGTGGCTGTGCCAGATGTCGACCACGCTCGTGCCCACGACCAGCGACGTACTCGCGGCCAGGATGGCCTCGGGCAGATCGAGGTCGTCGGGCGGGCTGGCGCCGATCCAGACGGAACCGAAGCCGAGCGCCTCCAGTTCCTGCGCCGCCGCGGCGATCACGTTGGCGTCGGCCGGCCAGTCACGACGCGAACTCCAGGTGCCGTACCGCCCGAGATTCTCCACGTTTCCAATCGTACGATCGGGGGTGTGTATCTGATGATCTCGAAGTACCTGGTGCCGCTCGAGCAGGTCGACGCGGTCCGGGACGCGCACCTGGCCTTCCTGGAGGGTCTGGAGGCGCGGAACCTGGTCGTCACGGCCGGCCGCCAGGACCCGCCGAACGGCGGTGTGGTGCTGCTCAACGTCGATGACGAGACGCGCGCCCGCGAGATCATCGGCCAGGACCCGTACGTGCTGGGTCAGGTCGCCGAATACTCGGCCATCGGCTGGATCCCGACCCGCGGCGCTCTCAAGGACTACCCCCGGCCCTGATCGGGGTCGATGTCGTCCGCGGTGAGCAGGCCGCGCAGGGTCAGCTCGCGGGCCACCCCGGGCGGGCACTCGTCGACGATCACCGCCGTGCCCACATAGCCGCCACCGAACAGCGAGCGCAACGCCCGGGCCTGAGCTCCGGTCGCCGCCCAGTCGTCCACCACGAGCACCCGGTCGTCCGGACCGATCAACTCACGGCGTACGCCCAACTGCTGTTTCTGACCTCGATGGTCGGTGGGCACCTCGGCCCAGATCATCGGCTCGGCGATCGGCAGCCGGACCCCGGCCCGATAGGCCTCGACGAAGCCGACCCCGAGGGCCCGCGCCACGAGCGGCCCGATCAGGAACCCGGTGACCTCGGGCGAGACCACCACGGTGGGACGGTCGGCCCGGAAGAGGTCGGCCAGCGCGTCGCCCAGACCGGCGAGGATCGCGGGGGAACGCCACCAGCCCGAGCGGTCGCTGACGAGGTAACCCTGGCCCGGATCGGTCCACCGGAATTCCGCCCTCAGATGATCACGCAGATCGGTTGTCACGCGGACATCCTGTCACCGCGTGGGGGGCTTGTTCGGCCGCGCGGACAGAACCCGCTCAGACTACGGGTCAAGTTAGTGCAGTCTTTCGCCTCGATCGGGCATGCTGTTCCGCGTAGCCATGCCTAACCTGCCGCCGGGCCGACGCCCGCTGAGCCCTGGATCCCGCGCCGGCCTCGGCGCGGCCCTTGTGCTGCTCGCCGTCGTGTCCGCCGTGGAGCTGGCCGACACCAGCGACGCCAACTTCGCCGGGCTGTTCGCTGCCGTTCCGTTCCTGGCCGCGGTCTTCGCGTTCTGGCAGACCGTGATCGTCGTGGGCGTCCTCGCCACGATCGTCGGCATGGTGTTCGTCGGGGCGGCCGGCCCGCTCGACCTGAACGGCACGGTCAACATTCTCGGCATTCTGCTCGCCACCGGCATCGCCGCCGCCGTCGCCACGATGCGGCAGCGCCAGGCCGACAAGATCGCCGAACTGCAGCGGCTGGCCGCGGTCGCCCAGCAGGCGGTGCTGCGCCCGGTCGGCCCCCAGGTGGGCGCACTGGCGGTCGCGGGCCGCTACATCTCGGCCACGGCCGCGGCCGACATCGGCGGCGACCTCTATGAAGCGCTCGACACCCCGTACGGGGTCCGGATCATCATCGGCGACGTGCGCGGCAAGGGTCTGGACGCGGTGCGGCTGGCGAGCATCGTGCTCGGCTCCTACCGTCATGTGGCGTACGAGCGGGCCGATCTCAAGACCATGGTGGCCGACCTGGACCGGGCGGTGGCCCGCAGCGTCGGCGACGAGGACTTCGTGACCGCGGCCCTGGTCGAGGAGCGCGGCGGCACGCTGACGATCGTCAACTGTGGACATCCGGCGCCGTTGTTGTTGCGCCGTGGTCAGGTCATCTCGCTGGAACCGCCGGCCCCGGCGCCGCCGTTGGGCTTCATGCCCGAGGTGAGGCCGCGCGTCGAGCGGCTCGAACCGGGTGACCGGCTGCTGCTGTTCACCGACGGGCTGGGCGAGGCCCGGCGGGACGGTGAGTTCTTCCCGACCGCCGACCGCGCGTGGCGACTGCTGGGCCACGGCACGGTCGGCGACGGGCTGGCCTCGCTCGAGACGGCCCTGGTCGACTGGGTGCACGGCCGTCTCGAGGACGACATCGCGCTGGTGCTGCTGGAATACGCCGGCCGGGACGACGGCGCGACGGTGCCGATCCCGAGCTGGGAGGTCGGCGCCGCCGGAAGTTAGGCGGCGATCTCTTTCGTCTTCTCTTCCGAGGCGGCGGGCTGGGCCGGCTCGTCCTCGGGCGAAGTGGCGATCGGAGCTGGCGAAACCGGGACCGGCACTGGTTCGGGCTGACGATGCCGCCCGACGTAGTGGCGTGGCTGGTTCGCCTGTCGGGGCTCCGGAATGAGGCTCTTGAGCGTAGCGAACATGGCGCGCCCCCTTTGGCGGCTGGCGAAGACGAAAGCTTCGTGTCTATCCGGTGCAACGAGCCGCATCGCGCGCCGATACGTCAGGGGCGCATGGGAGTCGGCAAATAGCCGAACGGCCATCCTGTTGGCCACCCGATCGGAGGCGTTTGATGTTCGAACCGACGGACACACCCCCGCAACTGGGTGGTTGGTCACGAATCAACTCGCGGGTTGTCCCGCTCTACCGATCAGTAATACAGTGGGGTTACTGACGGGTAACTCCAGACCGGCGGCGTTCGGAGAGCGGGGCCAAGCACCATGACTCACTACAAGAGCAACCTTCGGGACCTCCAGTTCAATCTGTTCGAGGTCTTCGGGGCTGACAAGGCGTTCGGTCAGGCGCCGTACGAGGACATTGATGCGGACACCGCACGCGATGTGCTGACCGAGGTCAACCGCCTCGCCACCGAGGATCTGGCCGCCAGCTATGTCGAGGCCGACCGCAATCCGCCGGTCTTCGACCCCGCCACACACACCGCTCCGTTGCCGGAGTCGTTCAAGAAGTCGTTCGAGCAGTGGATGGCCAGCGAGTTCTGGCGCCTCGACCTGCCCAGCTCGCTCGGCGGCACGCTCGCCCCGCGCGCTTTCTGGTGGGCCCTGGCCGAGAACGTGCTCGGCGCCAACGCCCCGGTGTGGATGTACTCCTCCGGCCCCTCCTTCGCGTCCGTCGTCGACGCCGAGGGCACCGAGGAGCAGAAGAAGTGGGCCAAGCTCTTCGTCGAGAAGCTCTGGGGCTCCTCGATGGTGCTGACCGAGCCCGACGCGGGTTCGGACGTCGGGGCCGGCCGCACCCGGGCCATCCCGCAGGCCGACGGTTCGTGGCACATCGAGGGCGTCAAGCGCTTCATCACCTCGGGCGAGCACGACCTGACCGACAACATCATCCACTACGTGCTGGCCCGCCCGGTCGGCGTCGAGGGTGTGGGCGGCCCGGGCACCAAGGGCCTGTCGCTGTTCATCGTGCCGAAGTACCACTTCGACGCCGAGACCGGCGAGCTCGGTGAGCGCAACGGCGTCTACGCCACCAACATCGAGCACAAGATGGGCCTCAAGGTCTCGAACACCTGCGAGCTGACCTTCGGCGAGCACGGCACTCCGGCCAAGGGCTGGCTGCTCGGCGAGAAGCACCAGGGCATCCGCCAGATGTTCATGATCATTGAGTACGCCCGCATGATGGTCGGCACCAAGGCGATCGCCACCCTGTCGACGGGTTACCTCAACGCCCTCGAGTACGCCAAGAACCGCGTACAGGGCGCCGATCTGGTGCAGAACGACGACAAGGCCGCTCCCCGGGTCACGATCACCCACCACCCCGACGTACGCCGCTCGCTGATGCTGCAGAAGTCGTACTCGGAGGCCCTGCGCGCGCTGGTCATCTACACCGCGACGTGGCAGGACAAGGTGGCCATCGCCGAGGCGGCCGGCGACCTCGAGGCCGCGAAGGCCGCGAGCAAGGTCAACGACCTGCTGCTGCCGCTGGTCAAGGGCGTGGGCTCCGAGCGGGCGTACGAGCTGCTCGGACACGAGTCGCTGCAGACGTTCGGCGGCTCCGGCTTCCTGCAGGACTACCCGCTCGAGCAGTACGTGCGGGACGCCAAGATCGACACCCTGTACGAGGGCACGACCGCGATCCAGAGCCTCGACCTGATCTTCCGCAAGATCGTGAAGGACCAGGGTGTCGCGCTGGCCTCGCTGGCCACCGAGATGCAGGCGTTCGTCGAGAGCGAGGCCGGCAACGGTCAGCTCAAGGAGGAGCGGCTCGGGCTGGGCAAGGCGCTCGGTGAGATGCAGCAGATCCTCGGAGCCACGATGGGCTGGCTCGGCGCCGTGCAGGGCGGGGAGACTCGCGAGCTGTACAAGGTGGGCCTGAGCTCGCGGCGCGTGCTGCTCGCGCTGGGCGACGTGGTGCTGGCCTGGCTGCTGCTGCGTCAGGCCGAGGTGGCCCTCAAGGCGCTGGGCGGCGACGTCTCGGCCGCCGACAAGAAGTTCTACGAAGGCAAGGTGGCGGCGGCCCGCTTCTTCGTCCGCGAGGTGCTGCCCCGCGTCGGTTCCGACCGCCGCATCATCGAAAGCACCACTCTGGACCTCATGGACATCTCCGAAGACGTTTTCTGAGGTTGCCCCACGGTGAGGGGGAGCCGCCCCCGCTCCCCCTCACCCTCCATGCTTTACCCACTCTCCTGAAAAACGGCTGAGGCCGGCGGACAAGGGCGTCCGCCGGCCTCAGCCGTTTTTTGTCCGAAACAGAGGTCAGCCCCGGGCGGTATGGCGTTCCGTCAGGCGCATCGCGCGCGGCTCGGTGGCCGACCAGGAGCCGTCGGCGCGGTGCACGGCCAGGCCCGCGGTCTTCATGATCACGTCGATGCCGTCGTACTGCTCGTCGGGGATCAGCAACGCGGACACCTCCGACACCGTCGGGTTGTGACCGACCACGAGCACCGTACGAACCGTGTCCGGCACCTTGCGCAGCAGGTCGAAGACCTCGGTCGGCCCGCCGTGATAGAGGCTTTCCTCGTAGCGCACCTCGGGTGTTCCGCCTCCCTCGCGGGCCTGGGCCATCGCGATCGAGACGCCCTGCCACGTCTGGCGGGTGCGCGCCGCGGCCGAACAGAGCACCAGATCGGGGTAGAGGCGTTCGTCGGCCAGCCACGCCCCGGCGGCATCCGCGTCAGTCTCACCGGTGGTGGTCAGCTTCCGGTCGAAATCGACCTGCCCATCAGGCGTCTCCGCCTTGGCGTGGCGGAGCAGAACGAGCGTCCTCACGGTCATGTGTCCAGCTTGCCTGATTGAGGACGAGAGCGGGTGGGTAAACCCAGAGCGACGTATTGACCGTGGTGATGATCAAGGAGGCCCGGGATGGGCATCGGCGGAAGCATCTTCCTGCTGGCGTTGGGCGCGATCCTGGCGTTCGCCGTCAACGCGAACATCAGCGGGATCGACATCAACATCATCGGGTGGATCCTGATGGCGGCCGGCCTCATCGGCCTGGTCATCACGCTCTGGTTCTGGAACAGCCGCCGCCGCACGGTCGTGACCCGGCAGACCGCCGAGCCGGTGCCGGGCGCTCCCGTCTATCCGAACCAGCAGGTCCGCAGCGAGTACCGGGAGACCCGTCGCGACGACGTTCCCCCGCCCCCGCCGCCCGCTTACCAGTAACCCGCACCAGACTTGCGACGCCGGCAGCCGCTTCCCCCCAGCGGCCGCCGGCGTCGCGCTCGTCTGTCAGGCCTTGAGGGCGGCGCTGATCGACTCCGACAGCGGCGTCGCCGGGCGGCCCAGCAACGACTCCAGGTCGTCGCGGGGCACGAACAGCGCGCCGTTCGACGCGGCCCGGTCGGCGTCCGCGTAGACCGCCGCGGCCGCCTCGGGCAGTCCCACGCCGACGAGCATCTCGCGGTACTTCTCCTCGCCCAGGTCGGTGTAGGTCACCGGTTGCCCGGAGTGCTTGGCGATCTCGGCGGCCAGCTCGGACAGCGTGAACGCCTCGCCGCCCAGCTCGTACACCTTGCCCGCGTGGCCCTCGCCGGTCAGCACGGCCGCGGCGGCCTCGGCGTAGTCGGCCCGGGGCGACGCGCTGATCTTGCCGTCACCGGCCGCACCGAACATGCCGTGGGCCAGCGCCTGCTCGACGCTGTAGTTCTCGACGTACCAGCTGTTGCGCAGGAACACGTACGGGAGACCGGACTCTTTGATCATGTTTTCGGTGGCCAGGTGCTCCCCGGCCAGCGCCATGTCGGTGGTGTCGGCCTTGGGAGCGCTGGTGTAGACGAGGAGGCCCACCTGTGCCGCCTTGGCCGCGTCGACCACGTTGCGGTGCTGCTCGAGCCGCCGACCGACCTCGCTGCCCGAGATGAACAGGACCTTGTCGGCGCCCTCGAACGCCGCCCGCAGCGCCGCCGGATCGTCGTAGGAGACCTGCTTCACGGTGAAACCCAGGTCCGCGATCTTGTCGGTCTGGCGGCCGAGCCCGACGATCTCACTCGCCGGTACGCCCTTGGCGAGCAGCGACTGGATGGTGAGCCGGCCGAGGTGTCCCGTAGCGCCCGTCACGACGATGGTCATTTGTGGTCCTCCTGAATAGTTGATGCTTGAACCAACCTGCCCAACGTCGCAGCTCAGAGATCACTTCCCATTCGATAGAAGGCACCTTGAAGTGCAGTACTTACCCGAGGGATAGTGTCGGGATGGAAGTCAGCGCGTACGCGAAAGACTGCCCGAGCCGGCAGATCCTCGACCGGATCGGCGACACGTGGAGCGTTCTGGTCGTCGTGATGCTGGCCGACGGCCCCCAGCGCTATTCGGCGCTGGCCAGGCGCATCGAGGGGGTCAGCCCCAAGATGCTCACCCAGACCCTGCGCGGGCTGGAACGTGACGGCCTGATCGGGCGTACGGTGCACGCCGAGGTGCCGCCGCGGGTCGACTATGCGCTCACCGAGCTCGGCCGCAGCCTGCTCGACCTGGTCGGGGCGCTCGAGAAGTGGGCCGAGACGCACATCGACGACGTGCAGGCGGCCCGGGTCGCCTACGACAACCCGGGCGTACGGGTGGCTCCGACGGCTCGCGCTGTGCGGGCTCAGGCGTAGAGCGCGAAGTAGATCGCGATGTGGTGGCAGATCGCCGCGATCAGCGTGCATGCGTGGAAGAACTCGTGATGCCCGAACACCTCGGGCCACGGGTTGGGCCGGCGCAGGGCGTAGAAGACCGCGCCCACGCTGTAGATCACCCCGCCCGCCGCCAGCAGCACCAGGGTGGTGACGCCACCACGCTCCAGCACGTCGGGCAGGATCGCCACCGCGGCCCAACCGAGGGCCAGATAGAGCGGGGCCCCGGCCCAGCGCGGCAGGTGCGGCCAGATGGTCTTGAGCGCCACGCCGCCGAGCGCGCCACCCCAGATCAGGCTCAGCATCAGCGTCGCCTTGGCCGGCGACAACAGCTGGATGCAGAACGGCGTGTAGGTGCCCGCGATGAAGATGAAGATCATCGAGTGGTCGGCCCGGCGCATGATCTGGTAGCCACGTTCGCTCCAGGCCCGCCGGTGGTAGAGCGCGCTGATGCCGAACAGCCCGCACACGGTGATGCTGTAGACCAGGACGCTCAGAAAGGGCTCTATGCCCGGCCGGGTGAGGGCGACCGAACAGAGCACGATGCCGCAGACCAGCGCAACGAAGAACGCGTATTGATGAAGCCGGCCGCGCAACCGCGGCTTGCCGAGGTCGGCCGGCTCCATCCGGAACGGAGCGGAAGTCGTCACGACTTTCAGGTTACGGTATCGTAAGTTACTCGTCAGTATTTCCCGGGTGGTGAGCTGCGGCACTGGCAGGATGACGCCATGAGGCTGAGACGGGCCGGCGCCTCCGCGCTGCTGATCGAATGCCGCGACGGCGCCGAGGTCGAAGCCTGGCGACGCGAAGTGTGGGCCCGCCGTGACGCCGGTGACCTGCGGGTGCTCGACATCGTGCCCGGCGCCCGAACTTTGCTGCTCGACGGCGTGGACCCGGGCACGGACGCCCTGCTGGCCAGCTGGCCGCCGCCCGCGCCGCCGGTCGCCGGTGACCTCGCCGGCCCTCTGGTGGAGATCCCGACGGTGTTCGACGGCGACGATCTGGAGGACGTGGCCGCCCTCTGGGACATGTCCACCGACGGCGTGACCACGCGACTGACCGAGACCGAACTCACCGTCGCGTTCTGCGGCTTCGCGCCCGGGTTCGCCTACATGCGCGGTCACGGTCTGGCCGTGCCGCGGCATGACACCCCGCGACCCCGGGTGCCGGCCGGTTCGGTCGGGCTCGCGGGCGAATACTGCGGCATCTATCCCACGGCCTCGCCGGGCGGGTGGCGCCTGATCGGCCGCACTGCTGAAACCCTTTTCGACGTACGCCGCGAGCCCCCGGCCCTCCTCGCCCCCGGCACCCGAGTGCGCCTGGTGGCGGCGTGATCACGGTCGTTCGGGCCGGGCCCCTGACCACCATTCAAGATCAAGGGCGGCCCGCGTACGCGCATCTGGGTGTCCCCCGATCGGGAGCCCTCGACAGGCCGGCGCTACGCCGCGCGAACGCCCTGGTCGGCAACCCGGTCGACGCGGCCGGGTTGGAGACCACGCTGATGGGCTGCGCGCTGCGATTCGAACGTGCGGCCCGGGTCGCCGTGACGGGCGCGGTGGCCGTGGTCAGGGTCGACAAGGTGCCGGTCGAGGGCGTTATCGACGTCCCCGCGGGTGCGGTTCTCGACGTGGGCCGCGCGACCCGGGGCGTCCGGTCCTATGTGGCTGTTGCCGGTGGGCTCGACGTCGAACCCGTGCTGGGCAGCCGGTCGACCGACACGCTCTCGGGGCTCGGACCGCCCAAACTCGTGGACGGGATGACCCTCGCCGTGGGGGACGAATCGGGCACGACTGCGGTTGAGCCGGAGCCGGGCCTAGCTGATCAGCTCGAACTCGGAGTGTGGCTCGGGCCGCGCGACGACTGGTTCGAGGCCGGTGCGCTGTTCGCCAAGCCGTACGAGGTCAGCCCGATGAGCAACCGCGTCGGCTGCCGGCTCGCCGGGGAGCCGCTGCGACGATCCCGCCCCGATGAGCTGCCCTCGGAACCGGTGGTGCTGGGATCGATCCAGGTGCCGGCCGACGGTCAGCCACTGATCTTCCTGGCCGACCACCCGACCACCGGCGGCTATCCCGTGATCGGGGTGGTCGACGACGTGACCCCGCTCGCCCAGGCCCGGCCGGGCAGTACGGTGCGGTTCCATGCGCTCCATTGACCTCAACGCCGACCTCGGCGAGGGCTTCGGCCGCTGGACCCTGGGCGACGACGAGGCCCTGCTCGACATCGTGACCTCGGCCAACGTCGCCTGTGGCTTCCACGCCGGTGATCCGTCCACGATGTATCGCATCTGCGGCGCGGCCGTCGAACGGTCCGTCGCGATCGGCGCGCAGGTGGGCTATCGCGACCTGGCGGGCTTCGGCCGGCGGCGCATCGACTACGACCCCGACGAGCTGCGCGACGACATTTTGTACCAGATCGGGGCGTTGGAGGCTTTCTGCCGGGTTGCCGGGGGAAAGGTGGGCTATGTGAAGCCGCACGGGGCGCTCTACAACACCGCGGCCGTCGACGAAGGGCAGGCCGGAGCGGTGGTGGCGGCGGTTCGGGCGTACGACGCGGGCTTGCCGGTCTTGTGCCAGCCGGGGTCGACGCTGGCCCGTACGGCTGCCGGGGCAGGCCTGACGGTGGTGGGTGAAGGGTTCGCGGATCGGGGCTATCGGGCGGACGGGACATTGATGCCGCGGTCGCTGCCCGGGGCCGTGCTGCATGAACCGGACGTCGTGGTTCCGCGCGCGGTGCGGATGGCCGTGGACGGCGAGGTCGAGATCGGGGACGGCGGGGTGGTGCCTGCGCCGGTGGCCTCGATCTGCGTGCACGGGGACACGGCGGGGGCGGTGCAGTTGGCGTCGCGGGTGCGGGCCGGGTTGGCGGGGGCGGGGCTGAGGGTCGAGCCCTTCATCGCCGCAGCTTGAGCGCCGGTCAGTCCATGCCTCGCAGGATCAGGGGGAGCCGCGCCGGGCCGTCGGTGGTCACCACGATCGGGACGCCCCAGTCCTGGCGGGTCAGGTGGCAGGCGGCGAACTCGACGTCGATGTCGCAGGTCGCGGCCTGGGCCACCACCTGCAGGATGCCCTTGGGCACGTCGGGATTGATCACCAGGGGGCGGGACAGGTCGGTCGTCACGCCGGCGCCGGAAAGCAGCAGCTCGGGCGGGGAGGCCGAGACCTCGAGCCGGGTCGACGGGCCGAACTGGGTGTCCAGTTTCTGCCCGGGCGCGGGCGTGAAGACCACGTCGAGGGTGACCTCGCCCGGCGCGATCGCGGAGGCGGGGCGTTCGGTGCGGTGGCGTTCCCCGGCCACCGTACGCACGGCGCCGGGAGCCAGCCGGGTCAGCCGGTGCGCCGACGACTCGACCACCAGCACGTCACCGGCGGCGGTCACGAGCACGTCGCTCGGCTCGGCCAGCCCGGTGTCGATCGTGGACACCTCGTCGGCCTGCGGGTCGAAGCGGCGGATCGCCCCGTTGTACGTGTCCGCGACCAGCACCGAGCCGTCGGGCAGCGCGGCCACGCCCAGCGGGTGCTGCAGCAGCGCCTCCTTGGCCGCGCCGTCGACGTGACCGAAGTCGAACAGGCCCTGGCCGACGGCCGTGTGCAGGACGCCCGCCTCGATGTAGCGCAGCGCGGAGGTCTCGCTGTCGGCGATCCACAACCGGTCGCCGCCGACCGAGAGACCGGATGGCTGGGCCATCCACACGTCGGGGATCGGGCCGTCACGCAGGGACTCGACCGTCGTGCCGGCGTAGACCCCGACCGTGCGCTTGATCGGGTCGAACCACCACAGCTGGTGGATGCCGGCCATCGCGATGATCACGCGGTCGTCGTACCAGGCCAGGTCCCACGGCGAGGACAAGTCGGCGGCCAGGGCGTCGTGCGAGTGCTCGTCGACGGTCGAACGCCACGGACGACCCGAACCCGCGATCAACGTGATCTCGCCGTCGGCCAGGCGGAGGCCGCGGAGCTGATGGTTGACCGTGTCGGCCACCACCACGTCGTATCCGGCCGTGGACGCCACCTCGGCCGGGAGCAGGAGCAGGCCCTGCGGCTCGCTGAACGGGCCGCCGCGCTCGCCGCTGCCGAAACGGCGGACCAGCGTCTCGCCGTCCGCCTCGACCTCGACGACCGAGTGCCGCGCCGAGTCGCTGACCAGCAGGTGGCCGTCGGGCAGCTCGATCGCCTTGCCGGGGAAGCGGAACACGGTGTCGGCCGGGGCCGGCGGAACGTACGGGCCGTCGCCGCGATGCAGCGTGCCGTCGGTGGTGTGCTTGGCGATCAGCTCGTCGATCAGGCGGGACAGGCCCTCCGCGTGTCCCTCGCCGGCCATCGAGGCGACCAGATAGCCGGTCGGGTCGATCACCGCGAGCGTGGGCCACGCCTTCGCCGCGTACTGCTGCCAGAGATGCATGTCGCCGTCGTCGACGACCGGGTGGTGCACGCCGTAGCGCTCGACCGCGGCGGCCAGCGCCTTCGGGTCACGCTCGTGCTCGAACTTGGGGGAGTGGACTCCGATCACGACGAGGGCGTCGCCGTACTTCTCCTCGAGCGGGCGCAGCTCGTCGAGGACGTGCAGGCAGTTGATGCAGCAGAACGTCCAGAAATCGAGCAGGACGATCTTGCCGCGCAGGTCGGCGAGGGTCAGATCCTTGCCGCCGGTGTTCAACCAGCCACGGCCCCGCAGCTCCGGGGCCCGTACACGTCCAGTCATCGCACCATCGTGCCGCACCGGGGTCCCGGCACGGCACGAAGGTGGTCAGGATGACAACGTCAGGCGTTCGGCTTGAGGCACAGCACCTGGCTCTTGCCGTCCGAGGTCTGGTTGATCACGTACGGCTGACCCGGGTCGGCGCACTGTCCCTTGTCGGCCACGATGGACGACACCTGGTAGGTCCCCGAATCCGAGCACTCGGCCTTGACCGCCGACTCGCCCTCGCGCTTCACGCACTCGCCCTGGATCACCGACAGCGTCTTGTCGCTGCCGCCGGCCACCAGATAGACGATGCCGAACACGATGCCGAGCAGCAGAATTGCGCCCACCACGACCGAGATCAGGATCGGCAGCAAGCGGACGTGCGGCGTCTCCGGCTTGGCCGGCTTCTCCTCGACCTTGAAGCTGTCGAACCGGCCCTGATCGGCCTCGACGCCCGGCCAGCTGGTGGTCTCCTCCGGCGTCGGTGGCGTCACCGTGGCCCGGCTGGACGGACCGGGGAAGCCGCCGTCGTTGCCGGGACCGAAGTTCGGAGGCTGCTGTCCGGGCGGGCCGAAGCTGTTGGGCTGCTGCCCGGGCGGGCCGAAGACGTTCGACCGCGGCTGGGTGGCCGGGTCGAAGCCGTTGAGGCCCGGGGGCATCGGCGGCAGGGCCGGCGCCGGCACGAACGGCTGCTCGCGGCCCGCGATGTCGGTGGTCAGCTCGCTGTACGGCTCGGCGGGCCGCCCACCAGCGGGACGGTCGGAATAGGGCGAGCCGGGAGAGGCGGGCTCGGGTGCCGCACCGGGCAGCGCGGGGGCCGACGCCATGCCGGTGGGCGGGTTGCCGGGACCACCGGGAGCGGGCGGGGCCACCCGGGCACTCGCCGAAGCACGGGCACTGGCGCGCGCCGGCGACTGCGGGGCGACGCCCGGCACACCCGGCTCGCTGCCGGGTCCGTTGGGGTCATTCGAGCGGTTCCCGTACGCCGGGGAGCCGAACGCACCCGGCGAGGCCGGACGGTCGTCGCCGGGGCGACCGCCGAACGGGGAGTCGGACCCGAACGCCGGACGGTCCTCGCCGGGCCGCGGCCCGAACGGGGAGTCGCCACCGGACTGGCCGCCGAACGAGGGCTCCTCGTCACGCGACGACTCGTCCTCCTCGGCCGGGGCCGGACGGCCGTAGACGCGCGCCTGCGGCGCGGCGGCCGGCGGCGGGATTTCGGTGGCCTCGACCGGGCGGCCGCCCGTGGGCACCGAGGCGCTCGCCGTGACCGGCCGGGCCGAGCCGACGGCGCCGGGGTTCTCGGAGGGGTCGCGTGGAGCGGGCACGGAGCCGTTGCGGTCGGCGGCCGCGGGCGAGCCGATCGCCCCGAGCGCGGCGCCGGGCACCCGCTGCGGGTATCCGTTGTCGTCGGCCGGCGCGGGCCGCCTGTACTGCGCGTGGTCGTCGTGGTCGGACTGGTCGTCGCCGCCCTGAGCGAACGGGGACGCGGGCCGCGCCGCGCCATAGGCGGCACCGGGC
Source organism: Actinoplanes sp. NPDC021490 (assembly GCF_055562135.1). Classification (NCBI taxonomy): domain Bacteria; kingdom Bacillati; phylum Actinomycetota; class Actinomycetes; order Micromonosporales; family Micromonosporaceae; genus Actinoplanes; species Actinoplanes sp. NPDC021490. Next base: position 274,470 of record NZ_JBVHFW010000011.1, read on the forward strand.
TCGCGCGGGCCACCGAACGGCGAGGACGGCTGGTCGGACGAGCCCTCCGAACGCGGACCGAACGGCGAAGAGCCGGCGTTGTTGTCGTCGGACTGGCCGCCGCCGAACGCCGGACCGGGCCGGGCCGAACCGAACGCCGAGCCCTGACCGTCACCTTGCGCCGCCCCGAACGGCGAAGCGGAGCCGGAGTCGCCTTCGGGCCGGCCGAAAACGCCACCGGCCGGGCGGGCGGAGCCGCTGGCCGGTGAGGTCGGCCGAGCCGTGCCGAAGGTGTTGGAGTCGTCGTCGCCCCGGCCGAACGAGTCGTCCGGCCGCCCGGTTCCGGAGTCGCCGTCGGCGGAGCCGTACGGACTGCCGTCGGGCGCGCCGAACGGGCTGCCGTCGGGCCGGCCGTACGGGCCGCCGGTCGGACGAGCCGAATTGGGGTCGCCGTCGGGCTGGCCGAAGGGGCCACTTGTGGGGCGTGCGGAGCCGTAAACGGGCGAGTCGGCGTCGGGCCGGCCGTACGGGTCGCTTGCGGAGCGCGCCGAGCCGTAGGCGGGTGAGTCGCCGGTGGGCTGGTCGAACGGGCCGCTTGCGGGGCGCGCCGAGCCGTAGGCGGGTGAGTCGCCGTCGGGCTGCTGGCCGAACTGGCGAGCCGAGTTGGGGTCGCCTTCAGGCCGGCCGTACGGGCCCGAGTCGCCGAAGGGACCGTCGGCCGGGTGCGCGGAGCCGGAGGCGGGTGACGTCGGGCGGGCCGTTCCGAACGAATTGCCGGCGCGGCCGAAGGAGTCGGCCGGGCGGGCCGAACCGTAGGCGCCCGGGTCGGATTCCGATTGGCCCGGCTGGCGGGCCGCGTCGGAGTCGCCGTCGGACTGGCCGAACGGGCCACTCGCGGAGCCGAACGCCGGGGAGTTGCCTTCGGGCTGGCCATACTGGCCGCCGGTGGGGCGCGCGGAGCCGTACGCGGGCGAGTCACCCTCAGGCTGGCCGAACGGGCCGCCGGCAGGGCGCGAGGAGCCGTATGTCGGCGAGTCGCCCTCGGGCTGGCCGCTCGCGGGTGACGTCGGGCGGGCCGTGCCGAACGGGTCGGCCGGGCGCGCGGAACCGAAGGCCCCGGAGTTGTCGTCGGGGCGGGCCGAGCCGAACGCGGGTGACCCGTCGGAGGACGGGCCGAACTGGGCGGCCGGCCGGGCGGTGCCGTAGGACGAGCCGGCCAGCGGTGGCTGGCCCGAGGGCTCGCCGGAGTTGCGGCCGAACGGGTCGGGCAGGCCGCCGCGCTGGGAGTCGCCGGGCGGCGCGGTCTCGGCCGGGCTGCCGTCGGGGCTGCGGCCGAACGGGTCGGCGAAGGGCTCGGGACGACCGTACGGGTGTGGTGCGTTCTCGGGCGACGGAGCGGCCCCGGCGCCGCCGAACGCGCTGAAGTCGCTCGATGCGGTCGGTAGCTGCGGTGTGTCGAACGGGGGCTGCTGGCCGCGGACCGGGAGCTCGCCCGACGAGGGCGCGGTCGGCTGCTGCGGGAAGGGCGGGGCCTGCTCGGGTTCGCTGCCGGGGGTGCCGCGCAGGGGGAAGCCACTGCTGCCACCGCGGGTCGGGAAGGCCGTTGCGCCACCGCGCAGCGGGAAGCCGCCACTGTCGCCGGGACGGGCCGGCTGCGAGTCGTCGGGCGCGTCGGGCAAGCCGGTGGGGGCGTCGGGCAGACCCGTCAGGGTGGCGCCGGGCACGCGGACGCGCTGGGCGCCGAAGACCGAGACTCCGGGCGGGCGACCGGTGGACGGGTCGACCTGAGGGTCGGCCGGCTGCTGCGGCTCGGGCGCGCCACGACCGGCGGGCGCCGCGAAGCCGTTGAAGCCCTCGACGCTGTCGACCGTGCCGGCCGGGTTGGCGTTGCGCTGCGGCAGCGGGGCCCCGGTGCGCTGGATGAAGCTCTGGTCGGCGGGCGTGCGGGCCGGAGGCGCGGGCGGCGGGCCCCACGCGGCCGGAGGCTGCTCGGGCGCGGCCGGAGGCTGCTCGGACGGCGGAGCACCGAAGACGGACGACGGGCCGAACGGGGACGGCGACGCGGCCGGACCGTACGGGCTCTCGGTGCCGGGCGAGACCGACCCGTAGGGCGAGGCGGCGCCGCGCTGCGGCAGACCGTTGCCCTCGGGTGCGGGGGCGGGGTTGCGCTGCGGCAGACCGTTGCCCTCCTCGGGCGCGGGCACGCGTGCGGACCCGTAGGACGTGCCCGTCGCCGGGCGCGGGGCGTCAGGACCTTGGCCGAACGTGGGCACGGCGGGAACGACGAACGGCGATCCGCCGTTCGGGGTGGCTTGCGGCGGCGGCCCGTACGAACTGGGGAAGCCGTCGGCCGGTGGCGGGGCCGAAGCCCGAGCCGAGACCCGCTGACCGTCGGTATCCGGCGGGAAGCCGTCCGACGTAGGTCCGCCCGACGTGGCCTCGGCCGGTTGCGCACCGGCGTAGTGCCCCTCGGACGTCATGAGCGCCTCCTCATTCCATGCGGCCGTGCCAGCTTTGCACTGACGCCGGACAGACTCCGGCGTCGTGCCCAGCTCTGAGGCCAGGCCGTGCGAGGCACCCCGAATTGCTCCGGTCGAGCCCCGGCCTCGCGCCGACCGGCCGAGCCGGCTCGTTGGCCGTGCCCAACCGTACCGGGCGATGGCGGCCTGAGGAATCCCGGTGTACGCCACGAAGGGGACGACAAAAAGATCTTTAAGAGTGTCTTGAAAGTACGAACGGCCCGTCCGGAGGGGGTTCCGGACGGGCCGTGATGCGTAGCTGTCAGAAGCTCTTGCGCTGGGCGAAGATCGCGATCTCGTCACGCATCGACTGCGTGGGCGCGGTCATCCAGGCGCGGTCGATGGCCCGGTGCTGACGGTTGATCATCCGGCGCTGACGAACGCGGTCGGCGATGCTCATCTGTTCTGTCACTTCCCTCGAGCCGGGATCGCCGGCTCATCGTGGTGCACGTTCCGTGTAGGTCCATTGTGCGCCTGCACGGAACGTGCTGCCAACGATTTAGGGGGTGACGCGCAGCACCTGCCTAACGATCGTAGGTCAAGAAAAACTGCCGCCTAATAATTCCTAAGCCCAGGCGAGCAGTGTCCCCTCGGGGTCGGTCAGGAAGTCCCCGATGTCCCGCAGGAACCTGGAGCCCAGTTCGCCGTCGATGATCCGATGGTCGAAGGAGAGCCCGAGCGTGGTGACCTGGCGAATCTTGATCTTGTCTTTGTGCACCCAGGGCATCGGCCGGATCGCGCCGAAGGCCAGGATCGCCGACTCGCCCGGCGGCAGGATCGGGGTGCCGGTATCCACCCCGAACACTCCGACATTAGTGATGGAAAGGGTGCCACCCGCCATATCGGACGGCGGCGTCTTTCCGGACTTCGCCACCTGGACAAGTGTGTTGAGCGCCTCGGCCAGCTCCCGCAAGGTGAGACGTCCGGCGTCCTTCACGTTGGGAACGATCAGACCCCGCTCGGTCGCCGCGGCGATGCCGAGGTTGACGTACTCCTTGACGACGATCTCGTTGGTCGCGGCCGACCAGGTCGAGTTGACCATCGGATGACGCTTGACCGCGAGCAGCACGGCCTTGGCCACCAGGAGCAGCGGGGAGATCCGCACGTCGCGGAAATCACGCCGATCCTTCAGCTTCTCGATCGTCTTCATGGTGCGGGTCACGTCGACCGTCAGGAACTCGGTGACGTGCGGCGCGGTGAAGGCCGACGCGACCATGTTCTCCGCGGTCAGCTTGCGGACACCCTTGACCGGAATCCGCTGCTCCCGGCTCCCGTCGGCCGCGGCCGGAGCGGTGGTCACGGCCGGTGCCGCGACCGCCGGCTGAGTCGCGCCCGCGGCGGCCTGGTGTACGTCCTCCCGGGTCACCGACCCCAACGGCCCGGTGCCCGTGATCGTGGCCAGATCGACGCCGAGATCGCGGGCGAGCTTGCGCACCGGCGGCTTGGCCAGCACGGGCCCACTGATCCGCCCGACCGGAGCCGGCGGAGCGACCGGGACGACGGGCGCCGGCGGGACGACCGGAGGCGGCGGGGGCGGCGGAGCCACCGGTGCGGTTGCCGCGCCGGCTGAGGGCGTACCGACGCGGGGTCGCCTCTTGGCTGTTGTGGTCTTGGGCCCGTAGCCGACGAGCACCGCCGTGCGGCCACCCGGCGCCGGACCCCCGATCATGCCCGGCTCCACCGAGCCCTCGGCCGGCGCCATCTCGACCGCCGCCAGCGACTCGGCCGACGGCGCCGGACCGGAATGATCGGCCGGCAGTGGTCCGGCCGACGGGTCGGTGTCGATGGCCACGATCGGCGCCCCGACCTCGACCGTCGTGCCGGCCTCGACGTAGATGCGTGAGACGACGCCGCCCCACTTGGCCGGGATCTCGACCGCGGCCTTGGCCGTCTCGACCTCGACGATCGGCTGGTTGAGCTCGATCGTGTCGCCCACCTTGACCAGCCAGGCCAGGATCTCGCCCTCGGTCAGGCCCTCGCCCAGGTCGGGCAGCGTGAACTCCTTGATCCGCGACATCGGCGTCACCAGCCGAACGAACGGTCGACGGCATCCAGCACCCGATCGAGGTCGGGCAGGTACTCCTCCTCGACCCGGGCGGCCGGGTAGGGGATGTCGTATCCGGTCACCCGCAGCACGGGCGCCTCGAGCGAGTAGAAGCAGTTCTCGGTGATCCGCGCGGCCAGCTCGGCGCCGAGGCCGATGTTGCCCGGGGCCTCGTGCACGACGACGGCGCGGCCGGTCTTGCGTACGGAGGCATAGATCTTGTCGTAGTCGACCGGGGAGAGCGTGCGCAGGTCGATGACCTCGAGATTGCGCCCGTCCTCGGCGGCCGCGGTGGCCGCCTCGAGGGCCGTGCGGACCATCGGCCCGTACGCGAGAAGGGTCGCGTCACTGCCCTCACGAGCCACCCGGGCCTGGTGCAGCGGGTACGCCCCGGACAGCTCGCCCTCCAGGTCGACCTCGCCCTTCTCCCAGTAGCGCCGCTTGGGCTCGAAGAAGACGATCGGGTCGTCCGAGCGGATCGCCTGCTGGATCATCCAGTACGCGTCGGCCGGGTTGGAGCAGGTCACGACTTTGAGGCCGGGGGTGTGCGAGAAATACGCCTCGGGCGACTCGGAGTGGTGCTCGACCGCGCCGATGCCACCGCCGTACGGGATGCGGATGACGATCGGCAGACGCACCTTGCCCATCGAGCGGTAATACATCTTCGCGACCTGGGCCACGATCTGGTTGTAGGCCGGGAAGACGAACCCGTCGAACTGGATCTCGCAAACCGGGCGGTAGCCGCGGATGGCCAGGCCGACCGCGGTGCCCACGATGCCGGCCTCGGCCAGCGGGGTGTCGATGACGCGGTCCTCGCCGAAGTCCTTCTGCAGGCCGTCGGTGATGCGGAAGACGCCGCCGAGCTTGCCGACGTCCTCGCCCATGATGACGACCTTGGAGTCGTGCTCCAGCGAGCGGCGCAGGCCGTGGTTGAGGGCCTTGCCGATGGTGATCGTCTCGGCCATCAGTGGTCACTCCCCTCGAACGAGGCGTGGTAGTCGGCGAACTGACTGCGCTGCGCGTCGAGCTCGGGCGAACCGTTCGGATAGACGTGGTCGAACATGGAGATCGGCTGCGGGTCGGGCATCGCCAGCACCCGCTCGCGCAGGCTCAGGGCGAGCGTCTTGGCCGATTCGTCGACCTCGTCGAAGAAGCCGTCGTCGCCGAGCTGCTGCTTGGCCAGGAACGCGCGGAGCCGCGAGATCGGGTCCTTGGCCTTCCACGACTCGACCTCGCTCGCGATGCGGTAACGGGTCGGGTCGTCCGAGCTGGTGTGCGCGCCCATGCGGTACGTGTAGGCCTCGATCAGCGTCGGGCCCTGACCGTTGCGGGCGTGGTCGAGCGCGGCCCGGGTGACGGCGAAGCTGGCCAGCACGTCGTTGCCGTCGATGCGTACGCCCGGGAAGCCGTAGCCGGCGGCCCGGCGGTAGAGCGGGATGCGGGTCTGGCGCTCGAGCGGCTCGGAGATCGCGTACTGGTTGTTCTGGCAGAAGAAGACCATCGGGGCGTGGAACACCCCGGCCCAGACGAACGCCTCGTTGACCTCGCCCTGGCTGGTCGCGCCGTCGCCGAAGTAGGCGATCACGGCCTCACCGTCGGGCGTGCCGGTCTTGCCGTCCATGGTCACGCCCATCGCGTAACCCGTCGCGTGCAGGGTCTGCGAACCGATCACGATGGTGTAGCCGTTGAAGCGGTGCTCGTTCGCGTCCCAGCCGCCCTGGTCGACGCCGCGGAACAGGCCGAACGGCATGATCGGGTCGATTCCGCGGGTGTAGAGGACGCCGTGCTCGCGATATGTCGGGAACGCCATGTCCTGGGGTCGCATGGCCCGTCCCGAGCCGACCTGCGCCGCCTCCTGGCCCAGCAGGCTCGCCCAGATCCCCAGCTCGCCCTGGCGCTGCAGGGCGGTCGCCTCGGCGTCGAGCCGGCGGACCGTCACCAGGTCGCGGTACAGCTCGCGGTACTCGTCGTCGGTGAAGTCGACGGAGTACGTCATGCCGTCAGCGGTGGTGACGCTGTCGACACGTTCGCCGTCGGGGGTGAGCAGTTGGACGAAGCCGCCCGCGGGGGCATCGGCCCCCACCGTGCTTTCGCCGTTCGCCATCGAGTCTCCCTGTTCATCTCTGCGCCCGCGACGGGTGTTGCCCGTCCGCGCGGCGGACCGCTGGTCGCCGCGCCTGGCCCGGGTGAGGTTGCCGCGCGACGTATCGGCGCGGGCCTGGACCCCGCCGGGGAGTGACGACCCCCACCGCGCCCCGCTGGATCGGCGAAGCGACGGCGGCGGTGCCGTCGCCCCCATCCTGACAGAGAACGTGAGCCCCGTTACAGGTCAGGTCGATCACAGTCGAGAAATTCGCCCGTCATATCGGTGCCCTTATTTGTCCAAATAAGCGGCTTTCGTACGGTCACTACCGTACGAACGGCTGTTTTGTGCCGCTGCCGATATGCCCATGCGTCGTTCATCGGTTAACCGCGGCGGATCAATGTTGATCATTGCAGCCGGCCGCGCCCGTGGACGCCGACACTTGAGGGGGAGCCCGGCCGTGCCGGACCAGCGCGACGACGACCACCTCGTGCCGCCGATGAAGGTGATGCGCAAGCGGCTCAACGGGGTGTACCGGGCCGACACCGGATTTTCCGGTCCCACCCGTCGTTATGTGCTGATTGTGGCAATGCTGGTGGGGCTGGCCTCGGTGCCGACCCTCGCGGCCATTACCGCGGGCTCGCGCGAGCTTTCCGGCGGGCGCACGGACACGATGGACATTCCGTTCCTGCCGCCGCCCTCGTCCGGACCTGTCCGGCAGTATCCGTCGCAGATGCCGCCGTCGTCGGCGCCCGGTTCGGTGAGCGGCGCCGCTCAGGGGGCGTCCAAGAGCGCGGGTGCCGCCGTACGGGCGGGGGAGCTGCTCGGGCAGGCCGGCGCCCGCGAGCCGGCGCCGTCGGGTGACCGTTCGACCGGCGGCGACCGGGACTCCGGGCGCAGCACCGGCGGCTCCGGCCGCGGCGATGACGACCGCGGGGGCTCGGACCGCAGCGGCGGCCGCAGCAGTGACGGCGACCGTGGCGGCCGCGGTGACGGCGACCGCGGCTCGGGTGACGACCGTGGCAACTCGGGTGACGACCGTGGCAACTCGGGTGGCGACCGTGGCAACTCGGGTGGCGACCGCGGTGGATCTCCCGGGGGTGGGTCGCGTGACGACAAGCCGGGTGACGGTGGATCTTCCGGGGGCGGGTCGCGTGACGACAAGCCCGACGACGGCGGATCTTCCGGGGGCGAGGCGCCCGGAGGCGTACGGGACGGTGATGGTGTTCCCCCGACCGGCGACAAACCCGGCACCGGGCGTGACGACCCCGCGAACTGGGGTAGGAAGCCGTTCGTACCCGACCTGCCCCCGGTGCCCGACGAGTCGTCGCACGGGGACGAGCCGGACGACGACGAGGACGACGACCCGGGCGCGCCGACCGTGCCCGGCCTGCCCGAGGTGCCGGACGACCCGGACGACTCCGAGTTCTCCGGCCATCACGATCGCGAGCCGGCGGATCGGCCCCGCCACCGCCGGTGCGAAGAGAGCAAGCGCAGCAAGCAGACCCGCAGTTCCGAAGCCCGTCACCGGTCGCGTGACCGGTCCGAACACAGCCGGAGGTCAGCTGTGGCCGAACGTTCGAACAACATCCGCCCGTCCAGCATTCTGGATCGCAGCTTCTCCAACCTCGGAGGTGGCCACCACGGCCGCCGGCTCATTCCGGAGGCGCGCTCGGACGAGAACCAGAACCGCTCGTATCGCGGCAGCCACCGGGCGAGCAGCCTGCACCACGCCGACGAACAGACGGCCGAGCAGCAGCGCAGCTCCCGCGTCGGCCGGCACCACGCCGAGCACAGCGAGGATCTCTCCGGGCGCTGGTAGGCGCGCCGGCGAACCTCAGGCGTCGTCGAGCCGGTGGCGGTTGGCCTCGATCCAGGCGTCGATCGCTTCGGTGTCGTTGGGGTCAACGCCCTCGGAGATCAGCTGGGCCACCGCGGCCGTCGCCGGGCTGCGCTTCTCGCCCGTCGCGTAGAGCCGCGCGAACTCGGGGATCATCTCCTCGAGGACGTGGTCGGTCTGCTCGGCCGCGGCTGTGGGCAGGTTGCGCCGCCGGGTCGCATACGCCGACCAGGCGCGCGTCACCCGGGGCAGCATCGCGGCGTCGTCCATGTCGAGGACCGCACGCCGGTGCACCCAGTCGAGCAGGAACAGCCCGGCCACCGCGGGACTCCAGCGCATCGGGTCGGGATCGGGCAGGCTCGCCGCGTGGTCGAGGATCAGGCTCAGGCAGAAGTGCAGCGAGGCCAGTTCGTCGTCGGCCTGCACCCGGTCGAGCCCGAAACGCGCCGCCTCGGGTGAGGACAGGAATTCCCGTACGAGATCGGTGCTGTTGATCGCGGGCGGCTCGGACAGCGGCGGGACGGTGGCCGCGGGCAGCAGGGCCAGCCGCGCGCCGGCCAGGGCCCGGTCGGTGGCCAGCGAGCCCTCACCCGGCAGGTCGGTCAGGGCGTCGGTGATCTCGAGGTGCCGGTCGACCTCGCCGCGCAGGCGTCCCGGGTCTTCCTCGCGGAACCAGGTCAGCTCGTCGTCGTCACACATCTGGCGCACCTGCTCGAGGATGCGCTCGGCCGACGACCCGACGTAAATGTCCTTGGTGATGCCGATGTTGTGGTCGACCAGCGCGACGACCGCGTGCTCGGGACCGCCGGCGTCCTGATCCTCGTACGCGAAAGTCACCAAATAGGACGTCTGATCACCGAAGACATCCCCGTACGCGTAACAGCCCGTGTGCCGGACCCGGCCGAGCTCGACCGTCCACGCCGGCGCCTGTGAGCCCCGGCGCACCTGGGCCGCGCCCTCGGCGTCGGGCACGAGAGCCGCGAAGACCTCGCGGATGGTGGTGGCCGACGCCGTGCGCCGCCGGGAGGTCGCGGACAGGAATTCACCGACGAATCTGCGAACGGCGGACGCGCGGTCGTCGCGGGCCACCGAGTAGACACTGCCGAGCAGGGCGGTCCCCAGCATCTCGGCGTCCAGCGCGCAGTCGAGCTTCGCCACGTCGCGGGCCGCGTGCAGGACCGCCTCGTACGGAGTCTGGGGTGCGGGCATGTCGCGAGCCTACCCGCCACGGTGCGTACCGGGACTACTACGAACGCACGGCAGTGAGAGCTTCACGCGCTTGTGCGTAGGAGTTCAGCACCTCGCGCACCGGCGCCACCACGTACTCCCGTCCGACCTCGTTGACCGACACCCGTAGTCGCTGCTCGGCCCGGCGGCGGGCACGCCGGGCGCCCCACTCCACGGCCGGGCGCAGGATCAGCCAGAACAGCACCCCGAGCAGCAGGCCGCCGAGCAGCATCATGGTCGGCAGCGGCACGATGCCGATCTCCGGATTGTCCATTTCGGGCAGACCGAGCACACGGAGGACGTACCCGAAGATCAGCCAGCCCAGGCCGAACACGGCGGTGGCCAGGAAGAGCCAGTGCAGCGCCCCGACGACCCGCCACCACAGCGGGGTCCGGGCCATGCCCAGGTCGGTCGTGCCGATCGCCCGGTCGAGCGCGTCGGACAGGTCGGCCGACCGGGAGCGTGCGGCGTTGGTCAGGGCCGGCTTCCAGACCTCGGGCAGCGGCGCGGCCGCCCGGTCCGAGACCGCGCGTACGGCCAGGCTGACCGCGGACCGCTGAGCGGCGTCGGCCTCGGGCAGCGAGGTGCGCGGCACCAGCTCGGTCGAGGGGACGCGCGGCTCGGGCTTGTCGCCCGAGGTCTCCGCGGGCGGCTCGTCCAGGTGCAGCCGGCGCAGCGGGTCGGGACGCAGCCGGCGCAGGCCGCGGGTCAGGGGCCAGCCGGTCGCGGCCGCGGCCCGGTGCCGATAGGCGGCCGCGGTGGCGTCGGCGACCGCGCCGACCCCGGCCGAGACGGCGAGCGCGTCGGTGAGCTGGCGGACGGTGGCCCGGTCGACCTCGTCCTCGGCCGCGGGCGGGCCGAGCATGCCGGTCAGCGGCTCGCTCACGGTTTCCAGGTCGCCCGCGACGCGACGCAGCACGGCCTGCCGCTCGGCGACCGTGCTCTCGAGCGATCCGCGCAGGTCGGCCAGCATGCCGGGCTGTTTGGCCGAGGTGGCCAGCACCGGGGCGTCGCCCAGGCCGTCCTCGTCGAGCAGACGCTTCAGGTCGGTCAGCACCAGCTCGGTGTCCGCCGCGGACAGCCGGTCGGCCTGGTTGAGCACCACCACGGTGACCGCGGCGTGCGAGCGGAACTGGGAGAGATAGGCCTGGTGCAGGATCCGGTCGCCGTACTTCTGCGGATCGACCACCCAGACGATCAGGTCGACCAGGCCGAGCAGCCGGTCGACCTCGAGCCGGTGCCCGCGCTCGACCGAGTCGAAGTCGGGCAGGTCGAGCAGCACGAGCCCGCGCAGCGAGGCCTCGTCCTCACCGTCGAGAGCGCTCTCCCGAATGAACCGGTGCCGGGGCAGCACCCCGACCCAGTCGAGCAGCTTGTTGGCCGGCTCGAGCGGGCCCCAGACGCAGGCGTGCGCGACGCCGGTGGTCGGCCGCCGCACGCCGACCGGCGACAGCTTGAGCCGGGCCAGCGCGTTGAACAGGCTGGACTTGCCGCTGCCGGTGCTGCCGGCCAGCGCGACGACGGTGTGGTCGCGCGAGAGGGCCAGGCGGTTGCCGGCCCGCTCGACCAGCGTGTGCGCGGCCACCAGATCGCTGTCCGGAAGATGCGGGTCGACCAGTCGCAGGAACCGGTTCAGCGCGTCGAGCCGCTGCACCAGCCGCTCGGCGTCGACCCGGTCGCCACCCCGTACCTTTTCCACCAGGCTCATGCGCTCCCCGTCAACGCGAGTTCGGTACGGGCAGTCTCCACGTCGGCCGCGGCCTGCCGCAGCCGGGCCCCGGGTTCCTCGTCCACGCCGGCGGCGGCGAGCCGATCGGTGAACCGGGCCGCTTCCTCGTCGAACAACTTGCCCGCCCGCAGCAGCAGATCCTCGCGGGCCTGGGTGGCGAGCGTACGGATGGCCTGATCCCCGAAGATCGCCTCGAGCACCTTCTGGGCGGCGACCGCGCTGCCGGCGCCCGCGGCGAGCTCGAGCCCGGTCGGGATGAACGCGGTCGACGTGAACACGGCGATCATCACGGCCAGGCCCGCGCCATTGACCGCGTACGCCGCCCCGCGCGCCACGACACGCTTTTCCGCGCCCTCGGCCCGCACCAGGCCGAGCACCCAGTGCTGCCAGTCGCGCACCAGGCGGTCGGCCCGTTCGGGCAGGTCGGCCGACGATCGCTGTAGTTCCGGGTCGAGCAGGGCGGCCCCGGCCGGATGCGCCTGCCAGGCCGAATACGCCTGCTCGGCCGCGTCCGCCGCTATCCCGCGCAGCAGCGTGACCAGTTGCGACTCGAGCGCCACCTGGAGGTTGCGCCCCGGGGCGGGACGTCCGGTCAGCGCGGCCACGAACCGGTCGCGCATCCGGCCGACCCGGTTCTCCAGAGTCTTGAGGAACTCGCCGGTGCCGACGAACTCCTGCCAGCGGGCCAGCACCTCGCCGCGCAGCAGCCGGCCGTCGCGCAGGCCGTCGGCCATCGTCTGCCGGCCGGTGCGGTAGGCCGCGGTGACCCGGTCGCCCAGCGCCTTGGCCGCGCGGGCCTGCTCGTCAGCCGCGTCGGCCAGGCCCGCGACGGCCGGGCCGAGCGACATGAGCGCGCCGTCCAGCGTCTGGCGCACCACGGCCGCTCGGGCATCCGAGTCGGCCGCGAGCCGGTCGAACCAGTCGTGCAGCGGGCGGATGACGTCCTCGCCGATCAGGCCCTGGCCGTCGAGTCGCGTCTCGGGCAGCACGAACAGCGGCGCCGCGCCCAGTTCCCGGACGTTCAGCATGTCCTGCAGGTGGGTGGCGATCTCGGAGGCGGCCTCGGCCGGCACCCGGTCGAGCACCAGGGCGATCACCGTGCCGCGCAGGCGGGCGGTGGTCAGCAGCTCCCAGGGCACGGCGTCGGCGTACCGGGCGGCGGTGGTGACGAACAGCCACAGGTCGGCCGCGGCGAGCAGCTGGGCCGCGAGCTTGCGGTTGCGGTCGACCACCGAGTCGATGTCGGGCGCGTCGAGGAAGGCCAGGCCGGCGCCGAGGGCGGGGGCCGAGACGAGCTGGAGGGCGCCGGCGTCGTTGCTGGGCTCGCGGGTTCGCACCAGCCCGGGCAGCAACCGGCCCTGCTGGAACCAGGGCAGGTCGGCCGGGTTGCTGACCAGCACCGGCGACTTGGTCGTCGGGCGCAGCACCCCGGCGCTGCTCACGGGAGCGCGGACCAGGCTGTTGACCAGCGTCGACTTGCCGGCGCCGGTGGAGCCGCCGACGACGACCAGCAGCGGCGCGTCGAGCCGGGCCAGGCGGGGCAGCAGATAGTCGTCGAGCTGGGTGGTCAGCGCCGTGCCGATCCGCTGGGCCTCCTCGGCCGAGGGCATGATCAGCGGATACGCCGTGCCCCCGATCGCCGCGCGCAGGGCGCTGAGGGCCTCGGCGAGCCGGCCGATCGCGGGTGGCGCCTCGGCGATCTTCTGCGCATCGGCCTCACCCAGATCCGCGGGACGGACATCGGTGGTCTCCGATGTTGCTGGCTCGGGCTCAAGCGGCTGACGGGGCACGATGGATTCAGTACCCTCAGAGTGGTCCGCTGAATCGGCGGCCATCGCGCTGACCTGCGCTTTCTCATCCGCAGAGCTGGATTGCTCATCCGCAGAGCCGGCCTGGGGGGCGGTGGCGGGGTCTTTTATGGCGGCGGGTGCGGCGGACAGGGCCGACGGACCGACCGCGTCACCGTGCGTCGTCACGGGTAAAGAGTGCCCGATCTATGCATGCGGGACAACAGCGGCCGGTATGCCGTGACCGGACAGGTATCTACCGAAGTGCTGCTGCCCTGTGAGAACTCTGGCAGTTGCGCCGGGGAGACTCAACTTCACTTGACGATGTGCACGCCCGTGGCATCATTGAGTCCGTTGCACTCAACCTTCTCTGAGCAACCCCGAAGCGAGGAACCACCATGGCACGTGCGGTCGGCATCGACCTCGGCACCACGAACTCCTGCGTCAGCGTTCTGGAAGGAGGCGAGCCCACCGTTATCGCCAACGCGGAGGGCTCCCGGACGACCCCGTCCATCGTCGCCTTCGCCCGCAACGGCGAGGTGCTGGTCGGCGAGGTCGCGAAGCGCCAGGCAGTCACCAACCCCGACCGGACGATCCGTTCGGTCAAGCGGGAGGTCGGCACCAACTGGTCGATCGACATCGACGGCAAGAAGTACAACCCGCAGGAGATCTCGGCGCGGGTCCTGATGAAGCTGAAGCGCGACTCCGAGGCCTACCTCGGTGAGACGGTCACCGACGCGGTCATCACCGTGCCGGCGTACTTCAACGACGCGCAGCGCCAGGCCACCAAGGAGGCGGGCGAGATCGCCGGCCTCAACGTCCTGCGGATCGTCAACGAGCCCACCGCCGCCGCCCTGGCGTACGGGCTCGACAAGGGCTCCAAGGAGCAGACCGTCCTGGTCTTCGACCTCGGCGGCGGCACCTTCGACGTCTCCCTGCTCGAGCTGGGCGACGGTGTCATCGAGGTCAAGTCGACCTCGGGTGACAACCACCTCGGTGGCGACGACTGGGACCAGCGGATCATCGACCACCTGGTCAAGACGTTCCGCGGTGAGCACGGCATCGACCTCGGCTCGGACAAGATGGCCCTGCAGCGTCTGCGCGAGGCCGCCGAGAAGGCGAAGATCGAGCTGTCCGCCGCCACCACCACCAGCATCAACCTGCCGTACATCACGGCCGGCCCCGACGGCCCGCTGCACCTCGACATGTCGCTGAGCCGCGCCGAGTTCCAGCGCATGACCCAGGACCTGCTCGACCGCTGCAAGGGCCCGTTCGAGTCCGCGATCAAGGACGCCGACGTCAAGCTGGCCGACGTCGACCACGTCATCCTGGTCGGTGGCTCGACCCGCATGCCGGCCGTGGCCGAGCTGGTCAAGAGCATGACCGGCAAGGAGCCCAACAAGGGCGTCAACCCGGACGAGGTCGTCGCCGTCGGCGCCGCCCTGCAGGCCGGTGTGCTCCGCGGTGAGGTCAAGGACGTCCTGCTGCTCGATGTGACCCCGCTTTCGCTGGGCATCGAGACCAAGGGCGGCATCATGCACAAGCTGGTGGAGCGCAACACCACCATCCCGGCGCACCGCTCCGAGGTCTACACGACCGCCGAGGACAACCAGCCCTCCGTCCTCATCCAGGTCTTCCAGGGTGAGCGCGAGATGGCGGCGTACAACAAGAAGCTCGGCACCTTCGAGCTCAGCGGCATCGCGCCGGCGCCCCGCGGCGTCCCGCAGATCGAGGTCTCCTTCGACATCGACGCGAACGGCATCGTGCACGTGTCCGCCAAGGACCTGGGCACGGGCAAGGAGCAGAAGATGACGATCACCGGCGGCTCCGCGCTGCCGAAGGAAGACATCGAGCGCATGATGCGCGACGCCCAGGACCACGCGGACGACGACAAGAAGCGCCGTGACGACGCCGAGTCCCGCAACCTGGCCGAGCAGCTGCAGTGGCAGACCGAGAAGTTCCTGGCCGAGAGCGGCGACAAGCTGCCCGAGGAGAGCAAGAACAAGATCGGCGAGGCGCTGGGCGAGCTCCGCGGCGCGCTGGGCGGCACCGACATCGAGAAGATCAAGTCGGCCCACGAGCGGCTGTCGCAGGTCTCGCAGGAGGCCGGCTCGCAGCTGTACTCGCAGGGTGACGGCACGCAGGCGGCTCCCGGCGCCGACGGCACCCAGGGTGCGCCCGGTGGCGCGGCCGGTGCGGCCGGCGCGACCGGCACCCCGAACGCCGGTCCGGCCGCGGGTGGCGCCGACGACGTCGTCGACGCCGAGATCGTGGAGGACGACAAGAAGTGACTGCCACGGACGACGAGAACGACGGTCAGGCGACCGAGCGGGTCGTCATCCGGGACCGCCGCAAGATCGATCAGGCCGAGCCCAAGGCCACCACGGCCAAGGGCAAGGCCTCGGTCGGCGCACACCGCGCAGCCGAGCCCGAAGACGAGGCACCCGTGACGGACGAGAAGCCTGAGACGGTGGAGACGAAGCCGGCCCTGGGCGCCGAACTGGAGGCGCTCCGGTCCGAGCTCGAGGAGCGGACGCACGACCTGCAACGGGTCACCGCCGAGTACGCCAACTACCGCAAGCGGGTCGACCGCGACCGGGGCGCGGCGGCCGAGCAGACCACCGGTGCGGTGCTGACCGGACTGCTGCCGGTGCTGGACGACATCGACCGGGCTCGCGAGCACGGCGATCTGGTCGGCCCGTTCGCCTCGGTGGCCGAGGCGCTGACCACGGTGACCGGCAAGCTCGGGCTGGTGGCCTTCGGCGAGAAGGGCGACCCGTTCGACCCCAACCGCCACGAGGCGGTCGCACACCAGACGTCGGCCGACGTCACCGAGCCGACCTGCGTCGAGGTCATGCGCCGCGGTTACACGCTGGGCGAGCGGCTGCTGCGACCGGCAATGGTCGCGGTGGCCGACCCGGAGTGATCTCACACGTTCGTCCCGCCTGCCGCATCGCGGCAGGCGGGACCTGCCGCAGGAGGGGGGAGGCGGGATGAGCTCGAAGGACTGGCTCGAGAAGGACTTCTATGCCGTTCTCGGCGTGCCCAAGTCCGCTCCGACCGACGAGATCAAAAAGGCGTACCGCAAGCTCGCCCGCGATCTGCACCCGGACCGGAATCCCGGTAACAAGGAGGCGGAGGAGAAGTTCAAGGCCGCTTCCGAGGCGTACGACGTGCTGTCGGACGACAAGAAGCGCAAAGAGTACGACGAGATGCGCTCGTTGTTCGGCTCGGGCGCGTTCCGCCGCGGGGCCCGTTCCGGCGGTGGCGCCCAGTTCGACCCGTCCGACCTGTTCGGCGGGTTCAGCGGAGCCGGTGCGGCGGGAGGCGCCGGCGGCGACCGGCGCTTCGGCGGCGCCGGATTCTCGGACATATTCAGCTCGATATTTTCGGGCGGCGGCCCTGGAGGCGGCGCCGCACGCCGTGGCGGTCCCCGCCGCGGCCGGGATGTCGAAACCGAAGTGACGCTCGACTTTGCGCAGGCTGTGAAGGGCACGACGCTGCCGCTCACGCTGCGCTCGGCGGGCGAGTGCGAGACCTGTCACGGCAGCGGCGCGAAGCCCGGCACATCTCCGCGAACCTGTCCGCAGTGCGCGGGCAGCGGCCTGATCTCGCGTAACCAGGGATCCTTCAGCTTCTCCGAGCCCTGCCGCGACTGTCAGGGCGCGGGGACGATCGTCGACCAGAAGTGCCCGGAGTGCCGCGGCACGGGCGGGGTCACCAAGAACCGCACGATCAACGTCCGGTTCCCGGCCGGGGTCGCCGACGGTCAGCGCATCCGGCTCAGCGGCCGGGGCGAGCCGGGTGACCGGGGCGGGCCCGCGGGCGACCTGTACGTGCAGGTCATGGTGCGACCGGACGAGCTGTTCGGCCGTACCGGCGACGATCTGACCCTGGTCGTGCCGATCACCATCGCCGAGGCGGTGCTCGGCACGGATCTGCGAGTGCCGACGCTGGACGGCCCGGTCACCCTGCGGGTGCCGCCGGGCACGCCGAGCGGCCGCAAGCTGCGGGCGCGCGGCAAGGGAATCACACGTAAGGACGGGCCACCCGGAGACCTGATCGTCACGGTCGACGTGCAGGTGCCGGGCGGTGTCACCGGGGAGGCCCGGGACGCGCTGGAGCGGTTCGCCAAGCTGACCCCGCCCGCCGGGCGGGAGCGGCTGGAGGCTCGGGTGCGCCGGAACGCTGGTTAAGACGGACGGGGATCGGGAGGGAACATGCATGAAGAGATCAGCATCTCGGTCGAGCAGACCTCCGATGCGAAAGTCCTGATCATCTCGGTCGCGGCCCGCCTCGCCGGCATGCACCCGCAGACCCTCCGGCAGTACGACCGGCTCGGGCTGGTTCAGCCGGGCCGGGCCGGTGGCGGTGGGCGCCGCTACAGCGAGCGGGACGTGGCCCTGCTGCGTGAGGTGCAGAAACTCAGCCAGGAGGAAGGCGTCAACCTGGCCGGCATCAAGCGCATCATCGGCCTCGAGCAGCTGGTGGGCGACCTCCAGCAGCGGCTGGCCGAGCTCGAGCACGAGCTGTCCGAGGCGTACGCCCGGATCGCCCAGCTCGAAAGCCCGTACGGCCGACGTGACCTGGTGCGTCAGGAGCGCCCCTCGACCGCGCTGGTCGTCTGGCGTCCCCGCCGCGCTCCCCAGTAAGCGGCCGCGACAATGAGTTCGGGCTCCGAGCGCCGCCGGTGTGAACCGTCGTCGATCGAAGCCCGAACTGATCATCGCTGTCGTTTGCCTACCGCCGGTTGAACAGGCGTTTTGCTACCGCCGGTTGAACAAGCCCAGCCGCCGTGGGTGGCGCACCAGGCCGCCCTCGATCCAGTCCGAGTAGTCGAAGATCTCGGGGCGGCTCAACAGCACGCGGCAGTTGTGCGCCCAGATCGACATCGGCTCGTCGCCGATCTCCTCGGCCCGCTCGACGAACTTCTTGAGCCGGCGCTTGCGCTGACCGGTCGCGTTCTGCCGCACGCCGTCGGCGGCATAGATGTACATACAGTGCTGCGCGAACCGCCGCGCCGGACATTGACGATCCATGGCCAGCTCGAACAGGGTCGGCGCCAGCACATCACCGGAAATCAGAAGATCCCAATCAGGCGGCATGCCGCTCAGCGGCACCGCCTCGGGGTGGTAGGCCCATGCTTGAAGCTCCTCCGGCCGAGGATCGACCGGATTTGCGAACCCGTAGAAAGTCGACTCACGCACTGCCACGTCGCCGCCCGAGAAAATCCGATAACAGTCAGTTGTCGGGAGGGAACGGTAGCGCGAAGTCGATGTTCCGCGAAAGTGTCAAGGGCTCACAATCAGATACTGGCCAGTAGCTTAGTGCAGCCTGAGTGTCATTCCTCGGCCGCCAGGGGTCGCACCGGAGGCGGCAAGGGCGGCCGCCACCTGCGGATAAAGGTCTTGAACCACTCGTAATCGGGCAACCGGGCGAGCATCGGACCGGACACCACGGTGATCAACACGTACGCCGTCGCAAGCGGAGCAAGCCGGGGTTCGACCCCCGAGGCGACGGCCAGTCCGGCGATGACGATCGAGAACTCTCCGCGAGGCATGAGGGCCAGACCGGCGCGCAACCGGCCGGGCAGCGCGATGCCCACCCGCTTGGCCGCGAGATAACCGGTCAGCGCCTTGGTCAGCATCGTGACCACGGCCAGGCCCAGCGCCGGCAGCAGCACGGGCGGCATGGCGGCCGGATCGGTGGAGAGGCCGAAGAAGACGAAGAACACCGCGGCGAACAGGTCGCGCAGCGGCGACAGCATCTCGGTCGCGTGATGGGCCACCGGACCCGAGATCGCGATGCCGACCAGGAAGGCGCCGACCGCGGCCGAGACGTTCAGCTCCTCGGCGACGCCGGCCACGAACAGGGTCAGACCGAACACCCCGAGCAGCAGCGCCTCGGCGTCCCGGGCCGAGATGAGGGCGCTGATCTGCCGGCCGTAGCGGATGGCGACGACCAGGACGGCGAGCACGGTGACCACCGCGACGCCCAGAGCCTTGGCCCCGCTGATCAGCCCCACGCCGGCCAGCACCGCCGTGACCAGGGGCAGATAGAAGGCCATGGCCAGGTCCTCGATGACCAGCACCGAGAGGATCACCGGGGTTTCGCGGTTGCCGAGCCGGCCCAGGTCGCCCAGCACCTTGGCGATCACGCCCGAGGACGAGACCCAGGTGATGCCGGCCAGCACCAGGGCGGCCCGCCAGTCCCAGCCCATCGCGAAGGCGAAGGCGGCGCCGGGCAGCGCGTTCAACAGCGCGTCGATCACCCCGGCCGGGGCCGCGGCGCGCAGGTTGCTGACGAGCTCATCGGCCGAATACTCCAGGCCCAGCATGACCAGCAGCAGGATGACGCCGATGGCCGCGCCGATCTCGATGAACTCCTCGCTCGCCGAGAGCGGCACCAGGCCGCCGTGCCCGAACGCGAGCCCGGCCAGCAGATAGAGCGGGATGGGGGAGAGCCCGAAGCGGCGCCCGAGCCGCCCGAGCATGCCGAGCGCGAAGAGCAGCGCGCCGACCTCGATGAGAAGGAGCGTCGTTCCGTGCACTTACGTACCGAGGCCTAGTTGTCGGTGTCGCCGGCCAGGATGGCGGTGACGCCGTCCAGGCCCGAGCGGGTCCCCACCGCGACCACGACGTCGTTCGCCTCGAAGACGAACTCCGGCCCGGGCGAGGCGATCACCTCGCGATCGCGCATCACAGCCACGATCGAGGCGCCGGTGCGCGTGCGGGCGCGGGTGTCGCCCAGCTTGCGGCGCACGAACGGCGAGGTCGCGGGCAGGCCGATCTGCTCGGTGAGCAGCCCGGACGCCTGCTGCCGCAGCCCGGCCAGCTGGCCCAGCATGAGCGAGGCGCCGAGCACGTCGGCCAGCGCCTCGGCCTCGTCGTCGGTCAGCGGGATCGAGGCGAGGCACGAGTCGGGGTCGTCCACGTCGTAGAGCACCAGGTCACGACGGCCGTTGCGGTGCGAGACGACCCCGACCGTACGCCCCGAGGAAGTGACCAGGTCGTGGCGAACACCGATACCCGGCAGCGGAGTCTGTTCCACCCGTACACGCACGACAACCACGGTAACGCAAGGAAACGGCCGCCCCGCCTCGGCGATCGGTTCAGCGGCGCGTCGAGGGCGAACCCGCTCCGACGGCGACCGCGGCCTCGAGCGAGCCGGGCGTCCTGCGCGGCCGGGCCAGCAGGATCAGCGCGAGACCGAGCACGCAGAGGGCGAGATTGACCCCGTACGCGAGCCGGAAGCCGAAATGCTGGGCCAGGCCGAATGCCGGGGCGGCCAGCATCTGGCCGATCGGGAACGTGTTCGTGATCATCGTGGTGGCCCGTCCCGGATGGCGCGGCATCAGATCCTGCATGTACGTGATGCTCAGGCCGCCGACGGCCGCGATGAAGGCGGCGTTGAGCAGCTGGGCCGCGGCCAGCACCCAGACCGAGCCCGCCGCGGTCGCGATGGCCTGGTACGCGATCGCGCAGACCACCCCGGACAGGATCAGCGCGCGCAGCGGCAGGCGCGTGGACAGCGCGCCGAAACCGAGCATCAGCGGGATCTCGAGCGCGGCGCAGAGCCCCAGGATCAGTCCGGCGTCGCGCACCGAGCCGCCGAGGTCGTCGCTCACGAACAGCGGCATCGCCTGGACGCCCAGCACCATCGCGGTCTGCACGACGGTGAAGCCGGCCACGAGCAGCACGATCGTCCAGCGGCCGACCTCGGGCCCGGACGCCTCGACCCGCTCGGTGTGACCGGCGGGACGGCCCACCTCGGGCAGGAAGCGGAGCACGATCAGCGCGATCACCACGTACATGACCGCGGCCAGCCCGTACGTGTAGGTGAAGCCCCAGTCGGCCAGGATCAGCGCGGCCAGCGGCGGTCCGGCCACCCAGGCCACCGAGAAGAGAGTGCGCAGCGAGCTGATGCCCATGGCCGCCCGCTTCGGGTCGCCCTGCTCGAGCACCTGCCGGGCGTACGCGAAAGCCTGGGGGAAGAGGGTCCCGGCCAGCGCGGTCAACGTGACCGTGAGCGCGAACAGCAGCCAGTAGTCACGGACGAAGGCGGTCGCGGCGGCGCCCGCGAACCCGGCCAGCGCGCCGGTGATCAGCAGCTTGCGGCGGATCGGGCGACGGTCCGACACCCGGCCGACCAGCCACGACACGACGACCCCGGAGAGCGGCGCGACGACCAGGAACACGGTCGTCCGGACCGGGCCGGCGTGGATTGCGTCGCTGAGGAAGAGAGCGAGGTAGGGGCCGACGAACGAGGTGGAGATCCCGACCGCGACGAAGATCAGGGCGAGCGGGAGCAGGCGCCGCGACATGCTGCCGTGCGCCGCGGGTGGAACGGCCATGATTCGCTACGTTACGGGGCTTTCCGTGGTCATCGGGGGTGTCCGTGGCGACCGTCACGACCAGTTCAGCCCTCTGCGTTGTCGAGGTTGCGCCACCGGCATAGAGTTGAGTTGAGTACGCTCAAGTCTTCCGAGCAGGGGAGCACCGAGCAGGGGAGCAGATGAACGCCGAACGCTTGACCACCAAGAGCCGCGACGTCATCACGGGGGCGGTCGCCGACGCCGGTCGGCGCGGTCACGCCACCGTCGAGCCGTGGCACATGTTGCTTTCATTGCTGGACACGGGCGGCTCCACCGCGCCGGCGTTGCTGCGTGCGGTGGGGGCCAACCCCGCCGACGTACGCCGGGTCGCGCTGCGGGCCGTCGAGCAGCTGCCGTCCGCGCGTGGCGCCAGCACGGCCGAGCCCAGCCTCTCCCGCGAGTTCGTCAACGCGATCGGCGAGGCCGAGCTCATCGCCCAGCCGCTGCGCGACGAATACATCTCGACCGAGCACCTGCTGGCCGGCCTGGCCCGGGTCGGCGGCGCCGTGGGCAGCTCGCTCAAGGACGTCGGCGCCACCGAGGAGGCCCTGGTCGCCGCGTTCCCGCAGGTGCGCGGGGGTGAGCGGCGGGTGACCAACGCCGACCCCGAGCAGACCTACAAGGCGCTCGAGAAATACAGCGTCGACCTCACGGCGCTGGCCCGCGAGGGCAAGATCGACCCGGTGATCGGCCGGGACGCCGAAATCCGCCGCGTGGTGCAGGTGCTCTCCCGGCGCACCAAGAACAACCCGGTGCTGATCGGCGAGCCGGGCGTCGGCAAGACCGCGATCGTCGAGGGCCTGGCCCAGCGCATCGTGGCCGGCGACGTGCCCGAGACCCTGCGCGACAAGAAGCTGGTCTCGCTCGACCTGGGCGCGATGGTGGCCGGCGCGCAGTACCGGGGCCAGTTCGAGGAGCGGCTCAAGAGCGTGCTGGAGGAGATCCGCAACTCCAACGGCCAGGTCGTCACGTTCCTCGACGAGCTGCACACGGTCGTCGGCGCCGGCAAGGGCGAGGGCTCGATGGACGCCGGCAACATGCTCAAGCCGATGCTGGCCCGCGGCGAGCTGCGCATGGTCGGCGCGACCACGCTCGACGAATACCGCGAGCACATCGAGAAGGACCCGGCGCTCGAGCGGCGCTTCCAGCCGGTCGTGGTGGGTGAGCCGACGGTCGAGGACACCATCGGCATCCTGCGTGGGCTCAAGGGCCGTTACGAGGCGCACCACCGGGTGCAGATCACCGACGCCGCGCTGGTCGCCGCGGCCTCGCTCTCCGACCGCTACATCAGCGATCGGTTCCTGCCCGACAAGGCGATCGACCTGATCGACGAGGCCGCGTCCCGCCTCCGCATGGAGATCGACTCCCGGCCGGTCGAGCTCGACCAGCTCCAGCGCCAGGTCGACCGGATGCGCGTCGAGAAGCTGGCCCTCGAGAAGGAGACCGATCCGGCCTCCCGCGACCGGCTGGCCCGGATCGAGTTCGACCTGGCCAACCGGGAAGAGGAGCTCACCGCGCTGAACGCGCGGTGGGAGCGCGAGCGCGGCGGCCTCAACCGGGTCGGCGAGCTGAAGCAGAAGCTCGACGAGGCTCAGGCCGAGCTCGACCGCGCCCAGCGCGACACCGAGTGGGAAAAGGCGTCCCGCCTGCAGTACCAGGTGATCCCGGCGCTGGAGCGGGAGATCGAGAGCGCGGCCGCGGCGGAGGAGGAGAAGAGCGAGCCGCCGATGGTCAAGGAGGAGGTCGGCGCGGACGACATCGCCGAGGTGATCTCGTCGTGGACCGGCATCCCGGCCGGCCGGATGATGGAGGGCGAGACCACCAAGCTGCTGCGCATGGAGGAATCCCTGCGCGCCAAGGTGGTCGGTCAGACCGAGGCGGTCGCCGCGGTGGCCGGCGCCGTGCGGCGGGCCCGGGCCGGCATCGCCGACCCCGACCGGCCGACCGGCAGCTTCCTGTTCCTCGGCCCCACCGGCGTCGGCAAGACCGAGCTGGCCAAGGCGCTGGCGGGCTTCCTCTTCGACGACGAGCGGGCCATGGTCCGCATCGACATGAGCGAGTACGGCGAGAAGCACTCGGTCGCGCGGCTCGTCGGGGCGCCTCCCGGCTACGTCGGCTACGAGGAGGGCGGGCAGCTCACCGAGGCGGTGCGGCGCCGGCCGTACAGCGTCGTGCTGCTCGACGAGGTAGAGAAGGCCCACCCCGACGTCTTCGACGTGCTGCTTCAGGTGCTCGACGACGGGCGGCTGACCGACGGCCAGGGTCGTACGGTCGACTTCCGCAACGCGATCCTGGTGCTCACCTCGAACTTGGGCTCGCAGGCGGCCGACATCACGATGGGCGACGAGGAGCGGCGGGACGAGGTGCTCGCGGTCGTGCGGGCGCACTTCAAGCCCGAGTTCATCAACCGGCTCGACGACATGGTCGTGTTCCATGCGCTCACCCGGGACGACCTGGCCGCGATCGTCGACATCCAGCTCGGGCGGCTACGCACCCGGCTCGCCGACCGTCGTCTCACCCTCGAGGTGAGCCCGGCCGCGGTCGACTGGCTGGGGGAGCACGGGTACGACCCGATCTACGGCGCTCGCCCGCTGCGGCGGCTGGTGCAGTCGACGATCGGGGACTCGCTGGCCAAGGCGCTGCTGGGCGGTGAGATCCGGGACGGCGACACGGTCCGGGTCGACCTGGGCGACGCCAAGGACGGGCTGCGCGTTTCGCGCGGCTGACCCCGTACGGGAAAAGGCCCCGGGTTTGATCTCTCGATCGCCCGGGGCCCCTCGCGTGTTCAGTTGTATGGATTAAGTTGTGGCCGGCCGCTGCCGGTAGGCCTGGGTCATCAGGACGTCGGTGACATCCTGCTCTCCCTCGTCGGACCAGATCCGGATGCCGTCTCGGTGGAGCTGATATCGGACATCTTTGAATCGGGTCCTCGTGTCGTCATGGTGAACGACGGTCAGAGTGTCGGCGTGTGGCATGGGACTCACCGGTCCTTAACAGGTCTGGGGCCGCCGCGGTGTGGTCACGCGGCCGGCGTAACGGGACTTTCTCCCGGCTCGAACGGTCTGCCTCGGCTCTCATGGCGGGCGGGCGACTCGTGAATCGGGCAAGTGGCATCGCGGAAGATCGTTGCTGCCGCGTCGGTGCCACGGATGGAAGTGTAGGGACCACCTTCGACCCGTGTCGCCCCCTGAACGAGCGACCTATTTACGGATATTTCGGGCATCGCCGTCCGATGCTGCCATATATCGCTGGGCTGTGCGGCTCGGTCGCGCATATGGCGGCCGCCCGATACCGTGAATGGATCAAGATTTGGGGGCATTGCAAGATTTGGGGACATTGTGAGCTTTCCGAGCTACCCACCGGGTCCAGCGCGTACGCGCCCGACCGTCGTGACCGTGGCGGCCTACCTGCTGTACGGGGTGGCCGCGATCCAAGTGATCAACGCGCTCCTGACCTTCACCATCTCGAGCAGGCTGACCGACGCCGTCCGGGACGCGTACGCGGGCACCGAGGCCGAGGGCGCTGAATCGATCGTGAGCGTCGCCTTCATCGGCGGCGCGGTGATCAACCTGCTGCTCGGCATCGGGTTCGCCGTGCTCGGATACTTCGACTCGCGCGGCAAGAACGCGTCGCGGATCGTCACGTGGGTGATCGGAGGCATCTCGCTCTGCTGCCTCGGAGCCAACCTGGGCGGTACGGCGCTGGTGGGCAGCATGGACGCGGGTGGCACGACAACCGGGGCGCCGTCGCAGGACGAGGTGCAGCGGCGGATCGAGGCGGCCATG
The DNA here is from genome assembly GCF_055562135.1 of Actinoplanes sp. NPDC021490. NCBI lineage: Bacteria > Bacillati > Actinomycetota > Actinomycetes > Micromonosporales > Micromonosporaceae > Actinoplanes > Actinoplanes sp. NPDC021490. The sequence continues at coordinate 299,837 of NZ_JBVHFW010000011.1, forward strand.
CCGTCCTGGTTCACACCGGCGACCACGACTCTGGCGGCCATCGGGCTGCTGGCCATTCTGGCTACGGTCATTCTGCTGGCGCTTCCGGCGGCCAATGAGTTCTTCCGCAAGCCCGCGGCCGCGGCCGCCTGGGATCCGTCGGTGCCTTATCCGCCCTATCCCTCTGGGCCTGGATATGGCGGTCCTCCGCCCGGGCCCGGCTACGGCGCTCCCGGTTACGGTCCCGGTCCCGGCTACGGTCCTGGTCCTGGTCCTGGTTACGGCCCTGGTCCTGGCTCCGGTCCTGGTTACGGTCCCGGGCCTGGCCCCGGGCAGCAGGGGCAGCCGGGGCAGCCCGCTCCCGGGCTGCCGCCCTATCCGGGGTCACCCGCGACTCCGCCGCCGGCTTCGGACCCGTTCGCCCCGCCGCCGGCCGGTGGGGAACAGCCGCCGCCGAAGCCTCCGACCGACCCGGCCTGACCGGGTTCGCACCCCGCTATCCGTTGCGCCCGGGTAGGTTCGGGCGCAACGGATCACCGCGGGGAGTCGTCGATGTCATACCCAGCAGTTCAGCCACCGCCGCCGGCGTCGGCCGTCGTCCCGTCGCCCGCGCCGTCCGGCCGCCCGCCGACGGTCGCGTTTGCCGCCGCCCTGCTCTGGCTGATGGCCGGCATCGGGCTGATCTACGCCATCGCGACCCTGGCCATCGTGCCCGGGACGATCAGCCGCTTCCGTGACGTCACCGGCAACACGCAGGCCTTCCAGCGCTTCGACGGCAACACCGACCCGGAGTATTACGTGGCCGTGGTCTGGCTGGGCGCCGCGATCGCGCTGGCCCTGGCGGTGATCGCCTTCGCGCTGTTCGTAGTGGTCGGGCTCTCCCTGCGCCGGGGCAGCAACGCGGCCCGCATCGCCACGCTGGTGTTCTGCGTGCTCGGCGTCCTGGGCGGCGCGGGCAGCGTGCTGACGCTGGCGGCCCAGCGAAGCGGCGACTCGGCCCCCTGGTCACTGGGCGCCCAGCTCTCGGAGGCGTACCCCGGCGGTTGGATCGGCACCAACGCCGCCCTGTCGGTGGCCCAGATGCTCGGCTACGCCCTGGTCGGAATCCTGATCCTGACCGCGCCGCGAGGCTTCTTCCGCCGGCCGGCCGCCTCCCATCCCGCTTTCGCGGGGCCGCAGCACTCCTCGGACATGTGGGGCAGCGCCCCCGGAATGGCTCAGCCGACGTCCGCTCAGGGTTTCGCGGGTGCGGGCCGGCCGGGATATCCCGCTCCGCCCGGACAACTGGTCGCGCCCGGTTCCGGGCACCCGTCGGGTCCCGGATATTCGGCTTCCGGTGAACCGGCTTCGGGCATCCCCGGGCCCGGTCACCCGGCTTCTGGTTATCCGGCGCCTGACCTCGCGGCCCCGGGCTATCCGGCGCCTGGCTATCCGGCTGCTTCTGGTTATCCGCCTCCGGGCTTCCAGGGGCCGGGCCAGCCGGGTCCGGGCTTCCAGACGCCCGGCCAACCAGGTCCGGGCTTCCAGGGGCCCGGCCAACCGGCAGCGGGCTATCCGGCTCAGGGCGGCTATCCGCCGCCTCCCGGCTATCCGCCCCCCGGCTATGCCCAGCCCCCGCGGGACGTTTCTCCCTACGCTCGTCCCGACGGCCATTCCCCGGACGCGCACTTCACCCCGTCGGCTCCGGCGGGCCAGCCGGTAGCGCCTCTGCCGGACCCCAATTCCCCGTACGCCCGGCCGGCGCAGACCCACCCCGACACGACGCCTCCTGGCCCGCACACGGCCTTCAACCCGGCGCCGCAGCATCCTCCGGCCGACCCCAACTCCCCGTACGCGCGGCCCGCTGACCCGGCCACCGCAGATTCTTCTTCCGCTTCGGTCGACTCGGCTCCGGTCACGCCCGAACCGACGACTAATGGCTCCGATCCGTCCGCGGCTGACCCTAATCAGACAACTTCGGCCGAGCCCCGTCCGCCCGCCTCTGCCTAGCGAGTGCTCCGCTCACCTCCGCCGAGGAGAGCGCCGGCTCTGGCGGCGGCGAGTAAGGCCGACGACCGTCAGCGGAACCCTGGCCGTCTCGGCTGAGCTGGAGCCCGCTCGCCTCGGTCTGGCGGGGCCGACCGCCTCGGTCTGGCGGGGCCGACCGCCTTGGTCTGGCGGGGGCCGACCGCCTTGGTCTGGCGGGGGCCGACCGCCTCGGTCTGGCGGGAGTCCGCTCAACTCGGTCTGCCGGAGTCGACCCCTCAACCCAAGGCGGCGCGCCTCCGCCTCGGGAGGGTGGCCGTCTCTGCCCTCGGGAGCCCGGTTGCCTCCGCCTGGCGGACCCTGACCACTTCGTAGGTGGATGCTGCCTGCTTGCCTGCGCGCGTGGGTGCCTGCTTGCCCGGCGCTGGCGGTGCTTCCTCGTCACCGTCTGGCGGGACCAACTGTCGGCGCCCCCAGGAGTTGGCCGCCTCTGCCTGGCGGGAGCCGGGCCGCTTCGCCGTGGAGCGCCGGCTCCGCGGCTGCGCAGGCCGACCTTGAGGCCCCGGCAGTCTTACTGACCGTGGCATCGAGACCCCCGAGTGGTCCACCGCCTGAGGCCGGCGTCAGAATCGACCGGCTGCCCTTGCCGGGTTGCGCCCGAGCGGGGTCTGTGGCGAGGGATGATGAGTTCCGGACACGGCGGGCTCCGGTTGTTACCGGCCAGTTACCCCTCATATTGATGGAGTGACCCCTCACATTGATGGGTATGGGTCACCCGAACGGGTAGCTTTGTTCTCCGGTGACGTCCCTCTATCGGCTGTCCGGATAGCGCGCCGGGGCCAGTTGGAGGGGGTTTTTCGCTAGATGGGTAAAGGTCCCATCGCACGATTCACAGGAGCTTCTCAGCACCTCGACCGGGTGATCTGTCGGGCACCCGGCATGTGACGCCGGACATAGGCGCTTTGAGCTGCATCGATGTTCCCGGCAACGGGCGAAAGGGACCGCCCGATCTGTAAGGTTTCTTTTTAGATTGACCCAATGCCGTGCGTCAATAGTTACGTTCCGCACCGCCGGGGCGAAAGGTTCCAGTTTCGTTCCAGCCAGTACGCTCGATACATGCAAGCACGCCACGACCTGCGTAAATTCATCACTGAATTGTCCGTCGCGCAGCGTGGCGCCGTGCTTTCATCGGGTCGTGAACTTTCGGTGCCGGGCCGCCCGGTCCGGGGGATCACGCGGGGTCGTTCGATGACGTCGCCAGGGCTGGTGCGGGCCTTGGTCGAAACGGATCAGCGACCCGAAAAAGATCGAGGAATTGACAATGTGGGGCGTCTCACTCCCGGGGCGGGGAGCGAGACCTCGACACGGATGGGCAGCGACCAGACGGCGGCTGAGGCGTTGCAGGAGGCAGAGACCGAAGTCGGTACGGCGGTATCGGTGGGTTCGAGGGCTCGGGTTGCCGGCCACTCCGGACCGGCCGACCCGGTGATCGACGTCGGCCTTACGGCCTGAAAGTTAGCCGGTTCGTTCCTGCGCACATGCAGGAGAATCGATGCAGTTGGTGGAAGGATGGAGATCGTGGGAACTGCGTTGGCGGAAATGACAATGCCTCAGATCTCGCCGCTAGCCGGCGAGCCAATTGAACGTGCCGACGCCGAGCGTCTGGCGGGTGTGCTTAAGGCACTCGCCGACCCGGCAAGGCTGCGGCTTCTCAGCCTTATTCAGTCCGCGACGGACGGTGAGGCCTGCGTCTGCGACCTGACCGCTCCGCTCGGGCTGTCTCAGCCGACGGTGAGTCATCACCTTCGGATCTTGACGGAGGCCGGTCTGCTCGAGCGGGAGAAGAGGGGCGTGTGGGCGTATTACCGTCTCGTGCCCACCGCAATCGCGACGATCGCGGACCTGTTGACCCCGCCTCGCAAGCGGGCCACCAAGAAGGCGCGCTGACCGCTTCGCAGGGAATCGCCTGGCGTCACCGGCATCACGTGGGGCGTGACGCCAGGCAGCAGACCCTCTCCACCTCCAGTCCACCCCCAGGGACCTTCAGGAGTAGCGGGTGAATTACGTCCACGGCGATCTGCGCGACCAGCTCGCGTTCGTGGGTTTCGATGTGGTCCAGGCCGGCCTGGTCGCCGGATCCGGTGGGAACCTTTCCGCCCGGATCCCCGACGAGGACGCCGCCTGGGTCACCGGCAGCGGATCGTGGCTCGGCCGGTTGAGCCGGACCGCATTCGCCGCCGTACGGATCTCGGACGGCTCGCCCGCGACGGTCGGCAGCCTGCCGCCGCCCGCGATCGAGCCGACCAGCGAACTGGCGTTGCACCTGGCGTTGTATCGGGCCCGTCCCGATGTCAATGCCGTCATCCACCTGCATCCGCAGACCGCACTCCTGCTCGATGCGCTGGGTGAGCACATTCGGATCGTCACCACCGACCACGCGTACTACCTGCGCCGGGTCTCGACGGTTCCGTTCCGGTTGCCCGGGACGACGGAACTGGCGGCGTTGACCGCCGCGATGGCCGCCGATGGCACCGACTGTCTCGTGCTGAGTCAGCACGGGTGCGTGGTGCTCGGCGACTCGATCGAGATCGCGCACAAGCGGGCGCGCAACCTCGAGGAAGCAGCGGAACTCACTTACCGGGCGCTCTCCGCGGGCCGTCTGGAAAACCTCCGCGACTGCCCCGAGCAGTTCCTCGGCCGCTTGTACGGCTCCGCAGCCGTCACCGTTTAGCCGCAAGCTCGCTGCCCCGCCCCCGACGGGCACGAGCCGACCAAGCCGGTCCCGATCCGATGGGTACGAGCCGGCCGAGCTGGTGCGGGCCCGATGGGCTCGAGCCAACCGAGCCGGTCCCGACCCGACGGGTACGAGCCGGCCGAGCCGGTCCGGGCCCGATGGGCTCGAGCCAACAGAACCGGTCCGGGCCCGCCCCCGGACCGCCGAGACACATCCCCACCAACGGCCATCAGGCCCACAAACACCGACGCCCGGCCGACCCATCAAGGGTTGGCCGGGCGTTCGTGCGTTGAGAGGGACCCGGCAGCAGGCGGGAGGGTCATTGAGTGAGACCCGGCGGCAGGCGGGAGGGTCGTTGAGCGAGACCCGGCAGCAGGCGGGAGGTCGCTGAGCGGGGCCCGGCAACAGGCGGGAGAGTCGTTGAGAGGGGCCCGGCAGCAGTCCGGGAGGTTGAGAGAGGACCCGGCAGCAGACCGGGGGATCAGTGGCGGCGGTGCGAGCGGGGGGTGCGGTCGTCGTCGTCATCCTCGTTGCGGGCCGCCTCGACCAGGCCGGCGATGCTGGCCGCGGCCACGACGCCGATCGCGGCGGCCGGCTCGGGCGGCGCGGCCGGGCCGGCCGTCTTCTTGTGCCGGCGTTCGCGCAGCACCTCGATGATGATGGGCAGGAGCGAGATCAGCACGATCAGCGCGACCACCGGCAGGATGTACCGGTCGATGTGGTCGCCGATGAGGTCGTAGATCTGCTGCGCCAGCACGCGCCCGACGATGATGATGCCGTCGGTCCACAGGATGGCGCCGACCACGTTCCACACGAAGAACTTGCGCGCCGGCATGCCGAGCGTGCCCGCCACCGGGTTGAGGAAGGTGCGCACGATCGGGATGAAGCGCGCCAGCACCACGGCCTTGGCCGGGCCGAACTTCTCGAAGTAGTACTCGGCCTTCTCGACGTACTCCTTCTTGAAGAGCTTCGACTCCGGCTTGTCGAACATGCGCGTGCCGTAGCGAGCGCCCAGCCAGTGACCGAGCTGGGCGCCCAGGATCGCGCAGACCGGGGCGCCGATCAGCAAGCCCACGAACGAGAGTTGGGTGCCCTGGCCGAAGATCGAGTCGGCCACCGGAGAGGCCGCGACACCGGCGAGGAACAGGAGTGAGTCGCCCGGGAAGAAGAACCCGATCAGCAGGCCCGTCTCCGCGAACATGATCACCCAGACCCCGATGAGGCCGAAGGTGTGCAGCAGATCCTTCGGATCCATGGGGTTGAAGGCGAGGTTCTCGCCGAGCGCGCGGATGTCCACGAGGAGTCAGGGTACCGCCAGTTACCTAAGCCTTTCGTGTCTGAATGTTGTGAGAGAGCTTTCCGGCCATTCGGATGAGGGCGACCTAGAGACGCGGGTCGACCGGCTCCGACTCGGTGGCCAGGATCGCGAACACCACCTCGTGGATGCGCCACAGCGGCGCCCCCTCGGCGAGCCGGTCGAGCGCGGCCAGCCCCATCCCGTGCTCGCGCAGCGCCATGTTGCGCTTGCGCCCGAGGTTGCGACGGCGCAGCCGGTCGAGCTGCTCGGGCCGGGTGTACTCCGGGCCGTAGATGATCCGCAGGTATTCCCGGCCGCGGCACTTGACCCCGGGCTGGATCAGCCGACCCTTGGCGCTCGTCGCCTTGAGCCCGGTCCAAGGCTTGACCACCATGCCCTCGCCGCCGGTCGCGGTCAGCTCGAGCCACCACTCGGTTGCGGCCGTCTCGGACGCCGGGTCACCCAGGTCGACGATCATGCGCCGGGTCGGGGTGAACAGCGCCGGCTCGGTCGCGACGAGGCGGTCGGCCAGAGCCAGATGCCAGCCGTGGTCGCGGTCCGCGTACGAGACCCCGGCCCCGGCCAGCACGGCGAACGGGGCGAGCGTGACCCCGTCGAGCCCGTCGGTCGGCTTCACGTACGCCCGGTACGCCGCCGAGTAGCCGTCGATCTCGGCCGACCGCAGCGACAGCCGGTCGCGCAGCTCCGCCACGTCGAACCCCCGCGCGGCGACCCGGTCGACGACGTCGAGCGCGGCCGGCAACGCGGCCCGTCCGGCGGCGCCGACTCCCGCATACCGGTCGCGGATCAGCCCGGCGGCCTTGGCCGACCAGGGCAGCAGCTCCGCGTCGATCAGCAGCCAGTCGGTCGCGAGGTCGTCGAAGAGCCCCGAGCAGGCGGCGCGCACCCGGGCCAGCAGCGGCCCGTCGAGTTCGGGTCCGAAGAACGGCCTGCCCGTACGGGTCCAGATCGCGTCCCCGTCGCCGGAGCGCGAGACCCGGACGACCGCCCGCGAGCCCATGTGCTTTTCCTCGCACACGACCCGGGTCACGCCGGCCGAACGCATGTCGTCGAACGCCGTCGCCGGATGTTCGAGATAGCCCTCCAGCGTCGACGTCGAGCACGGGGCCATGGTCGGCGGCAGCCACACCAGCGTGGCCGGGTCGAGCGCGAACCGGCTCATCACCTCGAGCGCGGCGGCCGAGTTCTCCGCGGCCACGGTGACCTGCCCATAGCCGTAATCCAGGTGCCGGCGTCCGGTGACGTCGGAAATGTCCAGTTCGGAATCGGGGCGCGGGGCCGGGGCCAGCGGGCGTACCGGCTCGTAGTACTCCCGGGCCGCCGGCACCGACACCAGCTCGCGCGACGGCCAGCGCAGCGCCGTCAGCGAGCCACCGAAGACACAGCCGGTGTCGAGACAGATCGTGTTGTTGATCCACTCTGGCTTCGGTGTCGGGACATGGCCGTAGACCACGGCGGCCGAACCGCGGTAGTCACGAGCCCACGGGTAGCGCACCGGCAGCCCGTACTCGTCGGTCTCGCCGGTCGTCTCCCCGTAGAGCGCGAAGCTGCGCACCCGCCCCGAGGCCCGCCCGTGGTACGCCTCCTTGAGCCCGGCGTGCGCCACCACGAGGTTGCCGCCGTCGAGCACGTAGTGGCTGACCAGGCCCTCGATGAACGCCCGGGCCGAGGCCACGAACTCCGGAGTCTCGGACTCCAGCTGCTCGAGGGTCTCGGGCAGCCCATGGGTGAGCTGCACGTTGCGCCCGTTGAGCTTGCGGGCCAGCTTCTGCTCGTGGTTGCCCGGCACGCACAGCGCGTTCCCGCTCGCGACCATGCCCATCACCAGCCGCAGCACACCCGGGGAGTCGGGCCCACGGTCGACCAGGTCGCCCACGAAGACGGCCTGCCGCCCACCCGGGTGCACGGCGTCGACCGGGCGCGACCCGGCATCGCGTACGAGGGCATAGCCCAGCCGCTCGAGCAGGGTCTCGAGCTCGGCCCGGCAGCCGTGCACGTCGCCGATGATGTCGAACGGGCCGGTCAGCTCGCGCTTGTCGTTGAACAGCCGCTCGTACCGGATCTCGGTGGCCGCGATCGCCTCGGGCCCGCGCAGCACGTGCACCTTGCGGAAGCCCTCACGGGCCAGCGATCCCAGGGATCGTCGCAGGTCACGATGCATGCGGGTGATCACCGGGCGGCCGAAGTCACGGTCGGCCCGCGCCTCGGTGCGTTCCCAGGCCAGGGCCTCGGGCACGTCGAGGACGATGGCCACCGGCAGCACGTCGTGCTCGCGGGCGACCCGCACCAGCTCGGCCCGGCCGTGCGGCTGCAGGTTGGTCGCGTCGACCACGGTGAGACGACCCGCGGCGAGGCGCTTGCCCGCGATGTAGTGCAGCGCGTCGAAGGCGTCGGCCGAGGCGGACTGGTCGTTCTCGTCGTCGGCGATCAGGCCGCGGAAGAAGTCGGACGAGAGCACCTGGGTCGGCCGGAAATGCGTACGGGCGAACGTCGATTTGCCCGAACCGGAAATGCCGACCAGGGCGACGAGCGCGAGCTCCGGAATCTCGATCATGTGGCGGACACCTCCGTCGTGAAGAGTGCGAGCTGGGTGGGGGAGCCGGTGACCTCGTCGACCTCACCGACCGGACGCAGGGACACCGCATAGCCGTACGTCGAAGCGACCCGGGCCGCCCAGTCGGCGAACTCGGCCCGGGTCCACTCGAAGCGGTGATCGGAGTGACGCATGCCGGTCAGGCCCTCGTAGTTGACGTTGTATTCCGCGTTGGGCGTGGTCACGACGACGGAGGCGGGGCGCGCGTGGCCGAACACGCTGGACTCGAGCGCGGGCAGCCGTGGCGGGTCGACGTGCTCGATGACCTCCATGAGCACGGCCGCGTCATAGCCGCGCAGCCGGTCGTCGCGATAGGTCAGCGCGGACTGCCAGAGCCTGAGCCGGGCCCGCTGCCGTTCGGGTATGCGGTCGAGCCGCAGCTTGCGCGCCGCGATCTCGAGCGCCCGGGCCGACACGTCGGTGCCGACGATCTCGGTGTAGCGCTTGTCTTTGAGCAGGGCGGTGAGCAGCGCGCCGCCACCGCAGCCGAGGTCGAGCACCCGGTTGGCGCCGGCCTCGGTCAGGGCGGCCAGCACCGCGTCGCGCCGCTGCTCAGCGAGCGACTGCCGCCGCGCGACGGGAAGCTCAGCATCTTCCTCGGCCGGCGGCTCCTCGGCGTCCTCCCCCTCGAGCTGCTGCAGGGCCGTGGTGGTCAGGGACCGCTTGTGGGCCAGATAGCGCCGGGCGATCAGCACCTTGTCGGGGTGACCGGCGAGCCACCCCGCACCCGAGCGCAGCAGCTTCTCGATCTCGTCGGGCGCCACCCAGTAGTGCTTGGCGTCGTCGAGCACGGGCAGCAGCACGTACAGGTGGTTGAGGGCCGCGGAGAGCGTGAGGTCGCCACTCAGCTCGAGGTCGACATAGCGGCTGTCGCCACCGAGGGCGGGCTCGAGCGGGATCGGGGTGGCCGTGACGGCCCAGCCGAGCGGCTGGAACAGCTGCGCGGCCAGCGAGGCCGAGCCGCGCAGCACCGGCACGCGGATCTGCAGCGGCAGCGGAGTGGCAGCCAGCTCGGGGCGATCCTTGGAAGCCCCGCGCAGCGCGCTGCGGAACACCTTGGCCAGCGCGCCGGCAAGCAGACTGGACGCGGCGTAGGGCCGGTCGTTGACGAACTGGCCCAGCTCGAACGCGTCCTGCCGGCCCCGCAACCGCTGCGGATCGACGTCGAGCAGCAGCGCCGCCGTGCATCGGTCCTCGGTCGCCTCGGGATACATCACATAGGCCGTGCCGGTGGGCACGTCGAACGAGTGCACCCGGTCGGGATGCTTGACCAGCAGGTAACCGAGGTCGGTAGCCGGCCGGCGCGTGGTCGTCAGGGTGAGCAGCACGCCCTAGATGATGGGCGCTCGTCCCGATCTTGGGCGACCTATTTGCCGTCCTGTGGACAACTCCGGTTCGCCGTTCGGGGCCTGTGGACAACGAAAACGCGGCGCCGGGATCTCAGCGATACTCGTCGTCGCCGTGCACGACCTCACTGCGGTCCTGCGCGTCCCACTCCGGTGTCTCGACACTCAACTCGGGAGAAACCTGTGCGTCGTCCGCATAGTCGGGATAGGCCTCGGTCGACTGCTCGGCCGCGTCCTCTGCCGGCGTCTCCAGGTCAACGTCTCGCGGATACGTCATGGGGCTCACCCTCCTGTAGCGATCCGGCCGAACTTGCCCCCTCAGCATGCGCGTAAACCGCCCGCCGGGAACGACGAACCGCGAGCAGGAGTCCGGCGAGCACCAGGGTGGCGCCGGCCAGCGCGGTCCAGCCCGCCCGGGGGCCGGTGATCGGCAGTGCGGCGGCGCACTTCACACCGGGCACGGTCACTGTGAGCGTGGCGTTGTGGTCGGTCCGGTGCGCGGCGGCGGCGTCGTAGTCGTAGAGGCGGTCGGGCACCGCGACGTTGCCGGGGTCGCCGCATCCGTCGCTGACTTCGACGGTGAACGGGAAGCTCGCCCGCTGACCCGGCCCGAGGTCATCGGTGAGCGGGCAGTAATACGTGTCGTCCGAGGCCCCGTCGCATTGGCCGGAGTCGGTCACCTCGACGTTGGCGGGCATCCGGACGGCCACGGGCAGCGCGTTGTTGCGGAACAGGCCGGGGCGGAGCGTGCCCGGCCCGAAGTTCATCAGCCCCGGCATGAACCGCAGCTGGTTGCCGAGGGCCGACTCCCGGGTGGCGCCGACGGCCGACAGATCGGGGAACCCCTTGCCGCCGACCATGAACGTCGTCGTGGTCGAGTTGTTCTCCGGGTGCACCTCGGCCTGGGGTTTGCCGGCCTGCCCGGTGGCCAGCGGCACGAGGGTGAGCGCGGCGCCCGTACCGGGAGTGCCGTAATCGCCGAGATCTTCGTCGTCCCACTCGGTTCTGGTCGTCCACTCGTGGGTCACCTCGGCCGAGCTTCCGGGGACGGTGTCGGCCGGCGACCGCAGCAGGATCGGCCGGCCGAGCGCGTAGGTGCGTCCGGGCGCGAGCTCGGTGTCGAAGGTGCAGACCACGACCAGGCCGTAACGGCAGTTTCGATACGCGGTCGGAACGAGCAGCCGGGATGCCGCCGCCAGCACCAGGACGACGCCCGTGGCCGCGGTCGCGCCCCCGTTGCGTACCTCCGGAATGATCTTGGCGGTGCGGCCCGGTGCGGCCTTGACCTCGCGGTCCTCGCCGGCCACGAGGTCGACTCCCTCGCCCACCCGGATCGTCGAGGTCGCCGTGCCGACTGCGCCGTCGCCGACCTGTGCGGTCACCGTCACGTCCGCGCTGTCGCCGGTCTTGGCGACCGCCTTGGGCGTCACGAGCAGCAGGGCGGCGACGTCGATCGACTCGGCGGTGCGGAACGTCGAGCCGAACGAGCACACGAACTTCGGCCCCGTACGCCGGCAGGGCGGTGCCGGCGGGGCGGAGGATCCCTCGTCCACCGGGTCGACATCGATCAGGTTGAACGTCGAAACGATGTCGACGTCGGCGAACCGGGTCGCGTCACCCAGGTCGACGGTCATTTCGAGGGTCTGCCGGGAGCCGGTCTCGACGTTGCCGGTGTGCACCCAGAGCGGTGTGATCTTCTGGGGGCCTCCCGGGGCCAGCGTGACCTGTGCGAGCCGGGGTTCCGCCGTGGCGTCCGCCGGTGCCGCGGCAGCGGGCGGCGGCAGCAGGACCAGCAGGAGAGCGGCCGCGAACACCCGGAAGAGAGATTGCATAGTCGGAGCGTAAATCGCCCTCTATGTCCCATGCGCCGGATTCCCTGGAAGGTTGCGGGGTCATTTCCCATCGCCGGAACGCCTACGGAATACTTGCGTGCTGGAGGACAGCGCGGTCCTGCCCTCTGTCTCCGGCAGTCAAAGCTAAGCAAAGAGCAAGGAGCGCACCGATGCCCATCGCTTCTCCCGAGGTCTACGCCGAGATGCTGGACCGCGCCAAGGCCGGGGCGTTCGCCTACCCCGCCATCAACGTGACGTCCTCGCAGACCCTCAACGCGGCCCTCCAGGGCTTCGCCGAGGCCGGCAGCGACGGCATCGTCCAGATCTCCACCGGCGGCGCCGAGTACGCGTCCGGCCCGACCATCAAAAACATGATCACCGGTGCGGTCGCGCTCGCCGAGTACGCCACCGAGGTCGCCAAGAACTACCCGATCAACATCGCGCTGCACACCGACCACTGCCCGAAGAACAAGCTCGACGGGTACGTCCGCCCGCTGCTCGCGCTGAGCAAGGAGCGCGTCGCCAACGGCCAGGCGCCGCTTTTCCAGTCGCACATGTGGGACGGCTCGGCCGTGCCGGTCGACGAGAACCTGCAGATCGCCGAGGAGCTCCTCAAGGACGCCGCGGCCGCGCACATCATCCTCGAGATCGAGGTCGGCGTGGTCGGTGGCGAGGAGGACGGCGTCTCGGCCGCGATCGACGACAAGCTGTACTCGACCGTCGAGGACGGCCTGGCCACCGCGGCCGCCCTGGGCCTGGGCGAGAAGGGCCGCTACATGACGGCCCTGACCTTCGGCAACGTGCACGGCGTGTACAAGCCGGGCAACGTCAAGCTGCGCCCCGAGATCCTCAAGGAGATCCAGGACGCGGTCGGCGCCAAGTACGGCAAGGAGAAGCCGTTCGACCTGGTCTTCCACGGTGGTTCGGGCTCGCTGCTGTCCGAGATCCACGGCGCCCTGGACTTCGGCGTGGTCAAGATGAACATCGACACCGACACGCAGTACGCGTTCACCCGTCCGGTCGTCGACCACATGATGAAGAACTACGACGGCGTCCTCAAGATCGACGGCGAGGTCGGCAACAAGAAGGCGTACGACCCGCGCGCCTGGGGCAAGCTGGCCGAGGCCGGCCTGGCCCAGCGTGTCGTCGAGGCCTGCGAGCACCTGCGGTCGAGCGGCACCACTCTCTCGAAGTAATCGAGAAGTAGTCGAACGGTTACGGCCGGTCCCCAAGAGGGGGACCGGCCGTCTTCGTGTTGCCGGGTTACTCAGAGGTATGTATACGATCGATCCTTCCCCGGTGAGGAGGATCAAGATCGTGCTCGGCATCGAGGGTTACGAACCCGAGTGGCACCATGATGCCGACGCGCTCGCGGCCGTTCACCGCACGAGGTTTGTGCGGCTCATCGGGCGAAAATTGCGATCAAGCTGGCTGATGTGGGACATGGCCGAGCGAGGCTGGTTCGCGGACGGCCCGGTGATCCTCGACTTTGGAACCACACACGTAGAGATTACGCATCGTAAGTTCGACGAGTGCGCGATCACCTGGGACCAGATCGACCTCAACGTCCCGATCGACTGGTACGAGCACTTCGACTGGCGCCCCGACCCGACCGCGGCCCTGCGGCACGCCCGCGGGTGCGTCCTGCGCGCGGTCAACATCATCGAGCTGGTCACGGTGGCCGAATGGCGGCCACGCATCCTGCACGCGGTCGAGTTCCTCTTCGACGGCGCCCGGCTCGCGATCTACAACGCGATGGACGAGAACGGCATCAACGACGTGCCCGAGACCGAGCTACCCGTGACCAACTGGCGGCGTGTGCATGTGGCCTGACCCGGCCGCGAGGGCGGCCATGGCCTCGTCGATCGAGTCGGTGACCACAACCAGATTCGACTGATCCCCGTACGGGCTCCGGGCCAGCAACGGACGCAGCAGCTCCTCCACCGGCAGCTGCCGCCAGTGCTCGACGCCGAGGAACACGAACGCACCGGACGGACCGTCGGTCTGGTAGAAGGTCTTCGTCGCGGCCTGGAAGATCTCCTGCACCGTGCCGGCCCACCCGGGCGCGAACACGATGCCGCCCCGCGAAAGTCGAAGGATCGAATCCTCCCGTACGGCGTTGGAGAAGTACTTCCCGATCTGCCCGGCGAACAGGTTGGCCGGCTCGTGACCGTAGAGCCAGGTGGGCAGGGCCAGGCCACCGTGCCGCAGGCGGCCCACCACGTCGGTCGCCGCGGTCGGCGGAGCCGGAAACTTCGCCCGTACGGCCAGAGCAGCGGCGGTGTACGGGTCGTGGTCGGCGAAATGCGGCGCCTCCGACAGCAGCTCGACGGCCGCGTGCAACTCCGTCGCCGGGCGGGTCGAGAAGTACGCGCCCAGGTTGGCCGCCTCCATCACGCCCGGCCCGCCGCCGGTCACCACCAGCCGCCCGACCGCGGCCAGCCGCCACGAGAGGGTCGCCGCCATTCGGTACGCCGCCGAACCGCGCGGCGCCGCGTGTCCGCCCATGATGCCGACCGCGCCGTCCCGGCCGCGCGCCTGCACCCAGGCCGCCAGCGCCTTGCCGAGCGCGTTGTCGACACCCGCGTCGTGCAGCCGCTGGGCGATCGCCTCGCGGATGTCGGGCGCCGCGCCGCCGTGCGCCACGAAATGGTCGTACACCTTGGTGTCGTACATGCCGGCGAAGCCCTCGGAAGCGAACCCGAACGACAGGTCCTCCGGCGTGTAGAGCGCCGCCGGATGGGTCGGGTAGGGCCGCGCGTCGAACGGCGGGATCACATGCGCCCCGCGCCGCATCAGGTCGATCTCGACGTCATCGGCCAGACGGCAACCCACGAACAGGGCGCCGGCCACGTCGACCTCGGTCAGATCGGGCGGATCGAGATCGAGCCGGAGTCCGAGAATCACCAGGTCGGCCAGCGACTTCCCGGCCAGATGGTGATCGAGCTCGGCCCGCGATTCGATCTCGGAGACGGTGGCGTCGAACGGGGCAGGGCCGCCGAACACAGGCTGTAAGGGGTCGCCGGGCATGAACGTAGGGTAGTCACCGTGCAAAACGCTGCGGGATCGCTCTACGGACTGGCCTACGGGGACGCGCTCGGCAAGCCCACCGAGTTCCAGGACTACGACACCATTGTCCGCCGCTACGGCCCGGCCGGCCCCCGCGAGCTGACCGGCCGTCCGGCGCTCGTCACCGACGACACCCAGATGGCCCTGGCGGTCGGCGAGGCGATGCCGGCCGCCCCCGAGATCACTCCGGCGGTGATGGAGCCGCTGCTGCGCCGGGCCTTCCTCGACTGGGCGGCGAGCCCCGACAACAACCGCGCCCCCGGCAACACCTGCCTGCAGGCGTGCGCCGCTCTGTCCGACGGGCGGCCGTGGCAGCAGGCGACGGTGGCCGGCTCGAAGGGCTGCGGGGCCAACATGCGCGTCACCCCGGTCGGCCTGCACCCCACCCTCGACGAGGACCAGCGCGCCGGCCTGGCCCAGCTGCAGGCCGGGCTCACGCACGGACATCCCACCGGGCTGGCGGCGAGCGAACTGACCGCGTACGCGTGCCGGTGGCTGGCCGACGGACTGGCCCCGGGCGACCTGCTCGAGGCGTTGCGCGAGCGTTCCGACAGCCAGCGCAAGATCTATCGCGAGGAGTGGCTGGGCGACCTGTGGCAGCGCTCCGCGATGGCCACGGCGGAAGAGTTCATCGCGCGCGGCTGGGACGAGACGGCCGCCGCCCTCGACCGGGTCCGCGACGCGCTGGCGGCCGGAAACTTCGCGGGTGACCCCTGCCTGGCCACCGGCGAAGGCTGGATCGCCGAGGAAGCGCTGGCCACCGCGCTCTACTGCTATCTGATCTCGCCCGACGAGCCGGTGGCCGTGCTGGGCCGGGGCGCGGCCTCGTCCGGCGACTCCGACTCGATCGCCTGCCTGGCCGGGGCTTTCGCCGGTGCGGCGCTCGGCCTGGACGCGTGGCCGGCCGCGTGGCGGCAGCAGATCGAATACACCGACCGGCTCGCCCGCCTCGCTCGGGCGTGGGACGGAGAACACTCGGCGAAACGTGGGTGATCTGGAGCGCCCCGCCGGAATGCATCGCCACCGGACCGGTTGAATAGGGTCATGCAAAACCTGCTTCCCGAGCCTCCCGCCACCAAGCTGCCCGTCGACGCCGAAGCCGACAAGGCACTAGCGGAGGCCACCGCGACCGGCACCACCGTCGCCCTCAAGACCGTTGCGGCCGCCTACCCGGCCTACAGCGGCGGCTGGGCGGCCCTCGCGGCCGAAGCGCTCGCCGCCGACGAGCCGGTGACCGCGTACGCGTACGCCCGCACCGGTTATCACCGTGGCCTCGACGCTCTGCGCCGCAACGGCTGGAAGGGCCACGGCCCGATCCCGTGGGCGCACGTGCCCAACCAGGGGTTCCTGCGCTGCCTGCACTCGCTGTCGCAGGCCGCGGCCGAGATCGGGGAGGCCGACGAGGCGGCCCGATGCGCGCAGTTCCTCCGGGACAGCGACCCGGCCGCGGCGGACGCTCTTACGTAGGGGAACTCTTTTCGTGGGCTTACTTACGACGTGGACAAGCGCAAACTGAGCCTGATGGCTCCGCTTCGCTTCGCGTGCGATTCGCCTTGTAACCGGTGAGTTGGCTCGCGGTTTCCTGCCACCCGCAAAAACCGACGGGCGTCAGAAAACCGAGAGCCAACTCACCGGCGGCGAATCGCGGGTATCCGACCTGATCTCGCCGTTCGCCGTGGGCGGGGAACTACAGGCCCTCGGCTACGGCGGCCGCGATCTTCAACCAAGCCTCTTTGGTGTTGTTGGAGAGGTGGCCGTAGCGGATGGGCTCGCCGGAATCGATCAGCTTCTCGTACGGGGCCAGCAGCACTGCCCTCGTACGGGCGGCGAAGTGGCGTTGGATGGCCGGCAGGTCGATGTCCTTGCGGGTGGGGGGCATCGAGACCACGCTGACGGCCTGACGCACCAGGCGCTGGCGTCCGCTCTGCTCCAGGTGGTCGAGCATGCGGGCGGCGGTCTCGGCCGAGTCGTTACGGGCCGACATGGTGATCACCAGCTGGTCGGTGGCGTCCATGGCCGCCTGCCAGTTCTGCGCGCGCACGTTGTTGCCGGTGTCCACAAAGATCAGCTTGTAGAACCGGCTCACGATCTCGCGGATCTCACCGAACGCGTCGGCCGTCAGCATCTCGCCCGCGGTCGCCGACTCGTCCGAGGCGAGCACGTCGAACATGCCCTCGCCCTGCGCCCGCACGTATTGCGAAAGGTCGCCGACCCGGCCGTGCGAGCCGCGGAAGAGATGCAGGTCGCGCATCATGTCGCGCACCGTACGGGCGTGGAAGTCCTGCTGGGCCCGCATGCCGAGGGTGCCCTGGGTCTCGTTGTTGTCCCAGGCCAGCACGTAGCCGCCGCGCTTCTGCCCGAACGTCATCGCCAGCAGCAGCACGGCCACGGTCTTGCCGGCGCCGCCCTTGGGGTTGACCACGGTGACCTGCCGCAGCCCGCCGAAGTTGCGCCGGACCATCTCGACGTCCTGCTTGAACTCCTGCTCGCGCTTGCCCGGGGCCAGCTTGACCAGGCCCATCGTGCTCTTGCGGAGGATCGCCCGGGCGCCCTGCGTGGCCACCGGGTCGGCCGGCTTGGCCATGCGGCGGCGGGCGAACTCCTCGGCCGTCGGCGTGCCGTCGGAGACCCACGGAAGATCCTGGAACGGGTCGGTGGACGGCGGCGCGGGGGTGGGCGCCGGCGGGTGGGCCATCGCGCGCGGATCCACGCTCGGCGGGTAGGGACCGGGCCGCTGCGGCGCGGGCTGCGGACCATAGCTCTGCGGCGGGTAAGGCGGCGGGCCCTGCTGCGGATAAGGCGGCGGAGCCGGCTGTGCGGGATAGACAGGCGGAGGCTGTGGATGCGCTTGCGGCGGTACGGCGGCGGCGCCGTGCGCGGCCGGCGCCTGAGAAGCCGGCCGATAAACCGCACCGTTCGACGGCTCGTCGCCGGTCGTCCACCCGTCGTCGGAACTCGGGTCGGAGGCGGCCGGCGGCGGCGCGCTGCGCTGCGTGGGCACCGCGGCGGTGCCCGGCCGGGACCGCTCGACCGGCATCGGGGCGGGGCCGGAGGAACCCGGCTCCGGCGCGACGGCCGGCGGGCCGGGACGGTGTGGCGGCTGCGACCAGGGCGAATCCGGCGAACTGTGCACACCGGACTCGGAACCGTCATCGACCGAAGAGGGGGATGCCGAAGAGGAGGCGCCCGGATGCTCCGCCGCGGCCAAAGGCTCCTGACCGGCGTGCGGTTCAAGATTGGGCCAGGCCTGCGTGGGTGGCGGATGGGCGGCCGGGCGCGGCGACGGCACTTGGATGTGAGCCGGCGGCGGAATCGGCACGGCCTGCGGCGGCGGCACCGGGATGCGGTCGCCCGGCCGATACATGCCCGGCGTGCCGTTCGGGCCCGGGGAGTGCGGCAACGGCACGGCCGGCGGAGCGTCGTGCGGCACGGGCCGCCCGTGCACCGGCGCCTCCAGTTCCTCCGGCGCCCACAACGGCTCCACGTCCCGGTCGGGCGGCGCGGGGTTGTTCGACGTGCCCGGGACGTAGACGCGGTCAGCGTCCTCGTCCTCCACCGGTACCACTGATGCAACCCTCCCCGGATGCTGCTCGTACTTGCGTACTACACAGTAGGTCAGCTCGCGTAGACCGCCCAGGCCCCGGCTTCGGTCCACCACGAGCGCTTGCGGTTCATCGAGCCGCCGACCCCGTCGTCGAGGAACTGGATCTCGCCGTCGCGGGGGAGCACCGACACCGCACGACCGCGCGCCCGGCGCACCTCGACCCGCATCTTGGAGCCGCGGAACCGCTGTTTGACCACCGTGGGCACGGCCACCGCGACCTCGACCTGGCCGTCGACCGCGTCGCCCTCGGCCAGCATGCGCATGCCCGCGAACTCCGCATAGCCCGCGCTGTTGCCGATCGCGCAGGCCAGGATCGGATCGTCGCCGTTGGACAGCACCGCGTCGTCGACCTCGACCCGGCCCCGCCACGGCACCGCGCGCCCGTCGTCGTCCATGCCGCCGACCAGCGCGCCGTCCACGGTGACCGAGCCACCGTCGTTGCGCAGCAGGTCGAGCCGCCGCACCGAGCCGCTCATCACCGCGGCCGCGACGGCTTCCGGCGTACGGGGAAGGCCGAGCTGGGCGGCGAGATCCGTCGTGTCGCCCGCGTCGAGCGGCAGAATCGCCAGCGGCGGCAGGTCGGGCACCGTGCGGCCGGCAACCAGGTCGTCCGGGCGCTTGCTGGGCGGCGGAGCGTAGCGGCGGACCAGCCGGCGCACCACGGCCCGCAGCTGCCCGTCGGTCGCCGAGGCCACCACCAGCCGCAGCTTGCTCTCGGCGTCGGGCCAGGTCAGCCCGTCGGGCCGGGCCGGCGCGTCGAAGCGGGCGATGACGTCGTCGATCTCCTGATCGGAACTCGCGGTGATCGTCTCGACGCGGGCGCCGGCCGCGGTGAGCGCGTCGGCGCACTTGAGCACCGGCACCCGCGGTGCGCACGCCGTGGCCGGGGCGCAGCCGCCGCACTCGTCGCCGCACGCGCCCCCGGAGCCCTGCCCCTCGGCCAGGCTGAGCAGCACCACGTCGTACATGTCAGGCCTCGCTCAGAACCGAGTGACGCTCGATGACCTGGTCGCGCGCGGGGCCGACGCCGACCACCGAGATGCGGGCCCGGATGCGCTCCTCGACATAGAGGACGAAGTCCTGCGCCTCCTTGGGCAGGTCGTCGAACGACCGCGCGCCGGAGATGGTCTGCTTCCAGCCGGGCAGCGTCTCGTAGATCGGGATCGCGTGGTGGAAGTCGGACTGGCTGATCGGCATCTCGTCGTGCCGGACGCCGTTCACCTCGTACGCGACACAGACCGGAATCTCGTCGAGATCGTCGTAATTGTCCAGCTTGGTCAGGACGAAGTCGGTGACACCGTTGATCCGCTGGGCGTACCGGGCCATCACCAGGTCGAGCCAGCCGATCCGGCGCGGGCGGCCGGTGGTCGTGCCGTATTCCTGGCCGACCTCGCGCAGGTGGTCGCCGAACTTGTCGTGCAGCTCGGTCGGGAACGGGCCCTCGCCGACGCGCGACGTGAACGCCTTGAGCACCGCGACCACCCGGTCGATGCGGGTGGGCGGGATGCCGGAGCCGGTGCACGCGCCCCCGGCGGTCGCGTTCGAGCTGGTCACGAACGGGTAGGTGCCGTGGTCGACGTCGAGCAGGGTGGCCTGGCCGGCCTCGCACAGCACGACCTTGCCCTCGTCGAGCGCCTCGGAGAGCTCGAGCGCGGTGTCACCCACGTACGGGCGGAGACGCTCGACGTAGGACAGCAGTTCGTGAACCACGTCGTCGACCTTGACGGCCTGCCGGTTGTAGATCTTGGACAGCACCTGGTTCTTGAACGACAGGGCCGCCTCGACCTTCTGCCGCAGGATCGACTCGTCGAAGAGGTCCTGCACGCGTACGCCGACGCGGTTCATCTTGTCGGCGTAGGTCGGGCCGATGCCGCGACCGGTGGTGCCGATCCGCCGCGCACCCAGGTAACGCTCGCTGACCTTGTCGAGCGAGCGGTTGTACGACGCGATGACGTGCGCGTTCGCGCTGATGCGCAGGCGCGACGTGTCGATGCCGCGCGCCTCGAGCCCGTCGATCTCCTGGAACAGCACCGCCAGGTCGACCACGACCCCGTTGCCGATCACCGGAACCACGCCCGGGGTCAGGATGCCGCTCGGCAGCAGGTGCAGCGCGTACTTCTCGCCCTTGATCACAACGGTGTGACCGGCGTTGTTTCCGCCGTTGAACTTCACCACGTAGTCGAGCCGGTCGCCCAGCAGGTCAGTGGCCTTGCCCTTGCCCTCGTCGCCCCATTGGGCGCCGACCAACACGATCACCGGCACTTGCTTGACGCCTTCCGTCGAACAGGTCGTACTCGGCAGAGGTCCGGGTACTGCCGAAGTTTACGCGACTGCCCTGCTGTGCGATGGGGGGAAGCGGAGCGCCGGTAGGATCGCCCGTCGTGCGCGTACTTCTGATCGGTTCCGGCGGCCGTGAACACGCCCTCGCCGTCGGCCTCGCCGCCGACCCCTCCGTCTCTTTCCTGGCCGCCGCCCCCGGCAACCCCGGCATCGCCCAGGTCGCCGAGCTCTACGAGGTCACGGCGACCGATCCGGCCGGTGTCGCCGCGCTGGCCGTCGAGCTCGCCGCCGACCTGGTGGTGGTCGGTCCGGAGGCGCCGCTGGTGGCCGGGGTGGCCGATGCCGTCCGGGCCAAGGGCATCGCCTGCTTCGGCCCGAGCGCCGCGGCGGCCCAGCTCGAGGGGTCCAAGGCATTCGCCAAGGACGTGATGGCCGCGGCCGGGGTGCCGACCGCTCGCTCGTACGCCTGCACCGACGCGGACGCCGTGAGCCGCGCGCTCGACGACCTCGGCGCCCCGTACGTGGTCAAGAACGACGGTCTCGCCGCCGGCAAGGGCGTGGTGGTGACCGACGACCGCGACGTGGCCGAGCGGCATGCGGCCGAGTGCGGCAAGGTCGTCATCGAGGAGTACCTCTCCGGCCCCGAGGTCTCGCTGTTCGTGGTGACCGACGGCACGACCGCCGTCCCGCTGATGCCGGCGCAGGACTTCAAGCGGCTGGCCGACGGTGACGAGGGTCCCAACACCGGCGGCATGGGCGCGTACGCCCCGCTCGGCTGGACGCCGAAGAACCTGGTGCCCCGGGTGCTGCTCGAGACGGTCGAGCCGACCCTGGCCGAGATGCGCCGCCGCGGCACCCCGTTCGCCGGCTTGCTCTATGTCGGACTCGCGCTCACCCCGGACGGCCCCAAGGTCATCGAGTTCAACGCCCGCTTCGGCGACCCCGAGACGCAGGTGGTGCTGGCCCTGCTCGAGACGCCGCTGGGCGGGCTGCTCAACGCGGCCGCCACGGGCACGCTGGGGGAGCAGCCGCCGCTGCGCTGGCGTGACGGCGCCGCGATCACGGTGGTGGTGGCCAGTCAGAACTATCCGGCCACCCCGCGTACGGGTGATGTGATCGAGGGCGCCGAGGTGCCGGGCGTGATCCACGCGGGAACGGCGCGGCGCGAGGACGGCGCTCTGATCTCCGCCGGTGGGCGTGTGCTCAGCGTGACCGCCACCGGCCCCGATCTGGCCTCGGCTCGTGACGCCGCCTACGCCCTGGTCGGCGGCGTGCGCCTGGACGGCGCCCAGTACCGCACAGACATCGCCCTGGGCGCGGTCGAGGGACGCATCAAGCTGTGACCGGAGGGGGCGCCGTTGGGCGCCCCCTCCGCGAGCGTCAGCCCTTGGGGATGTCGAAGAGCTTGGCCACGTTGGCCGCCAGGCCCAGGTCGCCCTTCGCCTTGATCTTGCCGGTCATGAACAGCATCATCGGGTTCGCGTCGCCCGAGACGACCTTGAGGAACGTGACGGCGTCCATGGTCATGGCCAGCTTCGGGTCACGGACCGGCTGGTTGGTGACCGTGCAGGCGCCGTTCTCGATCACCGTCTCGTAGGTGTCGCTCGAACCGCCGGCGCCGCCCGTGATGATCCAGTGGATCACCGCGGTCGTGTTGCCCGCCTTCTCGGGGCGGAACAGCGTCGGCATGCGGTTGAAGACCTCGTCGAGGATCTTGGTGCGGGAGTCACCGGCCATCACCTCGGCCAGCTTCGCGTCCGGCGTCGCCTTGACGAGCTGCGCGAACTCCTTGGGCCCGATGGAGGCGAGCGAGTCCGGGTTGAAATCAGTCATCGGTGAAGACCTTTCAGGCTGCGTCGACCTACTCGTCAGTAACTTTAGCGGCATTGCCGTCCGCCCGTGCAGTGTGCCACTCCCCAACAATCGTTGGACAGTCGGCTCGCCGCGCCCCTAGACTCCCCAACATGTCTTTGGGAGATGAGGGTGCGGCGCTCCGGGCGATGGCTCATCCCGTGCGGCTGCGCATCCTGTCCTTGCTCACCAGCGGCCCGCTCACGGCGGCCGAGGTGGCCCGTGAGCTGGGGCTGACCCACGCCAACGCGAGTTACCACCTGCGCAACCTGCACTCGGCCGGCATCGTCGTCGCCGCCGGCGAGGAGAAAATCCGGGGTGGTGTCGCCAAGCGTTATCGATACGATCCCGCTCGCGACACCGCGCCCGAGAACCCCGACCAGAGACGGGCGCTGTTCGCGACCCTCGGCAACGAGCTCGTCCGCCGTACGGCGCAGGGCAGCTTCACCTCGAAGGGCCTGCTCGGCGACGGCGAGTTCTGGGTCGACCCCGATCGGTGGCTCGAGCTGCGCTCGCGGTTCGCCGAGCTGGTCGACGAGCTGCATCGGGTGGCCCAGCCGCCTCGCACCCCCGGCACCATCCGTACGAGCACCACCGTCGCGATGTTCGAGATGGAGTCCCCAGAATGAGCGGCACCTTCGCCCCGCTGCGCCACGCCTCGTTCCGCTATCTCATCGCCGGTCGCACGGTCAACGCGCTCGGCAACTCCTTCGCCCCCATCGCGCTGGCCTTCGCCGTCCTCGACCTGACCGGCTCGGCCACCGACCTGGGCCTGGTGGTCGGCGCCCGCACCATCGTGAACGTCGTCTTCCTGCTGTTCGGCGGCGTGCTCGCCGACCGCATGCCGAAGCACTTGCTGATGGTCGGAGCCAGCGCGGCGGCAGCCGTGACCCAGGCCATGGTGGCCGCTCTCGTGCTCACCGGCACGGCCACCATCCCGCTCCTGATGGCGCTGGGCGCGATCAACGGCATGGTCGGCGCCCTCGCCCTGCCGGCGAGCTCCTCGATCCTCCCGCTGACCGTTCCGGCCGACATCCGGCAACAGGCCAACGCGTTCAACCGGCTGTCGCTCAACTCGGCCGCCATCCTGGGCGCGCCGCTGGCCGGGGTGGTCGTCGCGGCCAGCAACCCGGGCTGGGGCATCGCGGTCGACGCCGCCACCTTCGCCCTCGCCGCGCTGCTGTTCCTCCCGTTGCGCAAGGTCACGACGGCGGCCCGGCCATCGGCGCCGGCCGAGGGGGTCATCGGCGGCGAGCAGACGCCCGGCGAGGCGGCCGTCGAACCGTCCCGGCCCAACATCTTCGCCGATCTGCGCACCGGCTGGAGCGAGTTCCGCTCACGCACCTGGCTCTGGGCCGTGGTGGCCGCCTTCGCCGTGATCAACGCGGCCTGGGCCGGCGGCCTCTACGTGCTCGGTCCGGTCGTCGCCGACGACACCATCGGCCGCCGGGCCTGGGGTCTCGTGCTGGCCGCGCAGACCGGCGGCATGATCCTCGGCGCGCTGCTGGCGATGCGCCTGCGGATGCGCCGCCTCCTGCTCTTCGGCGTGATCAGCACCTTCGGCATGGCCCTGCCGCTGTTTCTGCTCGGGCTCTACCCGCAGGTCTGGGTGCTGATCGCCGGCGCGCTCGTGGCCGGTGTGATGTTCGAGCAGTTCGGCATCGCGTGGGAAACGACCATGCAGGAGCACATCCCGCCGGACAAGCTGGCCCGCGTCTATTCGTACGACATGGTGGGCTCGTTCGTGGCCATTCCGATCGGCGAGATCGCGGTCGGCCCGATCGCGCACGCGGCCGGGGTCAAGGCGACTCTGGTCGGCGCGGGCGTGCTGGTGACCCTGGCCGTGATCGGCATGCTGATCAGCCGTGACGTGCGCAGCCTGCGGCACAAGCTGCCGGAACCCGAAACCGGTGCCGTGAAAGAATCGGTCGCGTGAGCATCCCGAACGTCCTCGCCGCCCGTTACGCCTCCGCCGACCTCGTCGCGCTCTGGTCCCCGGAGGAGAAGATCCGGATGGAGCGCCGCCTCTGGCTGGCCGTTCTCCGGGCCCAGCGCGACCTCGGCGTGGCCGTTCCGCCCGGCGCCGTCGAGGCGTACGAGTCGGTGCTCGACCAGGTCGACCTCGAGTCGATCGCGGCCCGCGAGCGGATCACGCGCCACGACGTCAAGGCCCGCATCGAGGAGTTCAGCGCGCTGGCCGGCTTCGAGCAGATCCACAAGGGAATGACGTCGCGCGACCTGACCGAGAACGTCGAGCAGCTGCAGATCAAGGCGTCGCTCGAGCTGGTCCGGGCCCGGGTGATCGCCGCGCTGGCCCGGCTCACCGAGCGCGCGGTCGAATACTCCGACCTCGTCATGACCGGCCGCTCGCACAATGTCGCGGCCCAGGCCACCACGCTGGGCAAGCGCTTCGCCTCGGCCGCGGAAGAGCTGCTCATCGCGTACGAGCGTCTCGACGATCTGATCGCGCGGTATCCGCTGCGCGGGATCAAGGGCCCGGTCGGCACCGCGGCCGATCAGCTCGACCTGCTCGACGGTGACTTCGAGGCGCTGGCCGCGCTCGAGCAGCGCGTCGCTGGGCACCTCGGCTTCGAGCGGGTGCTCAGCAGCGTCGGCCAGGTCTACCCCCGGTCTCTCGACTTCGACGTCGTCTCGGCGCTGGCCCAGATCGTCGCCGGGCCGTCCTCGCTGGCCACCACGATCCGCCTGATGGTCGGTCAGGAGCTGGTCACCGAGGGCTTCAAGCCGGGCCAGGTCGGCTCGTCGGCCATGCCGCACAAGATGAACACGCGCTCGTCCGAGCGGGTCAACGGCCTGGCCGTGATCGTCCGCGGCTATCTGTCGATGGTCGGCGAGCTGGCCGGTGACCAGTGGAACGAGGGTGACGTTTCGTGCTCGGTGGTGCGCCGGGTCGCGCTGCCCGACGCGTTCTTCGCCACCGACGGCCTGTTCCAGACGTTCCTCACGGTGCTCGACGAGTTCGGCGCCTACCCCGCGGTGATCGCGCGCGAGCTCGACCGGTTCCTGCCGTTCCTCGCGACGACCAAGATCCTTGTTGCGGCCGTACGCAAGGGGGTCGGCCGCGAGGTCGCCCATGAGGTGATCAAGGAGCACGCCGTCGCCGTCGCGCTCGCGATGCGGGAAAAGGGCGCCGCCGTCAACGACCTGTTCGACCGGCTCGCCGCGGACGGCCGGCTCGAGCTGGGCCGGGCCGAGATCGACACCCTGGTGGCCGATCGGGCCGCGTTCGTGGGCGCCGCGCCGTCTCAGGTCCGTTCCGTGGCCGACCGCGTCGCGACGATCGTGGCCGCGCACCCCGAGGCGGCCAAGTACGCGCCCGCGCCCATTCTCTGAGAACGTGCCGCTGGGGCGCGGCGGAGATGATCATCACGCCGCGCCCCGGCGGAGCTCGTGCCGTGCGGCGGCGGGGCGGCTGCCGCACGGCCTCGATGGAGATCGATGAGCTGACCGTATGTGCCCACCCCGGCGCCGAACAGAACCCAGTTCGCACCTATCACGATGTGATGACCCCGCGTTTGCTTGAAGTTTCGATCGACACGGTGTCCGAGATCACCGCCGAGTTGGCTGCTCAGCGCCCCCGGCGTCGCGCGGCCGGCACCGGCCGAAAATCCCGTAGCGTGGCCCGCAAGGTAGGCTCCACGTGCTTACACCTATCAGTCAGGAGTGCCCGTGGCTCGCGTCGTGGTCGACGTCATGCTCAAGCCGGAGATCCTCGATCCGCAGGGCCAGGCGGTCGCGAATGCGCTGCCCAGGCTCGGCGTCAACGATGTCTCGTCCGTCCGCATCGGCCGGCGGATCGAGATCGAATTCGCGGGCGAGCCCGATCTCGACCAAACCCGTGAGATCGCCGACAAGCTGCTCGCCAACCCCGTGATCGAGGACTTCACCATCCACGTTCACGAGGACGCTACGGCGGAGGTCGCCTGAGCATGCGCATCGGTGTGGTCACCTTCCCGGGTTCGCTCGACGACGGGGACGCGGCCCGCGCCGCGCGCATCGCCGGCGCCGACGTCGTCCGCCTCTGGCACGGCGATCCCAACCTGCACAATGTCGACGCCGTGGTGCTGCCCGGCGGCTTCTCCTACGGCGACTATCTGCGCTGCGGCGCGATCGCCCGCTTCGCGCCGGCCATGGAGTCGATCATCGACGCCGCCCGGGGCGGTCTGCCGGTGCTCGGCATCTGCAACGGCTTCCAGATCCTCTGCGAGGCGCACCTGCTTCCCGGCGCGCTCACCCGCAACCAGCACCTGCACTTCCGCAACCGCGACCAGCACCTGCGCGTCGAGTCGACCAGCACCGCGTGGACCAACAACTTCACGGCCGGTCAGGAGATCCTGATCCCGGTGAAGAACGGCGAGGGCTGCTACGTCGCCGACGAGCGCACGCTCGACCAGCTCGAGGCCGAGGGCCGCGTGGTCGCGCGTTACATCCGCGGAAACCCGAACGGATCGCAGCGCGACATCGCCGCGATCACCAACGAGGCCGGCAACGTCGTCGGCGTCATGCCGCATCCGGAACACGCCGTGGAGTCGCTGACCGGTCCGTCGCTCGACGGCCTCGGCTTCTTCACCTCCGTCCTGCGGGCCCTGGCCGGGGCGTCCGCGGGCGTGAACGCAGGGGGACACCAGTAATGACGACGCAGCCGGACACGTCCGTCGCCCCGAAGCAGACAGGCTTCGCCGCGACCGATGTGCTGGTCAACGAGTTCGACGGCGGACCGGACACCGTCCAGCGCGCCCACAGCACCCCCGACGAACTGCAGCCACACACCGATCTCGGTCTCAAGGACGACGAGTACGACCGGATCCGGCAGATCCTCGGCCGCCGTCCCACCGCCTCCGAGCTCGCGATGTATTCGATCATGTGGAGCGAGCACTGCTCCTACAAGTCGAGCAAGGTGCACCTGCGCCAGTTCGGCGACAAGGCGCCGCGCGACACGCGCATGCTGGCCGGCATCGGAGAGAACGCCGGTGTCGTGCAGATCTCCGACGAGCTGGCAGTCACCTTCAAGGTCGAGTCGCACAACCACCCGAGCTTCGTCGAGCCCTACCAGGGCGCGGCCACCGGCGTCGGCGGCATCGTGCGCGACATCCTGGCGATGGGCGCCCGCCCGATCGCGGTGATGGACCCGCTGCGTTTCGGCGCGGCCGATCACCCCGACACCGCCCGCGTGCTGCCCGGCGTGGTCGCCGGCATCGGCGGATACGGCAACTGCCTGGGCCTGCCCAACATCGGTGGCGAGATCGTCTTCGACCCCACCTATCAGGGCAACCCGCTGGTCAACGCGCTGAGCATCGGCGTGCTGCCGGTCGAACGCCTGCAGCACAAGGAGGCGGCCGGTGTCGGCAACGTCGTCGTGCTGCTCGGCGCGCGCACCGGCCGTGACGGCATCGGCGGCGTCTCCGTGCTGGCCTCGGCGACCTTCGACGAGGAGGCCGAGCAGCGCCGCCCGTCGGTGCAGGTCGGCGACCCGTTCATGGAGAAACTGCTCATCGAGAGCTGCCTCGAGCTCTACGACGCCGGGCTTGTCGCCGGCATCCAGGACCTCGGCGGCGCGGGTCTGACCTGCGCGCTCACCGAGACGGCGGCCGCGGCCGGCACCGGCATGCGGGTGTGGCTCGAGCGGGTGCCGCTGCGTGAGGCGTCCATGTCGCCCACCGAGATCCTGGCCAGCGAGTCCCAGGAGCGCATGCTCCTGATCGTCACGCCGGAAAACCTCGACCGCGTGCTGGCCGTCGCCGAGAAGTGGGGCGTCTGGGCCACCGCGATCGGCGAGGTCACTCCGGCCGACGAGGACGGCTCGCCCGGCCGCCTGGTGATCACCTGGAACGACCACGTCGTGGTGGACGTGCCCCCGGGCTCGCTCGCCGACGACGGCCCGGTCTACGCCCGGCCGATCCGCGAGCCCGCCGACCTGATTCTGCTGCAGGCCGACAAGGCCGAGACGCTGCCCCGGCCGTCGACCGGCGACGAGCTGCGCGAGACCGTGCTGCGCATGATCTCCTCGCCGAACCTGTGCGACAAGTCGTGGGTCACCGAGCAGTACGACCGCTACGTGCTCGGCAACACCGTGCTGGCCCAGCCCGAAGACTCGGGCGTGCTGCGCATCGACGAGAACACCGGCCTCGGTGTCGCGCTGTCGGTCGACGGCAACGGCCGTTTCGCCCGCCTCGACCCGTACGAGGGTGCACGGCTCGCGCTGGCCGAGGCGTACCGCAACGTGGCGGTCACCGGGGCCGAGCCGGTCGCCGTGACCGACTGCCTCAACTTCGGCTCGCCCGAGGACCCGGCCGTGATGTGGCAGTTCGCCGAGGCCGTCCGCGGTCTGGCCGACGGCTGCCAGCAGCTGGGCACCCCGGTGACCGGCGGCAACGTCAGCTTCTACAACCAGACCGGCGCCGCCGCGATCCACCCGACCCCGGTGGTCGGCGTGCTGGGTGTCTTCGACGACGTCGCCCGGCGCATCCCGATGGGCTTCCCGGCCACCGGCGGCGAAGGTGACCTGCTCTTCCTGCTCGGCGAGACCTCCTGCGAGCTGTCCGGTTCCGAGTGGGCGTGGGTCACCCACGGCCACCTGGGCGGACGCCCGCCGAAGGTCGACCTCGAGGCCGAGCGCCGGTTGGGCCGGCTGATGGCCCACGCCTCGCGTGCCGGTCACGTCAGCGCCGCCCACGACCTCTCCGACGGCGGCCTCTCGCAGGCCCTCGTCGAGAGCTGCCTGCGCCGCAACGTGGGAGCCAGGGTGGCGCTGCCCGAGGACGGTCAGTCCGCGTTCGTGCACCTGTTCAGCGAGTCGGCCGGTCGTGCGCTGGTCGCGGTGCCGCGCGGGCAGGAAACGGCGTTCACGGCTCTGGCCTCCGAGTACGGCGTGCCCTGCGCCCCGCTCGGTGTCACCTCGGCCGAACCGGTTCTCGACGTCCGTGACCAGTTCAGCCTGCCGCTCGACGAGGCTCGCGCGGTCTACGAGGCGACGCTGCCTGCGCTGTTCGGCGGTGTGGCCGAGCTGGCCAACCGGCACGGCGACCCCGAGCACGCGGCCGACCCGACGGCGCCCGCCGGCCCCGACCGCGGTGACGCGGTGCTCGTCGCGGCGGCGTCCGGCGCGGCCATGGAGTCGGCGGCCCCGATCGAGGCCGACGGCATTCCCGCCGCGTCCGTGGCCGAGGTCAAGGAGCCGTCGCCCAACGACGACGCCCCGGCCTGATCTCAGCGCACAAAAGAGCCGGCCAGCGGAAACGCTGGCCGGCTCTTTTGGTGTTGATCAGTAGTCGTGGTTGCCGCGACGCGGGCCGGGAGTGTCCTGCCGGGGCGTCCCGCCGTAGGTGCCGCCGCCGCGCTGGCCCTGGTTGCCGGGCTGCGGCTGCTGGTCGTCGTAGCCGGTCTGCTCGTCGTAGCCACCGCGCTGGTCGTAGCCGGCGTCGTACCCGGCACGCTGGTCACCCTGGTAGCCGCCGGCCTGGTCGTACCCGCCGTACTGCTGGCCACCGGCCGGGCCGCCGTACTGGCCGCCACCTGGCTGACCGCCACCCTGCTGACCGCCGCCGTAGTTGCCGCCGCCGTACTGGCCGCCGCCCTGCGGAGCACCGCCCTGCGGGGCGTAGCCGGTGTTGTCCAGGCCCTCGCCGGGCGCGCCGCCCCACTGTCCGTAACCGCCCTGGTCGGCTTGTTCCTGTCCGTAACCGCCGGACTGGTAGCCGCCCTGGTCGTAGCCGCTGTGGTTGCCGCCCTGGTTCCCGCCGTACGGCTGGCCCTGGTCGTAACCGCCGTAGCCGCCCTCGTCGGGCTGGGCGTCGGGACGGTACATCCCGGTGGCCTCGCTGTACGCGCCGTAACCACCGGCCTGGGCGCCCTGCGCGCCGTAGGCGTCCTCTTCCGGCCGGCCGTACGAAGTGGACTCGCCGTACTGCTGGGTGCCCGCGCCGTACTGCTGGGTTCCTCCGCCGTACTGGTTGCCCTGGTCCCAGCCGCCGGCCGAGTTGCCGGCGAAACCGCCCTGCGGCGGCATCGGAACGCCGTACGGGTCGGGGAACTCGTCCTCGGCGGGCACCGGGCGCTGCAGCACCGTCGGAGCGTCGGCCATGGACGGGCCCCCGGAGAGCGGGGCGATCATGGTCGCGTCGTTGGCGCGGCCGCCACCGACCGGAGCCGCCACCCGGGTGGCGTCGCCGAACCGGCCCTGGCTCGGCGGCACGATCCCGCCGCCGCCGATGAGGCTGCTCGGGTCGTCGTCGTCACCGTCGTCGCTGTTGCGGCGGCGCAGCACCACCAGCACGATCGCGCCGATGCCGGCCGCGACCAGCAGGACGCCGATGATGATGTAGAGCATCGAGCCGCCCTCATCCTCGCCGGCGGCCTGGTCGGTCGCGGGGCCGGTGGTCGCCACCGTCTCCTCTGGGGCCGCTTCGGTGCTGACCTCGCTGGTCGGCGCGGAGGTGACCGTCGGGCTCGGCGAGGGCGTGGCCGACGGGGTGGCCGGGGCCTTGGACTTCAGCGTGAGAGCCACGACCACGCTCTGGCCGGCCTGCGCCTGCCGCTGCACGGTGGCGTCCTCGAAGCCCTCCTTGCCGGCGCCGATCGAAATCGTGCCGGCGGCGATCGGGTTGTTGTCCGACGAACGGAAGGAATACTGACCCGAGCCGTCCGACGTGGTCTGGAACTTGCGTTCGGTGCTGTCCTGCATGCCGACGAGGGCGCCCGCGACAGCCTTGCCGTCCTGGTCCTTGATGCGGCCGGAAACCTGCTGCACGGCCTCGGGCCGGTCGGGGCCCTTGATGGTGATCTGCTGGCTCGCCCGGTTCAGCTCGCCGTTGACCGTGGCGGTGATCGTCACGGTCGCCTGCCGCGTCTCGCCGGCGTTGATGTTGGGAGCCGTCAGCTGCACGGAGAAGTCGCGGCCGCCGTTGTCGACCTCGGCGATGCGCCCGCAGTCCTGGCCGTTGCAGTTGAGGCCGCCGCCGTTGACGCGGATGGTCGCCGCGGCGCGCCGGCCACCGTTGTCGTTGGTGTCGGCGACGCGGAACTTCATCTCGACGCTGGCTCCGGCCACGACGTCGGTCTGAAGGTCGGTGATCTGCACGTCCGGCGGACTGGCGAACGCCAGCGCGGGCGCGGCGAAGACTCCGCCCACGACCACCGCCAGTAACGCACCGGCCTGGGCCGCCCGGGTCCGTAGGTGCGTTCTCACCATCCACCGCCTTCCGGTCGCACGGTTGCCCGACCGCTTCTTCAGTGCCGGTTACATCCCGCGACTAAAACACCGTCGGCCACTATGCCTTGTCACACGTCCATCGCGCGACCCAGGGCCGCGTACCAATCTCGCTGAAGCGAGTCGTATCGTCCCGACGTGTCCCCTGCGCACAATAAATCCGAGTCCGTGATCCAGGCGTTGGACGCGCTGGACCGAGGCGTCGAACCCGAGAGATCAGTGCTGCGTGACGCGGTGCGAGCGCTGCTGACCGAGTTGTCCCGGAAGGCGCCCGGCCGATCGGTGGAGGTCCGGATTCCGCCTTTCGGTGCGATCCAGTGTGTTCCTGGTCCCAGACACACCCGCGGCACACCGCCCAATGTGGTCGAGACCGATCCGGTCACCTGGGTGCTCGTCGCCACGCAGCGTGTGAGCTGGGCCGATGCGCTGAGTGACGGACGCCTGCGCGCGAGCGGCATTCGCACCGACCTGACCGAATACCTTCCGCTCAGCGGAGAAGTCCCGGGCCGGTAAGGCAGGAAACCCCGTCGCTGAGCCCGAGCCGGAGCCCCGTGGCTCGCGTACACTGGGCGGTCGGAGCGGTCCAGCACGTTTTCCAGCAGCTCAGTCGAGCACAGCAGCTTGATCGAGCAGCGGCTTGGTCCAGCAAAGCAGCTCAGTCGAGCAGATCAGCATGAGGGAGCAACAGGTGCCCCGAGGCGACGGCCGGTTGACCGACGATCTCGATCCCCAGGAGCGCGGCCCCCAGGATGCCTGCGGCGTCTTCGGCGTCTGGGCCCCCGAGGAAGAGGTCGCCAAACTCACGTACTTCGGGCTTTTCGCTCTGCAGCACCGTGGCCAGGAGGCCGCGGGGATTGCGGTGAGTGACGGCTCGGGCGTGGTGGTCTACAAGGATCTCGGCCTCGTGTCGCAGGTCTTCGACGAGCCCACCCTGGCCAGTCTGCGGGGCCACCTCGCGATCGGTCACACGCGTTACTCCACCACCGGCGGCTCGAACTGGGAGAACGCCCAGCCGACGATCCGGGCCACCACGGCGGGCACGACGATCGCCCTGGCGCACAACGGCAACCTCGTCAACACGGCCGAGCTGGCCCGTGAGGTCGCCGAGCGGGGCCTGGAAGCCGACGTCGCCACCTCGGACACCGCCCTGGTCACCACGCTGCTGGCCAGCCGTCCCGACCTCTCGGTCGAGGCCGCCGCGCTCGAGGTGCTGCCCGGGCTGCGCGGCGCGTTCAGCTTCGTCTTCATGGACGAGAACACCCTCTACGCCGCCCGCGACGCCCAGGGCGTACGCCCGCTGGTCCTCGGCCGCATGGAGCGGGGCTGGGTGGTCGCCAGCGAGACCGCCGCTCTCGACATCGTCGGCGCCAGCTTCGTGCGTGAGGTCGAGCCGGGCGAGATGCTCGCCGTTGACGAGCACGGCCTGCGGTCCACCCGGTTCGCCGCGCCCGAGCCCAAGGGCTGCCTCTTCGAGTACGTCTACCTGGCCCGCCCCGACACGACGATCGCCGGCCGCAACGTGTATTCGGCCCGTGTCGAGATCGGCCGCCGGCTCGCCAAGGAGCACCCGGTCGAGGCCGACCTGGTCATCCCGGTGCCCGAGTCCGGCACCCCGGCCGCGATCGGCTACGCCGAGGCCTCCGGCATCCCGTACAGCGCCGGTCTGACCAAGAACGCGTACGTGGGCCGCACCTTCATCCAGCCGTCGCAGACGATCCGTCAGCTCGGCATCCGGCTCAAGCTCAACCCGCTGCGCGAGGTCGTGCGGGGCAAGCGCCTGGTCGTGGTGGACGACTCGATCGTCCGCGGCAACACGCAGCGCGCCCTGGTGCGCATGCTGCGTGAGGCCGGCGCGCTCGAGGTGCATGTGCGGATCTCGTCGCCGCCGGTGAAGTGGCCTTGTTTCTACGGCATCGACTTCGCCACCCGGGCCGAGCTCGTGGCCAACGGACTCGAGATCGATGGCATCCGCCGCTCGATCGGAGCCGACAGCCTGGGTTATGTTTCCCTGGACGGTCTGGTGCAGGCGACCGAGCAGCCGAAGTCCCGGCTCTGCATGGCGTGCTTCGATGGGCAGTACCCGATCGAGCTGCCGGCCGGCAACCTGATCGGCAAGCACCTGCTCGAGGGTGTCGGCAAGCGGGCTTCGATGCCGTCGGCCGACGACGAGGCGGCCACCGCGGCCGTGGCCGGGCTCGAGACGGAGTACGACGTGCGCGAGCTGGCCGGCCAGGGTGGCGCGTGACTTTGACGAACGAAGCAGCTTTAAGGGGAGAACCGTGACGCACGTGTCCGAGCGCAACAGTGCCGGGTCCAACGGCGCTGAGGGCGGCGACCGCCGGCCCTGGACGGCCGGTGGCGGCCGCGGGATGCGCAAGCGCACGGCGACGTACGCGGACGCGGGCGTCTCGATCGAGGCCGGCGACCGCGCGGTCGAGCTGCTCAAGTCGAAGGTCAAGAAGACCACCCGCCCCGAGGTCATGGGTGACCTGGGCGGGTTCTCCGGCCTGTTCAAGCTCAACACCGCGAAGTACAAGAGCCCGATCCTGGCCTCGTCGACCGACGGTGTCGGCACCAAGCTGGTGATCGCCCAGCAGCTCGACATCCACGACACGATCGGCATCGACCTGGTTGCCATGGTCGTCGACGACCTGGTGGCCTGTGGCGCCGAGCCGCTGTTCCTGCTCGACTACATCGCCTGCGGCGAGGTCGTGCCGGACAAGGTGGCCGAGATCGGCGCCGGCATCGCGGACGGTTGCCGTTACGCGGGCTGCGCGCTGCTGGGCGGCGAGACGGCCGAGCACCCGGGCGTGCTGCGTCCCGACGAGTACGACGTCTCCGCGACCGGCGTCGGCGTGGTGGAAGAGAGCGAGATCCTCGGCCGCGAGCGGGTCGAGGTGGGCGACGCGGTGATCGCGATGCGTTCCTCGGGTCTGCACTCCAACGGCTACTCGCTCGTGCGCCACGTGCTGCTCGGCGCCGGCCGGATGCGCCTCGACTCGGTGGTCGACGACTTCGGCAGCCAGCGCACGCTGGGCGAGGAACTGCTCACCCCCACCAAGATCTACGCCAAGGACTGCCTGGGCCTGATCGAGGAGACCGACGTCCGGGCCTTCTCGCACGTGACCGGCGGCGGCATCCCCGGCAACCTCAATCGTGTCCTGCCCGGGAACGCCGACGCGGTGGTCGACCGCTCGACCTGGCGCCCGCAGCCCATCTTCGACCTCATCCAGGCCAAGGGCCGGATCGAGGACAACGAGATGGAGGCCACGTTCAACATGGGCGTGGGCATGTTCGCGATCGTCTCTTCCGACGACGCCGACCGTGCGATGGCCTATCTCACCGGCCGCGGCGTCGAGGCGTGGCAGGTCGGCGAGGTCATCGACGGCACCGGTGAGGTGCAGATGATGGGGCAATACACCCGGGGCTGAGGCCTTGCTTCGCTATTGATCCGCATGTGTCGATATATGGCACATGCGGATCATTCGTTTACTCGGCTGGACCGCAGAGCCTAGCCTCTGACGTGAGTTCTTCACGCTTTCCGGTCGACGACGGGGGTACGGCAGTGGCGCACGCCTGGAGTGGGATGCACGGCATCGCGTCCGTTCCCACCTACGTCGTGATGCAGCCGACCACGCTCTGCAATCTCGACTGCGCCTACTGTTATCTGCCGTTCCGCGCCATGGACAAGCGCATGCCCGTCGAGGTGGCCCGGGCCGTGGCCGCCTCGGTCGAGGGCTGGGCCCACGAGGGCCGCTTCTCGGTCGTCTGGCACGGTGGTGAGCCTTTGGCGGCCGGCCGGGAGCATCTGGGCGCCCTGCTGGAGCCGTTCGGCCCGGGCGTCGAGCACCACGTGCAGACCAACGCCACGCTGATCGACGACGCCTGGTGCGAGTTCTTCCGCGACCACGACGTACGCGTCAGCGTGAGCGTGGACGGCCCCGAGGCGCGCAACGGCGAGCGGGTGACCCGGGGCGGCCGTCCGGCGTACGACCGGATCGTGCGCGGAATCGAGGCTCTTCGCCGGCACGACATCCCGTTCTCGGCGCTGTGCGTGGTCGGTGATCCGCGTCCCGGAGCCGCCAGCGAGCTCTACGACTACTTCCTCGGGCTGGGCTGCGACGTCCTCGGCATCAACGTCGAAGAGCAGGAGGGTGTGAACACCCGCGCCAACGGTCACGCCGCGGCCGACGTGACGGCGTTCTGGGCCGAGCTGGTCACCGCCTGGCGGGCCGACCCCCGCATCCACCTGCGCGAGGTCGAGTGGTCGCTGCGCTACGTGGCCGCGGTGCTCGACGGCACGGCCGACGCGCTGCTGCCCCGGCGGCTCGACCCGATTCCCACGATCGCCCACGACGGCTCGGTCGTGCTGCTCTCGCCCGAGCTGGCCGGCTTCTCCGATCCGCGCTACGGCGACTTCACCAGTGGCAACGTTCTGACCACGCCGCTGGGCGAGATCCTGGCCGGTGCCGCGTCCACGCCGTGGATAGCCGAGTTCCTGCGCGGCGTGGAGTCGTGCCGTGCCACCTGTCCGTACTTCGGTTTCTGCGGTGGCGCCCACGCGGCCAACCGCTACTTCGAGCAGGGCCGGTTCGATACCACCGAGACCGACCACTGCCGGAACAGCAAGATTCGCCTACTGGAGGGAGTGCTGGACCATGCCCGAGATTACGAGCCCTCGGCCGTCTGACGACCTGGGGTCAGATCCGGTGACGGCGCGGGTGCACGACACCCGGGCCGGGTTGGCCGCGCTCATCGAGGAGGCGGAGGACGCACGGCGGGCACGCGCGGAGAGCACGGCGGAAGAAGGCTCGGCGGTGTGCGCCTGGAACCACTTCGAGAACATCCCTACGTTCTACAACTGGAACAACCGACCCAGATGAAGGGCTCGACTTGGCTCCGCAGGCCCGGAAGAGGCCGGCAGCCGGCGAGTCACGAGTCCACGTAGGTTGGCTCCAGAATCGAAGCCCACGCGAGCGTCAGCCCGCGTGGGCTTCCATTGAACCGCAGGGTTGTGACCACGACACACATGCGAGCACGCGGAGAGCCGCGTGCTCTATGCGATACGGGTCAGCGCCTTGTAGGCGACCAGGAATCCTGGTCGTCGTCAGCGTCGTCCTCGTCATCGTCGACGAACTCATCTTTATCGTCGTCGAAATGACGGTCGGACTGACCGGCACCCGCCAGTTCGCGCTGCAAGGCGGTGAGGTCGGTGTTCGGGGAGTGGTACTTCAACTCCCGGGCCACCTTCGTCTGCTTGGCCTTAGCACGGCCGCGCCCCATGGCTCGACCCCCTCGCACAGAATTCGGGGCAGCCCGAAGGCGGGCCCCGATGACGTCAGGCATCTCTCGTGGGTCTTACGGTACATGGACGATGCCGTCTTCGGCACCTCGGGTTGCGTGTGACACTGCCGCGCGTCGCGGTTTTCCGTTCCGGAACGCACGGCAGGCACTAAACCGCTCTCTTTTCCGGTCCCGGGGCCCACCGTTCGGGTCCCGGATGCCGTCCGTTCAGCTGAGATAGATGGAGCGCAGCCGGCCGACCTCGGCCATGCGCTGCTCGGCGAGACGGTCGGCGGCGACGGCCGGTGCGACCCCTTCGCTGTCGGCCGTCTGCAGGATCCGGCGGGTCGTGTCGAAGATGCCGGTCGCGCGCAGCTTTGCCCGCTCGAAGTTGAAGCCCTCGATCTCGTCGGCCACCTGGATCACGCCGCCCGCGTTGACCAGATAGTCGGGCGTATAGAGGATGCCCCGCTCGGCCAGCGTCTTCTCGATGCCAGGGTGGGCCAGCTGGTTGTTCGCGCCGCCGGTGACGACCTTGGCCCGCAGCAGCGGCACGGTGTCGTCGTCCAGCGCGCCGCCCAGGGCGCACGGGGCATAGACGTCGAGATCAGAGGTGATCAGCGCCCGGGTGTCGGCCACGAGCTCGATCTGGGGATGGGTGGTGCGGGCCCAGTTCAGGGCGGCCTCGTTGACGTCGGTGGCGATCACGGTGGCGCCGTCCTCGATCAGGTGACCGGCGAGATACTTCCCGACCTTGCCCAGACCGGCGATGCCCACCGTACGGCCGGCCAGCGTGGGACGGCCCCACGTGTGTTCGGCGGCGGCGCGCATGCCCTGGAAGACGCCCCATGCGGTGAGGATCGAGGAGTCGCCGGCGCCGCCGTGCTCGAGGCTGCGACCGGTGACGTAGCTGGTCTCACGGGCGATCAGATCCATGTCGGGGACATAGGTGCCGACGTCGCACGCGGTGTAGTAGCGCCCGTGCAACGACTCGACGAAGCGCCCGTACGCCCGCAGCAGCCCCTCGGACTTGGCGCGGGCCGGGTCGCCCCAGATGACGGCCTTGCCGCCGCCCAGGTCAAGACCGGCCAGGGCGTTCTTGTAGGCCATGCCGCGGGAGAGCTTGAGCACGTCGGCCAGGGCCGCGTCCTCACTCTCGTACGGATAGAAACGGGTGCCGCCGAGTGCGGGCCCGAGGGCCGTGGAGTAGATCCCGATGATCGCCTTGAGGCCGGTCTGCCTGTCCTGGCAGAAGACGACCTGTTCGTGACCGCTGGCGTCGGTGCCGTCGGTGTCGAACACGCCCATGGCTGTTCTCCTGATCCTTGTCGAGGCCCTCGTGGGGCGGCGAGTGCCGGCGGGGGTGTGCCGGACATTTGCGAGCCTAGTCGGGCGTCCGGCGGCGGGATTACGTCCGCGCGGGAAGTTCCACCCGGCCGATTTCGTGAAAGGATCGCGCCGTGCCGTCACTGTTCGCGTCGTACCTGAGGGTTTACGAACCACTGACCGCCTTCGACCGCGACCGTCAGGTTTTCTGGCGCAAGTACGCTCGCGAGGGCCGTGCCCTGGGTCCCGTCGAGGGGCCGGTCCGGCAGCGCTCGGCCGTGCTCGAGGCGCTCGGCGCCGGCTGGACCCGGCTGCCCGACCTGCCCGACGAGGCGTACGTGCTGCAGTGGGGTGATTCGCTGCTGGTCTGCCCGTGGAACCTGCGCCTGCGCGTGGCCGAGGCCGCCCTCAACGCGCGCGACGGCGTGCCCAGCGTGCTGGCCGACGCGTTCGTGCCGCCGGTGCTGGCCGGCCAGGCCAAGGCCATCGTGGAGGACTGGCGCAGCGGGGCCAAGGTGCTCGAGCACGGCGTGCCCCGGGTGCACGAGCAGATCGCCACGTGGGGCGTGCCGTTGCGCTGGTTCGTGTTCGTCGATCTGGAGGAACGCGAGATCAACCTCGCCTCCGGCCAGCGCACGTTGCGTTACCGCACCGAGATCTCCAAGGCCCGCCGGCGTGCGCACCGCGCCGTCGCCGTGCTGCGCAAGTCGCTGGGCGACGCCCCGATCACCGAGGCGGTCGAGGAAGGCACCCGCTGGCTCGAGGAGTTCCATCCGCGCTCGATCGTGGAACTCGACTACGGCGGCCTCGTCAACCTCCTGCCGGATGACGTTCTCGCTGGTGACGATTCACCCGGACTGGTGGCGGCCGGACTTTCGGCACTCTCCCGCGGCGACGCCGACGACGCGTCCGCGGCGTACGAGAAGCTGGTCGATCGCTGGCGGGCCGTTCAGTTGCTGGAGCGGTGCAACTGAGTCGCGGCTGAGCTGCGGAGATGCGGACAGAAGGGCAGTTTTCGCCACCCGTGGGAACGCTCCCGAGGCGAATACTCTTCGTGATCGCCGCTCACCGAAGCGTGATAATCGGACTAAACGAGACACTATCTGGCGTAGAAAACACGCAAAAATCGGGCATGCTTCATCCGTCTATCTGGGGACCTTCGTCCGTTCGGCCCATGTCGGACATCGGGGACTAGCCGGACCATGAGAGACGCACCGGCCGGCGGGACCCCGGCCGTTGTCTATAGGTACCTGTGGAGGAGTGACCGATGGCATCGCGTACGCACGATCCTGAGCCGCTACTAACGCCGGCCGAGGTGGCGTCGATGTTCCGTGTCGACCCGAAGACCGTCACTCGGTGGGCGAAGGCCGGCAAGCTGAGTGCGATCCGCACTCTGGGCGGCCACCGTCGTTACCGGGAGTCGGAGGTTCGCGCCCTGCTGCAGGGGCAGATTCCCACGCAGCGTCAGGGCGACTGACGGACCTGGACTCACGTCGAGGCGAAAAATCGTTGCTAGGGGCGAGCGTCGGGGAAGACGATCGCCCCTTCTTCGTCTCTATCGATGGGCGATTTATGCGGGATCGACGGCAATTACGGTGATCCGATCGCGCCCGCCCAGCAGCTTGTAGCGGAGCATCCCGGCCAGACCGGCGATCCGGTACTTCCGGCCGAGCACCCCGGCGTAGTGATCGCGCTCATCGTCGCCGACGACGCGGGCCCGGCCCTCGACCGTCTCGCCGCGCACGTTGCCGCGGAAGTCGCAGGCGGCCACGGTGACCCGCGGATTGTTGCCGACCCGCTTCACCTTGTACGACTTGGACTCCGTCCAGATCGCCACGCCCTCACCGGCCGGTAGCACCCAGACGGGTGTCGGAACCGCCCGCCCGTCCTTACGAAATGTCGTCAGCAGGACGTACTTCTCGGAACCGAGTTGCCCCAGAGCGGTCATGCGCCAAGGGTAGTGACCATGCAAGAGCCACCGATAGGCGACGTGTTCGGCGAGATGATCCGGGACGCGTACGCCGTCCGCACCGGGGTGGGACCGCGGCCACTGGCCGGTGGACGGGTGCCGCGCCCGGTCATCGAGGTGATCGAGCGCGACGACGGCCTGATCAACGGGGCGCCGGTCGACCACTACCTGGACGAGCCCGGCGACTGGCAGCCGCACGACCACCGCGCGCTGCGGCTGTGCCGGGGTCACGTGCTCGACATCGGCGTCGGCGCCGGTCGCACCGCGATCGAGCTGCAGCGCCGGGGCATGGCGGTGACCGGCCTCGACACGTCGCACGGGGCGATCGAGGTGGCCCGGAAGCGCGGCCTGCGCGACACCGTGATCACCACCGTCGACGCGTACGCCGGGGCCAGCGCCCGGTACGACACCTTCCTGCTGCTCGGCAACAACCTCGGGCTGCTCGAGGGCCCCGAACGGGCGCCGGTCTTCCTGGAGGCGCTGGCCCGCCTGGCCAATCCGCGCGCCCGCATCATCGCGCAGGGCACCGACCCGTACGGCACCACCGATCCCGTGCACGCCGGCTATCACCGGCTCAACCGGGAGCGCGGTCGGCTCGGTGGCCAGCTGCGTCTGCGGCTGCGCTACCGGCTCCTGGCCACCGAGTGGTTCGACTACCTGAACTGCTCGGCCGGCGAACTGAAGTCGCTGCTCGAGGGCACGCGCTGGCGCCTGAAAGCGGTCGATACCGAGGACCATCCCTACTACCTCGCGGTCATGGAGCTGGCGGAGTGACCGGGCTCGGTCGCGACCAGGTGCGGACGAGCCGCCGCATCTCCCTGGTGCTGCGGCATCGTCCAGAGTCGGCCGGGCTGACCCTCGACGCGAACGGCTGGGTGCCGGTGGCCGACCTGCTCGCCGCACTCGGTCTGACCCGGGCCGAGCTGGACGCGATCGTCGAGCACAACGACAAGTCGCGCTTCGCGATCGCCCGCCGCGACGACGGCGCCGACTGGATCCGGGCCAGCCAGGGGCACTCCCGGCGCGTCGAGGTCGACCTGGACCTGCCGCCCGCCGAGCCTCCGGCCGTGCTCTTCCACGGCACGCCCGCGGCCAACCTCGAAGCGATCCTGCGCGAGGGCCTGCGACCGGGCAGTCGTCACCACGTGCACCTCTCCCCGGACGTGCCGACCGCGCTGGTCGTGGGTCGCCGCCGGTCGGCCGACGTGGGAGTGCTGCGAGTGTCCGCGGCCGAGATGGCCGAGGGCGGGCACGTGTTCCACCGCAGCGCGAACGGGGTGTGGCTGACCTCGGCCGTTCCCCCCGACTATCTCGCGATAGAACCGACAAATCGGTAGAACTGCTGGTTGATCAGCACTCCACAGTGGCCGAACGTCACGACTCGGCGTACCCGCCGTTAGCGTGGAAGCATGGCGAGGATCACCCGGCGTCAACTGACGAACCTCCTCGGCGCGCTGGGTCTCGCCGCCACCCTGGCCGGACTGGCCTTCGGGCTGCCGGCGATCGACCGGTCGCTGCCCTCCGAGCGCGCGATCGGCAGCAACGTGCCCTATCCGATCGGAGCCGGGGTGACGGTCGTGCCCCCGCCCGGCGCCACCCTCGACGTGACCGGCACGCGGCCCGGCGACAGCGAGGCAACCGTGCTGTTCCGGCTGGGCCCGGTCAAGTACGCGATCGTCGTGCGTCCCTTCGACGGTGACCTCGGCGCCGCGGCCGAGCGACTACGCAAGCGCATCATCGACACGACCGGCTATCAGGTCACCGGGGCTCAACTGCAGGTGAGCACGGCCGAGGGGCTGGCCGGATTGCAGGGCGGCTACACCGCTCCCGGGCGGGGCGGGCGGTACGCGGTCTTCGTCGCCGACGGTCACACCATCGAGGTGACGATCAGTGGCAACGATCTCGACCTCGGTCGCAGGCTGCCGCAGATAGAAGCCAGCACCCGTACGCTCCGGCAGGCGGGTGAGCGGCGGTGACGGCCTCGGTGGTGCGCCCGGCCCGGAGCCCGCGCGTCTCCGCCCTCGTACGGGTGCCGGCCTTCTGGGTGGTCCTCACGCTGCTGGCCGCGGGTGGCTGGCGGATGGCCGGGATGACCGGGCATTTCTTCGCGGCCTATCCGAAGGCCACCACCACCTCGATCCTGCTGTTCTCGCTGCTCGCCGTGCCGTTCTGGCTGTTCGTCTCGGAGCTCGACTTTCTCGAACGGGAACCGGCCGAACTGCTGGTGCTCGCGTTCGCCTGGGGCGCCCTGGTCGCCACCACAGTCTCGATCCCCGGCGGCGTCGCGCTGGAGAACCTGATGGCCAAGCTGGGCTCGCCGCACCTGGCGGCCGACTGGGGCGTCGCCTTCGCCGGGCCCACGGTCGAGGAGATCGCCAAGACCCTCGGCGTGGTGGCGATCGTGCTGGTTGCCCGATCGCAGGTCAACAGCGTGCTCGACGGGGTGGTCTACGGCGCGATGGTCGGCCTCGGGTTCCAGATCGCCGAGGACATCGTCTTCGCCGTCGGCGCGGTCGCGTTGGCCGGACAGGGCGACCAGGTGCAGCCGGTGATCGCGACGTTTTTGCTGCGCGGGTTTCTGGCCGGCATCTGGAGCCACACGCTCTTCGGCGCGCTGGCCGGGGCGGGCATCGGCTATCTGGTGGTCGGCAGCGGGCGGAGCCGTCCGCACCGGCTCGCGGTGGCGGCGCTGGCCGTGCTCGGGGCCTGGGCCTCGCACGTGCTGTGGAATTCGCCGCTGTTCGTGGACGGGCTGGGCAACGGCGCGCTCGCGCTCCTCGGCGTACTGCTGATCAAGGGTTTGCCGCCGTTGTTGCTGATCCTGCTGCTGGTCCGCCACTTTCAGGACCGGGAGGCCGATTACTACGTCGAGCGGCTGGCCGGCCTGACCGACCCCGAGCTGATCACCGCGGGCGAGTTGACCGTGCTCGGTTCCGGTTCACGGCGGGCGGCGGCCCGCCGGCTCGCGGAGGCTCGAGCCGGTCGAGAGGCTTCCGCCGCCGTACGCCGGTTGCAGCGTGCCCAGGCCCGGCTGGCGGTGGAACTCAGCCGGGCCGACGCCGGTTCGATCGCATCGGCCCGGGCCGCCGTCCGGGAACAGCGCGCGGTGCTGAAACGGCTCGGGCATCCCGAAGCCGTCGCGGGCCCGGTCTCGTGGCGGCACCGGGCCTCGACGATCGCCACCACAGCCGTGGCGATCGCCGTGCTCTGGGTCGCGCTCAGCGCCCTCGGCGGGGCCTGAGGTCAGACCACCGGCGGGTGACCACCATCGCCGTCGACGATCATGTCGGGAGTCCCGTCCTCGTCCAGATCGACCATCGTGATGTCGACCTTGCCGTCGCCGTCGGTGTCGAACTGGAACAGGTCGGGCTTGCCGTCCCCATCGGTGTCGGACACCCAGACGTCGGTCTTGCCGTCCCCGTTGGCGTCCTGCGCGATGAGATCGACACGCTCGTTCCCACGCGTCTCGACGGTCTCCTGCGGCTCGGTCATGCGGCCTCCCTGCATTGCGAACACGGTCGCAGGGAAGAGTAGGGCCCAAGTCACAGGACCGCGAGCCCAGCGTCGCCGGTAACGTTCATCGAATGGACATAGCGGCCGACAGCGTGCAAGACCTGTTCACCACCGGGGGCGGCGGATCGCTGGGCGAGCGCATGGGCATCAAGCTCACCGAGGCCTCGGCCGAGCGGGTCGTGGGCACCATGCCGGTCGAGGGCAACACCCAGCCGTACGGGCTTCTCCACGGCGGCGCCTCCTGCGTGCTGGCCGAGACACTGGGCTCGGTGGGCGCGGTCATGCACGGTCAGAGTGTCGACCGGCCGTTCGCGGTGGGCGTCGACATCAACGCCACGCATCACAAGGCCGCGCGTTCCGGCGTGGTCACCGGCGTCGCCACTCCGGTGCACCGCGGCCGCACCATGGCCACGTACGAGATTGTCATCACCGACGACAGCGGCGAGCGGGTCTGCACGGCCCGCATCACCTGTTTACTGCGCGGGGCTTAGTTTTCGCCTCCCGCCGCGCGAACCTTGACCACCCCACGTACCTTCTTTCACGTGACCGAGGTACCACAGCACGCTATCGACGACGCGGCACTCGTGCTTCAGAGTGCGCTGAGCGGCGACAGTGATGCTGTGGTCGGCACGTTCGACTCGGTGGTCGACCGCTCGGGCATCGTCGGGGCCTACGACGTCGCCTGGTG
This sequence comes from Actinoplanes sp. NPDC021490, assembly GCF_055562135.1. NCBI lineage: Bacteria > Bacillati > Actinomycetota > Actinomycetes > Micromonosporales > Micromonosporaceae > Actinoplanes > Actinoplanes sp. NPDC021490. The sequence goes on from NZ_JBVHFW010000011.1 coordinate 344,413, forward strand.
CCTCGCCGCCACCATGGTCGGCCGGGTGCCGTCGGGCGGGGCGTGGACGCTCGACTTCCCCGGCATCGACGACGCGCGGTACGACAAGCGCTGGGTCGCCCGCTTCATCAGCGCGTACGCCAACGGCGACATCCCGACCGCCGAGGCGCTGTTCGGCGCCGCGATCGCCGATGGGCAACTGCCCGACTGCCTGCTCGCGCTGGCCGGGTCGACCGTGGCGACCCTGCGCCACCGCGCCGCCTAACGCGCTTTGAGATAGAGCGCCTTCGCGTATTGCGCCGTCGCGGCCTCGTTGTACATCGAGGCCTCCTGCATATAGAACTCGTGGTCGGCCAGCGCCGCCTGCGCCTGCGACGTGCTCTTCCAGCGGATGCTCGCATCGATCTCGGAAAGCCCGCGCGCCTTGAACTGCCGGCGCATCGCCATCCGCCCCTTGCGGAACACCTCCTGAGCCTCCTCGGCGTGCTTCATGGCAACGAACGCCTTCTCGCTGAGGGCCTCCGCCATGGTCCAAGCAGCCTGCTCGGCCGCGTTCGTGAAAGTCAGCACGCCGTCCTCCTTGACCCGCGAGTGCTCTGACAAGATCGATGAATGTTGTTGCTGCTCGATCTGGACAACACTCTTATCGACCGCGCTGCCGCCTTCAAGGCCTGGGCACATGCCCGCTTCGGCGAATCCGAGGTGGCGTGGCTGGTCGCGGAGGATCGGGACGGCTACCGGCGGCGGGAGGAACTGGCCGGAGTGATCGCGTCGCGCTACCACCTGGACGCCGCCGACGTGCTGATCGACCTGCGTGCGGGCATGGTCGACCAGCTCGCGCCGGACCCGCTGGTGGCGGCCGCGCTGACCGGGGCCGCGTCGGCCGGGTTCGCGCCGGTCGTCGTCACGAATGGCACGGTCGCCCAGCAGGAGGCCAAGCTGCGCCGCACCGGACTGGACCGTCTGGTGGCCGGGTGGATCGTCTCCGAGGGCGCCGGCGTGCGCAAACCCGACCGGCGCATCTTCGAACTGGCGGCCGCCGCGGTGGGCCGGACCCTGGCCGACGGCGGCTGGATGATCGGCGACCACGCCGAATACGACATCGGCGGGGGGATCGGGGCCGGACTGCGTACGGGCTGGGTCTCGGCCGGTCGGGACTGGCCCGTCACGCTCGCCTATCACCCGACGGTGACCGCCCCCGACTGCGTCACCCTGCTGCGCGGGCTCGTTTAGACCTCGATCGGGACCGGGATCGGGCGGGGCGCCGGGCGCCAGAGGTCGCTGCGGGCCGTGCGGGTGGCGACGACCGTCCAAGCGGTCACCAGAACGACGAAGAACGCCACGGCCAGCACGGTCAGCAGCGCCGAGCCGGTGCGGGCAGCCATGCCGCCGGTCGCGGTCACGACCGTGCCGATGGGAAACGTGAAGCTCCACCACGTCAAGGAAAAGGGCAGACCGGCCCGTACGGTGCGGACTGTGATCGCCGCGGCGAGAGCGGCCCAGAAGAGGGCGAAGCCCAGCGTGGGCACGCCGAACAGCACGGCCAGCATCTGCGCGCCGGAGGCGTACGGGTCGGGCAGCACCCCCTCGGAGGCGCGACCCAGCAGGTGGAACGCGGTGACCGACTGACCGAGCGGCCCCAGCACGATCCACAGGGTCGGCACCATTCGCGCGGCGCCGACCTGGTGGCGCACCAGACGGGCCCAGATCTGCGAGATCACGATCACCGCGGCGAACAGGCTGATCCCGGCGAAGGCGTAGCAGGCCACCAGCAGATCACGACCGAAGGACACGTGCGGCACGAGCAGCGCGCCGGTCGCCGCGGACACCATCGGCGACACCACGGGCATCAGCCAGCCACCGAACGCCGCATCGTCCGCGGCGGCCAGACCGGGCCGGGTCATCATCCGGTACGGGACGGCGACCGCCACGATCAGGCCGAGCAGAGTTCCGGCGCTCCACAGCACGAGGTCGGCCGCGACGGCGAACGAGCCGGGGCCGAGCAGCAGCGTGCCCGCGCCCACGGTCATCAGCGCCATCGGCGGCGCGCCCCAGAACTGCATGAGCACCGGGTCGTCGAGGTGGCTGACCCCGCGCCGGGCGACGGCCGTGACGACGGCGACGAGCAGCAGGGCGGCCAGGAGCCACATCACGGTGGCGAAGGCGTGCAGGCCCGGCACGTGCACGGGCAGGGTGGCGGCCGCGGTGGCGACGATCCCGGTGCCCATGACGGAGGCGAACCAGTTGGGTCCGAACATGCCTCCACCCTGCGCCCCGAAAAGCCAGGCCAGTAGGGGTCGATCTCGCCTGAGGTCATAACCTCTTGTTATGCCTCTGCCGCCGCTCACCGCCGACCTGACCGGGTTCGACCTGCTGCTCAGCGTGGCCCGGCTGGGCAGCGTGGGCCGCGCCGCCGCCGACCACCGCATCTCGCAGCCGGCCGCCAGCGCCCGCCTGCGCGAACTCGAGCGGCGGGCCGGGCTGACCCTGCTGCACCGGACGCCGCGCGGCTCCACGCTGACCGCGACCGGCGCGCTGGTCGCCGACTGGGCCCGGACCGCGATCGACGCGGCCGACGCGCTCGCCGCCGGACTGGCCGCGCTGCGCGCCACGCACGAAAGCCGCCTCACGGTCGCCGCCAGCCAGACCGTCGCCGAATATCTGCTGCCCGCCTGGCTGGTCGCCCTGCGCGCCGCCCACCCCGGGCTGGCCGTCACGCTGCAGGCCGCGAACTCGGCCGACGTCGCCGCCGCGGTGCTCGCCGGCCAGGTCGAGCTGGGTTTCGTCGAAGGCCCCGACCTGCCGTCCGGCCTGCACGACGAGGTGGTGGCGACCGACCGGCTCACCGTCGTGGTCGCGCCGGGCCACCCGTGGGCCAAACGGCGCCGGGCGGTCACGGCGGCCGAACTGGCCGCCACCCCGCTGGTGTCGCGCGAGGCCGGTTCGGGCACGCGGCGCGCGTTCGACCAGGCGCTCGGCGACCTCACGGCGGCGGCCCCGCTGCTCGAACTGTCGTCGACCACGGCGATCAAGCATGCGGTGGCCGCCGGATCCAGCGCGGCCGTGCTCAGCTCGCTGGCGGTCACCGCCGAACTCGCGGCCGGCACTCTGATGGCGGTGCCGACCGCGGTGCCGTTGCAGCGCCGGTTGCGGGCCGTGTGGCGGGCCGCCGACCAGCTGATCGGCCCGGCCAGTGACCTGTACGCGATCGCCCGCCGGGCCTGACGGCTCCCGCTACGGCTTCAGGTCGATGGCGGCCGCGAACGATCCGTCCATCCGGAACGGCACCGACTCGTGCTCGTGGACGACGAGCCAGCGCCCGTCGATGCGGCGCAGACCGAGCGTCACCCGATACCAGAGAGTGAAGTCGTCGGTCGTGCCCTTGGGGCGTCCGCTCATCGAGTCGTAGCTGGTGGCGAACGCGACGTCGCCGTCGGCGGTGATCTCGAGCTGGGTGACCTGGCGGCGCGGCGGCGCCTCGAAGGTGGCCAGCCACTGCTCGACCGGGGCCGGGTCGTTGCCGTCGACGCGCTTGCCCAATGGCGGCGCCAGGTCGAACGTGACCACCTCGGACGCCGAAAAGGCCAGGAACGCCTTCACGTCGCCCTCGCTCAGCCGTGCGGCCCGCTGCTCGATGAGCTCTCGGATCTCCTGCATTGCTGGACTCCTTATTGGTTTCATCAACTTTCGCCCGGGACGTCGAAGCCGGGGCCGTGGTTTCGACATCCTGGTGAGCAAAGGAGATGACGCCGTGAAATATCTGATCCTCATCCAGTCGAACGAGCGCAGCCTCGCGATCTGGGACAAGATGACCGACGACGAGCGGACCGCCTTCGGGGTGGGCCACCTCAAACTGTCCGACGAGATGGGGTCGGCCGGGGTGCTGGTCGCCTCCGAAGGGCTGGCCGATCCGTCGCTGGCCCGGTTCGTCACGATCCGCGACGGCGACCCGGTTGTGTCGGACGGCCCGCTCGCCTCGGACGGCCCGCTTGCCTCTGATGGCCCCTTTGCGGAAGTCAAGGAACACCTTGCCGGCTTCTATCTGATCGACGTGGCCAGCGAGAAGGACGCGTACGAGTGGGCGGCCAAGGTGCCCGACGCGGCCACCATCGGGGTCGAGGTGCGGCCGGTGCTGGACATGAGCGGGTGGGAGTTCTGACCTCTTTCGAGGACGTCTTGCGGACCGCCGCGCCGCAGGTGCTGGGCGCGGTGGTGCGCCGCTACGGCGACTTCGACATGAGCGAGGACGCGGTGCAGGAGGCGCTGCTGGCCGCGGCCGGACAGTGGCCGGTCGAAGGCCTGCCCGACAACCCGCGGGCGTGGCTGATCCGGGTGGCGTCGCGGCGCCGCATCGAGCTGCTGCGCAACGAGGAGGCCCGCCGCCGCCGCGAGACGCTGCCGCCGGACCCCGCTCCGGAGGTGCGCGGCGACGACGAACTCACCTTGCTGCTGCTCTGCTGCCATCCGGCCCTGACCCCGGTCTCCCAGGTGGCGCTGACGCTGCGGGCCGTGGGCGGCCTGACCACAGCCGAGATAGCCCGCGCCCTGCTCGTGCCGGAAAGCACGGTGGGCCAGCGGATCAGCCGCGCGAAGAAGAAGATCCGCGACGCCGGGGCCCGCTTCGTGATGCCGGCCGCCGACGAGCTTTCGAACCGGCTGACCGGCGTACGGCAGGTCCTGTACCTGATCTTCAACGAGGGCTACACGGCCAGCTCAGGCACGTCGCTGCACCGCGTCGAATTGAGCACCGAGGCGATCCGCCTGACCCGCCAGCTGCACGCGGCCCGGCCGGACGACGGCGAGACGGCCGGCCTGCTGGCCCTGATGCTGCTGACCGACGCCCGCCGCCCCGCCCGCACCCGCCCCGACGGAGCCTTGGTGCCGCTGGCCGACCAGGACCGCACCCGCTGGAACCGCGCGGCGATCGCCGAGGGCGTCGAAATCATCACCGCTGCCCTGCGCGACACCGCAATAGGCCCGTTCCAACTGCAGGCGGCCATCGCCGCCGTCCACGACGAGGCCACAACCGCCGCCGACACCGACTGGCCGCAGATCTTGTCCCTCTACCGCCTGCTCAACACCCTGGCCCCCGGCCCGATGGTCACCCTGAACCGAATCGTGGCGCTGTCCGAGGTAGACGGCCCGCTGGTCGGGCTACGAGCCCTGGCGGAAGCCGCCACCGACCCGGCCCTGGCCAACCACCACCGGTTGGCCGCCGTCCGGGCCCACTTGCTCGAACGCGCCGGCGATGTGGTCGCCGCCCGAGACGAATACTTGCAGGCGGCCCGCCTGACCCTGAGCCTGCCGGAACGCCGCTACTTGGAATCCCGGGCCGCCCGGCTGCGCTGACCAACCGAGGCAATCGATCGATGATTCGCTATTGATGTCGGATCGAGGACAGAGTCGGCTCGGCGACACCACTACCTTCGGTAATGAGATCGTCACAAGTCACGACGAGGGCGAGATCATGCCGACCGATACTGCGAACCCCGCAATGACCGTCCGAGGGAAAGCCACACGGCAGCCCCGGCGTTATGTTGCGCCGATGACCGCCAGCGCTCGCACCGTCGCCGCCGCACTGCACGATCGAGTTGCCGGACTCGGCGCGAGTCGGCTCAACAGCCTGCTGTATTTCTGCCAGGGCCACCATCTGAGCGATCTCGGCGAGCCGTTGTACGCCGAGCCCTTGTTCGCGGTGGCCGGCGGTGCCGTTGTCGAAACGTTTGCCAGTGACGAGTCGGACGAGTTGGTGGGGGAGCAGGTGAACTCCGTCGGCTATGTCGTGTCCCGTTACGGCAAGCTCAGTGCCGGCGACCTGCGCACTCTGGTTCGCGCCGGCGACCCGTGGAAGCTTGCTGCTGCCCGGCCGGAGGATCCGCGGATCGAATGGGTCTGGCTGACCGACTGGTTCACCCGGGCTGCGGCCGCGCTGGAGCCCGATGAGCCGCGTCTGAGTCGTGAGCAGATCGAGAAGCTCGCCGAGAGAATTGCCGTGCAACCGGCCGATTCGGCCCCCGGAGCTCCTTTGACCCGCGAAGGAATCCAGGCGCGTATCGATGCGGCGAGGAAACGAGCGGGCGGTGGCTGACAGGCCGGCACCCTGGACGCTGCTCAAGTTCGACACGTGCCTGGACGACTGGGCCGCGCTGGAGAAGCCGCCGCCGGATCTACTCATCATCATCAACACGTGGCTTCTGGACCTGCTGGATGATGCGCTGGTGGGTCAGCGAATGAGCAACATGCCGGGGTGGCGATTCGCTGTCATTCCGGGCAGCTACAACGGAGCCGACATGGTCACCTGCATTTTCCGGGTGGACGAGGCGAAGCGCGTGGCGACCTGTAGCTACTACGGCTACCAGGCGCCGCCGTTCGGCCATGCGTAAGTGCCTATCGGCGGCGCAGGCCGGCTCGGCTTGTGATTACTCGGTAGCCGTTTTCGAATTCGAGCAGGGCGCTGTTTCGGGTGCCTCGGATCAGGATTCGGCAGGGCTGGCCGGAACGGTCGACGCCGTCTCCGAACCAGGGGACCCGGGTCTGGACTCCGGGGTACGTCAGCGTTCGGTGGCGCCACGTCCAGACGTACGGGAAAGGGGTCATGGTCGGCGTGGGGGCTTTTTGCGGGGGGCGGCTGACCGTGGGGGCTCGGTGCGCATGTGGTCGCGTACGCGGGAAAGGGCTTGACCCAGATTGGTGACGTCGGCGTCGGTCAGCTGGTCGAACAGGAGGCGTCGGACCACCTCGACGTGGCCGGGGAACACGCGGTCGATGCGGGACCGGCCGGCGTCGGTGATGGTGACCAGGGTGGCGCGCTCGTCGTCGGGGTGGGGGGCTCGGGTGATCAGGCCGGCCTTTTCCATCTGGGCGGCCTGATAGGTGAGGCCGCTCCGGCTGTAGACGACGCCGTCGGCCAGCTCGGTCATGGTGAGCCGGCCATTCGCGGCCAGGAGGCGCATCAGCAGCTGGAACTGGATGTCGCTGAGGTCGCCGTCGGTGCGGAGCTGCTGCTCGACGGCGTGCTGGAGCAGGTTGACCGATTCGACCAGCGCCAGGTAGGTCCTCAGCTCGTGGGGTTGCAATCCGGGCACGCGATCAGGCTACCGCTGGGGAATCGCCTGATCGGGGGCCCGGCTGACGTGCACCAGAGCGTTTCTTGCGGTAGGACAGGCAACGGCACAAGCGGTAAGAGAACGGGCGCGGGGCCCGCCGACCTCGACGTTATGACGGACGCAACGAGCCGGCGGACCCCGCTGAGACCCGCCCGGGCGTACCGGGCGGGGTCACGGCCGCAGCCACACCGCCTCATCTCGGTGTGACTCGAGCGGCCCCGGGTAGTCGAGGCCACGCCGGACCTCGTCCGGCAGACGCCAGGGTTGGTGCACGGCGCCGCCCTCGACACCCTTGAGTTCGGGTACGTAGCGCCGAACGTACACGCCCTCGGGATCGAATCGTTGTGCTTGGCGAATCGGATTGAACTTCCGGTACGGCCTGGTGTCGTTGCCGGTGCCCGCCACCCACTGCCAGTTGCCCGAGTTGTTGGGCACGTCCCCGTCGAGCAGCCAGCGGAAGAACCACTGCACTCCGGGCCGCCAGTCGACGCCGAGATGCTTGGTCAGGAAGGCCGCGGTGATCAGGCGGGCCCGGTTGTGCATCCAGCCCTCGGCGCGCATCTGACGCATCCCGGCGTCCACGATGGGGACTCCGGTCGTGCCCTCCTGCCAGTGCTGCAGCGCGTCGGCGTCGTCGCGCCACTCGGTGTCGCCGGAGGGCCGGATCGGTTCGGTCGACAGCTTCGGCATCGACAGCGCGACCTGGTAATAGAAGTCACGCCAGCACAGTTGCCGCGCGTACTCCTCGGCGTCGTGCTTGATCGCGGCGTTGGCCAGTTCCAGGGGCGAGAGGCAACCGAAGCGGAGGTACGGGCTGAGCCGGCTGGTGCCGTCGGCGGCCATGTCGTTGTGCAGGTCGGGGTAGGGCCCGATGTGCCGCAGCCAGGTGGCGAACATCCGGCGCGCCTCGGTCTCGCCGCCGTCGGCCGCGTCCGGGGACTCGCCTTCGGGCAGCGGGGGCAGCGGGCCCGGCGTCACGCCGTCCGGCAGGGTGAGCCGGCTCGGGGTGGCTACCTCTTCGCGCCACTGGGCCGCCCGCCAGGAGCGGTGGTATGGGGAGAACACCCGGTACGAGTTGCCGCCTCCGCCCGGCCGCAGCACGCCGGGGTCGACCACGGTCAGGCCGGGGAAGAGCTTGAGCGACATCCGGTGCCGCTCGCACTCCTCCTCGAGCCGCTTCTCGCGACGCCGGGCGTACCGGCTCACGTCGGCCGCCATCCCGATGCCCTCGGCGTTGACCGAGCGGGCCAGCTCGATGGTCTCGCGCACCGGGTCGCCGGTCCGGATCACCAGGTCGCCGCCCAGGCCGCGCAGGGTGGCGCGCAGGTCGGCCAGGGCCTGGTGCAGGAAGCGGGAGCGGTTGGGCGAGAGCCGGCCGAGCGCCGGGTCCAGCACGTACAGCGGCACGACCCGTTCGGCGTTCGCGCAGGCGGCGGCGAGCGCGGGATTGTCGCGTACGCGAAGGTCCCGGGTGAGAAGGACGACGGCGGTCCGCACGTCAGGCCGCCAGCCCGACCGGGGTGCCCGGCTTGGTCAGCAGGCTGCGCACGGCCACCGCGGCGCGTTTGCGGTTGGGGACGGTCGCGCGGCCGGCGAAGAGGTCGTAGTCGTTGGCTTCGATCTCGCCGAGGATGCCGCCGTAGAGCGCGTACGCGGTCCGCATGCAGGCCTGCGAGGCGGGCTCGAGCATCACGATCCCCGGGGCGGCCGCCGCGTAGTGCTCGCGGGCGACCCCGATCTCGTACCGGATGAGCTCTTTGATCTCGGGGGTGGCCTGCCCGCGCTCGAGGTCGGACCGGGTGACGCCGAAGCGGCCGAGATGCGACTCGGGCAGATAGACCCGGCCCCGCTCGAGGTCCTCGGCGACGTCGCGGATGAAGTTGGTGAGCTGGAACGCGAAGCCGAGCTGCCGGGCGGGTTCGCGGGCGGCGGCCGGATCGCGCGACCCGAGGATCGGCAGCATCATCGTGCCGATCACGGCGGCCGAGCCCTCCATGTAGTCGAGCAGGTCGTCGTACGTCCGATACCCGGTCACCGTGAGGTCCATCGCCATGCAGCGCAGGAACGTCGCGAAGTCGTCGACGTCCAGGTCGAACACCGCGATGGTGTGCAGCACCGCCGGCAGCAGCGGGTCGTCGACCGGCTCGCCGCGCAGGCCCGCGACGAACGCGTCGGACCACTCGCTCAGCTGCCGGGCCCGCTCGTCCGCAGGAAGTTCCCAGGTTTGATCGACGATCTCGTCGGCATACCGGGTGAATCCGTAGAGCGCGTGCACGTGCCGTCGTTTCCAGGTCGGGAGAAGTTTGGTGGCCAGGTAGTACGTGCGGCCGTGCCGCTTGTGCAGCACGCGGCAGCGCTCGTAGGCAGCGGCCAGATCGATGTCCACGAGAAAGCCTCCGGAGAAAATCGACGCACGAATCGACGCAACTTCAAAGTAAGGGTACGGTACCTCTCGTGGCCAATGACACGCTCCAGGGAAAACGGCACCGGGGCATCCCCCGACAGGGCGCGTCGCCGCACGCGCTGATGGACGCGATCGAGGGCACGCTGGCCGACTTCCTGGCCGCGCAGACCGGGACGCTCGACTCGATCGATCCCGCCCTCGGCCGTTTCGCCCGCACCGCCCGTGACCTGGTGCTCGCCGGCGGCAAGAGGTTGCGGCCGGTGTTCGCGTACTGGGGCTGGCGTGGCATCGCGGGTCCCGACGCGCCGATCGAGCCGGTGCTGCCGGCCTTCGCGGCCCTCGAGCTCATGCACACGTTCGCGCTGGTGCACGACGACGTCATGGACGAGTCGGACACCCGCCGGGGCATGCCGACCGCGCACCGCATCTTTGCCGGGCAGCACGAGCACGACTTCAGCATCGGTGACCCGGAGCGATTCGGCTCGGCGTCGGCCATCCTGATCGGCGACCTCTGCCTGGTCTGGGCCGACCAGCTGCTGGCCCGTTCCGACGCGCCACCCACCGTCCGCGCTTGCTACGACCGCATGCGGGTCGAGGCGATCGCCGGGCAGTACCTCGACGTCCTGGGCGAGAGTCAGCCCGGCGCCTGGTCGGTCGAGCGCGCGCTGCTGGTCGCCCGGCACAAGACCGCCAGCTATACCGTCCAGCGCCCGCTGCAGCTCGGGCTCGCGTTGTCCGGCCACACCGACGCCGACACCGAATCCGCGTACGGGAAATACGGGCTCGCGGTCGGTGAGGCGTTCCAGCTTCGCGACGATCTGCTCGGCGTGTACGGGGATCCGGCCGTCACCGGCAAGCCGGTGAGCGACGACCTGCGTACCGGAAAGCCCACCACCCTGCTCATGCTCGCCCGCAAGCTCGCCACCCCGGCGCAGCGGGCCGAGCTGACCCTGAACCCCGCCGGAGCCGTCAACCCCGCCGTCGGCTCCGGCGGGCTGAACCCGGCCGAGGTTGAGCGCCGCGCCCAGGTCATCACCGAGACCGGCGCGCCCGCCCGGCTCGAGGCGATGATCCAGGAGCGGGTCGCCGACGGCATCGCCGCCCTGGCCGGTGCCCCGATTTCCGAAGAAGCGCGGGCCGCGCTCATCGAGCTTGCCGTCCGTGTGACGCACCGACCGGCATGATGTCCTTCCGGAGGTGCGATCCATGAGAACCGTGACAGGACCGACCGAGCGGGTGGTCGTCGTCGGCGCCGGGCTCGGCGGGCTCGCCTGCGCCCTGCATCTGGCCGCGGCCGGACGCCAGGTGACGGTGGTCGAACGCGAATCCGTGCCCGGCGGCCGGGCCGGCCGGCTCTCCGTCGACGGGTATGACTTCGACACCGGGCCCACCGTACTGACCATGCCCGAGCTGATCGCCGAACCGCTCGAGGCCGTCGGCGAGAACTTGTCGGACTGGCTCGAGCTCACGCCGCTCGACCCGGCCTACCGGGCCTATTACCCCGACGGGTCCACGCTGGACGTGCGTACGGACACGGTCCGGATGGCGGCCGAGATCGCGCGCGTCTGCGGCGCCCGGGAGGCCGACGGCTACCTGCGGTTCGTCGATTTCGCCCGGCAGCTGTGGAAGCTCGAACGCGATCACTTCATCGATCGCAACCTTGACACCCCGCTCGACCTGGTCAACCTCAACCTGCTCAAGCTGCTCGGCATGGGCGGGTTCCGCCGGCTCCAACCCAAGATTAACCAGTACTTCCGAGACCCTCGTACGCAACGGATCTTCTCGTTCCAGGCGATGTACGCCGGCTTGGCCCCGCAGGACGCGATGGCCATCTACGCCGTGATCGCCTACCTCGACTCGGTCGCCGGGGTCTACTTCCCCAAGGGCGGCATGCACGCCGTCCCGCGGGCCCTGGCCGGCGCGGCCGAGAAACACGGCGTGACTTTCCGGTACGAGACCACGGTCACCGACGTCGAAACGGTGAATGGCCGGGCCACCGCGGTCGTCACCGCCAACGGCGAACGCATCCCGGCCGACGTCGTCGTCCTCAACCCCGACCTGCCGATCGCCAAGCGCGACCTGCTGCCCCCGGCCCGGCAGCGCCGCCTCAAGTACTCGCCGTCGTGCGTGGTTCTGCACATCGGATCCCGGCAGGCCTACACCAAGACCGCCCACCACAACATCCACTTCGGATCGCGCTGGCAGGGCACCTTCGACGAGATCATCGACCGCGGCCAGTTGATGAGCGACCCCTCGTTGCTGGTCACCAACCCGACCTACACCGACCCATCGCTCGCCCCGGCCGGACGGCACAGTTACTACGTGCTCGCTCCCACCCCCAACTTGGTCGCCGGGCCGATGGACTGGCGTGGCGGCCTCGGCGAAAGGTACGCGGCGTCGCTGGTCCGCACCCTGGAACAGCGCGGCTACGTCGGATTCGGCGCCGGCATCGAAGTGCAGCAGATCATCACCCCCGCCGACTGGGAGGATCAGGGCATGGCGGCCGGCACCCCGTTCGCGGCGGCCCACACGTTCGCCCAGACCGGCCCGTTCCGCCCGGCCAACCTGCACCCCGGCCTCGAGAACGTGGTCTTCACCGGCTCGGGCACCCAGCCCGGCGTCGGCGTGCCCATGGTGCTGATCTCCGGCAAGCTCGCGGCGGCCCGCGTCACCCGGGCGACGTCGTGACCGCCCGCGAATCCCACCTGGTCGAACTGGTCGACGCCGAGGGTGTGGCGCTCGGCTCGGCCACCGTCGCCGACGCCCACACGGCGCCCGGCCGGCTGCACCGGGCGTTCTCGGTCTTCCTCCGCGACCCGTCGGGCCGGGTGCTGCTGCAACAGCGCGCGCCGGCCAAGACACGCTTCCCGCTGCGCTGGGCCAACACGTGCTGCGGCCACCCCCAGCCCGACGAGGCGGTGCCGGTCGCGGCCGCCCGGCGTCTGATCGAAGAGGTCGGGGTGGCCGACGTGCCGCTGACCGAGGTGGGCGTGTACGCGTACTACGCCGAAGACCCGGCCACCGGGCGCGTCGAATACGAGTACGACCATGTGCTGGTGGGCGACCTGCCCGTCGGCGTACGCCCCTCGCCCGACCCGGACGAGGTGGCCGACCTGCGCTGGGTGTCGGTGCCGATGCTGCTCGGCGAACTGGAGAGCCAGCCCCGGGCGTACGCACCCTGGCTCCTCGGCGTGACCCAGCGACTCGCCGCCTCCACCGGGGCAGTCGAGGCCAGTCCCGCCCGGCCCGATGGTCGTTGAGGGCCTGACCGCCGGGGCCGTGGCCCGCCGCCTGGGGGTGGCGGTCACGACGTTGCGTACGTGGCACCAGCGCTACGGCCTCGGACCGAGCGAGCACGTGCCCGGCCACCACCGGCGCTACACGGAACAAGACCTCGACCGCCTGCAGGTGATGCGGCGGCTGACCGCCCAGGGGGTCGCGCCCGCCGAGGCCGCCGCCTGGGCCCGCCGTACGCCCCTGGAGAGCATCGACGGCCTGCCGCCCCCCACCGCGCGTCACGGAGGCGGGCACGCCATCCCTCTCGGCCCCGCCGAGGCCGCCACCCGCGGGCTGGCCCGGGCGGCCATGCGCCTGGACGGCGCCGGAATGCGCGACATCCTCGAGATGGTGGTCGCCGAACGCGGGGTGGTCGGCGCCTGGAACGACGTCGTCATGCCCGTCCTGCTCGGCATCGGCGAACGGTACGAGGCCACCAAGCGGTTCATCGAGGTCGAGCACCTGCTGTCCCGCGCGGTCACCGAGGCGCTGGGCGCGGTGCGCCGCCCCGACGGCTCCGTCTCACCTCAGGTCCTGCTGGCCGCGGCCGACGAGGAACAACACACGCTGCCCCTGGAGGCCCTGGCCGCCGCCCTGGCCGAAGCAGGCGTGCCCACCCGCCTGTTCGGCGCCCGCGTGCCCCCCGCAGCCATGGCCGACGCGATCGACCGCATCGGCCCCGCCGTGGTCGTCCTGTGGTCGCAGACCCCCGTCTCCGCCGACCCGAGCCAGCTCGAACGCGTGGCCACCCGCCCCCACCCGCCCCTGCTCGTGGCGGCGGCCGGCCCCGGCTGGCCCGCCGAACTACCCCCCGGCGTGGTCCAGCTCACCGACCTCCCTTCAGCCGTACAAACCATCGCCGCCGCCGTGGCCTGACGTTTCCCCAGGTCAGAGCGCCGCCGCCCGGAAGGGGATACCGGTTTGGTCAGGAGGCGGGGGATCACGTATGCTTTCCAAGCCTCAAGCGGGGGCCCGGTTGGGGTCAAAGCTGCAAAGCATTGCAGACATGCAATACTTGCGGAGTTGCCCTCATCGTCTAGTGGCCCAGGACGCCGCCCTTTCAAGGCGGTAGCACGGGTTCGAATCCCGTTGGGGGTACTGGTAAGTTAGCGGCCAACACGGTTCGCTAGACTGACCGGAGCAGTAAAGAGCACCAAAGCAGTAAAGAGCTAGGTCCTGTGGAGCAGTTGGAGTGCTCGCCGCCCTGTCAAGGCGGAGGTCGCGGGTTCAAGTCCCGTCAGGACCGCAAGCAACACAAGGCCAGGTAGCTCAGTTGGTACGAGCGTCCGACTGAAAATCGGAAGGTCGGCGGTTCGACCCCGCCCCTGGCCACCAGGCTCTTCGCCGGGCACTGAGCACCGTCCACCTGCGGAAACGCACGGTGGACGTTTTGCTTTCCGGGCCATGTTGCCTCAATCGGGGCGGTTGCTCACGAATTGCTCGCAGCGGCTTTCGAGCGGCGCGCGCCGAGACGCAGTCGCCCTTAGAAGCCGCTTGGTTTCCGGCGATGACCGGTCTGCCGGCATTGGTCAGAAGGGCAGTTCGCCGATGGTCCCGTCGGTCACCGTGAAGGGGACGTAGTCTCCCCGCTCGGGGTTGCGGGCGAGGAACTTCGCTGCGCGGCAGCGGCTGACCCAGGCGAGGACTTCGCTGCGTGTTCCGTCTATGTCGATGTGGGCCCCCGGCTGGTCGTCGTCGCCTTGCCAGATCGCCGTGAACTCCCCGGCGTGGAGTTCACGGACAAAGACGGTTCCCGTTCCATCGCGTGGGGCGGATGCACCGTACATTTCTTCATCCTTACGACTGTGCGGTGGTTCCGTGGCCGATTCGGGGCAGCGTCGTGGTCGTTTGCGCCGGGATACGACCATGGATCTGTGAGTGGCGATGACTTCACCCGCGCGTAGAGCGCTTCTGGCGTTGGTCGGCTTCTGGGCGGTCGGCGTTGTGATGTTGGTGGGGTCGTTGTTCGGCTCGGTCGGCCTGGACCGGTTCCGGCACGCCCCTACCTGTTCTCCGAGCCAGGTGTTCACCTCGGCGGACTGCCGGATCACGGTCGACGCGACCGTGACTGCGTTGACGAGCCGGCAGGTCACGGTGGATGTCGACGGCCGCCGGGTTTCCCCTGAGGCAGACCTGCACGGGCCGCTGCCCGACAACGTGGCGGGCCTTCCGGTGCGGGTGACGTTCTACCAGGGCGTCGCCGTTCACATCGAGGGTGGCGAGCTGAACTTCGACACGGCGGGCGCCCCTGTGGATCGTGTCAATGACTTTCGAGCCGCCGGCTTGTTCTTTCTGATCGGCGGCACGGCCCTGGTCGGTGTCGGCGCACTGGCCCGGTCCGTCCGCCGCGCAGCCCCACCGGGGTAATTCACGCGTGCGTCGGGGGCTGCAGAATGCAGAACTCGTTCTCGTCGGGGTCGGCGAAGACGTGCCAGGTCCAGCCGTCTTCGGCGATGGGCTCGGTGGTGACAAGGCGGGCGCCCAGCGCCAGCACTCGAGCGGTTTCTGCCGTCAAGTCGGGGACTCGTAGGTCCAGATGCAGGCGGTTCTTGGTTTGTTTCTGCTCCGGCACTCGCTGCAACAGCAGCTCGAGGCCGTTGCCGTCGGCGGGCAGCAAGGTTCGATACGGGCCGGCCGAGGCGGGCTCCGCCCGGTAGCCGAGCACGTCGCACCAGAAAGTGGCTGACCGATCCAAGTCTTGGCAGTCCAGCACCAGGGCCAGGACTACGTCGGGTCGGCTGCCGAAGCGGGTGGGGCCACTGGTCATGGACGCACGTTACGGGTTCGGCGGCCAAGCGTACGTGCTTGAGGACCTCCGGAATCCCAGCCTTCCGGCGATGCCCGCGGCACCGGCCGAAGCCGATGCCGCGGGCACCGTCAGCGAGGAGGCCGCGAGAACGACAGACACCAGCCCTGTCTGCCACCGCTCCTCACGGCCGCCTCCTTGTGAACCCTCTTCCGCGAAGGCCAGAATCGGCTGGGGGGTGGCGGCGGATAAGGATTTCTACCGGGGCAATGCGGCTTCGATCCGGTCCAGCGCGGCGAAGTCGCCGAGACGCCTGCTCACGTACGCGATGGCCAGTCCCCGGCCCGGATCGGCGTATCCGGCCGAACCGCCCAGCCCGCCGTGACCCCACGTGCCGTCCGGCTCGATCTGCACACCCAGACCCCAGGTCGTGTCCGAGCCGATGAACAGATCCGGGCCGACGAACTGCGGAACCGCGACCGCCGGAAGCGAACCGTCGAGAATCGCCGCGTAGAAACGGGCCACCCCGGTCGCGGTCGCGTGCAGATTGACCGCCGGAACCGCGGCGCGCCGCCACAGATCGCTGTTGATGACGTCCAGATCCCGGGCGCCGGACGGGTTGCTGACCGCGCGCCACTTCATCGACCCCGGCTCGCCGGCGTTGCGGGCGGGCCAGTCGGGGCCGTCGAACTCGAGTTCGGCGCAGCGCGCGATGTCGGCATCGGACAACGCGAACCCGAAATCGAATCCGAGCTCGTCGGCGATGAACTGCGCGGGCGTCCGGCCGTCGACCCGGCGCACCAATTCCCCGAGCAGATGCCCGTACGTCAAGGCGTGCTCGGCGGCCACCGTTCCCGGTTCCCACTCCGGCTCGGCCGCGGCCAGGTCGGCGCAGAGCAGATCCCAGTCGGCGAACGCGGACGACGTACGGGGAACGGGAAAGGAGGGGAGGCCGGAAGTGTGTGACAAGACCTGGCGTACGGAAGCCGGGGTTCGAAAAGACGGCCAGTAAGCGGACATCGGCGCATCGAGGTCGACCAGACCGCGGCCGGCCAGAATCACCACCGCCATGGCGATGACCGGCTTCCCGGTCGAATAGACCTGAACCAGCGTGTGCTGATCCCAGGGCCGGGTGCGGGCCGCGTCGCGCCAGCCCTCGACCACCTCGACCACCGGCTCACCGTCGCGCAGAATCGTCAGCGCCGACCCTCCGCGCGGATCGGTCGCGAACGCGTCGCCGACAGCCTCGAAACCCGGTGCGATCAAGCCATCCATGAGCGGCACGCTAATGCGCTAACGGTCGCGAACCAACAACCTCAGATTCGGTACGCCGTGAGCGCCGGCCACCCGCAGGCTCTGCCCGGCCTGCCGGTCACCGACGACAATCATGTGCCGATTACGGGGCAGCCCCGCCGCGGCCCGCACGATTACCGCGGCCGCGCCGTCGTCCAGCGAGCGCAGAGCGGCGAGATTCAAATGCACATCAGGATCCAGGCGTACGGCCTCGGCCAGCGCGTCCCGCAGAGCGCCGGCCCGGCTCACGTCCAGTTCGCCCGCGACCCGAATACCCGGAGGCACGTGCTGCCGGCAGATTCGCACCATGGCGTCCTCGTGATAAACGGCCGCGGTCACCGTACGGGGATGGGTCCGGGCGGCGTACGCCAAAGTGACCGGATCGAACGCCTCCCGGTCGTACTCGCAAAGCGCGGTGAGCCCGCCGTCCGCGAAAAGCTTGGCCACCTCGTTCTCGAAGGCCAGTAATTGTTCCGCGCCCGCCTGCGGCCGCGCCGCCCAGCACATGTCGAGAGCGACCCGCAGACCGCGGGGCGACCGATCGCGCTCGGAGGCCAACCGGCGCACCATCGCCGAAGCGTCCGGCGCCCCACCCGGACCCCACAGCTCCTGGACCGGCAGCACCAACTCACCTGCCTGCACTCCGCGTTCCCGAAGGTCGGAGGCCACCGGGGCGTCCGTGAAGCAGAGCACCCGCTCGCCGAGCTGCAGACCCCGGTCGGCGAAGGCGGCGAGAAGGTCGAGCCGCTCCTCGGTATCGGTGTAGGTCAGACAGGCGTGGTCGCCGGGCTCGAGCCGATCCACCGTTTCCATCGCCGGGATGTACCCGGGTATCCGAGCCACCATGCTCGGCTCCGAGTTTCGGCGCTCCGGGTGCGGGAACCCGACTGTCATGCAGATCCTCAACCGGCTCGAAGAGGCCCGCTCACTCGACGGCGTCACCGAGAAGCTGCAGGCGGCGGTGAACGCGGTGGCCAAGCCACGCCGGCTGCGTGACCTGCTGCACGGCACCTGGCTGGGTCATGCTCTGCATCCGGTTCTGGTGCAGCTTCCCGCGGGCTCGTTCATATCGGCCGCCGTGCTCGACCTCGTTCCGGGAGGGCACAAGGCGGCGACCACGCTGATCGGCGTGGGCACGGCGAGTGCCGCACCGGCCATCGCCGCCGGCTGGGTCGACTGGTCGGAGCTGACCAAGGACCGTCAGCGCGTGGGGCTGGTGCATGCGGCCGCGAACGCGGTGGGGCTCAGCCTCTACGGTGCGTCCCTCGTCGCCCGCCTCCGCGGACGCTCCGGGCGGTCGCTGAGCTTCGCCGGGCTGACGGTGATCGGGGTGGGTGCCTATCTGGGCGGCCATTTGTCGTACGCCCGTGGTGCCGGTATCAGCCATGCGGCGACGGAGCTGACGCGAGTGCCGTCGTCGTGGACGTCGGTCGGCTCGCTGGCCGAGCTGCCGTCGCGCAAGCCGGTGACACGAACCGTCGGGGATGTACCGATCCTGTTGTGGCGCGACGGCCAAGACGTGACGGCGATGATCGAGCGCTGCAGCCACGAGGGCGGACCCTTGGGCGAAGGCGAGGTCACGCCGGAGGGCTGCGTTGTCTGCCCGTGGCACGGAAGCACCTTCCGCCTTCGCGACGGCGTGGTCGTCCACGGACCGGCCTCGGCCGACCAGCCTCTGCTCCGCGTTCGGGTGCTGGATGGCCTGGTGGAGATCGCTCAGCCCTGAGGATTTTCCGGTTTCCCCGCGCTGAGCTGCTCATATGCGAGACAGTGGTACCCGATTTGGAGGCCAGGCAACGCGCGTGTAATGTTTTGCGAGCCGGCAGGGAAACGGGCGAGGCAGCGGAGAGATCCGCTACGGCCGTCCTGCCAAATCCTTCGAACTGCGGATCGCAGCGATGCTGCGCGCTTCAGGACGTGGGGTACTAGGACGAAGCGGCACCAACCGGGAGAAACCGGTTGACACGGCCAGGAAGACCTAGTAAAGTTGAGCGAGTGCCCCGGAGCGGTTGGCCGGGTGTGGTTGTTCTTTGAGAACTCAACAGGGTGCTTGATAAGCCAGTGCCAATTAGTTATACCCCGGCCGGCTTGCTTCCGCTTTATTGCGGGGGGAGTTTGGTTTGGGATTCCTTTGGCAGCATTTATGTTGCCGGGACAGTTTTTCAACAGTTTTTGTTGGAGAGTTTGATCCTGGCTCAGGACGAACGCTGGCGGCGTGCTTAACACATGCAAGTCGAGCGGAAAGGCCCTTTCGGGGGTACT